>CAYQQR010000031.1:0-49355 GCA_964420035.1 uncultured Bacteroidaceae bacterium | reverse complement strand
CAACAGCTCAAGCTGTTTTAATACCTCGTAGCTCTGCCGCGAGGTAGTTTATTAAAACTGGCCATCGGCTAATTTGCTTTCAGGATTAAACGCGCGTATAATGAAATCATCAATGATGCAGTTATGGTGTTTTAAGCACATCCTTCAAAAGTTGATCCTGCAGGATAACTGATAAGCCTTGTTGGGGAAGGAGGTGGGTTCGAGGGCAAATTCCATGGTTTTGAGAAATCTTCTGTTGACCACACCCTTGGAATATACCCAGAATATATCATATAACCAGACGATTATGCCTGCTGTCATGAATACCTCCCGGTCACCCTTGAATAACCAATATTGCATGGGACCGGGATAATATTTATCCTCATAGACAATTTGGTATCCTCCCCTGCCACTGTAGATCTCTTGTTTTACAGGAACAGGAAAATAAAAGCCTTCTGCGTGATATCTCTGGTTTCCGGCGTAGATCCCGGTAGCGATCAGTCCCAAAGCGGTAATGGTTCTCAGATACGGCTTGAATGCCATATCCCTGTGATCCGCTACGAAATAATCCCCGAGGCCGGGCAACAAAACCGACAGAAATGCATTGGAAGGTCCTCCCATGTGTCGGCGGGGTTTTTGAGGATCTAAGGCATATAACTTGGGCTTGAGCTTTTTATTCAATATGGTATATTCCTGGGTTAAATCCCACATTATGGTATTTCCATACCCGGGTTGAACACCCATTCCGATGTCGCCCTCTGTATAAAGGGGTTTGGTTATGTTGGCATTCTGGTCAATAAACCGGAGCTTGACAAGAAATGAATCCTGTTGTGAACGTCCCTGAATATCGTAGTTGATCTTCACTTGATTATTGACTACATTCATACGAACATTTCTGATCTTCCCCGGTTGTGCATTCAAAATCAAGCTGGGGTTAATAATAATCAAAATAAATAGGAAAGTTCGGTACAACATCTTACAACTGGTTATAATATTCAAACAACCTGATCAGGTCCCCTTCATCCTTGAGGGATAATTTTTCTTCCCTGATAAAGTGCATGACTTCTTCTTTTTTATCCTCCATCACTTCCGGAATGATCTTTTTGGGTTTCTTCAGTTGCCTTGCTTCCGATCCCGGTCCTTTCCGGAAATAAAGTTCGGAAACATGCTCAAAATAGTCACGGCCGTCTCCCGCTCCTCCCATGTAGTTGGATGCATACTTGAAGGTCTCCAATTTGGAATAATGCCGTTTGAGCAACTGCAATTCTCCGTCCTCCAGTATTTCAAAAAAAGATCCGGTCACGTAAGGTTTTCCCATGTCCCGGTCGATGATAAGGGTATAGATAAAACGCTTGGCAGCCATCTGAAATTCGACCATGTTCAAGGGCTTGGCGACGGCAAGGGTATCCCCGTCGAATACGGCCACGACTTCCTGGTTATAGATATTATACCTGAAAAGACCCTCAAGGACGGTATCATCTTTCATGATAATTTTGCCATACATGAAGTCCTTGTTCAAATACGGTGTGCCGACATATTCATATTTTTCTTCACCCGGGTAATACATAAGAGAAGTATGAACATGCCCCCCGCTGATGTATACTCCACGAGGTTGTGCTATGCCCGGGGGTGTATTCAGAAGGATCAAGCCGGTAATAATTAAGTCTATGAAGATCAATCTGATCTTATACATTTTCTCCCTTTCCAATTTTACGGCCATAAAAATAGGATTTTTTATGCAGGGTTTCGTCAAATGTTAAAATTTCATAATCAGGATGTTCCCGGTAATAACTGAGCAGGGCAAAATCCCCGGCACACATGGTCGCGTGAAAAAAAAGCAGGCTAAGAAATGTCCAGTAATACAATCCGGGGACCAGGAACATCCCAAGAAGACTGATTACCGATATGCTGACAAAAGGAGACAGCGCCAGGTAGGTGAATTCTTTCCTGTTGATGACAAACGCATCGGCAACAGCATAAAAAGCCAGCTGATTCAGGCTGAAACCAAATTTTATTTTCCTTGCTCCCAGTATTTTGTACATGATGCCATGGATCCCTTCATGTACCGGTATGATCAGGGTGAATGACAACAGGAACCCATAGAGTGTATATTTAATGACGGGCCAGGCAGCAATGTCGCTTCGGAACAGGATCACGATCAACATGCCCAGCAGGTACAATCCCGTTACGCTTAATACAAAAAAATAAAACCGGGTTACAGGATTCGGTCTGCGCAGGTACTGGCTGGCAAACATCAGGATATCATCATAGGCGAGCTCTTCTAAAAGCTCGTATTCCGGATCATTTTTTATTTCCCCCGGATTGATGTTCATCCCGGCAAAATTAGAATGATTTCCGGACAGGGCAATAAAAAAGGCCGCTTCAAATGAAGCGACCTTTTTCTTTTAATGAGCCGGTACCTAACGTGCAATTTGCAGTTTGGTGATGGTCTGGCCGTTTCCGGAGGAAATCTTCATCACCGGAACCGATCTTGGCCGCTTCACCTGCTGCAACGGGAATATAGGTCTCATCTGCGGTGAGGGTAGTGGTAAGATTGTAAATACTTTCCGATGAACTGGAGCTGGTAGCGGGCGCAATATCTATAGATACAGGTGTACCCGCGGGCGCATCGACGAAGTCTGATCCATGCCTGAATTTGAAGTCATCGATCAGCATGTTGTCGTTCAAATACACATCCACGGAGTCGGCATCCGGTGCATTGTGTATAACCAACACGCGGGCGGTCCCTGTCTGTGCAAAACTCGCCAGGATTGAAAATCCGGCGATAAGCATAAGGGTTAAAATTCTTTTTTTTTCATAATGGCAAATTTTAAGTTTTGATTTCCATGACCCTGAGACAGCAAACAAGCTTGATGGACCGAGCATGCTCTTGAATAGTTTTTACGGTCTTGATTTACTTTTATCTTTGCTTTTTCTGTAAGCTACATTGGATGAAAGGAAAAGAGCCGCACAGTATTTTCCAGCTGGGGGATAAGTTGGTTTCCGGGGATGTATTAACGGAAAAATTCGTTTGTGACCTGGATCGCTGTAAAGGTGCTTGTTGTGTCCACGGGGATGCAGGAGCACTGCTTGAAGAAAAAGAAGTCAAAAAGCTTGAGGAGATTTATCCCCGGCTGGAACCTTATTTAAGGCAAGAAGGAAAGAAGGCGATTGAACGGCAGGGTCCCTGGGTGGTGGATGATGACGGAGAGAAGGTAACGCCTTTGATAGATAAAAAAGAATGTGCTTACACTTATTTGGAAGGAGGCATATATAAATGTGCATTTGAAAAGGCTTATCTGGAAGGAAAGACTGATTTTGTTAAACCGGTATCCTGTCATCTGTATCCGGTGCGCATCAAACAGCTCTCAGCTTACCGGGCATTGAATTATGATCGCTGGGAGATCTGTAAGCCGGCTACGATCTTCGGAGATAAGCTGGATGTTCCCGTCTTTCGTTTTGTTAAAGAGGGGCTCATCCGCAAATATGGCGAAGATTTTTACCAGGCCCTGGAACGGGCATTTTACCAGATGAATATGCAAGATTAATTCAGCTCATAAATTAAAATCAAAATTATGGATCGTGTAAAAGACTATATTGAAAAAAACAAACAACGTTTTCTGGATGAATTGTTCGAATTGATCCGGATCCCTTCTGTGAGTGCAAAGGCAGAAAACAGGGAGGATATGCTCAAAGCGGCCGATCATTTGCGTGCCCACCTGCTGAAATGCGGGGCAGACAAGGCAGAGGTTATGGAAACAAAGGGTTTCCCGGTCATCTATGCCGAAAAGATCATTGGTCCGGATCTGCCCACCGTTCTGGTATACGGTCATTATGATGTTCAGCCGGCCGAACCGCTTGACTTATGGAAGTCCCCGCCTTTTGAACCCGAAGTGCGTGATGGAAAGATCTATGCCCGGGGAGCGGATGACGACAAGGGTCAGTTCTTCATGCATGCCAAGGCCTTTGAATACATGGTTCAATCGGGCAATCTTCCCTGCAACGTAAAATTCATGATTGAAGGGGAAGAGGAAATAGGCTCCCCCAGTCTGAAAGATTTCTGTAAGGAAAATAAATCACTGTTGGCAGCCGATGTGATTCTAATTTCCGACACCACCATGATCGCCCCCGATGTACCCTCCATAACCGTTGGTCTGCGTGGCTTAAGCTATCTCGAAGTCAAATTAACCGGTCCGAACCGGGATTTACATTCAGGTTTATACGGGGGCGCCATCATCAACCCGGTGAACGTACTCTGTAAAATGATCGCTTCGCTTACCGACTCGCGTAACAGGATCACCATACCCGGCTTTTATGATAATGTGGTAGAACTGAGTGAAGAAGAAAGGAAGGAAATGGCCCGGGCACCTTTCGACCCGGATGCCTATAAAGCAGAACTGGAGGTGGAAGTTGTCGGTGGAGAAGAAGGCTATACCACCCTGGAGCGAACAGGGATCCGCCCCAGCCTCGATGTGAATGGTATATGGGGTGGTTATACCGGAGAAGGAGCAAAGACCATCCTGCCTTCTGAGGCCCACGCGAAAGTCTCCATGCGTTTGGTTCCCAATCAGAAAAGTAAAAAGATCGACCAGATGTTCAAAGACCATTTCACCTCAATAGCACCTGAGGGGGTCAAGGTCGAGGTCCGTTCCCTGCACGGCGGGGAAGGCTACATGACACCTGCCGATACCCGTATGTACCGGGCCGCCTCAAAAGCCATCGAGGCAACCTTCGGTAAAAAACCCATACCTGCCAGGAGCGGGGGATCCATTCCCATAGTCGCCGATTTTGAAGAGGTTCTGGGTGTTAAAAGTATACTGATGGGTTTTGGATTGGAATCGGATGCCATTCATTCACCCAATGAAAACTACCCCTTATTCAATTTCTATAAAGGAATCGAAACGATACCGTATTTTTATAAGTATTTCACTGAAATGCATAAATAGCAGGCTTGCTGCCCGTTTAATTACAGGGGGGATGTGATTGCATCCCCTTTTTTTTCATATTTAATGTTGTTTTTTTACGGGGGATGTATGAAAAAAGCTATTTTTGCTGAAATAATCCCAAAACCATGAATCACGCGTACGCGAAGCTTCGCTTTGTAGCACTTCAGGAAGTCCTGAACCGTCAGCCCGTTCCGGTTGAATTTCCGGCCGGCAAAACTTCAGAATATTTCGGTGTCCATGTGTTTGACCATGTGAAGATGCAAAAGTATCTTTCCAGGGAGGCTTATAATGCCGTTATTACTGCCGTTGAAAAGGGAACGAGCATCGACAGGAAAACAGCCAGTCAGGTGGCTTCCGGAATGAAAGCCTGGGCCATGGAAATGGGCGCCACACATTATACCCATTGGTTCCATCCCCTTACCGATGGTACGGCCGAGAAGCATGATGCGTTCATTGAGCCGGGCGAGAACGGAGGGGTTATAGAGGTTTTTTCCGGTACTCACCTGTCGCAGCAGGAACCGGACGCTTCCAGTTTTCCAAGCGGAGGAATCAGAAATACTTTTGAAGCCCGGGGATACACTGCCTGGGATCCCTCTTCACCTGCATTTATCCTGGACAAGACCCTGAGTGTTCCAACCATATTCATTTCCTACACCGGAGAGGCACTGGACCATAAAACTCCTTTGCTTAAGGCGCTCCAGGCTGTGGATAAGGCTGCTACTGAAGTAGCACTTTATTTTGACCGGAGCGTTACCCGGGTACAGTCCAACCTGGGTTGGGAGCAGGAATACTTTCTGGTTGATTCAGCCCTCTATCATGCCCGTCCCGATCTGATGCTGACTTCCAGGACCCTTATGGGGCATGCTTCCGCCAAAGATCAACAGCTGGAAGATCACTACTTTGGGTCCATACCCAAGCGGGTGGCCGCTTACATGCAGGATTTTGAGATTGAATGTTACAAACTGGGCATACCGGTATCGACCCGGCACAATGAAGTTGCTCCCAACCAGTTCGAATGTGCCACCATTCATGAAGAAGCCAACCTGGCCGTGGATCATAATCTCCTGGTGATGGCTATTATGAAACAGGTCGCAGCCAAGCACAACTTCCAGGTTATTTTTCATGAAAAGCCCTTTGCGGGAATCAATGGTTCGGGTAAGCACAGCAATTGGTCCCTGTCAACCGATACCGGCGTAAATTTACTGGCACCGGGTAAAACACCCCGGAACAACCTCCAGTTCCTTACTTTTCTTGTCAATACCATTAAGGCGGTATACGAATATGCCGATCTATTAAGGGCCAGTATCGCTTCGGCAGGAAATGCCCATCGCCTGGGCGCCAATGAAGCACCACCGGCCATCATGTCCGTTTTCCTGGGCCGGCAGATCACCACTATGCTGGATATGATCGAACAAAATGTACCCGACCAGAAAATGAGCCCGGATGAGAAGACAGAACTGAAACTCAGCATAGGCAAGATCCCCGAGATACTCCTGGACAATACCGACAGGAACCGCACCTCGCCCTTTGCATTTACGGGTAACCGTTTTGAATTCAGGGCAGTCGGATCTTCTGCCAATATTGCTTCCCCGCTGATAGTGCTTAATACCGCAGTGGCCGACCAGCTTGAGAAATTTAAAAAGGAAGTGGATGCTATTATAGACAAGAGAACAAAAAAGGATGAGGCCATCTTCCAGGTTTTAAGAAAATATATAGCTGAGTCGAGAAATATCCGTTTTGAAGGGAACTCATACAGCGAGGATTGGATCAGGGAAGCAAAAAAGAGAAAACTCACCAATGTCATCGATGTTCCGACTGCCTATGATTCCTATTTGACCACATCATCGATCAGGCTTTTTAAAAGGCAAAGGATCTTTGTGGAAAAGGAGATCGAAAGCAGGACCGAGGTCAGACTGGAGCGTTATGTAAAGAAGATCCAGATTGAAGCCCGCGTTTTGGGAGATATTGCGATCAATCATATTGTGCCGACAGCCATAAGATACCAGACCGAGTTGATGGACAATGTTCTGGGGCTCAAACAATTATTTGATGAAGAACAATTTAAGTCCCTTTCGAAAGCCCGGGTAGAGCGTATCAGGGAAGTCTCTGAATATATTTCTGCAGTCAAGGCCGGGGTTAAGGCTATGGTCAATGCCCGCAAGTTAGCCAACAGGATTGAGAACATGCGCGAGCGTGCCGGAGCCTATTCGAAGAATGTTCTTCCTTTTTTGGAACAGATACGGGATCATATCGACAAGCTGGAGCTTATCGTGGATAATGAGATTTGGCCCCTGCCAAAATACAGGGAACTTCTGTTTATTCGATAATAATAAATGCCCCTGACTGGCGTTTTGAGTATTGACTTAAGAATCAAACTTAAGGATTGCATTTTTTCCTTTAACTTTATCAAAAAGGACAATCAGGGATTATGAAGAATTTTAGAATCATCTATTTGCTGGTTTTGTTGCTTGTAGCACCTGCTTCCCACATGGATGCACAACGAAGGAACAACAGGGTTGACCGCGCAGATCTGGCTTATAATGCAGGGGAATATACAACAGCCATTGATCTTTACAAAAAGGCTTACAATAAGGCAAACAACAATGAGACCCGGGCCGAGATCATGTTCAAGATGGCGGAATGCTATCGGATAACCAATGATACCCGCAGGGCAGAGCTCAGGTACCGGCAAGCCATTCAAAAAGACTACCAGGATCCCATCGTTTATCTTCGTTATGCGCACGTGCTGAAAATGAACGAGGATTACGAGGATGCACTGGAGCAATACAAAAAATTCAAGGAACTGGTGCCCGGCGATCCGAGGGGGCAAAACGGTATCGTTTCCTGTGATCTGGCGATTAAATGGAGAGATAATCCTACCGGTTATGAGATCGAGAACATGAGGTTCTTCAATTCAAGGGCCAGCGACTTCAGTCCTGCTTTTGCCCGGGATGATTATACCATGGTTTATTTTACATCCACTAGGGATGAATCGACCGGGAATGATATTCACGGGGCCACGGGACAAAATTTCGCGGACATCTACATGAGTTTCCAGGACAGGAAAGGCAAATGGAGTACACCCGTGCCCCTGAGCGAGAACATCAATTCGGAATTCGAAGATGGTACCTCTTGTATTTCTGCCGATTACAACACCCTGTATTTTACGCGCTGCAAGGTCAATAAAAATAAAAATTTCGGTTGTCAGATCTATACCAGCAACCGAACGGGTGACAGCTGGAGCGAACCCCAGATGGTACAACTCCTGGAGGACAGCCTGGTGGCGGCCCATCCGGCATTGTCGCCCGACCAGCTGACCCTTTATTTTGTTTCAGACATGCCCGGCGGATATGGAGACAAAGACATATGGAAAGTAACCCGGGCCAATGAAGGTGCCGAATGGGAAGAACCCGAAAACCTGGGTGAGGTCATCAATACGATGGGAAATGAGGTGTTTCCCTTCGTGCATGCGGACGGCACCCTGTATTTTTCATCCGACGGCCATATTGGCATGGGTGGTCTGGATATTTTCAAGGCTACGGAAACCGAAGACGGCAGCTACAAGATTGAAAATATGAAGGTTCCAATTAATTCTGCAGCCGATGATTTTGGAATTGTTTTCGAAGATGAGGCGGAGCGGGGATATTTCAGCTCTGCCCGGAAAGGAAGAGGCAATGACGAGATATATTTGTTCGTGTTGCCGCCCTTGAAGTTCAGTGTTGAAGGCGAGGTCCGGGATGAGAAAACCGATGAACTGCTCGCCGATGCTGTGGTAAAGTCTATTGGCAGTGACGGAAGTCAGCTGGAGACCACAACCGGTGAGGACGGTTTTTTTAAGTTCATGCTGAAGCCCTCGACGGATTATGTTTTCATCGCCTCCCTTGAAGGATATCTGAACGGTAAGGAACGGGAGACGACCAGGGGACTGGAAGAAAGCAAAGATTTTACCACGACGATCTATCTGGCCTCCATTGAGAAGCCCATAGAATTATCCAACTCGAATGTATTCTATGATTTCGCCCGCTGGGAGTTACGGCCCGAGGCTATGGTTTCCCTGGATGACCTGATAGAGACCCTGAACGATAACCCCAATGTTACCATCGAATTGATGTCTCATACCGATAGCCGGGGTAGCGATCAGGACAATATAGAACTTTCCCAGAAAAGGGCCCAGTCGGTTGTTGACTACCTGATTCAAAAGGGGATATCACCCGATCGCTTGTCAGCCAAGGGATACGGGGAGTCAAGGCCCAAGGTGGTGACCTCGCGTATACACGAACAATATGAGTTTTTGCCCGAAGGGGCTACGCTGACCGAGCAATTCATTAACCGTTTGCCTACTGAGGAACAAAGGGAAATTGCCCATCAGTTGAACAGAAGGACCGAATTCCAGGTGCTCACTACCGATTATAACCTTGAAGAAGAATAGTTTTTATGGCCCGGGAGAACAGGTATAGTCAGCGCGGTGTTTCCTCTTCCAAAGAGGATGTACACGATGCCCTGAAACATACGGATCCGGGCATATTCCCCAAGGCTTTCTGCAAGATCATCCCGGACTATTCTTCCGGAGACGAGGAGTATTGCCTGGTCATGCACGCAGACGGCGCAGGCACAAAGTCATCCCTGGCATATGTCTACTGGAAGGAAACCGGGGATATGAGCGTTTGGAAAGGTATTGCACAGGATGCCATCGTAATGAACCTGGACGACCTGATATGCGTGGGCGCCATGGATAATATCGTGCTGTCTTCCACAATAGGGAGGAACAGGAATAAAATACCGGGAGAAATTATCTCCGCCATTATTCGGGGAACCGAGGAAATCCTCGGAGAACTCAGGTCACTGGGCATCGGCATATGGTCGGCCGGTGGAGAGACGGCTGATGTAGGCGATCTTGTTCGGACTATCATCCTTGATTCAACGGTTAGCTGCCGGATGAAACGCTCCGGCATCCGCGGCGTGGGAATCCGGCCCGGTCAGCAAATCATTGGATTAAGCTCTTTTGGCAAAGCCAGTTATGAGCAGGAATACAATTCCGGCATCGGCAGCAATGGGCTCACCTCAGCCCGGCATGATCTGTTCGGTCAATATTTGAAAGACCAATATCCTGAAAGCTTTGATCCGGGCATCGATCCTTCCCTGGTGTACACCGGTTCCTATAAACTTACCGATCCTGTAGAGCCCGAAGGCATGGATGCCGGGAAATTGCTCCTTTCTCCCACCAGGACCTATGCTCCCGTTGTCAAAAAGGTGCTTGAAAATTGCGGGGAACAGGTTTATGGTATGATCCATTGTTCGGGGGGTGCCCAGACCAAGGTCCTGAAATTTACAGACAAGGTTCATGTCATCAAGGACAATCTTTTTGAGCTACCGCCTCTTTTCCGTATGATACAGGAGGAGTCGGACACCGACTGGAGGGAAATGTACCAGGTATTCAACATGGGACACCGTTTTGAAATTTATGCCGACGGACAGGCCGTTGATGAGATCATCAGGATAGCTGCATCCTTTCAGATCGATGCCAAGGTCATTGGTCATGTTGTTTCTTCAGACCGAAACCTGCTGACCATCCGGTCTGAATACGGCAGGTTTGAATATTCATAGGATAAAAGTGCCTTATCCGTCTGGACGATATTTCCTATCTTTGGGCTCGCTTAATATATCATATGGCAAAGAATCTTGTACTTGAGAAACTGGAAGGCGTAAAATCGCGCTTCGATGAAGTAGGCCGGCTGATTAGCGATCCGGAAATTATAGCGGACATGGACCGCTATGTTAAGCTGAATAAGGAATATAAAGACCTGGAACCTGTTGTGGAGGTCTACAGGGAATATAAAGATCTGCTCAGCAATATCCAGTCTGCCCGCGATATACTGGCCCATGAAAAGGATGAGGAATTAAGGGAAATGGCCAAGGAAGAACTGGATGAACTCACTACCAGGGTAGAGCCCATGGAGGAAAAGATCAAGCTTTTGCTCATTCCTGCCGATCCCGAAGATGAAAAGAATGCCATCCTGGAAATCCGTGCCGGTACCGGTGGAGATGAAGCCAGCATTTTTGCCGGTGACCTCTACAGGATGTATCTCAAGTACTGTGAAAACAAGAATTGGAAAGTTGAAACCACCAGCAGTACAGAGGGTACCGTTGGCGGTTTCAAGGAAATTATCCTGAATGTTACGGGAAATGGGGTTTACGGTATAATGAAATATGAATCGGGTGTACACCGGGTGCAACGGGTTCCCCAGACCGAAACCCAGGGGAGGGTACATACTTCAGCTGCCACGGTAGCGGTCCTTCCGGAAGCCGATGAATTCGATGTGGACCTCAGGCAGGATGATATCCGGAAAGATACCTTTTGCTCCTCAGGTCCCGGGGGCCAGAGTGTCAATACCACCTATTCGGCCATAAGGCTCACCCACATTCCAACAGGTATCGTGGTAACCTGCCAGGATGAGAAGTCTCAGCTGAAGAACCTGGATAAAGCCATGAAAGAACTTCGGTCGAGGCTCTACAACCTGGAGCTTCAGAAAAGAATGGATGAAGTGGCCTCCAAGCGCAAAACCATGGTCAGCACGGGGGATCGTTCTGCAAAAATACGGACCTATAATTATCCCCAGGGAAGGGTCACCGATCACCGGATCAACCTGACCCTTTACAATCTTTCTGCCATTATGGACGGGGACCTGGATGAGATCATCACCAAATTGCAGATGGCAGAAAATGCAGAGCGGATGAAAATGAGCAATCTTACCTGATCATGAACAGCAAGGAACTATTTGAGCAGATCAAGAAAAAACGGTCTTTCCTTTGTATCGGTCTGGATTCCGACTATCATAAACTGCCCAGAGCCATACTCACGGCAGAATACCCAATATTTGAATTCAACAGGCGAATAATTGACGCCACCCATGATCTGGCTGTTGCCTACAAGCCCAATCTTGCTTTTTATGAGTCTATGGGAGCCACCGGATTCATCAGCCTGGAAATGACAGTAAACTATATACGGCAAAAGTATCCCGAATTATTTCTTATCGCCGATGCTAAAAGGGGCGACATCGGTCATACCTCCAAACTCTATGCGTCGGTTTTCTTTAAACATATGGATTTTGACGCGGTCACCGTAAGTCCCTATATGGGAAAAGATTCCGTCAGTCCCTTCTACGAATTCCCCGGTAAATGGGTGATCATCATCGCGCTTACATCCAATCAGGGTGCACTGGATTTTCAGTTCCTGGAACAAAAGGAAGGCGGCTATCTTTATGAACGGATGATAGAAACAGCAAAATATTGGGGCAATACAGACAATACCATGTTCGTCGTGGGGGCCACCAAATCGGAGATGCTGGAAGGAATCCGCGAATTGATCCCCGATCATTTCCTGCTCGTCCCGGGTATCGGTGCCCAGGGAGGCAGCCTGGAAGAAGTGGCTGCCCTGGGACTGAACCGCCAATGTGGCTTGATTGTAAACTCCAGCCGCTCCATTATCTATGCCGATGTTTCCGACCGTTTTGCCCGGGCAGCCCGTGAAGCGGCAGGAAACCTCAGGGAGCAGATGGGGATTTTGCTGAAGCAAAATAAAATCCTGTAAAGTTCCTTGGTTCCCTGCCTGCCGGCAGGCAGGCTTGGTTCCCTGGTTCGGGGAATTTATTTTCTTAAAAAATTCTTTGATTTCGGGTTCGATATTTCGCGGGTACGGGGATTAAGGGTATAAACCTTTAATTTCCTGCACCATGAAAGAAGAATTGTTACAGGCTGCCTGGCTTTACCGGTGGTACCATACTGAGGATCTTAAGAATCAGTTGGGAAAAGCCTTTGAAGTCCTCACACCGGGTTTGTGGAACCGGGACGCCGGTCCGGATTTCCTTGACGCCCGGATAAAAACGGGAAGTACGACCTGGGCCGGACCGGTCGAGATCCATCTCAGGTCAAGCGACTGGCCCCGGCATGGGCACCAGCAGGATCCGCAGTATGAGAATGTCATCCTTCATGTTGTTTTGAAAAGGGATGAAGAAGTATTTACCCGGTCGGGCAGACAGGTAGAAACGGTTGAGATTTCCTTGCAGGGAAATGTACTGCAACATTATCAGCGGCTGATGCAGAATGTTCTTTGGATACCCTGTGCCGACCGGTTCCCCGCGGGAAATCCCATGCTCCTGTTCAATCTTTTCGACCGGCTGATGGTGGACCGGCTGGAGAAAAGACACGAAACCATTCTGAAAAACCTCGAAAAAACGGGAAATGACTGGGAATTTGTATTCTGGCTTATGGTAGCCAGGGCACTGGGGGGACAGTTAAACGGCCTCCCAATGGAGCTGCTTGTACAGTCGTTAGCAGCCGGGAAGAACTTGCTGAAGACAACGGTGGACCGGTTCGTGCTGGAGGCACTTTTCTTCGGAATGTCCTCTCTGGAGAAACCGGGTTCTATGGAAGATGCCCATTGGAACAAGCTGTTAAAAGAGTACCGCTACCTGAAAAACAAATTTGAACTGCCGTCCCTTGATCCCGTTTTATGGAGATTTGCCCGGATAAGGCCAGCTTCATTTCCTCCTGTACTGATACTAAGATTGATCGATCTGATCTGTTCGAAAAAGCTGAGCCTGCAATCCTTATTATCTACCTGGGAATTATCCGATCTGCGGTCCGTGATCATGCAAACTCCTTCTGTAACGGACCGTTTGATCATCAATGCCCTGGTACCTTTACTCTTCAGTTATGGGAAGATGCGGAGCAGCCAGGAGTTTCAGGACCGGGCATTTCATTTCCTGGAACAGATCAAGCCCGAAGATAACCGGATCATCCGGGGGTGGAAAGCCCTTGGATTGTGCCCCGAAAATGCCTTAAGTACCCAATCGCTCATGCATTTGAAAAATAAATACTGTAATTTTAAGCAGTGTTTAAGATGCCCGGTAGGAATTCATTACTTAGCTGAACAAAGTTGAAAAAGGAAACCTATAAAACCTTTTACATTGCCATGTCTCTTTTGACTGCTGCCATAGCCATTGGTATCACAGGTTACATGGTCATAGAAGGTTTTTCCTTCACCGAGTCATTGTTCATGACCATCATCAATATTTCAACCGATTTAAAGATCATTTCCAGGGCCTCGGATGAACATTCCGATAAGAAGCTTAAACGGGCCGGTGCGTCAAATGTTATCATGCCCGACAGGGTTGGCGGTCAGCGTATGGCCAAACTCGTTATCCAACCCGACATCGTTGAGTTTGTCGAATATATCATGTTGCAGGGTCCGGATACCGGGGCCATTGAGGAAGTCAGCCGCGAAGACCTGGCAGGTTGCTATGACGGCAAGACCATCAGGGAATTGGATCCGCGAAATGAATCCGGTGCCAATATCCTTGGACTGAGAAAAAAGGATAAAACCTATGTGATCAATCCTTCCCCGGACGAGACCCTGACCAGGGATGATAAAAAATTTGCCCTTGGGAATGCTTCACAGATCAAAAGACTCAAAACTCTGATCACCATCGGAAAGGTTAATGAATAAGACCAAAATACTGGTAACCGGCAGCAACGGACTGCTTGGTCAGGAGATCATGAAGCAGGCCCGGGACCATCAGGAGATCGAATTTATTTTTACTTCAAAAAGAACAAGTGATCTTCCGATTGTCAAAGATCAGAAGTTTGAGGTCCTCGACGTCACCAATCCTGCTGCAACGAATTACCTGATTGACCTTTATAATCCTGATGCCATTATTCATGCAGCTGCCATGTCGCGGGCTGACCAGTGCGAGCTGGAAAAAGAAGAGTGTACAAAAGTCAATTATGAAGGAACAAGGATCATCGCAGATGAATGTAAGAACAAGGATATTTTCCTGCTCTTCCTGTCTTCTGACTTTATTTTTGACGGGACTCGGGGGAACTACAGGGAGGAGGATCAGGCCAATCCGCAAAATCAGTACGGTCTTTCCAAAAAACTATCGGAACAATATATCCAGGAGCAGCTAAATGCCTGGTCGATAGTCCGCACCAGCTTGGTTTATGGTATATTTAGCGGAGAAGGCAGATCCAATATCGTCAGTTGGATTCGTCAGTTCCTGATGTCAGAAAAACCCATCAGGGTTGTCGGGGACCAGGTGAGAACACCCACCCATGTTTTTGACCTTGCCCGGGCATGCCAAAAAATAACCAGGGAGAAAAGGAACGGGATATTCCACGTTTCCGGGCCCCAATTTATGACGGTCTATAGTTTTGCAGTAGAGGTGGCCCGAACCTTCAACCTGGATAGTTCGCTCATAAGACGGGTTGAAACCCAGCAATTGAACGAAGCTGCTAAAAGACCTCTAATCACAGGACTTGATATTCAAAAGGCCCGGATTGAGCTTGACTATCGGCCCATGGATGTGATTAAGGGCTTGAAAAGGGTCAGGGAGGAACTGGGACCCATGACCCCGGAATAAAAAAGGGATATGTTATTGCAATATTGAAAAAATTGGATATTTTTGCAGTTCGAATTTTAAAACATTAATTGTCAGGAATTAAGATGCATTTAACCACGGAAGAGAAGGAAAAGATCTTTAAGAAATACGGGAAAAAAGACAATGATACTGGTTCACCTGAATCCCAGATTGCCCTGTTTTCTACACGGATTACTCATCTTACGAACCATTTGAAAAAAAATAAGAATGATTTCGGTACGCAAAGAGCTTTGCTGAAATTGGTAGGTAAGAGAAGGCGTTTACTGGACTATCTCAAAGAGCGCGATATTGAAAGATATCGGGCGATAATCAAGTCATTGAACCTTAGAAAGTAAACCACAAGGCAATTCCCGAAATTGCCTTTTTTATATTTATGGAAAGGTTCATTCGGAGTCCCATTCTAATTCTCTATGGGGTTAGTTCCCCGAAGCTCTGCTTCGAGAAGAAGTATTAATTTTGTTAATACCTCGTGGCTCTGCCGCGAGGTAGTTTATTCATCTGACAATATCATCAATTCACGTGATGGGTAACCTCACGATTAAAAAGTTATAACAATGAGTAAAGATCAATTATTCAACACGGTCACCAAGAGCATAAAGGTGGATGACGGAAGGACCATTACTGTTGAAACCGGCAAGCTTGCCAGGCAAGCAGATGGATCGGTAGTTGTAAAAATGGGGAAAACCATGTTGCTGGCTACCGTGGTTTCAGCCAGAGAAGCCAAAGAGGATGTAGATTTCATGCCTCTTTCGGTTGAATATAAAGAAAAGTTTGCTTCGGCCGGCAGATTTCCGGGAGGATTCTTGAAAAGGGAAACCCGGCCGGGAGATTATGAAGTGTTGATTTGCAGGTTGGTTGACAGGGCGCTGAGACCCCTGTTCCCGGATGATTATCATGCGGATACTTTCGTAAGTATCTTTCTTATATCTGCCGAACATGATATCATTCCCGATGCACTTGCAGGCTTAGCTGCATCCTCTGCACTGGCCGTTTCGGATGTGCCTTTCAACGGACCCATGTCGGAAGTACGGGTAGCCCGGGTCAACAATAAACTGATGATCAATCCCACCTTTTCTGAACTGGAGATGGCCGATATTGATATTCTCGTTGGCGCTACCAAGGATAATATTCTTATGGTGGAGGGCGAGATGAACGAAGTTTCCGAAGCGGAAATGCTCGAAGCCATTAAGTTCGCTCATGAGGAAATCAAAAAACACTGCCTTATGCAGGAAGAACTGATGAAAGAGCTGGGTACGGAGAAGAAAAGGGACTGCGGGCATGAGGTTAACGACGAGGAGCTCAGGAAACAGATATTTGAGCAGACCTATGATAAGGTTTATGAAGCAGGCAAATCCCGGTTAAGTAAGCACGAACGTTCGGAAGCCTATTCCAAAATAAAAGAAGAATTCCTGGAAAGCATGCCCGGTGAGGAGGAAGACAAACCTGTACAGTTGGTGGATCGTTATTTTCATGATGTGGAAAAAGAAGCACTCAGAAAATTGATCCTGGATGAAGGAATCCGGGTGGATGGCAGAAAGACCGATGAGATCCGGCCCATTTGGTGCGAGGTGGATTACCTGCCTGCAGCCCATGGCTCCGCGTTGTTCACCCGGGGCGAAACCCAATCGCTTACCACAGTCACTCTGGGGAATAAGCTGGATGAGAAGATCATCGATGAAGTGCTTATACAGGGAACGGATAAGTTTGTTTTGCATTACAACTTCCCGCCCTTCTCAACAGGTGATGCCCGGCCCGTGAGGGGCATCAGCCGGCGTGAGATCGGGCACGGGAACCTCGCCCTGCGTGCCCTGAGAAAAGTGATGCCTGAAGAATCAAGCAATCCCTACGCGGTACGGGTAGTCTCCGATATTCTGGAATCAAACGGTTCCTCATCCATGGCTACCGTTTGTGCAGGTACATTGGCCCTGATGGATTCCGGATTGCAGATAAGCAAACCGGTTTCTGGAATCGCTATGGGATTGATTACAGATGTTGACTCTGGAAAATACGCTATCCTGTCGGATATTCTCGGGGATGAAGATCATTTGGGGGATATGGACTTCAAAGTAGCCGGGACCCGTGACGGGATTACAGCCACACAGATGGATATTAAGGTAGAGGGTCTTTCTTATGAGATTTTGGAGGAGGCACTGGAACAGGCAAAGAAAGGGCGACTCCACATTCTGGACATTATGCTGGAAACACTCGATGTACCACGTGAGAACTTCAAGCCACACGTACCCAGGATCATCAAGATGACCATTCCGAAAGAAATGATCGGTGCGGTTATTGGTCCGGGAGGTAAAGTGGTACAGGAGATTCAGGAACAAACAGGTGCCACCATCGTTATTGATGAAATTGACAACCTGGGTGTCGTGGATATATTTGCTTCCAATGAAGAATCGATTAATGCAGCAAGGGAAAGGATAAAGGCCATAACTGCCGTACCCGAAATCGGGAATGTATACAAAGGTGAGGTTAAATCAATCGTATCTTTTGGAGCCTTCATTGAGATCCTGCCCGGAAAAGAAGGTTTGCTTCATATCAGCGAGATAGACTGGAAACGTATCGATAAGGTTGAAGATGTATTTAAGGAAGGAGATGAGGTCGAAGTCAAACTCATCGATCTGGATAAAAGGACCGGTAAACTTAAATTATCCCGTAAAGCTTTGTTACCCCGGCCCGGGTCTGCGTCAGAACAGAAAGGAGGAAGTGATCATCAGCGGAACCCGAGAAGAGAAAATCGAAAGCAGGACCGGAAACAAGGCAGAAGGGACGACCGCCGGGAAGAAGAAGGCGGCAAGGATGAAAAGCATCCCAACCGCTGGTAGCCCGGAATAGTTCTGTATTTTTGATGAATAAAAATACAAAACCATGAGAAATACAATCTTTTTTTTAGCTATCCTGCTTTTCATAATGGGATGTAAAAGTGAACAGCGGCAGTATCCCGAAACCCCTAAAGTGGATACGGTAGATGTCTATTCTGGCACCAAGGTGCCTGATCCTTACAGATGGCTCGAAGATGACCGTTCTGAAGAGACCGGGACCTGGGTCAAACTGCAAAACCAATTCACAGAAGCCTACCTGGAGCAAATACCCTACCGGGATAAATTAAAGGAACAACTCACCAAAATGTGGGATTATGCCCGCATGAGTGCACCGGTCAAGGCAGGAGGAAAATACTTTTACAGGTTCAATGACGGATTGCTGGACCAGGATGTCTGGATGATGTTGAAAGAATTGGACGGGGAAGCCAAACTGGTCATAGATCCCAATTTATTATCTGAAGAGGGGACCATATCCCTCCGGAATTTCAGCGTATCCAAAGACGGAAAATACGTGGCTTACGCTATTTCCGGGGGGGGCTCGGACTGGCAGGAGATCATGGTCCGGAAGCTGGATGACATGACCGACCTGGAAGATCATCTCAAATGGATCAAATTTTCCGGTATCAGCTGGTACAAGGATGGATTTTTCTATACCCGTTTTCCCGAAACTGACGAGGACGAGCAACTTACCGGCGTGAATCGGAATGCCCGGGTATATTATCATAAAGTCGGCACCCCACAGTATGAGGATATCCTCATATATGAAGATGCGGAACATCCAAATCGTGGTTTTGGATTGCGCGTTACTGAAGATAAAAAATATTTTCTGCTAAGCTCGTATGAGTCTACGAGCGGTAATTCGCTTTACTTCAGCAAGGCCAGCCTGGCTCCTGATTTTAAACCTCTGTTCGAAGGTTTTGAGAACAATTATGGTTATATCGGAGATATTCAGGACAAACATCTTATTTATACCGATGACGGTGCCGAGAAATACAAGATCCTTGCAGTTACATTCGGGGATGACCCCCAAATAACAGAATTTATACCTGAAGATACTGAAAAAGTTCTGAATAACGGCCAGGTGGCAGGCGGCAAACTTATTGTCAATTATTTGCAAGATGCCCGGAGCCTTATTTCCATGTTCGGACCGGATGGGACTTTTGAAAAAGAAATCGAACTGCCCGGTATTGGAACCGTGTCCCGTATCAGCGGAGAGGAAGAAGACGAACTGGCCTTTATTGAGTTTGAATCATTTATCCAGCCGGAATCTGTATATAAATATGATGTTACAAAAGATAGCCTGGAATTATACTTCCAACCCGAGATTAGTTTCAATTCGGAAGAGTACATTACCCGGCAGGTTTTCTATAAAAGCAAGGATGGTACCACCGTTCCCATGTTCATTACCCACGGGAAAGACCTGGAGCTGAATGGAAAAAATCCCACCATGCTTTATGGTTATGGCGGGTTCAATATCCCCGTTTTGCCGTCTTTCCGGGTTTACAATACCGTATGGTTCCGGAACGACGGAATCTATGCCGTTGCAAATATAAGGGGTGGAGGAGAATACGGTAAAGACTGGCATGATGCCGGCAGGCTTATGAACAAGCAAAATGTTTTCGATGATTTCATTGCTGCAGCCGAATACCTGATCCGGGAAGGCTATACCAATCCCGGCAGATTGGCTGTCAACGGCGCTTCCAACGGGGGATTACTTGTTGGTGCGGTGGTGAATCAACGTCCCGATCTGTTTGAAGTTGCCTTTCCCGATGTAGGCGTCATGGATATGCTTCGTTTCCACAAGTTTACTATCGGTCGCTATTGGATTTATGATTACGGATCATCCGATGATTCGGTTCAGTTCGAATACATTTTAAAATATTCACCTTTACACAATATTGCTGAAGGAGAAGAATACCCGGCGGTTATGGTTACCACTGCCGATCATGACGACAGAGTGGTGCCGGCCCATTCCTTCAAATACGGGGCTGCACTGCAGGAAAAAGTATCCCCGCGAAACCCGGTCATAATCCGTATCGAGACAGAGGCGGGGCATGGAGCCGGTACCCCTACCAGGAAACTCATTGATGAATGGACCGATCGCTGGGCCTTTACCTTTTACAATATGGGCGTGGAACCCGAATTTTAGTGTTACAGGGTTACAGATTTCGCGATGAAGTACAGGTACCTGGTCATAGAAGGCAACATCGGTGCGGGTAAAACTTCCCTGGTCCGGAAGATTGCTGAGCGGCACAAAGCCCGCGTTTTGCTGGAAAGATTCGCGGAAAATCCTTTTCTCCCAAAATTTTACAAGGATCAGCAACGCTATGCTTTTCCGCTGGAGCTCTCCTTCCTGGCTTCCAGGTATAATGATCTGAAGCATAATATCCGGGACCCCGAGCTCTTTCAATCCTCGGTAATCGCCGATTATCATTTCTCAAAGTCCCTGATCTTTGCCCGGGCCACCCTGCCGGACGATGAATTCAGGTTGTTTCATCAATTGTATAACATGGTCATTCCCCGCCTTCCGAAACCCAACCTGTATGTTTATCTTCATGTTGAACCATCCCGCTTACTAAATAATATCAGGGAAAGAGGCAGGAGCTACGAGCAGGAGATCGATGCGGATTACCTGAAAAAGATACAGGATGGTTATTTTACCTATCTGAGATCGGTGGAAGATTTCCCTGTATTGCTGGTGGCTGCAGACGAACTGGACTTTGTCAAAAAGGAAAATGATTACCGTTGGATTGAATGGGAAATCTTCGGTAAAAACTATAAAAACGGCATTACACGCGTCATAGCGAATCATTAATTTTGTAATAAACTCAGCGTAAAAGTTTTATAAATTGAAAAAACATTATTAAGTTTGTAAAACTCAAATTCAGGAATCCAAATATTAAACTAATAATCAAGCAATTATGAAACGACTGATCTACCTAGCTTCCTTCCTGTCTGCTGCACTCCTTATAAGCAGCTGCGGCGGACTCAACAAAATGAAGGAGAATGCCAGTGAAGTAAATTACAAGGTAACTCCTGAAATCCTCGAAACACATGGCGGAAAGGTGGCTGTGACCATTGACGTTACCTATCCGGAAAAGTATTTTAACAAAAAAGCGATTTTAACGGCAACCCCAACACTCACGTATGAAGGGGGAGAAACTACTTATGAATCTGTAACGGTCCAGGGTGAAAAGGTAGAAGATAACTACAAAGTCATTTCCTGGGATGGTGGTTCTTTCAACTATCAGGGAGAGATTGATTATGATCCGGCCATGCTGCGGTCCGAACTGATGATCGTTGCAGAAGCAAGCGCCGGGAATAATTCTGTAACCATGGATCCTTACAAGATCGCCGACGGAGTCATTGCCACCCCGACACTGGTCCTGATGGATCCCAAACCCGTCATGGTAGGCGATAAGTTCCAGCGCATCGTGCCGAAAGAATACATGGCTGATATACACTATGTTATCAATCGCTCCACGGTACGTAACTCGGAGTTGAGGAAAGAAGATGTTCAAGGCATGGGCGACTTTATGAAAAAGACCAAGGAGAATGAAAGAATGGAGATGAGAGGTATTACTGTTTCTGCCTATGCTTCCCCCGATGGTCCGCTGGATTTTAATGAAAAGCTTTCTGAAGATCGTCAGAAATCCGCCAAACGTTATCTTGATCGTGAGCTGAGACGCTCAAGAATTGACGTACCCAAAGACGAGGAGCTTTTCGAATTGATGTCCACAGCAGAAGACTGGGAAGGCTTTAAGGAGTTGGTACAAAATTCCGACATTCCTGATAAGGAATTAATCCTCAGGGTTCTGTCCATGTATTCTGATCCCGCTGTACGGGAAAAGGAGATTAGAAATCTGTCAGAAGCTTTTGAAGTGCTTAAAGATGAAATCCTGCCTGAATTGCGCCGTTCGAAGATGATCTTCAACGCTGAAAAGATAGGTTGGTCCGATGAAGAGATACAGGAATTCATCGAGTCCGATCCGGATACACTCAACATGGAAGAGATGCTCTATGCAGCTACCTTGTATGATGACATGGCCAAAAAACGGGATATCTATAAAAAGACATTTGAAGGCTATCCCGAATGTTTCCGGGCCATTAATAACGTTGGTTATGTATCCGTCATGTTGGGCGATCTTGATGCTGCTGAAGATGCATTCTTGAAAGCCAAGGAACTTAAAGAAAACGATGTGGTTAAGAATAACCTGGGCGTAATCGCATTGATGAAAGATGACATTGAAACTGCGGAAAACCTCTTTACCTCTGCTACCGAAGTCGGCGATGCAGCAAACTACAACCTGGGTATCATCAAGATAATGCAGGGTGAATATGAAGCAGCTGAAAGCTATTTTGGAACTACGGTTTCCTTCAACTCTGCACTTGCAAAGACCATGCTTGAAAAATATCCAGGCGCTAAAAGTATTCTTAGCAACATGCCTGATAAATCAGCCAAGGCACATTATCTTTCCGCTGTAATTGCAGCCAGGGAAGGTGATGATGAAGCAGTTTTCAGTGCTCTGCGCGAAGCAGTTGCCAAAGATTCCAAGTGGAAAGATTACGCGGGCAAAGACCTCGAATTTTTCAGGTATTTTGAAGAAGACAGCTTTAAATCCATCGTAGAATAATTGCTTGAAATTAGCTTCCAAATAAGGGCAACCCGGTTTCAGGTTGCCCTTATTTTATATTCCCTGTAGATATCCCAAAGTACCGCACCGGCAGAAACGGCAACATTCAGTGAATGTTTTGTCCCGGATTGGGGTATTTCAAGACTATGGTCGCACTGATTCACAACCCTTTGGTCTACGCCCCGGATCTCGTGACCAAAAATTAATGCGATCTTTTCATTTTTTTTGGGCTGGAAATCCCACAAAGGTATGGAAAATTCGGTTTGTTCAACAGCAATGATCCTGAAATTTTTAGCGCCAAGTTCTTCTATTGCTTCCAGTGTGTCCTTATAGTATTTCCATTCAACGGAATCTTCGGCCCCCAGTGCTGTCTTGTGTATCTCCCGGTGCGGTGGCCGGGGCGTTATGCCGCACAGGCAAAGATGGTCGGTAAGAAAGGCATCAGCAGTCCTGAAAATAGAACCCACATTATTTTGACTGCGGATATTGTCGAGTACCAGCACAAGGGGGAGTTTTTTAAGTTCCCTGTATTCATTAAGATTCGGCCGGCCCAGTTCTTCGTTTTTTAGTTTGCGCATTTGACGTGTCATAACAGGGAGCTTAAGTTAGAAAAAAAATGATATTTTCGCTGATGCATAAAGTTCTGCAAAATGAATATTCACGAGTACCAGGCTAAAGACATTCTCAAGAAATTCCAAGTACCCGTCCCGCGAAATAAGGTTGTGACCTCCCCGGATGAAGCTGTAGAAGCCGCTAAGGAGATTCAACGGACTACTTCAGCAGATACCTGGGCTATTAAGGCCCAGATCCATGCAGGAGGAAGAGGTAAAGGCGGGGGGGTCAGGATTGCCAGGTCCCTCGAAGAAGTCAGGGATCATGCCGGGCAGATTCTCGGCATGACCCTGGTTACACCGCAGACGGGCCCCGAAGGCAAACTGGTGCAAAAAGTATTGGTGGAACAGGGTATCTATTACCCCGGTACTTCGGAGATCAGGGAATTTTATATGGGTATTCTGCTGAACCGTGACCTCGGGCGGAACACCATCATGTATTCTACGGAAGGAGGGATGGATATTGAGCAGGTAGCTGAGAAAACCCCGCAAAAGATATTCCGGGAAGAGATTACCCCAGGTCTGGGCCTGCAGCCTTTCCAGGCCAGGAAGATCGCCTTTAATTTGGGTCTTGACGGCCATGCATTCAAAGAAATGGTTCGTTTTGCCATGGCCCTTTATCTGGCTTTCGAAAAAAGTGATGCCTCACTTTTTGAGATCAATCCGGTTATCAAAACCTCGGATGATAAGATCATGGCGGCGGATGCCAAGGTAAACCTGGATGATAATGCACTTTTCAGGCATAAAGATTACCTCGAGCTCAGGGATTTGTCAGAGGAAGATCCCACTGAAGTGGAAGCTGCCCAGTATGATCTGAATTTTGTTAAACTGGATGGCAATGTTGGATGTATGGTCAATGGTGCCGGATTGGCCATGGCCACCATGGATATCATCAAACTTTCCGGCGGGGACCCTGCTAATTTTCTGGATGTAGGGGGAACAGCCAATGCCGAAACCGTAGAAGCAGGTTTCCGGATCATTCTGAAAGATCCCAATGTAAAAGCCATCCTGATCAATATTTTCGGTGGAATAGTACGCTGTGACCGGGTTGCCCAGGGCGTAGTAGATGCCTATAAAAAGATAGGAAATATCAATATTCCGGTTATTGTTCGCTTGCAAGGCACCAATGCCGAAGAAGGAAAAAAGCTTATCGATGCATCCGGTTTGAAGGTGGGTTCGGCCATAACCCTTCAGGAAGCCGCCGATCAGGTGCGCGAAGTCGTTTAGGCGTTCCGGCCAGCGGTTTGTGGCAGCATGGATTCCATTTCAATGCACGGGGGATGCCGGGGACCTGTTCCAGCCTGTCGACTTCAGAAAAGGTTCGGACTTGAAAGACAGGCATAATATCGATATTAAATATTATACAAGAAGCTTATGATCAAAGGTACCAGAAAAGTCAGTACCATGCCATGAATCAGTGCCGGAACAGCATAGCCGGTTCCCGAATAGCGTGTGATTACCGGCAGAGTCGTATCCATACTTGTAGCTCCACCGGACAATACAAGGGACAAGGGACCGAAAAAACGGACGATCAAAGGGGCAAAGATCAGGGTGATAAGTTCTCTGAAGATATTGGACATCAAAGCAATAACCCCGATCTCTTCACCGGAGAACTCCGTGATCAAAATGCTGGATAAACTATAATAACCAAAGCCTGACCCTATCGCAAGGATATCCCTGAACCCCGGATCTCCGGCAAAGAGATAAAAGACTGAAACTGCAAGTAAAGTACCCGGCATGGTAAGAAGGGGAACCATAAGAATCTTCCAGTTGAGATTCCTGATGAACCGCCACAGGTCGGGGTTGGCTCCCATGAGCATACCCACCAGAAACAATAAGGCATACAAGGCATACTGATCCGCGTTTTCAGGGAATAAGTCATCAGGGATCATTTGCCACAGGGCCAGGACAATCCCGAAAACAAAGCTTAGGGCTATGAACAGGCTATTCTTCACTTTTCCCGTAATAATGTTGAAAAATCCGCCCCAAAAACCAGCAAAACAACAAGGCTATGACGGTGATCCCCAGGGACAATAAACCGATCCTGTCAAAGTGTTGAATGATGGATTGATTTGTACCTACCCGGTAACCCAGGAAGAACAAAAGGAGCAGGATGCTCAAATTTTGCAGGACCGAAGATATTTGAATGACCGGCCGGTTTTTTCTCAGCAGGTAGCCCGCCAGGGTCCCGGCAGCCAGTATGCCCAGGATAACAAACATAAATTTACATTTTGCTTTTGTAGGATAATACGTGCAAGCTTACACCCATTCCAATGATGGCTAAGATAATCCTAATATAGATATTATCGGTGGCCCGGATTCCGGAAATGCTCAAGGTGATCCACAATAAAGAAATGCTGTAGATCTTGACCCGTACAGGGATGATCTTCCTGTATGCATAGTCCTGTAGATATTTGCTGAAAGGGCTGCGATACATCAGCCAGGTGTGCATTATGGGCGAACTTCGGTAATACAGGTATGCCGTCAGGAGTAAAAATGGAGTGGTGGGCAAAAGGGGCAGGAAAATACCCAGAATACCCAGTCCGACGGATAAGGTACCACCGGTCAGAAAAAGTATTCTTACCAGTGGATTCTTGGCCAGCTTATGCTGTACGGTTCTATATGTCTCCTGATCGCGATTTCTGTCCACAACCCTATGAAAGCCTTCAGTCGTTCAATTCCTTTTCTTCGTGTGAACCATCGCAAAAGGGTTTGTTCCCGGAACCGCCACATCTGCACAGGTAAACTGCCTTTTTTGAGTCAATGACTTGTCCGTCTTTTCCGTTAAGCGTAAAATTTCCTTTTATCTCTATCGGACCGTTTTTGATTATTCTGAATTGTGCTTGTTTTTCTGACATGATCGTTAATTGTCTTTAAAACCGGATAAACGATGCGAACCATCACAAAAAGGCATATTGCCCGATTGACCGCAACGGCAAAATGAGGTCATGAATATTGATTGTAGTTCATTGCCCTCCGGGCCGGTAATCCTAAAATCTCCTTCCACCAGGATGGGGCCGTCCTTCATGATCTTGATCTTCACGGGCTCCCGGTTGTACTGGTTTTCCTGCTCCTTCTTTAGTCCTGCATCCCTTTTGATACCGGGTTTTTCCGATTTCTTTGAAGGATCGTTCCAATCATAGGTCAGCGCGTCGGTCGGACACTTCCTGACGATCCTGATAATATCATCCGTAGATGCTCCATTCATGTTGACCCAGGGACGGTTCCTCGGATTGAATACTTCTATCAGCTCCCTGTAGCAGGTCGTGGCATGAATGCATTTTGAAGGTCTCCAGTGCACCGTGATCTCCCCGTTGCTGTAATCACGGTCGTTGGAATCCATTTTCATAAGCTGAATTTTTGACAAATCTAATAAAACAGGGTGAAGAATTCTAACACCCGAAAACGGACATTGGTTCAATATTAATTTAATGCAAAACAATTCATGCTTCATTAAAATGAGCCTAACATAAAATTAAGCTTATGATAATCTCTTCATCATATTCAAGTGAAGGTGAAGAACTTACTTTAGAAATTGGTTCAGTATTCTTAGAATAAAATGTAATACACACATACACAGGATATTGCACATTGAAATGATCACTATAAAATGAGGTTAAAATCCATTGTTTCCGTTTTGTTTTCATTCTTGTTCTCATCCCTGCTTTATGCCCAGGACGGCACACTAAGGGGAAAGATCATCGATGCCGAAACCGGTGAGCCCTTGATCGGTGCTACAGTCGTGGTCACCGGTACAACCAGGGGGACCATTTCAGATTTTGACGGTAATTATTCCTTCACCGGACTGGAACCGGGTACCGTTGATATAACCATTTCCTATATATCTTATGATCCCCAGAACTTTCCCGGGGTGGAGATCAAACCGGGACAGGTTACCGTCCTTAACGCCAACCTGGGCCAGGCTACGGTAGCATTGAGTGAGGTGGTCGTTGCTGCCCGGCGACAAACCCGCACGGAAGCGGCCCTGCAGGTCATGCAGCGCAAGTCTGCCACGGTCCTTGACGGTATTTCCTCCCAGCAGATATCCAGACTGGGTGACAGTGATGCTGCCGGGGCCTTGAGACGTGTGACAGGGATATCGGTTCAGGATGGGAAATATGTTTACATCCGGGGATTGAGTGACCGTTTCATGAAAGTTACCCTGAATGGTGCTGAAATACCGGGATTGGATCCTAACTTCAATACCGTTCAGATGGATCTTTTTCCCAGCAGCCTGATTGAAAATATGATCGTTTTAAAGACTTATTCTCCTGATCAGCCAAGTTTTTCAGGTGGCCTGGTCAATATTGAAACAAAGGATTTCCCCAACAAATTCAGCATATCGGCTTCAGCCAAAATAGGATTTAATGTAAACACGCATTTCAAGGATCAATATTTCGGTTATGAAAAAAGCAAAACCGACTGGTGGGGCGTTGATGATGGATTGAGGGATATCCCTGACAAAGCCCGGGGCATGGAATTGCCTCTTGCACTGAGGAAGGACCAGGTTTATTTAAGCAATGAAGTCTCCAGGGCATTTAACAAAATATGGTCTT
Source organism: uncultured Bacteroidaceae bacterium (assembly GCA_964420035.1). GTDB lineage: Bacteria > Bacteroidota > Bacteroidia > Bacteroidales > SM23-62 > CAYQQR01. The sequence continues at coordinate 21,365 of CAYQQR010000031.1, read as the reverse complement.
TCGATAATACCACGGCACCATTAAACCAGAGTTATTCATTTTCTATCGGGAATCAAGCCTTCCTGGGTGATATGACACTGGGTTACATAGGTTCTTTCAGCTACAGTATGAAAAGCAGTTACTACCGGAACGGCAGGCTGGATGAATGGGAAGCTACTTCAGCAAGCGCTGTAAGCCCGATGGAGACGACTGGAGTTGAAGAATCGGATAACGATGTCATTTGGAGTGCCTTAATGGGACTGAATCTTAAATTAAATAATTATAATAAGGTCGGACTGAATTATATACGGAATCAAAATGGGATCCGGACCAGTCGTTATATGGTTGGTACCACCGTTACCTCTGATGAATTTGATCTGGATAAATACAGTCTGGAATACCTTGAACGTTCATTGAACTCCTACCATCTGTCCGGGAAAAGTATTCTGCCTTCCCTGAATAAAGCGGGGATAGACTATATGGTCGCCTTTACCCATGCTGTGCAGAATGAACCTGATCTGAGATTTTTCATTAATGAAATTATCCCATCGAATGGTGATACCATCTATAATATCAGACCGAACAGAAAACCCGAAAGACGGTTCCGGGAAATGTATGAAGATGATCTGAACCTGAAGTTTGATTACACACAGCCATTACAGATCACGGGCACCGGGGCAAAGCTGAAATTCGGCGGTTCCTGTATAAGTAAGTTAAGAAATTCCGATGAAAACCGGTTCACCGTAAATACGCGGGTTCAGCTTGCCGGTTATAACGGCGATCCCTCTGCTTTTTTAGCGGATGAGAATATAGTAAATTATGATTCGGTAACCGGCACCTGGACAGGATCGGCCTATTATACCAACTCGTTTTTTTCAGACCAGGTCTACAGTTACCGGGGAGAAGATATCGTCAGTTCCGGTTATATCATGTTCGATCTTCCCGTGTTTAAAAGACTGAGAATAGTAGGGGGCGCGCGGGCAGAGTTCAGTGAAACATTCATAAAAAACAAGGTCGATACATTTGTGTATACGCGGGCGTCCCAAAAACGGCAGTTTAAGCAGGCATCGACAGAAGATCTGGACTTTCTTCCTTCGATCAATATGACTTATACCATCAGTGACTTGATGAATATTCGCTTTGCGGTCAGCAGGAGCATTACCCGTCCCTCATTCAGGGAGAGAGCACCCTATGCATTCTATGAATACACAGAAGGAGTAACCATAGAAGGCAATCCCAACCTGGAAAGGGGACTGGTAAACAATTTTGATTTTCGTTGGGAATACTTTTTTAATCCCGGCGAGATGATTTCTTTAAGCGGTTTCTATAAGAAGATATTCTCTCCCATTGAACGATATAAAAGACAGACCGAATCTGAATTGTCCACTTACAGGAATGGTGCGGATGCTGATCTGTATGGTGTGGAGTTTGAACTAAGAAAAAATTTGGGTTTTGTTTCCTTTTTAGCAGATTTTGAGTTAGGCACCAATATATCCATCATTAAAAGCATCACAGATGTCGACCCCCTGCGGCTGGATATTGCCAGGTCAGTGGATCCCGCCTTCAGCGCAACACGGCCCTTGTATGGGCAGGCACCCTATATGGTCAATACCTACCTGGGATATACAAATTCCGATATCGGCTTGGACGGGAACATTGCATTCAATGTTGAAGGACCCAAGATCGTAATCCTGAACAGGTTCAATACACCCGACACTTACCAGAGGCCATTTCCGAGGCTTAACATAAATCTGAGTAAAACCCTCTATTCGAACTTCACATTAAGGGTATCAGCCGAGAACCTGCTCGATCCTCAATTCAATCAGAGTTTTATCATGCCCAATGATGACGAGTATAGTTATATAAGGTATTACATGGGCAGGGAGTTTTCTGTTAGCATCACCTATCAGTTCAATAAATAAATGTTAATTTCTCCTGACCCAAGTCTTAAACCTGCCATTTCAGACTTCAAAAACCATCTAATTTTCATAAACAAATAATATAGGCTTAACCGCTGCCTGTCAGCCCCGTTGTATTTTTGACCAACAAATTGTTTAATCAAAAACATTCGTTATGAAAAAAAGAATCCTTACAGTTTTAATTGCAGTTATTTTGATGCCTGTGACAGGTTTTACAGCAGATGTTGATAAATCAGGTCACATAACTGCTGATGAGACCTGGACCGCTGACAATGATTATTATCTGGATGGATATGTTTTCGTTGACAGTACGGTCACCCTGACAATAGAAGCGGGTACGGTGGTTCGTGGTTACGCCGGTTCGGTGGAAAATGCCAGCGCCCTTATTGTTTTACGCGGCGGTAAGATCATCGCCAACGGAACTGCCGACAATCCCATTGTTTTCACTTCAGAAGCCGATGTTGACCTGGACCGTGAAACCAGTTTCCGTGGAGAATGGGGGGGGGTGATCATCCTTGGCAGCGGCACCCATAACAATCCTACGGATCAGAATGATATAGAAGGAGTACCCACTGCTGAAGGAGCTTTGTATGGAGGGAATACAGCCGATGATAACTCAGGTTCTCTTGGTTATGTTTCTATCCGGCATGCAGGTGTTGAGCTTAAGGCTGATGAAGAGATCAACGGATTGACGCTCGGGGCTGTAGGTTCCGGAACCACCATCCATCATGTTGAGGTAGTTTCCAATGATGATGACGGTATCGAGTGGTTTGGCGGTAGTGTAAGTTCCAAGTACCTGGTCGTGGTTGACTGTGCCGACGATTCCTATGACATTGATGAAGGTTTCAATGGCTATCTTCAGTTCATTTATACCCATCAACTGGGTGACGGAACGGGCGACAACTTTGGCGAACACGATGGCGGCCCCAGCAGCAAGCGTTATGGTGAGCCCTTTGCAACAAGCACCATTTCCAATGCTACCTATGTTGGCGGCGGTGCATCTGCCGGTGACAGAGCTCTGACCCTCAGGGATTTCTGGAGTGGTCAATACCATAACAGCATCTTTGCCGAACAGGCCAAAGGAGTTCGTCTTGAATACGTTGAAGAGTTTACAGGTGGGGACCTGGGAGGTTCTTTCACACAATGGAATAAAGGGATACTTAAACTGGAGAATAATATATTCCAGAATATTGCCGATGGTACCGCTGAAAACATTTTCACTGTCTATTCCCCTAAAGACGATAATGATCAACCCCTTTATACCATTCCTGCTGATTCATCAACCGCTTTTGCCAACTATTTTGCTACTGCCGGAAATTCAGCAGCCGATGTTGGTGTAAGTAAAGATAATCCATTGCCAAGTGGTGATGTCAGTGGTGCTGATTTTACTTCTTTGGATGCCTGGTTCGATGTAGTCAACTACAAAGGTTGCTTCGATCCATCCGGGGACGATTGGCCCGTCGGTTGGACCAAGACCTTCACCGATCCCCTCGTTGGTGTTGAGAAGCATTTCATGACCTCTTTTGAATCCAAGGTATATCCGAATCCCGTAGCTGAAATGGCCACCATATCATTTGACAATCCGGAAGGGAAATCCTTCTCCTTGCAGATCTATGCCATTAACGGACAGCTTGTGCATTCCCGTGACAATATCCATGACAGCCAGATATACATTGAACGCAACGGTCTGCCTGCAGGTATCTATGCCTATAAGCTGAACGGTGCCAACAGTGTTTCAACGGGTAAAATGATCATGCAATAGTTCATAGTATTACAAAAAAAAGGGATGCGGCCCGCATCCCTTTTTTTTATTATTCAAACCGGGTATCAGGCATTTTCTCTTTCAGTTCCCTGATATATCCTGTAGTCATTGGGTTGCCTTTTATTGTAATTCGTTTAATACCGGATTTGATTATTGATTTGGGGAGCCCGGTAAGCTGATTATACTCAAGGTTCAGTTTTTCAAGATTTTCAAGTCTGTTAAAATCATCAGGGAGCGTTTTCAGTTTATTACGGCCCAAACCTAATACTTTCAGGCGATCCAGTTCGAACAATTCTTCGGGTAATTCACTGATCTGATTGTTGTTCAGGACCAGGTTTTCAAGAAATACAAACTTATTAATACTTCCCGGAATAGTTTTTATTTGATTGTTTGATAATAAGATGGTTTCCATATACCTGCATTGGGTCAGAATTTCAGGAAATACCCGGAAATCATTGTGATTTAAATGCACTTTCTGCAAGTAAGTTAAATTTCCAACCGTTCCCGGCAATTGGGTAAGACCATTATGATTTAGACCTAAAAGCTGCAGGTTTCGGAAGGTGTCAATATTCCCGGGTACGGAGCCCAGTTCTTTGGAATATAGCGCTAGATTTACCACGCTGTCCGGTTCTGCATAGGCCTCCTCAAGACTTCTGTATCTCTTGGAGCGCGTGAATTGCTCACTGGTCCATAATTTTTCCGGAACCTGCTGATTTTCCGGGGTCATCCCTGCTTTTTCCGGACCGCGATCGCTGCATGCATGCGAGATGCTCAGACTAATAACCAGGGCACTGATTAATTTTCTTTTCATAATTTTATGGTACGAAATTTGACTTAGTTTCAATTAATAGCGTCTAAAAATAAACGAAAAGATTGAACAATCGTTTAATAAGATATGATTTACATGTTCATACTCAGGCGACATTAGCCAGGGATTGAAATGAAATATATCCGGCAGCACATATGGTCCTCTTTGCTCTTTCTTACGATGGTATTGCCATCGGTTGATGCCCAGGAAGTGATCCATATCGATGACCTGGAAGTTTGGAAAATGGTGATCGAGGAAGGGGACACCTTTATGGTTGCCGGCATAGAGGAAGTATATATCTTTTCCGAAAGAAAATTCAAGAATGAGCGGGAACGCAGAAGATATACCCGCTTGATACGCAATGTTAAAAAAGCCTATCCCTGGGCCAAACTATCCGCCCGGATACTCCAGTATCTCGAGAGAAACCTCGAAAAAATTCCCGAGAAAAGAGATCAGAAAAGATTCACCAGGGTCCTGGAAAATGAACTTTTTGACAAGTATGAAGAAGAACTTAAACAACTGACCATCACCCAGGGCCGGATTCTTATCAAGCTGGTGGACCGGGAAACCGGGGATACCTCCTACAACCTGGTCAGGGAATTCAGGGGATCCCTTTCGGCTTTTTTCTGGCAAACCCTAGCCCGCCTGTTCGGCAGCAATTTAAAAGATGACTACGATCCGGGAGGCGAGGACCGGGACATAGAAGAAATCGTGCAAATGATCGAAAAGGGAGTGCTATGACATTTCAAGAACCTTCCTGACCACGTTCATGGCACCGTCATGTATCTGGACAATATTGGCATCCAGCATATAACAGGGGGTTGTAGCCAACTTGTATTTTTCATCAACCACAACTTCTCCGTGGTTGGTTTCACTGTGGGTGGCGCCCATGCTTTTTACGGCATCGATGGTACCGCTGTCCTGTCCGACGGTAAGCTTTACATCACCCAATACCTTGGCGAAGATCACCGGGGAAATACACAGGGCCCCCATGGGTTTTCCGGCTTCTACCATGGCATTAACAGCATTTGATACTTCTTCGTTCACTTCACAATCGGGACCGTCGAAAGCAAAGGTCGATAAGTTCTTGGCCGCACCGAAGCCGCCCGGGAAAACCAGCCCGTCGAATTCTGCAGCATCAAATTCCTTGAGTGCGCGGATATCTCCGCGGGCGATCCTGGCCGATTCTATTAAAACAAACCGGTCCTCTTTCATTTCATCCCCGTTCACGTGGTTTATCACGTGATGTTGGGGTATGTCCGGAGCAAATAATGTATAGTCTGCACCATGCTTCTTAACGGCATACATGCACATAACCGCTTCATGAATTTCGGATCCGTCATATACACCGCTTCCGGCAAGTACAATAGCAATCTTCTTTTTGTCAGGCATATCTTCTGTTTTTAAAATTATACCTTGAAAGTTATTTAATTTTTGTATTATTCTAATGATTGTACCCATTCAATCTACCTTCCTTTTATGGATAAGCACAGAACTTTTATTGCAGTAAGGATTACCGCCAATGATCAAATTACTGATACCCTGGAGGTTTTAAAGGACAGGTTTTCAATGGAATCCATCAAATGGGTTCGTCCCGATCTGATGCATCTTACCCTTGCTTTCCTGGGTAACACCCCCTCCGGGATGATCCCTGAAATTGTAGAAAATATGAATAGGACAGCCCGGTCCTATGCAGCCTTTTCTTTAAAAGTAAATGGGGTAGGCGTATTTCCCGGTCTGCACAAACCCCGGGTGCTGTGGATGGGAATAGAGGACCGGCTGGAAAGCCTGAAGAATATACAGGAGCAGTTAAGGCAGCAACTCATTGAACTGGGTTTTGAACTGGAAGAAAGAACCTTATCTCCGCACCTGACCCTGGGAAGGATCAAATTTCTCAAGAACCCTGAATTGCTCCTGGATATAATGAAAGAATACGAAAAGGTCAATTTCCACGAAGAACAGATTAGCGAATTAATACTCTATGAAAGCATAACCCGCCCGGAAGGCCCGGAATATCTTCCACTGGCAAGGTGTGCATTAAGTAGATAGTAAGAAGTAAGTAGTGAATTAAACCTGGAACCTGGAACCTGAAACTTCATTCCTTCCCCGGTAACATTGGTACAAACACAAAATTCCCGTGTTTGGTGGTCTTGTAGTCGTCATCTGCCGTCTTCAACACCTTGAACATACTTTGAGAGAGGCGGTCGCCCACGGGAACAACCATTATTCCGCCAATCTTCATTTGTTTCACGAGTTTATCGGGGATATCCCTGGCTGCTGCAGTGACTATAATCCGGTCGTAGGGCCCGTAGCTGGGTTTCCCCTCAAAACCGTCCCCGTGAAAAAACTGGGGTTTATATCCAAGCTCTCCAAGTTTTTCCTGGGCCCATGCATAAAGCTTTTTTTGTCTTTCAATGGTATAAACCCTTGCTCCAAGCTCAAGCAAAATCGCGGTTTGGTATCCCGATCCGGTTCCTACTTCAAGAACCTTGTTGCCGGTTTTGACATCCAGTAATTCTGTCATGAAGGCTACGGTATAGGGCTGGGAGATGGTCTGACCCGCTGCAATGGGAAAAGCCTGGTCTTTGTAGCTGAAATTGACAAAACTGCTGTCCATGAAATGATGCCGTGGGATCTTCCCAATGGCTTCCAGCACTTTTTCATCAGCTATGCCCTTGTTCCTCAATGATTCCACAAGTTGCTCGCGCAGTCCTTTATGCCGGTAGGAATCTTCCATACAATAAGTAAATTTTCCATTAAGTTAGTTTAAATTTTAACAAGCTTCGTTGAAAAGTCATGGAGATTCCCGAAAATAAGTGTATCAATTTCCTTTATGTTTGCAAAAACCAATGTCTTTCTAATGATTCAACTGGGTGTTATTGGGCATGATGAGCCCGAAATAATTCATTTCCACGGAATGAAGGGAATTCCGGAATTACATCTGGTTGGTTATTTTCTCTACGAACGTGTTGCGCAAAACGGTGAATTGATTCAGCCTGTGTTTAAAAATGCCGATCGGTTAATTGAAAAGGCCGATGCGCTCAGCTTTCTCTCAGGTGGTAGCCAGTTACTGGAGATGAGTGAGAAAGCACTGAAGTCCTCCTGCCATGTATTTCTCAACCGGATCAATGAACTGACCATTGAAGAGATTGATCATCTTTACAGGATTGCCGAGGAAGCAGACGTGACTTTAATGGTACGGCAGGCTGAACGCTACAATCCTGCACTGCTCTCTCTTTCGCGTTATATCAAAAATCCCTCCTTTATTGAGATCTCCAAGAACATTCATTATGACGGACAGGATGCTTATGCCCAGGATAAATTGCTTTCACAGGTTTTTGAGGGTTTGAATGTGATCATGTTCAGGAAAAAGACGAACATCAAAAGGATCAATGTTCATCTTTCATCCGTATTTAAGGAAGCTCCCGACCTGATCCATATTCGTCTTGAATTCGATAACGGAGCCGCCGCCAACATGTCACTCAGTTATATGCCAGGGGAAGCTTCCTTTAAGATCCAATATTTTCAGAAGGATGAGATCCTTTACGTGGACATGAACAGCAAGCAATCCATCAGAAAAAAAGTCAACCAGGGAACCCAGATCATGTTTGAAGAACCCTTGCTGGTCCTGAATGGCAACAGCATACTGGATGAAATGCTGGTTTTTTCCCATGCTATCCTGAAGACCAACGCATGGATGCAAACCATTCATCAAGGTTACGACAGTATTCTGCTCGCACACAGAATAGTTGACAAGATACTGGAAAGACTTTAATTTTACTTATAGGACAATTTTCAGCCGATTTTTATGTTTTTTAACAAAAACCGGACAAGCACCACTATAATATGAACCGCAGAAAGCAGGTATTTATCTATCTGTTTTTCGATTTTCTTTCTGCCGCGATTGCCTGGGCACTCTTCTATATATTTCGTAAGATCCATATCGAGCCTCAGGTTTTCGGTTATGATGTTGAATTGGAATTCGGATTAAGGTTTGTCCTGGGCATTATCATTGTTCCCTTGTTCTGGTTGCTCTTGTATTATTTGTCCGGTTTTTACAAGGAGGTTTACCGGAAATCAAGGTTGAGTGAATTGGGGCAGACCTTTTTCAATTCCCTTGCCGGTGTCACCTTCCTGTTTTTTGCACTCATACTGGACGATGTCATAGTTTCCTATAAGAGTTATTATTTGTCCTACCTGGTACTGTTCAGTTTGCATTTCAGCATCACCTACCTGCTCAGGTTGATCATCACCGGTATCACCTTAAAGCGTATCCGGGACCGTAAAATTGGTTTCAACACACTCCTGATCGGCAGTAACGTTAAGGCCGTGGAAATATTCAAGGAGTTGAATGAACAGGAGGTTTCTTCCGGGAACCGTGTCCTGGGCTTCGTGAATATCAAGGATAAGAAGCACTATCAATTGCAGGAATATACCCGGCACCTGGGCGGTTTGTCCGAGATTCATAATATCATTAAGGAAAAGAAGATAGAGGAAGTGATCATCGCCATTGAGAGCTCGGAACACGACAAGATCAACCGCATTTTGAATAGTCTGAGTGGCTACCGCATCGTTGTCAAAGCCATTCCCGACATCTACGATATCCTCACCGGCAGGGTCAAGATTGATACCCTCCTGGGAACCCCTTTGATACAGATCTCCCACGATCTGATGCCTGTTTTGGAAGAGAATCTGAAACGGCTCATGGACGTGGTCCTATCACTCTTCGCACTGATCATTACCCTACCCCTGAATATTGTGATCATCCTGGGGATCAAGCTCACCTCCAGGGGGCCTGTTTTGTATTCCCATGAAAGGATAGGGCGTTATGGCAAACCCTTTAAGATCTATAAGTTCAGATCGATGTACCAGGATGCGGAAAAAGACGGGCCAAAGCTCACGAAGAAAAACGATGAACGGCTGACCTCCTTCGGAAGGTTCCTCAGAAAACATAAATTCGATGAGATTCCGAACTTCTGGAATGTTTTGATTGGCGACATGTCCCTGGTCGGACCCAGACCTGAAAGAAAATATTTTATAGACCAGATCATTCCCCTGGCGCCCCATTATGTTCATCTGCACAAGGTAAAACCAGGCATCACATCCTGGGGACAGGTTAAATACGGCTATGCCGAAAATGTAGAACAAATGATCAAAAGACTTCGTTACGATATACTGTATATTGAGAACATGTCGCTCTACGTTGATTTCAAGATACTCTTTTATACCATCATCACCATCATCAAAGGCCGGGGCGTATGATTCAAATAAAAGCTTTCACTTTCAATGTTTTCCAGGAAAATACCTATTTGTTGTCTGATGAGACCGGTGAATGTATTATTATAGATCCCGGATGTTCCGATCCGGGGGAATTCAGAAAGATGCACGATTGGATCCTTTCCAATTCTTTGAAACCGGTTCGCCTGGTCAATACGCATGCCCACATTGATCATATCCTGGGATGGAAGTATGTTACGGAAGCCTATGATCTTGTTTCTGAAGCGCACCGGGACGAGCTTGTCATTGTTGAAAGTGCCAAGGAACAGGCAGCCATGTTCGGCCTGGATATTGAACAACCCCCTTCCGTTGGGCGTTTTCTATCAGAAAAAGACCATCTTGAGTTTGGAAACTCTGTTTTAGAGATCATTCATGTGCCCGGTCATTCCCCCGGTGGACTGGTTTTCTTCAGCAGGGAGCAAAAGTTTATGATAGCAGGGGATGCTCTTTTCAAAGGAAGCATAGGGAGAACAGACCTGCCCGGTGGCGCCTGTGAAACCCTGATCTCGGCTTTGAAAGAGAAGATATTAACGCTGGACCATGATGTAGCGGTGTATCCGGGACACGGACCACCCACTTCGATCGGTGCAGAGAAAAGGTCGAATCCCTTCCTCTCCTGAACTATTGTTCAACATATGACTTCCGGGTCAGGATTTGGGTCATTCTTGTTAATTTTGATGTTCTTTAAATTTTCGCGTTCATGGCACTGGATAAATTCCTTGATCGGCATATAGGTCCCCGGGAAGATGAGATTCTTTCCATGCTCAATGAGCTTGGGATGAACAGTTTGAATGAGCTGACCGATAAGACCATACCGGAGGGCATCCGGCTCGACACCCCCATGAACCTACAGGGGGGTATGAGCGAGTACGGGTATCAGAAGCATATCAAATCCCTGGCTTCAAAGAACAAGATCTACAGGAGCTATATCGGTATGGGTTATTATCGGGCCCTCCTTCCGGCAGTAATAAAGAGGAACATCCTTGAGAACCCCGGATGGTATACTTCCTATACGCCTTACCAGGCCGAGATTTCCCAGGGTCGCCTGGAAGCTTTGCTTAACTTCCAGACCATGGTTATGGAGCTTACCGCTATGGAAATAGCCAATGCTTCCCTGCTGGATGAGGCGACTGCCGCGGCTGAGGCCATGATCATGCTCTACAATGCCCGCGGCAGGCAGCAGGTTAAGGCAGAATGCAATAAATTTTTCGTTGATCAGGATGTCTTTCCCCAGACCCTGGAATTGCTCATGACCCGTGCGGAGCCTCTGGATATTAAACTGGTGACAGGGGATTTTAATGCAGCCACACTGGATAGCTCGTATTTTGGCGTTCAGCTGCAGTATCCTTCGGGTAAGGGTCAGGTTCATGATTACAAAGATTTTGTAGAAAGTGCCAAGTCTTCAGGCATCAGGGTCTCTGTTGTTGCCGACCTGATGAGCCTGGTCTTACTGAATCCGCCCGGACAATGGGGTGCCGATGTTGTTGCAGGAAGCTCTCAGCGTTTTGGGATCCCCATGGGATATGGCGGTCCGCATGCAGCCTTTTTTGCTACCCGTGAGGAATTCAAGAGATATCTGCCCGGACGCATCATAGGTGTTTCCGTAGACCGGGAAGGGAAACCCGCTCTGCGCATGGCCCTGCAAACCAGGGAACAGCATATTAAACGGGAACGGGCAACCTCGAACATTTGTACCGCACAGGCCCTCCTGGCCTCAATGGCCGGCATGTATGCCATTTATCACGGCGCCGGAGGATTGCGCCGGATTGCCATGCATATCCATTCTGCAGCTGGAATACTGGCAGAATCGCTTGAAAAACTGGGCTATCGGGAACAGAATAAAGATTTTTTTGATACCCTTTGTATTGGCATGCCGGAAGGAATCAATTCGGAGCAGGTCCGTAACCTGGCCCTGGACCGCGAGATGAACTTCAGGTACCTGGATGAGAATACTATAGGGATATCACTGGATGAGGCCACCCTCGGTGAAGATCTTAACGAGATACTGGAAGTCTTTGCCATTGCGGCATCGAAAAAGCCGGTCCGGATAAAGCAGCTGGAAGACAGGATATTCTTTGGTAAAAAGCTGCAGCGGCAGGATTCCATCCTGGAGCAGGAGGTATTTAACAAGTACCGTTCGGAAACTGAGCTGATGCGCTACATCAAATCACTGGAGAATAAGGACATTTCCCTTACCCGTTCCATGATTTCCCTGGGATCCTGCACCATGAAACTGAATGCATCCGTACAGCTTTATGCCATGACCTGGCCCGAATTTGCCGATATACATCCATTCGTTCCCCTGGACCAGGTAGAGGGTTACCAGGAATTGCTGCGTGAACTGGCTGAAGATCTGAAGGCGATCACCGGATTTGCAGCAACATCCTTTATGCCCAACTCAGGAGCTTCCGGCGAATATACCGGTCTTCTGGTGATAAGAAAATACCTGCATGATAAAGATCAAAAGCAAAGAAATGTTGTGCTTATCCCTGCATCGGCACACGGGACCAACCCTGCCAGCGGGGTGATGGCCGGTATGGAGGTCAAGGTAGTGCGCTGCGATGAAAAGGGAAACATAGACATAACACACCTCCGCCAGCTTGCGGAAGAGCATAAAGACCGGCTGGCAGCCTTTATGATCACCTATCCGTCGACCCATGGTGTATTCGAGGCCAGGGTAAAAGAAATGATGGGTATCATCCATGATAACGGCGGACAGGTCTATATGGACGGTGCCAATATGAATGCCCAGGTAGGGCTTACCAATCCGGCGCTCATCGGTGCCGATGTTTGTCATTTGAATCTTCACAAAACCTTTGCCATTCCCCATGGTGGCGGGGGACCGGGTATGGGCCCAATCGGGGTGGCCGATCATCTTGTTGAATATCTGCCTACCCATCCCATCGTGCAAACCGGGGGTATGAAAGGCATCCATGCCGTGGCAGCAGCCCCCTGGGGCAGTGCCTCCATCCTGACCATATCCCATGCATATTGTAAACTGCTGGGTGAGGAGGGCTTGACCCGTGCCACACAGATCGCGCTACTGAATGCCAATTACCTGGCAGCGAAACTGAAAGAGCATTATAAGATTCTTTACACCGGAGAAAAGGACATGGTGGGCCATGAATTTATCCTGGAGTGCAGGAATTTCAAGACAGAAACCGGGATATCAGAGGCGGATATTGCCAAGCGGTTGATGGACTATGGTTTTCATGCGCCAACCCTTTCCTTCCCCGTTCATGGAACCCTTATGGTAGAGCCGACCGAGAGTGAATCAAAAGCCGAATTGGATCGCTTTATCGAGGCGATGGCTTCCATTGCCGGAGAGATCTGCAGGGTCAGGACAGGCGACGCGGATGCAGAGGATAATGTTCTTAAAAATGCACCCCATACGGCCACTATGCTTGTAGCAGATGAGTGGACTCATCCTTATTCGCGCAAATATGCAGCCTTTCCCCTGCCATGGGTGGAGACCAACAAGTTCTGGTGCCCGGCAGGAAGGATAGATAATGCCTACGGCGATCGCAACCTCGTATGTTCCTGTGAACCAGTGGAAAATGATCTCCCCTAAAAAATTTTTTTAAAAAGTCACTTTATGGACGCTGATATTTGAACTCCCCAGGTATTAAGGTTACGGAACACTTATTTATTAACTAAAATCAAATGTTATGAGAAGTATCAACAAAGTAACCTTAGTGGGTCATGTGGGCGAAGTGCCCAAAGTCAACAACCTCTCGGGAGATACCAAAGTGGTGCATTTTCCCCTGGCCACCAATGAGCGTTATACCGACAAGGACGGGAAGGTGGTGGAAAATACCACCTGGCACCGTATCACCGCCTGGAACAAGCGGGCCGGGGTGATAGGGGAATACGTGAAGAAAGGAGACCGCCTCTATGTGGAAGGCAGGATCCGGACTTCCGACTGGGAAGATAAGGAGGGGAACAAAAGATATTCCATCGAGATCATCTGCGATGATTTCCTTTTCCTTTCCTCGAAGAACAACAGCAGCCAGCAGTAAGGAGCCATGATGGGTTATCTGCCCCGGGGGATATTCCAAGTACCCGGGGCAGTTTTTATCAGGGACCAGCCACCAGGGACCAGCGGCCGGAATAGCCCTGAAAGGGCTGAATAGAAATTACCGAAAAACAACGCCAACTGCTGCCAACAGGTGTTGATTTTAGAATACAGTGTTCGATTCAATAACACGGGATTTTCCTTCAATCATCCGGAAATTTTTATATTGTCCTTCAGATCTCCACGCGTGGTGAAATATTATGGAAAACTATCTGCAAATTCTGATCTATTTAGCTGGTTTTGCAATTATCGTGGTTGCGTCAAATCAACTATCAAAATTTTTCCTGTTGGCGAAACTTCCGCTGATTACAGGTTTTCTTATCATGGGGATCCTCGCCGGACCGGATGTCCTGGAGCTGATCCCGCGGGAAGCCATAGCTGATCTTGATTTCTTGAATGATATTGCCCTGGCATTCATTGCTTTTACTGTTGGGGCAGAACTGTATCTCCGGGACCTTAGAAGCCGTTTCAGGAGCATTACCGGAATGACCGTTGGACTGATGAGCAGTACATTTTTATTAGGCAGCCTGGCTGCATTTTTTCTTGCAGAGTACATTCCTTTTATGCAAAGGTTGAACTTTGAATCAAGGATTGCAGTATCTCTTCTGGTGGGTACCATTTTTGCTTCACTATCCCCTGCATCTACAATTGCCGTGGTGCATGAAAGGCGGGCAAAAGGCCCTTTTACCCGGACCGCACTTGGAGTTACCGTGTTAACTGATTTCCTGATTATAATTTTATTCACCGTAATCATTACCATTGGAGAAGCGCTGATCAATAGCACAAATTTCACCCTTAAGCATATGGGTCTGCTGTTGGTTGATCTGCTGCTGGCTTTTATCCTCGGATATGTTTTGTCAAAAATACTGAGCTTCATAATCTCAATGAATATGAAGACCACAGTAAAGATCATATTGGTCCTGCCGGCAGGATATGGCATATTTGCTTTGTCTGAATTTATTCGTGAATGGAGCCTTTTGCATATGGATGTTGATATCTTGATTGAGCCACTGCTCAGTTGCATTATCGGAAGCTTTATCCTGACAAACTATAGCAAACACCGTCTCGAGTTCCTTAAAATATTGCATGATCACAGTTCTGCTGTCTATGTTGTATTCTTTACCCTGGTCGGTGCATCTATTTCCCTGGGGATCCTTCTTACAGTCTGGGAAATTGCCTTAGGCTTATTCATTATCCGCTTGATAATCCTGGTTATAGGAGGTTATGTCGGGGGTTCTCTGGGTGGCGATCCCGCCCGTTTCAAGAAGATTGCCTGGATGCCTTATGTAACCCAGGCCGGTGTCAGTCTGGGCCTGACTACTGTAGTAGCAGGAGAATTTACAGCATGGGGAACGGAATTTTCTACTATTATTATTGCAGTTATCGTAATTAACCAGATTGTTGGTCCGCCATTATTCACCCGGGCCCTGGAAAAAGTCAATGAGGGACACGCGCGTGCCATTCCTGAAGCGGGAATTAAACGCAGCGCACTCATATTCGGCCTTGAAAGCCAGTCGATCGCACTGGCCCGTCAATTACTGGAAAATAACTGGGATGTAAGAATAGCTACAGTAAATCCGGATATCAGGGAGATGAAAACCTCTGAGATTGTACTTCACCAGATTAGCGATCTTTCCATGGACTCCATGGAAAGAATTGATGCCTTCAAAGCAGAAACTATTGTAGCCATGCTTTCCGACGAAGAAAACTACCAGATCTGTGAAAAGGCTTTTGAACACCTGGGAACAAAAGACATCATTGTCAGGCTCCATGACCGAAAACACTTTGATCGTTTTTATGAACTTGGAGCATTGATCGTTGAACCTTCAACTGCTATGGTAAGCTTATTGGACCACTTAGTTCGTTCACCCCAGGCAACATCATTATTGCTTGGTATGGAAAAGAACCAGGATACCATAATGCTGGAAGTTCTAAATCCGGATCTGCACGGAATGGCATTGAGGAATTTGCGCCTGCCTCATGATATTATTGTACTTTCTGTAAGCCGTGGTGGTCAGATGATCATCTCCCATGGCTATACCAGGTTGAGAATGAATGATATTGTAACCCTGGTCGGTTCACGTAAAAGCCTGGAGCATGTTAGATTACGATTTGAAGAATAGATCATTATTGTCAATGCAATTTAGCCTGCACCACGCGGCTTAACTGAAATTTTTTTTTATTGATCCTTATGTTCACGGGCAGCCATGATCTGAACCAGCACTTTCGGATTGAGCATCGAGGAGGTTTTTATCTTTGATGATCAGCAATCCTAATTTTTACTATTTTTAATGCATGCGGACCAATGTTGCTATAATTACCGGAGGTACTTCCTCGGAGAAAGTCGTATCCTTGCGTTCTGCTGCACGGGTGATGGAATGTCTGCAGGATGTCCCCTATGCCCTTTGGCTTATCCACATCGATGATCAAGGCTGGCGTGCTGAAGTGGATGGGGAAAAGCTACCCATTGACAGGAATGATTTCAGCTTCAGCCATGGCAATGAACGCGTAAAACCTGATTTTGCCTTTATCATCATCCACGGTCCGCCCGGTGAAGACGGTATTCTGCAGGCCTACTTCGATAGCCTGAACATCCCCTATAGTACAGCCGGGGTCCTATCGCTGGCCCTGAGTTTTAACAAGGCCCTGTCGAAGTCGGTCATCCGGGATCACGGTATCCTGACTGCACCGGCCTATTACCTTAAGGATGATCATGCCGTGGATACCCAAAAGATCGTGAAGAAGATCGGACTTCCCTGTTTTGTTAAGCCCAACCGGGGCGGTTCCAGTTTCGGAATTACCCGGGTCAATACGGAATATGAACTCACCCCCGCCATTGAAGCGGCCCTGCGTGAAGATCGCGAGGTATTGGTTGAAACCTACCTGGAAGGCCGGGAACTGACCTGTGCGGTGCTGAGGACCCCAAATCAGCATCATGTCTTTCCCGTTTGTGAGATCCGAAGCAAAAATGAGTTTTTCGATTATGAGGCCAAATACACCCCGGGTATGGCCGACGAGATCGTACCGGCCCCCATTGAGGAAGAGTTGGCCCGTGGCTGCCAGGAACTGGCTTCCCGCGTATATGATATTTTTGAATGCAGGGGCCTGGTTCGGATCGATTTCATTGAACTGTCCGGCGCGTTATATTTCCTTGAACTGAATGGAATTCCCGGTATGAGTAAGGAAAGCATTGTGCCTAAAATGATCCGTGCCTATCAAATGACAGAAACCGGGGTTTATCGCGTGATCATTGAAGATGAAGATACGGATGATTGATTTATTCTTGTTCCTGCTCATAGCGGAATTGCAGGTAATTCCTCCATTTTTCCAGGGCCCCGGCCATGTCTTCAGGCAGTTCTGATCTGAGCTGCATTTTTTTTCCTTTGGAAGGATGCATAAATCCCAGGGAATTGGCATGCAGGGCCTGGCGGGGCAGGATCTCAAAACAATTCTTCACGAATTGTTTGTATTTGGAAAAGGTCGTTCCCCTCAGGATCTTATCCCCCCCGTACAGGTCGTCGTTAAAAAGGGGGTGTCCCATATGTTCGAAATGAACCCGAATCTGGTGGGTCCGGCCCGTTTCCAGGGTACATTCCACCAGGCTGACATAACCCAGTTTCTCAATAATCCTGTAATGTGTAATGGCCCTCTTGCCCTCCGATCCATCGGGGGAACAGGCCATTTTGACCCGGTCCCTGGGATCCCGTCCGATAGATCCTTCAATGGTCCCTTCCTCTTCTTCCGGTATGCCCCACACCAATGCGGTATAGGTCCTTTCGGTACTGTGATCGAAGAATTGCTTTGCCAGTTTTTGCAGGGCCATCTCATTCTTCGCGGCCACCATTAAACCCGAGGTATTTTTATCGATCCGGTGCACCAGGCCGGGCCTCAATTCCCCTGAACTAAACAAGGGGTTATCCTGGTAGCGGTAGGCGAGGGCATTAACCAGCGTTCCGGAATAATTGCCAACCCCGGGATGTACGACCATGCCGGCTTCTTTATTGATAACCACAACATCTTCGTCCTCATAAACCACATCGATAGGGATATCCTGCGGGATGATCTCTGTTTCCCTGGGAGGGTGGGGCAGGACAATGGAAATATTATCCTTGGGCTTGACTTTGTAGTTGGCTTTAACCGGTTTGTTGTTAACCAGTATGTTGCCTGCTTTTGCAGCAGCCTGGATGCGACTGCGCGAAGTGTGTTCCAGCTTGTGCCATAAAAATTTGTCTATACGCAGTAATCCCTGACCCTGGTCTACTTCCAAACTGAAGTGTTCGTAAAGTTCAGGTTGTTCCATATGCTCATCTTCATGCTGACTCATCAAAGCTTGATAAAACTTGCCTGTCCGACGGAAAGACGGTGAGAATACAGCCTGAGAATGTACACACCCGGTTCCAGGCGAGAAACATCCAGCGAGGGCTGGCCTGGTTGCTCCTGCATGACCAGCCGGCCCTGCATATCAAAGATCAGGACCCGGGCTTCACCAACTTGATCCATAAATGAAGACGGCCAGTGCAAACGGTCCCGTACCGGATTGGGATAGATCATTAATTCACGGGGATAACTCTTTTCACGAGTACCGGTAATCAATTTACTGCCCATAACAGGGCGCAGCATCAGGGATCCGCTGAATGAACTGTTGACCCATTCCTGGCCCAGGTTATAAAACAGTTTGTCCCCGTTGTCGATATTGGTATCGAAGCCGACATTGAACATGTATTCCCTTGTTTTTATCCATCCTATATAGAAATTTTCATCCACCACCAGAACCGTATCCAGGCGATAACGGGTGAATCGATTGATCTCATCCTGGTAGACCGGCCGGCCAACAGCCTGGGAATAAAGCAAATCACCCGGGATTTCCGATGCTCCATTATGGTCCCATATCCCCAGGATAAAAAAGTTATCCAGATCTTCGGCGATCTGGTTGAAGTAAATATCAATGGCTCGCAAAGTATCCGGTTTGTAGGTAAAGTAGCGGTAAGCCACTTTGGCATTTATAGTCCCGCTGCCATCCAGGCCATAACCATTTTCAGCCGAGCCGTCATCATAGGCGTAATAATTACTGAAGATCTGGGTATATCTTAAAGTATCGTTCCACTTATAATCTTCTTCATCTGTGGTCAGGTAGGCCTTGATATGAACCGCCACCGAATCTTCTCCCGGACCGGGATCGGGAGCATATTGAAAAAAGAATGGATACTGTTCCTGTTGTCCGGCCGGAAGGTTAATCGAACCGGCATTTTCGGAGCCACTGGCACCGGTAGTTTCCGTGAAGAACAATCTGCGCCCCACGTTTCGGGGTACAACATCGTTGTTCCTGTATATAAATTGCATCTCGGGCATGAATTCCTGGGTGGATGCCTCAGGCAGATGCGACCAGGGAATGGACTGGTAGGTTTTCAGTATTGCATATCCCGGTTCAACCACGGCCACGTCAGGCATAATGCTGTCCTGTGCCGAACGGCCGGCATCGAGATAAACGTAATCGATATGCCAGTGATCCACATTTCCTTTCCTGCTCGGGAAACTCTGTCCGCCGGTAAGACTGACATAATTTTTGAAGCGAAAACGAAATCCATCCTTCAGGAAAACAGCATCTTCAATGGCTAAAAGTACCTGGGTAAACTCATCTGATCCTGCCGTGTCTCCGGGTGTTGACCAGATGCTTTTCCACTCGCCAAGCTCCGGTGCATAAAACTCGACACAAAGCGAATCCTGTGGTTCAGGAGGGTCTCCATTACCGCCGTTTTGGTAGTAGAAGCTAAGATACAGATCATTCAATCCCGGATCACCCAGGTAAATGGGAAGGGAAGTCAGGTATTCAGATACAAAGGCATGGTCATCGCTCCCGTTGAGTGAACCGTCGGGTCCAATCGCGTCCAGCGTTGCAACGCCTATGGTTACAGGGTTAACAGGATAATTGGTATTGATGTAAGCCCAATCATCGTCCCACCACAGACCATCCGGTATAAAGCCGGGTTTTGAAAAATCGTCCAGCAGGGGAATATCAATCGTATCGGGATATTCCATCTGAGCGGATTTTTTGTATGTGACACTTTGGCTTTCCCGGCTATGACCGGTGGCCGGGACCAGGTATTCCTGGGCAGACAGGCTTCCACTTAAGATAAGCAGGCACGCGATAATTCTATATGTCCGGTATGTAATTCTGTTCATCCTCTGGTATTGTACTCAGGGTATCGGGTTGAGGCAGCTTTGTAGAATCTACCGTAACCCAAATGTCCATGGTGGAGCCCAGGTTCAGGAAACTCTTATCATCGTATTCAGGTTTTTGTTTCCATATAAAAGCCCCGGAGGAATCCTCCTTGTTTTCAAAACTTTGATCATAAATAATGGCGCCAAGGTTAAGAAAACGGCTGGTAATCAAATTTTTAGCCTCCTGGAGATCCAAGCCGATCAGATCGGGTGCCAGGGTGGTGGCTTCACTCAGTCCCCGGCCCAATGCCAGGTCAATCACAGAACCCTTTGGTATGCGGGTTCCCGGTTCGATCTCATCGCCCTCGAATTTTTGCTTTAATACATTATTCACTGCAATGTCGGGTACGTAGGTCAGCTTGCCCACTTCCAGTCCGGCGGTTTCCAGTATAGCCGTTGCCTGCCTCAATGAAACATTCATTACATCAGGCATTCGGACCATCTCTGGGGTGACGGCATTCATGGTCAGGAAGATGGTCCTGTTCTCTTTGACCTTGAATTCCGGTTTTGGATTTTGCTCGACTACCGTTCCACGGGGATATTCATCACTATAAACCGAATCAGTGATCTCAAAACGGAGATTTCTGACTTCGGCCATTCGTGCGACTTCTTCAGGCCCGAGTCCCCTGAAATTAGGAACGGATAGAGATTGTCCGTGACGGGTATATACCCTCAGGTACAGGAAGACTGACAATAAACTGATAACAATGA
The DNA here is from genome assembly GCA_964420035.1 of uncultured Bacteroidaceae bacterium. Taxonomy (GTDB): domain Bacteria; phylum Bacteroidota; class Bacteroidia; order Bacteroidales; family SM23-62; genus CAYQQR01. The sequence continues at coordinate 615 of CAYQQR010000031.1, read as the reverse complement.
TCAGGATGGCCAGTGCCAGGTTCTTGATAAAGACCTTGCTGATAATGAACCTGAGAAATCGCATGCCGGTTCAGATTTATGTGTCATTAACGCAAATTAAAACAGCTTATTGCTGCTGGGCCATTTCCAGAATAGACTCTGCTTCATCCTCCCTGCCCTGCTCCCTCAGGATCTGGGCGATGGCAAAATAGGAAGGTTTGAAATTCCGGTTTACGGCAATTGCATCCTGGAACCATTTTAGCGCCATTTGCGGATTTTGTTGCCTGTAATGGATCAGACCGATGTTATGATAGGCGCTAACAAAACGTTCGTTGATCCGGATAATCCTGTCAAATATGGTGTAGGCTTCATCCAGCCGGTTCATCTCCAAATAGGCTATCCCCAGTATATTTAATCCTTTATCATAATCGGGATAGATCTTGAATAATCTTTCAATGGTCCCAATGGCTTTATCATGTCGACGAATGTCAATATATGCCTGGCCCAGATTCAGATATACGGTTTCATTGTTGGGATCAAGCTCCAATGCTTTTTCAAGTAATGAAATAGCTTCAAAATAGGTAATTATTTACCAGGGTAATTATCCTGTAATGAAATTATGTCCCTCAAAGGTAG
>CAYQQR010000030.1:45373-49561 GCA_964420035.1 uncultured Bacteroidaceae bacterium | reverse complement strand
TATCCACATTATCAACATTATACACATGTTTTTAGAAAAAATCAGCAAACCCTAATTAATCAAATAATACCTCATGTTCATTAAATGTTTGTCCAACTAAAAAAGAATTAACCAAGAAAACCTGGGTCATCATCGTTCTTTCCATCGTAGCCGCTATATTGATCTTTATGCTCATCGCGTACTTGAGTGTTTCAAAAGAAGTTTTTAACACACGGTTTTTTAACGCCATCCGTAACAACAATGATATCGCAAAAGTGAAGAAGCTGGTCAAAAGAAAACAAATTGATGTAAACAATTTCAAGAACAACAGTCGTTATACCCCCCTGGCTGTTGCAGCCATGAGCGGTCATGTGGAAATGGCTGAATTTTTTATTGAAAAGAATGCGGATGTCAACCAAGGATCCGGGAACAGGGACTATTCCCCCCTTTTCCTTGCTGTATAGGAGGATCATTACAAAATGGCTGAATTGCTCATTGAAAAAGGGGCCGATGTCAATACCGTAGTTTAACGGCAGCAACGATACCCGGCAAACCATCGGGGTGACACCTCTCATGATGGCCGTGGCCAACGGAAATAAAGAAATGGTTGCCTTGCTGCTGGATAAGAAAGCCGACATTACTGCAAAAGGTGCCTGGGAGATTACCAGGGGTCGCGGTACCTCGATGACGGAAGCAGCCACTATGGCCCATATGACCAAAATGGATAAGAAGGAGACGGTTAAATATCTTTTTGAACAGGCCACCAGGCAACGTCCGGAGGATGCCTTTTTCAAACCTCCTTTATTAGTCGCCATCGCTACCGGCAATAATGAGATTGCAGCCTTGTTGCTGGACCGGGGTGCCGATCTGAACTGGAAATTTGAAAGCAAGTCGGGAGATTATTCCCCACCGCTGGCCGCAGGTATGACTGCGCTGATGTATGCTGCACTGAAAGGGAATCTTGAAGGCATGGAGCTTCTTCTCTCTAGAGGGATTGACATTCATGAAAAGGACAATTTCGGTCTGTCTGCAGTGGGTTATGCCTATGATGCCGGTCAATATGAGGCTGTACTATTTCTTGAAGAAAAAGGGGCTAAAATTGATCCCAGGATCAAAAAGGCCATAAAGCAGGACCACGGCAAAGAAATGCTCCTGCAGGCCTGCCAGGAAGGAAATGCTGCCACAGTCAAAAACCTTATTGACCAGGGAATAGATATCAACTCCAGGTTTGACAACGGCATGACCGCACTGATGGAGGCGGCCTGGTTCGGTCATGCAGATGTAGTAAAAATCCTTATTGAAGGCGATGCGGACGTTAAGGCAAAGGACAAACAAAACCAGACTGCCCTGGATATGGCTGAGAAGCAAGGCCAATTTATCATTGATCCCGATAAAGTCAGGGAATTATTCAAGACCATGTCACCGGAAGAAAAAGAACGAGCAATTGCACAGGCAACCGCACTGAGAGGATATAAGGCAGAAATGTACCTGCAGGGACAGCAGGATATTTATGCCGGGGTCCCGGAAGAAAAAAAGAAAGAATATCTGGATATCATCGAAACACTGAAGAAAGCGGGAGCTGAGTAAAACGGAACTTGTTTTTATCTAGCTCTTTTTTTCCGCGGTTACCACCATCCGGTTGGTCATGCAACCGAAATCGCCCTGTGCACCCCGGTCCATAAATCCGTTGTTGCATTCCACCCTGGAAAATCCTGCTTTGACCAGTAAGCGGGAAATATTCTCAGGTTTATACAACCTGATGCAGTAGTCGGATCTTCTGATCAGGCCCTTTTCTTTGGAGTAAACACTTTCCCTGGAGAAAAGGGTATCTTTTTCCAGTGTTCTCTCGCGGGTAACGCTGATCTCTTCATTTACCTTGTGTTTTGAGACCGGATGGAAATTTTCCATACAATAATCCCGGTCCGGCAGATCCAGTAAAACCCGGCCCGGTCCTTTCAGGAGGCGGAATATTTCCTTCAATATCCTGTAGTTTTCTTCCTCTTCAATAAAATATCCAAAGGAACTGGCCATCAGAATGATCCTGTGGAAAGAATTTGCGGGCAACCTGGTCTCGCGGGCATCTCCCCGGATATAACGTACCGGCAGGTTTTCTTTTTCCGCCTGTTTTTTGGCTCTATCCAAAAGGGTGGTAGAATAATCCAGTCCGGTGATATGCCGGTACCCTCTTCGGGCAAGCTCCAGGGAATGACGCCCCTGACCGCAGCATAGATCAAGGATATGCTGTGAAGGATCCAGCTTCAGCCAGGAAATGATAAAATCCACTTCCTTACGGGTTAGATATTCATCTCCTACCGAACGGGAATCGGTGAGCAGGTAGATCTCATCGAAGATCTTCTTCCACCAGTTTCTATCAACAGAGCTTTGCATCGACATGGGCACCAAAACTGAACAACCCGTCGGAAGCGAAAATGGCCTCCGATCCTTTCCAGGGTTGTGATTGAACGATCTCCAGTTCTTCGGGATCCATATTAAGCCTTAATCCCAGTTTTCCTTCCTCCCACAATTTTTCCAATACCAGGCAGTCTTTCCAGATGGATTTACAGTACCGTCCCAAAGCTTTCAATTGTTTCCCCGTGATCAGCCTGGGACGCAGTGCGATCCTGATGGGTCCGAGCAGATAGGTAAAACAATGATCCAGCGCCAGCTTGTTTCTGTGTTCCATGATCTCACAAACCCTTTCGTACCCGGCCGTTTGTACCAGCTCGTTCACTCTGCGTGTCATTTCCCCTGGTTCGGTGCCCGGCGGTACTACAGCCAGGGGCTGAACCCCGCCGCCGCTTCCCACGTTGGTGGGGACTCCGCCGAACCGTCCCAGGAAACCGTACAGGACCTCCATGCCGAAAAGACAACGGAAATCGGTCTGGTAATTCTTCATGATGACCTCTTTTTTCTCATGATCCGGCTCAGGAATACTTTCCGCCCACAGGTTAAGCGGGATCTTCTCCTGAACGATGTAATCCCCTTCCTTCAGGGCATGAGATACGATGTCTTCCACGTCATTATGAATACAGCCCACCTTTACCCCCTTCCCTGAATAACCACGCTCGGGCTTCAGTACCAGGTCATCCCAGTTTTTCGCGGTCCACGCGACAAGATCGCTGATTTTTTCTCCTTTGGGACCGGTCGTTTCCCGTGGATAAAATTGACGCGTCCAGGGAGTTCTCCTGATGGTTTCCTGGTGAAAGAGCTTGTTTCTTTCCGGATCGGTGATCAGTTCATATACCCCTTTGAAATTGATGGGCTCCGTGCCCCTCGGATTGATTACCCGGCCTTCCCGTACGGCTTGTAAAAGAGGGGTCAAACCGTATTTCTTATGCAGATCGAGCAGTACATTGGTATTGAAATCCATAAATATCAGGGATACCGGTACCCCCCGGTAACTGACCCGGCCCTGTTTGCGTTCCAGTTCGTAAGGAGCCATCAAAGCGGAACGGATCCCATCAATAGCGTCGAGCCTAGCAACAAGGTTGATATTTTCCACCACATCCCTCAGGGTTTCTTCCTCGGCCACAACGGCAATAAACCCGGATCGTCTGCCATCCAGGGAAACCAAAACCCTGACCAGCATTTCCGTGAAAGAATGGATGGGATGCAACAGGGGATGGTCGAAATCAATTAATACCGTTTTATGATCCCGTGAGAAAAGTGACCATACTTCTTTACCGATCAGCTGGGTGATGCGCTGGTAATCCCATCCGCCCGGGCTGCCGAGGTTCCATTCTGAGTGGTATCCTGAAAAAACGGTCATTAAAGGTGCATTGATCTACTAAAATAAAGTAAATCAGCACATTCATACAGTTTTTCTGTAAAATAAGGAAGAAAATCATTTATGGACCTGTATTCTTCAGAATTTGTTCCAGGTCCGCGGTCATGATCTCTCCCTGCGCCAGGACCTTCCCGGTGAAGCCGGCCGGATCGTCCTGCCCGTATTTTTCATAAAGTTCCTGCATGATCCGGATCCCAAGGCAATAACACAGCTGGTATCCCGGGTTGAGGGTGTATTTCTTTACAGAAGGCAGGAAATCCCTACATCCCACCAATCATTGGCCGTAGGCCATACATAATTGTAGCATCATGATACACCCACCCATCCATTGGCCGTAGGCCATACATAATTGTAGCATCATGATACGCCCACCCATCCATTGGCCGTAGGCCATACATAATTGTAGCATCATGATACGCCCA
>CAYQQR010000030.1:0-45273 GCA_964420035.1 uncultured Bacteroidaceae bacterium | reverse complement strand
ATACGCCCACCCATCCATTGGCCGTAGGCCATACATAATTGTAGCATCATGATACACCCACCCATCCATTGGCCGTAGGCCATACATAGAGGGCTCCTGAATCAGACCTAATAATTATTATGTATCCCCTACGGGGAATAATTGTGGTGCGTGTTATCCGGTGCTACAATTATTTATCCCCTACGGGGAATAATATGCTGCGTCATATTAATATGCTACATCCCACCAATCATTGGCCGCAGGCCATGCATTATTGTAGCATCATGATACGCCCACCCATCCATTGGCCGTAGGCCATACATAGAGGGCTCCTGAATCAGACCTAATAATTATTATGTATCCCCTACGGGGAATAATATGCTGCGTCTATTCCATTGCTACAATAATATATCCCCTTACGCTTGCGCTGAAGCTTGCGCCACCGCTATAGCTTTAGCGGTACGCGGTCAGCGCAGGCGCACGGAGAATAGTCCTTTGCCGAAGGCAAATTTAAACTACCGTCGCAGACGGTTTTAAACTACCCGAAGGGTTTTAACCACGCCGCGGGCGTTTTAAACTACCCGAAGGGTTTTAGACAACCGTTAGGCTCCCCAACCCTGCCGGTCGAGGTTACGGTAATTGATCGCTTCGGCAACATGGCTGGACAACACCTCCTGAGAATGATCCAGGTCGGCAATGGTACGGGAGACCTTGAGGATGCGATCATAGGCCCGGGCAGAGAAATCCAGCTTCTCCATGGCATTTTTCAGCATGGCCTGGCCGGCTTCGTCCAAACGAACGTACCGGCGGATCAGCCTCGAACTCATCTGGGCATTGCAATGGACTTCCGGGTCCTCCTTGAACCGTTCTTCCTGGATGTTCCTTGCAGCAATCACCCGCTCCCTGATCTGCTTACTTTTCTCCGAACTCATTTCTTCCGATAATTGCTTGAAAGGGACCGGTACCACCTCGATATGAAGGTCGATCCGGTCAAGCAGCGGACCGGAAATCTTGGACAGGTAGCGCTGTACGGAGCCCGGACTGCAGACACAAGCTTTATCGGGGTGGTTGTAATAACCGCATGGACAGGGATTCATGGAGGCGATGAGCATAAATGAAGCCGGGTATTCGATGGTGAACTTGGCCCGGGAGATGGTGATCAACCGTCCTTCCAGGGGCTGGCGCAGAACTTCCAGCACATTACGCTTAAACTCGGGCAGCTCGTCCATGAACAACACCCCGTTGTGGGCCAGGGAAATCTCCCCGGGCTGCGGGTAGGTCCCACCGCCAACCAAAGCCACATCGGAAATGGTATGATGGGGTGCCCGGAAGGGTCGCTGGGTCACCAGGCTGTCGTTGGCACCTATACGGCCGGCTACGGAATGGATCTTGGTGGTGTTCAATGCCTCCTCCATGGTCAGGGGCGGCATGATGGTCGGCAATCGTTTGGCCAGCATGGTCTTGCCGGCACCGGGCGGACCGATCATGATGACGTTGTGTCCTCCTGCTGCTGCCGCCTCCATGGCCCTTTTGACCTTGTGCTGCCCCTTGACATCCGAAAAGTCCACAGGGTATTCATTCACCCTATCCCTGAATTCCTTGTCGATATCGGTGGTAACCTTCTTCAGGGGAACATCATCCCTGAAAAAATGAATGACCTCCGAGATATTCTGAACGCCATAAACATCAATTTCTTTAACCACCCCCGCCTCGCGGGCATTGGCCATGGGCAGGATCAATCCCTTGAAGCCCAGATCACGTGCGCAAAGGGAAATGGGCAGGGCGCCGCGGATCTTATGCAAGCTGCCGTCCAGGGAAAGCTCTCCCATGATCATATAGTCGGCGAAGTCATCCGAAGGGATCTTTTCATCGGCCGCCAGAATACCTATGGCCAAGGGCAGATCGTAGGCTGCCCCCTCCTTGCGGATATCCGCGGGAGCCATGTTGATCACCACTCTTTTGCCAGGTATGCGGTAGCCGTTGCGCCGCAGGGCGGAATTTACCCGCTGCTGACTTTCCCGGATGGCGTTATCGGGCAAACCTACGATGAGGAAATTAATGCCCTTGGAAATATCCACCTCTATGGTTATTAGAGTTGCCGATATTCCTTGTACCGAGGAACCGAAGGTTTTGACTAACATACTATTCTCTAATTACGGATTGCGGATTGAAAAAATGTTACGTGTTACCTGCCTACCGGTCAGGCAGGCGGGTTTCGCGTTACGCTTAACTCGTATCTCGTAACCCGAAACAATCCTTTCTTTTCCCTTAATACTTTTACCCCAAAAATATCGTTGCTTTGGTATTAAATTTGAATTCATTCTAATTAAAAATTACCTTTGAAACCGAAAAAGAGAGAAAATGGCAGGCATTCCCAGGTTTTTTAAAATCCCGCAACATAAGCGTTTTAACTACCAGCCCCTGTACTATGATGAGGAGAAGGAAAAGCGTGAAGAACGACTGAAAAGGATCCGCCGTGAACTCGGCAAATCCGATGATGAGGACCATTATGTTCCCACCATTACGCGGGGGAGCATGCGGGGGTATTTCGACAAAACCAGGAGAGTGAAAAAACAATCTAATGTTCGCCTGGTCCTCCTGATTCTCTTCCTGTTCTTTGTATCTTATTTTATATTTTTCCGGTAGATAAAATCTAATCACTTCTATGACCGACCTGATCAGGTTATTACCCGATACTGTTGCCAATCAGATCGCTGCCGGGGAGGTTATACAGCGTCCCGCTTCGGTGGTTAAGGAACTGGTTGAAAATGCCGTAGATGCGGGAGCTTCAGAGATTTCCCTGGTACTGAAAGATGCCGGCAGAACCCTGATACAGGTCAGTGACGACGGCAGCGGCATGTCCGAGAACGATGCACGCATGGCTTTTGAACGTCATGCCACTTCGAAGATATCCGCCGCCCAGGACCTTTTTGTCATTCGGACCATGGGGTTTCGGGGGGAAGCCCTGGCCGCCATCGCCGCCATCGCCGAAGTGGAAGTCAGAACCAGGGTTACAGGAGAAGATGTCGGGACGCTTGTCGTTGTGTCCGGTTCCAGGCTCCAATCCCATGAACCGGCTGCCTGCAAGGAAGGTACCACCGTACAGGTGAGGAACTTATTCTTCAATACCCCGGCAAGAAGGAAGTTCTTAAAATCGGATCAAACCGAATTAAAACATATTCTGAACGAATTCAATCACATTGCCCTGGCCCATACGGAAATAGCCTTTAACATCACCCACAACCAAACCGAGATCTACAGGCTGGAGACCCAAAATCTGAGAAAAAGGATCATCAGTCTTTTCGGTAAATCCATGAACCAAAGCCTGGTGCCCCTGGATACAAAAACCAGTCTGGTGAATATTTACGGTTTCCTGGGTAAACCCGAATTCGCCAGGAAAACTTACGGGGAACAGTTTTTCTTCGTAAACCAGCGTTACATGCGACATCCCTATTTCCATAAAGCGGTAATGCAGGCTTATGAAAAGATCCTTCCACCCGAAAACCTTCCCTCCTATTTCATTTATTATAATATCGACCCTTCCAGGATCGACGTCAACATACACCCCACCAAAACGGAAATTAAATTTGAAGATGAGCACGCCATCTTCCAGATACTGCTTTCTTCTATCCGCGAGGCTTTGGGAAAACACAATGTCGTTCCCTCTATTGACTTCGGACAGGAGGGCACCATTGACATACCTTTGAAAGGCAGTGATGATGATGTTAAAATGCCTTCGGTACACCTAGACCCTGATTACAATCCTTTCTTTTCCGGGTCCGGCCAGGAAAACTACCGCTCCGGCAGGAAAGACATGGGCGCTCATTGGGATGAGTTCCTTCGTAAAACAGAACAAGGCTCAACTACAGTCGGTGATCCGCATCAGGGCCAATCGCCGGCACAGCAACAATCCACCGGCAGGTTCTTCCAGTTGAAGAACAGGTATATCCTGACATCGGTAAAATCGGGCTTGATGATCATCGATCAAAAAAGAGCCCATGAACATATCCTGTACGAACGATTCAAAAAATCAATCGACAAGAAGGAAAAATTATCCCAGCGTTCCCTTTTCCCCGGCTCCATTGAGCTAAATCCGGCAGATCACACCCTGCTGATGGGTATACAGGAGCAATTGGCAAAACTGGGCTTTGATATTCAGGATTTGGGAAACCACCATGTCAGCGTCAACGCATGTCCGGTTGATAGCGAAGAATCAAACCCGGGTTCCATGCTTGACATCCTCCTGGAATCATACAAGCAGCATGAACGAAAAATGAAGACCGAAACAACTGACAAAATTGCCATATCCCTGGCACGGGCCTCAGCAATACCCTATGGCAGGATTCTTGAGGAAAGGGAGATGCGTGATTTGGTGGACCGGCTTTTTGCCTGCAGTAACCCGAATTATTCCCCTACAGGTAAGCCGGTAATTCATATCATTTCCCAGGATGAACTGGACAAACGGTTCAGCTAACAATTAAGAAGCTGTGTTGTTTTTTGAGAAAGGTAATCTAACTTTGTGACCCTGTATGAGCTATTCAACTTCCAGAGGCTTCGGGGGCATTCCCCCCGTGGTGAAGAATTTATTGATCATCAACATATTGATGTTGCTGGCAACATGGATGATTCAAGGCACCTTTGGTGTTGACCTTACACGGCATCTGGCCCTGTTTTATTTTAAGTCGGAATATTTCAAGCCTTACCAGTATGTCACCCATATGTTCATGCATGGGGGGTTCGCGCATCTTTTCTTCAATATGTTCGCACTCTGGATGTTCGGCCGTATTTTGGAAAGTGTCTGGGGTGGCAAAAGGTTTCTTATATATTATTTTGTAACCGGCCTGGGCGCCGCGGCCCTTCATACCCTGGTCCTGCATCTGCAAATGAACAACATGATGCAAGCCGCCAACGCATTCTTTAATACGCCCTCCCCGCAGCAGTTTGCCGAATTCATAAAGGATTATGCAAGACAAGCCACCAGGCGGGATTATGATATTTTGACCCTTTGGAGTGACGGTTCAGGCAATTCAAGGATAGTCGATTATGCAGTCAGCAGGGTACAACAGATCGTTAACATGAACATCAACATCCCGACCGTTGGGGCCTCAGGAGCGGTGTTCGGCGTATTGCTGGCATTTGGCGTGCTTTTTCCCAACACCCAGTTAATGCTCCTGTTTCCGCCCATACCTATACGTGCCAAATATTTCGTTATCGGATATGGTGTTTTGGAACTGTACCTAGGACTCACACAACCGGGAAGCAATGTTGCCCATTTTGCCCACCTGGGCGGTATGCTTTTTGGGTATGTTTTGATAAAGTACTGGAACAAAACTACGAAATCATTTTTCTGACAAGGGTTTTGCATGAATATTTGGGAAGAAATAAAAGGAACGTTCAGAAAAGGAAGTGCCCTGACCAGGCTCATATATGTCAACCTGGCAGTATTTTTATTGGTCAACCTGTTGGAGATCTTCTTTTATCTCTTTGGAGTACATGACAGTTACCAGCAGTTCCTGTTTTTTTTCTCTGTCCCCTCTGCACTGGATACCCTGATAATCAAGCCATGGACGATCATTACCTATATGTTCCTGCATAAGAATTTTCTGCACATTCTGTTTAATCTCCTTTGGTTATACTGGTTCGGAAGAATATTTATGGATTATCTTGACGGCAGGCGACTGCTGAACGTATATATCCTGGGGGGACTGGCAGGTGCTGCATTGTATATCATTACCTTTAATGTCTTCCCTGTGTTTGACGAAGTGATGCAATATTCACACGCCCTGGGAGCTTCAGCCGCAGTAATGGCTGTTGTTATTGCCATTTCAGTATATGTTCCCGATTATAAAATATATTTATTGTTTATCGGCCCGACCCGGATCATCTATGTGGCCATATTTGGTTTTATCTTCAGCTCATTGATCGATTTTTCCATCAATACCGGTGGGAAGATCGCCCACATCGGAGGTGCGGCCTTTGGTTATTTTTTCGCCCTACAGTTGAAGAACGGAAAGGATTTTACCCTCGGATTCAGCAGGCTGATGGACATGATCGTAAATATATTCAAACCGAAACCCAAGGTAAGGGTTACCTACCGGGCTCCCGGAAAGACTGAAACCGATTACGAATACAAGAAGAGAAAGAAAGAAGAACAAAATCAGGTTGACAGAATCCTGGAAAAGATCGCCCGTTCCGGCTATGACAGTCTGAGCAATGCTGAAAAGGAAATACTTTTCAGGCAAAGCAAAAATCAGTAGGCTTTGTGTTGTCTTCCATGTTGAAAATTCAATTTTCTCCAAAACCTTCTGGCCCTTATTTTTATTCTATGAACACACCGGCTCATAAATAAATACTTATAAAATACTTGTCTTGAAGACACTGCTGAAAAAGATACTGCTCTATGTCAATATCATACTGGCCGTCCTGCTGGTGTTTTCCTACCTTTCCGGGTACATCAGTCCTGCTAAATTCTGGCCCCTGGCTTTTGCCGGACTGGCTTATCCCTATTTGCTTTTGGTTAACTTCCTATTTTTAATGTTTTGGCTGTTCTTCAGGAAGAAATACCTGTGGATATCGCTTTTGGCCATTATTACTGGCTGGAACACCATGCGATCCTTTGTACAGATAGACCCGGGATCTAAAAAGCCAAATAAAGAGAAATATCTTCCGGAACAGAGTATTAAAATACTCACTTTCAACGTCAGGGCTTTCAACCTGTACGATTGGGCCAACAATCCTTCCGCGCGCGAGGAAATATTTGATTTCATCAGCCGTGAAGATCCCGATGTGCTGTGCCTGCAGGAGTATTATGCAGAAGAAAACGGCCGTTTTACAGGGGAGGATCTGTTGAAGAAGCTTTCACCATTTAAATACCGGCATATCCGTTATACTTTAGGAGAAGAGCAAAAAGCTCATTACGGTATTGCCACCTTCAGCAAATCTCCGGTTACCGGCAAGGGAAGCATTCAGTTCGAAAACACCCTGAATATTTGTATCTACACCGATATCCTGGTCGCTGAGGATACTCTGAGAATATACAACAACCACCTGCAATCCATCAATCTGCAAGAAAGGAATTACGATTTTATCGACAGCCTCAAGCTCAGGTATAATGAAGATCAGATCACTGAGATCAGGGATATTAGCAGCAGACTTAAAAAGGCCTTTCAGAAACGGGCCGTTCAGGTGAATTATATCTCAGGCCACATCAAAGAAACCCATTATCCTGTTGTGGTTGTCGGTGATTTCAACGACACGCCCGCCTCCTATGCCTACCGGACCATGAGCAAGGGTCTTAAGGATGCGTTCATCCTTTCGGGATCAGGATTTGGCAGAACCTACCATGGCAAATTTCCCTCTTTCAGGATAGACTATATTCTGCACAGTGAAGCACTGGGTTCCTGTTGCTATGAAAGGACGAAGCTTTTGGTATCCGATCACTTTCCGCTGAGCTGCAGGCTGTATTTCAGGTAAAAGGAAGCCTGGAAAGGTCCACATTCCCCCCTGAAAAAATGATGCCTATCTTCTGTCCATCAGCCTTGACTTTATTTTCGAAGAAAGCAGCGAGGGTAACCGCGGCAGAGGGTTCAATGATGATCTTCATACGCTCCCAAACCATCCGCATGGCCTGAATAATGGCCTCATCGGAAACAGTAACAATATCATCTACTTTATCCCTGATAATTGCAAATGTAAGTTCCCCCAGTGAGGTCAACAAGCCATCGGCAATGGTCCTGGGATTTTCTGAAGGGAAAATCTTTCCTGCTTTAAAGGAACGATAGGCGTCATCCGCACCCTTGGGTTCGGCTGCAATAACCACGGTGTTGGGAGACATGCTTTTAACACTGATGGCCGTTCCGCTGGCCAGGCCTCCCCCACCCACCGGTACCATCACCAGGTCCAGTCCGGGAACCTCTTCCATCAATTCTTTTGCGGCAGTACCCTGACCGGCAATGACATGAAAATAATTATAGGAGGGTATAAAGGTAGCACCTGTTTTTTCAATGACCTTTTCCATAGTGGTTTCCCGCGACTTAAGGGTGGGTTCACAAAAGGTGATCTGCCCCCCGTAGCCCTTTACGGCTTTCTTTTTAATCTCAGGAGCAGTACGGGGCATAACAATAAATGCCTGAACACCCCTGATTTTAGCCGCCAGAGAAAGCGCAGCCGCGTGATTCCCTGAAGAATGGGTTCCCACTCCTTCGCGGGCATCTTCTTCACTGAGTTCCAGAACTGAATTCAGCGCACCGCGAAATTTAAAAGTCCCGACTTCCTGAAAATTTTCACACTTGAAAAAAAAGGAAGCCCCCAGTATATTATCGATGGAAGAAGAGGTCAGGACCGGGGTTCTGTGGATGTAGCCTTTAATGCGCCGGTGCGCTTGCTGTATATCCTTGAATTCAGGTATATTCATAAGCGATATATTAATCGAGACAGGACGGATTACCGGTGACCTCACAATAATAATTATAGTATTCTATGATGGCCACAATAATTTCATACTCAGTGGCCCGAAGCAGAAAATCCTTGCTATAATCACAGAACATCATAAACAGGTTCAGCTCAATGCCCTCGAAACCGGTTATCCTGCCAACAATTTCACGGTTATACTTATGTTGTATTTTTTTCTGGAATTCTTCCTCTTCTTTCAATTCCTGGTACTTTCTCAGGGATTTTCCTTCCTTGCTGAACATCATATACAAGGCGGTAATGGGGCTGCCCAGGCTGATCACTTCATCCGGACCCACTGTATCGACGTATTCAAAACTTTTCAATAATCGTTCATCCAGGGTTTCACCCAGTTCCTCTTGTCCCAGCTCCATAAAACGCTCCTTGAACTGATTCCATGAACCGAGCTGATTGACGCTTACCTCGCGTATCTTGTATATACGTTGCTTCATGGGTATTTTAACGGGATCTTTTCGCTCCATCAAAGTATCGTTGACCACGATGTAATAATCAAAAAAACCGATCGCTGAGATCCGGATGAAATCATCCTTTGCAGCCGGCGTTCTGAATCGTCCTTGTTCATCGGTAATTCCGCCCATGCCGGTACGCATGTTTATGACATGTGCGAATTTCAGCGGAAGCTCGGAATCCTCTACTACCACCTTTCCTTCCACAACAAAGGGTATACTGTCTTTACGCGGTTGTGCATAAAGCTGAAGTATATTGAAGATCAACACCAACAGAATGAAAATCCTATACATGTAGGACATAAAACGTGTTCTATAACCTGCTTTTTCGATTTGAAATAATTCCCGAATATATGTAAACTTAAAGATATTAAACCTAAACCTTAAAACATGAAACAAGATCCTGCCAGTCGCATCCAAGATCTGCTTCAATTCGGTGAATTTGGTGGTGTTAATCCTTCCGTCACCGATTCTTCAACCTATACCTTCCTGGATCCGCACACCATGGAAGAAACCTTTCATGGTGCAGCTGACGGATGTTTTCTTTATTCCAGGCACTGGAATCCAAGTAACAAATACCTTGCCGATGCAATGGCTGCCATGGAAGGAACGGAAAGCGCATGGATTACATCATCCGGCATGGCTGCCATTACATGCGCCATTCTTCAGATTTGCAATGAAGGGGATCACATTGTTACCAGTGTAACCACCTACGGGGGTACCTATGCCTTTTTGGCGAATTACCTGCCCAAATTCAACATCGATGTTTCCTTTGTCAACATTTCAGACCTGGAGCGTGTGGAAGCAGCGATACAAAAGAATACCAAACTGATCTACACCGAATCCATAACCAACCCGCTATTGCAGGTATCCAACATTCCCGCGCTGACAGAAATTGCACACGGGAACAAGGTAAAATTGATGGTAGACAATACATTCAGCCCGATGATCATTGAACCTGCCAGCCTGGGAGCAGATATTGTCGTGTACAGTATGACCAAATTCATCAATGGAAAGAATGACTGTGTAGCAGGGGCCATCTGTGCGAGCGAGGAATTCATCGACGACTTGTCGGACGTTAACAAAGGAACCGCTATGCTTTTGGGTCCGGTCCTTGACCCGCTCAGGTCCTCGTCCATATTAAAAAATCTGAATACCCTGCATATCCGAATGAAACAGCATTCAGCCAATGCCTTGTTCCTGGCACGGAAATTCCAGCAACACGGTTTACGCGTAATTTATCCCGGACTAAAAGAACATCAGGATCATGAATTGATGAAACTGCAGATGAACAGGGAATACGGATTCGGGGGAATGCTGGCTATTGAATTCGATGATTACGAGCAATCCAATGACATTATGAAGAAGATGCAGGAAAACCTGGTTGGTTACCTGGCCGTGAGTCTGGGTTATTTCAAAACCCTGTTCAGTAATTCCGGAAAATCCACTTCTTCCGAGGTACCTGAAGACCTGCAGCGGGAAATGGGTCTTACAGAAGGATTCATACGGTTTTCGGTTGGATTGGACCATGACATCGAAAAAACCTGGGACCGGATCCATAGCAGTCTGAAAGAGTTAAAAATGCTGTGATCAGTCAACAATTCCCCGAGTGGTCTGTTTAGAAGAATACAGGTATTATTGACAAACAAAAACAAGGAACTATGGCTTTTACATTACAAATAGGAGAAAAAGCACCAGCTTTTGAATTGCCTGCAACGGACGGCAATACATACAAACTTTCTGACTTTAATGATAAATACCTGGTGGTATTTTTCACATGCAACCATTGCCCTTATGTGAAGAATTCTGACGAGATCACCAGGCAGACGGCTGAAAAATTCATTTCCAGGGGAGTGAAATTTGTCGGGATAAACTCAAACAGCCCCAATACCTACGCGGAAGATGACTTTGATCACATGGTGGAAAGGATGAATAAGTACGATTTCCCCTGGCTATATCTCTATGATGAATCACAGGAAGTAGCTAAAGTTTATGGGGCTTTGCGTACACCGCATTTTTTCGTATTCAATGAAGACCGTGAACTGGTTTATACAGGCCGGGGTGTGGACAATCCGAGGAATCCTGAATCCATCACGGTCAATGATCTGGATCGTGTGCTGACCGAACTTACGGAAGGAAAAGAAATTTCCGTTAAAATAACCAACCCGATTGGTTGCAACGTTAAATGGAAAGGCCAGGATGCACACTGGATGCCCGCCGATGCATGCGACCTGGTTTAAGCAAACCCTTGGAGAAGGCACCGGATTCTGTCAGGTATTTATTTCAGTAAGATCTAAGAGCGCAGGAGCGTACTTTTCGAGCAAAACCGCTCCACCAAGGTCAAATATTTGAAGCGGGGATTCATCAATAATGATCGAATCTGAACTGGCAATAACACCATTCTGAAGTGCAATAAGTTCCCTGTCAGGAGAAAGGCAGGCCCGAACAGAACCGGAAAGATTCTTTAATCGCTCATTTTGATGCAGAAGGGCGGTAACGGCATGGCTGGAATCTACCGGGTCATCGATATAAAATATTACAGAGCGGGGTCCCGCGTTTTGAAGATATTCAACGAGCAAGTCCACCCCCTGTTCCAGTATATCCATTTGCTCAATCTTACCATAAAACTCGCCGGCATCGCGGATAAATGAGTCGTTGGCAATAAAAACCACCCTGCCCAACAGATAATTCCCTATGGTGAACAATACATTATAGAGATCCACGTGAAGGATTTCACCTTGAATGCTGTTTAGTTTTTGGATCTTTCTGCGTGAAGCATCCTCCCCGGAAAATATTCCCCTGTTCAGTACAATACGCTGGGTGGTATTCAGGCGGTAACGGTCGGCAACCAGCTTAAGTACAAGTTTATAGGGATATTGCCTGTCGATCAGGTAGAAATAATCCTTGACCGCATATTTGAAAGCATTATTCAGAACGACCTGCATACAGGCTGACTTTAATCCGCAGGGTAGCCCCGGAAGTATTTCATGAACTGTACCCTTTCAAATGCTGCAGGATGGTCGATATTCTTTTGGTTCAGTTTGCCCCGGAATTCATCAATGGATTTAAATCCCTTGTTATCCATCCAGGTTTCAATTTGATCCAAAATGTTTCTGATGTGTCCGACACCCAATTTATATAATGCAGAGGCAAGCTGTACCACGTTGGCCCCGGCCAGGAATAATTTAATGGCATCAAAGCCGTCGTAAACACCGGTGGTCCCGGCAATATCACATTTGATCTTTCCGGAAGAAATGGCAATCCATCTTAAGGGCATGAACAGATCTCCAGGATTGCTTAAAACATTGCCGGAGGTTACTTCCAGTCTATCCAGATCAAAATCAGGGCTGTAGAAGCGGTTAAAAAGGACTAAAGCGCCAATCCCTGTCTCCGACAACTCCAGCAGTATCTGTGCCAGGTTAGCAAAGTAATAGCTTATTTTCAGGGCCACCGGTATCCCAACCTGTTCGGTAATGCTTCTGACGATATCAAAATATACCTTCTCATTTTCCCGGGCCGTACGGTTCATATCCGAAGGCAGTATGAACAGGTTCAGTTCAATGGCATCTGCTCCGGCCTCTTCAAGTTGTTTGGGATAATAGGTCCATGGCCCGGCAGTCATACAGTTTATGCTGGGTATAACCGGGATGTTGAGTTTTGACTTGGCCTCTTTCACCAGGCCGATATACTTTTCTGTAATTTCTTCCGGGTGATCCTGGTTTTCATAAAATTCCACCGTTTCGGGATACAGAAAACCAGAAGAGCCCATTTTTTTTAGCCGGGCCTCCTTTTCCAGGAGGATTTCTTCTTCAAAAATTGATTTTAATACCACGGCTCCGGCTCCGGCTTCTTGTAACTGAATCAGGTGTTCAAGGTTTTCTGTCAGTCCCGAACTGGCAGCAATGACCGGAGAAGGCAGTTCCAATCCCATATATTTAGTGGATAACCTGGCCATAAGGGGTGTATTTTTGGTTTATAACAAAGGTAGCAAATTGATTCAATCCTTTGGTTTAATATACATGATTAATTGAAAATTAGGCATTTACCAAAATATTTCTTTATTTTTGTTCCAGAATTCACACTCTAAAACCGGACATATGAAAAAATTGGGCTTAATTCTGCTGGTTGGGTTCATTCTATTACCTGGCTGTGATTTTATAAAGGAAAAACTGGGAGGTGACAAGACCGACTCCCTGTTAGTCGCCAACCAACAACTTGACAGTGCTTTGCAAGCTGAACGGTCTGAGCACCAAGAAGAAATTGAAAAACTGAAAGCACAATCCCAGGCGAAGGTCGACTCCATCATCGATTACTATGAAGAAAAAATAGCTTCTGCCGGAGCACGCCAGCCCTCAAGAGGATATTACCTGATCACCGGAAGTTTCAAAACCCCGAAATACGCACAGGATTACAACAAGAAGATGAAAGCTATGGGCTACAAGTCAGAGATCATCATGGCCCCGAATGGCTTCCATCTGGTCTCGGTGGAAAAATACAATAATGCTTCTGCCGCGAAAGAAGGTCTACAATTGGTGCGTAATTCAGTGGTGGAAGATTCCTGGATCTACGTATCCAGGTAGTTTTTACAACGAGCTGCCGGTCATGATGAACAGGGGCTGGAACTCGAAGGATTTATAATGCGGCCTGAGGCGCTCGACATTATAATGTTTCTTCACATCCACCAGTTTCTTTGAGCTGGTAACTACATCCAGCGGAGCATTATCATAGCGACCGTTCCTGAGTACTACCAGTCTGCCGTGTATTCCTTTCAAGATAAGGTCCAGGGCCAAATTACCATAGGCCATGGGCACGATAGAGTCGATGGCATCCGGATCACCACCCCGCACCAGGTATCCCAGCCGCTGATTGATGATATTTATGTTTTTGCCCTTATTATACTTTGAAGAAAGCTCTTTTATCTTGGCCGAAACCATATCGCCCACACCTCCGAGTTTGGCATGCCCAAACATATCGGTTTCCTGGTTTTCAAATACCATAGCATCCTGTCCTTCCATCATTGCTCCCTCCGATACAAGAACAATGGAGTATTTAGAGGGATTTCGATTCCGGTCCTCAACCAGCAATTCGGTCAGTCGTTCGATGTTAAACTTATATTCAGGGATCACACAACGGTTCGCGGCACCTGCCATGGTCGGGAGCATGGCGGTAAAACCAGCATAACGTCCGAATACTTCAAGAACCATGATACGTTCGTGTGAGCCTGCCGAGGTCCGTATGATATTGGTATGATGTATGGTACGTGTAATGCAAGTACTGAACCCAATACAATAATCGGTGCCCGGAACGTCATTATCCATGGTTTTAGGAATGGCGATTACTTTAATCCCTTCCTGATACATCCTGACCCCATAGCTTAAGGTATCGTCTCCTCCAATGGGAATCAGGTAATCCACTCCGAGCCAGTTCAGGTTTTTGATGATCTCGGGGGTCAGGTCGTTGACCTCTTTATTATAGGTTTCCCGCAAATGTTTGGGTACGGCATCTTTGGGGCAATGACTGGGCCGGGTTCTTGAGGTATGCAGAAAAGTGCCCCCGGTCCGTCCCGCTTTATTGACAATCTCTTCGGTCAATATCATGTACTTTTCACTGTTGTCCGCCTTTTTATCCCGGACCAATTCCATAATCCCGGCCCAACCTCTTCTGAGGCCGATGACCTGGTATCCTTCCCTTAAAGCGCGAATGGTTATGGCCCGGATAGCAGGATTCAGTCCGGGAACATCACCGCCACCTGTGAGTATCGCGATAGTCCCCTTTTTTCGCTGTACATTTGCCATAGCTATCTGATTTTAAATCATTTAATATATAGGGTTTCATTTTGAAAGTCTAAAGATATTAAATAAATCAGTTTATTGTCAGGTCACTGCTTTTTTAAAAGGGTTCTAAAAAACCTTTGGTTTACGCGTTACGTGAAGTAATAATAATAAAACCGGAACCGGAACCCCGTAACATTCTGAATATTATCTTTGCAATGTAAATGAAATTCTTAAAAGGCATAAAGACAGCGACTGGCTATATCCTTATTGTTCCGATAAAAATCTATCAGTGGGTCATATCCCCCATCCTTCCAACATCCTGCAGGCATGTACCCAGTTGTTCGGAATATTTTATTCAGGCCATCAAAAAGCATGGGATGTTCAAAGGAGGCTGGCTTGGTTTTCGCAGATTATTGCGATGCCATCCCTGGGGCACTCACGGCTACGATCCGGTCCCTGAAGAATTCTCAATTATCCCGTTCAAAAAACTGAAGCTCTGATAGGCATTTGGCCTGTTTACGCCATAACAGGACTTGTTTATGAGGCAGACGGCACCGACCATACTTTTCATCCTGCTTTCACCCATACTGATTGCACAGGAGATATTCAATCCACCTGAATTCCCCCTAATAATTGAAGCAAAAAGAACAACCGGGGCTATAGATATCGACGGTAAGCTTTCTGAAGAGGCATGGAAAAACACAGGGGCTTTGACAGGATTCCTCCAAATGGATCCTGGGCAGGGTGAACCGGCATCTTATAAAACTGAAGTTCGCTTTCTTCATGACCATAATTATCTCTATGTTGCAGCGCTTTGTGAAGCCGATATTAAAAAACTGAATGATATCAGGGTAGAGGATCTGGGCAGGGATTTCAGCTATTACAATAATGATCTGTTTGGAATTTCCATTGACGGATTCCTGGATCAGCGCAATGCAAGTGTTTTTCAGGTAACACCCTTCGGATCACAACGCGATTTGCAGGTTTCAGACGGGAACAACATCAATTCTGATTGGGATGCCCTGTGGTTATCGGCAACATCCATAGAAGAGGATCACTGGATCGCCGAAATGGCCATTCCATGGAAATCTCTGCGCTACCCACCCCATGCCGATAAGCTGGGTATCATTTTAGCAAGAAATGTAAGGAAGATATTCGAATTTACCAGTTTCCCCGCCGTTCCCAGAGCCTTTTCTCCCTACAGAATGGAATATGCCGCTATGCTCACCGGCATTGATCCACCGCCTCCTGCTGTAAACATTCAGTTAAAACCGTATTTTTCTGCTAATCTAAAAGGAAACAGGTCGGAAAGTGAATCCTTTTTTGATTATGAAGAGCTTAAATTAAAACCGGGAGGAGATGTGAAATGGGCAATCAACAACCATACGGTACTTGATCTAACGGTGAACACCGATTTCGCCCAGGCCGATGTGGACGAGCAAATCGTTAACCTCAGCCGTTTTTCAGTTTTTTTTCCTGAAAAACGACAGTTTTTTCTTGAGAATGCGACCCTTTTTAATGTTTCCCGGTCCCACGCGATCCAGCCGTTTTTCAGCAGGCGGATTGGCCTTGATGATGAAGGCAATCCCATTCCTCTGGACGGAGGAGCAAGACTGGTACACCGTGATGTAAAAAATAACTTCGGGGGATTGCTGGTGCGTCAGCGAGAAACCTCAACCAATCCGGCCGCCCACTTTGCTATATTGAGGTATGCCAGGAATTTTGGCAATCAGAACCAGATTGGAGGAATGTATACATTACGGCATGATTTAGCCAAGGACAGCCTGAAAGCAGTGTTCAATCAAACGGGTAGTTTTGATTTCTACTTCAGGCCATGGACCCCCCTGGCCATCTCAGGCATGATATCCAATTCCCGGGACTCTGAAGGAGGTAGTGGAATTGCATACACCGTTGAGGCCGATTTTGAAAATAACTGGCTCAACATGGATATCCGGAACAGTTTAGTGAACAATAATTATCATCCCGGATCGGGATTTATCAATGATAACGATTACTGGATGATTGATCATGACGCCCGTTTTGATTTCCGTCCGGAATGGTTGCCGCCTTTTATCAGAAGTATGGATCCCGAGTATGATGCCAGGTTTTATTTTAATCTGGATCAAATGACGTTTCGGGAGGGTGAACTAATCATTGTCCCCTTCTCCCTGACCCTGGAAAACAGTATGAATTTTGGATTTGGAGTCGGCGGACTCTGGCAAAACCTTGATGAAGAATTTGCCCCCCTGGACCTAGCCATTGAACAAGGTTCTTATGCCAACTACCGTTGGGGATTTGGAATCGATACCGACCCTACTGCAAGTGTAGGTGCCGGTATTTTTGTTATCTCAGGAGGTTATTACAACGGATCCTTATTGGAAGCGGATATTGAGCTTTTTACAAAACCCATACCCCATATTGTATTGGGATTGGATTATAGTTACCGTTCACTGGTTGATCTGGGCATTAATGAAGAAAGCAAGGAGGTACACCTTGTCGGAATAAATACAAGACTTGCCATCAATCCCAGGCTGCAACTGATTGGTTCTTACCAGAGGAATAGTTTTAACAGGGAATATCGGACCAATATCCGGTTTTCATGGGAATATCGTCCTTTATCTCATTTTTATATCGTGTTTAACGACGGGGGCGATCCGCTGAGCAGAAACCAGCAGAATATTGCCAAAATCACTTATCTTCATCAATTCTAACTGGTGAATAAATTTGATTGGCATCATGCATGATCATGATTCCGGCTTTGATCTTGGGTTTTTCGGTCATCATCACACCGGTGAAGGTCCCCTGGATTTCCTTTTCGGGAATTTCAAGCATGCCCTGATCATTGCCGTTTTTGTTGTGATCATGATGCTTCTGGTCGAGTATCTGACCATCCTCTCAAAAGGACGGTGGAACAAGGCTCTGGACCGTTCGCCCTGGCTGCAGATCCTGATTGCTGCCCTGCTCGGATTAACTCCGGGTTGCCTGGGTGCTTACATGGTGGTCTCTCTTTATGCACACAAAGTGTTTTCCTTTGCGGCTATTGTAACGGTTATGATCGCAACTTCCGGTGACGAAGCATTTGTCATGTTTGCCATGATCCCGGAAAAAGCCCTGCTTATCATGGGGGCGTTATTTATACTTTCCATCACCGCCGGGTTTATGGTCCGGGCACTTTTCGGAAAACGAAGTTTCATGAAATTGGAAGAAAACCTCATGAAAGTACATTTTCAGGAACCGGATTGCCGGTGCTTCGACCGGAAGTTGATCCTTCCGCAACTACGTTCCATCAGTTGGCCCCGGTTGATTCTGATTTTGGGGGGCCTGGTTTTTGGTATATTGCTCTTAACCGGTACTGTCGGACCGTCCGACTGGAATTGGAAACGGGTTGTTTTCTTGATTGTCACCGGACTGGAATTGTTTATCGTAACAACCGTTCCGGATCATTTTTTAAAGGTTCATTTTTGGCAACACATCATAAAGAAACATTTCTTAAGGATATTTTTATGGATTTTCGGTGCTTTTCTTTTGATACATGCAGGATTGGAATACCTGGATATATCGAACTGGATTCGTGAAAATCTGTGGCTGGTGCTGATGATCGCTCTGCTCGTTGGGATAATTCCTGAATCCGGCCCGCATCTGATCTTCCTGACCCTGTTTGTTAATGGGATCATTCCGATCAGCATTTTAATAGCCAACTCCGTTGTACAAGACGGTCATGCTTCCCTGCCTTTGTTGGCGGAATCACGACTCAGTTTTGTTTACATGAAGCTGTTTAACCTCCTGATCGGTTTAGTCATTGGATCCCTGGGAATCCTGGCGGGTTTTTAAGTTTTTTTCTTCCAGCTTTGCGGTTCAATGCCAAGGCATTATTTTTAACCATTCACTCTGAGCTCTATGGAAACAAGCTATATTGAAAGGATTAATGCTGCCTGGGAAAACAGGGAATTGATCAAGGAACCCGAGGTGGTTGATGCAATCACCCGCACCATTGCCGCGTTGGACCAGGGAACCATCCGGGTCGCGGAACCCGGACCTGAAGGCTGGATTGTTAAGGAATGGGTCAAGAAGGCAGTGATCCTGTATTTCCCGATAAGGAATATGGAAACCCTTGAAGTGGGTCCATTTGAATTTCACGATAAGATCCCCCTGAAAAGAAACTATAGAGAAATGGGTGTTCGCGTTGTACCCCATGCCATTGCCCGTTATGGTGCGTATATTGCAGCCGGTGTTATTATGATGCCCTCCTATGTGAATATCGGAGCTTATGTTGACACCGGTTCCATGGTGGATACCTGGGCCACGGTAGGATCCTGCGCCCAGATCGGAAAAAATGTTCATCTCAGTGGTGGTGTGGGCATCGGGGGCGTGCTGGAGCCCGTGCAAGCGGCACCGGTTATTGTTGAAGACGAGGTATTCATCGGATCCCGGTGTATTGTGGTAGAGGGGGTCCACATCGGTAAAGAGGCTGTGCTCGGTGCCAATGTGGTTCTGACCAATTCAACCCGCGTTATTGATGTTTCCGGGAAAGAGCCCAGGGAACTGAGGGGAAGCGTTCCACCCCGATCCGTGGTAATCCCGGGCACCACGGAGAAAACCTTCCCCGCCGGCAAGTACCAGGTTCCCTGTGCGCTGATCATCGGTCAGCGAAAAGAATCGACAGACAGAAAAACCTCACTGAATGAAGCCTTAAGGGAATTTGCAGTCTCTGTCTAAGTCACACCCATAAAGCTTGAAGATGAGAATAGGATTCGACGCCAAAAGAGCCTTTTTTAATTACAGCGGCCTGGGTAACTACAGCAGGAACATGATTCAATATCTGCAGGGGCAATATCCCGAAAACGATTACTATTTATACATTCCCGGCAAGAAAGAACGATTTCCCAAAGAGACGAATCCCCGCCTGCATTACCGTTTCCCGGAGCGCTATCCGGACAGGAAATTACCTTCTTTTTGGCGCACTTTCTGGCTGAAAAAGCAATTGCAGGATGACCGTCTGGACATTTACCATGGTTTGAGTAATGAACTGCCTGCAGGTATAGCAACTTCCGGAATTCATTCTGTCGTAACCATACACGACCTGATATTCATAAGGTTTCCGGACTGGTACCCGCCCATTGATAGATGGATCTACAGAAAAAAATCAAAATATGCGGCAAAGGTGGCCGACCTGATCATCGCCATCAGTACACAAACCAAAAATGACCTTATCGGATATTACGGAATCGATCCGGCCAAAATCCGGGTTATCTACCAGGGATGTGACCCGGTATTTTATGACAACGTGCCTGAAAAATATGAAGGGATAAGAAAAAAATACAACTTACCCCGAGAATACCTGCTTAATGTCGGCACCATTGAAAAAAGAAAGAATCTTCTCAGCCTTCTCGAAGCCATTCAGATTGAAAAAATTGATGTTCCCCTGGTGGTTGTTGGCAGACAAACCTCCTATATGAAAGCAGTCAGGGATTATCTTGAAAGAAACCGCGATATCCGGGTACTCTTTCTTCATGATGTTCCCACGGAAGATCTTCCTCCTATCTACCAGATGGCAGAGTGTTTTATATATCCGTCTGTATTTGAGGGCTTTGGAATTCCAATCCTGGAAGCACTCAATTCCGGTACTGCAGTGATCACTTCCAGTGGCGGATGTTTTCCGGAAGCCGGAGGACCCGCGAGCAAGTATGTCGATCCCGGCAACACGCCGGCTCTGGGCGAGGCCATAAGGGAAGTCCTTGAAGATAGTTCCCTGAAAGAAAAAATGGTCCGTCACGGACTGGAACATGCTTTGAAATTCAGGGAAGACCGTATAGCCGGAGAGCTGATGCAAGCCTATCAATCCGTAATTTCATGAAAGAAGATATTGAAAAGGCACTGGAAGTTTTACGAAATGGCGGCACCATTGTCTATCCAACCGAGACCATATGGGGGATAGGTTGTGATGCCACCCGTCAGGAAGCAGTAGAGAAGGTCTATAGAATAAAGAAAAGAATGGATTCAAAATCCATGCTGATATTGGTAGAAGATCAGGACCGGCTGGCTGATCACCTTGAAGAAATTCCGGAAACCGCTTACCATATTCTTCAGCATACCGATCAGCCGGTAACCATCATCTTTCCCGGGGGCAGGAACCTGGCCCCCGGATTATTGGCTGAAGACGGAAGCATCGGGATCAGGATCGTAAAACATGAATTTTGCCAACGGCTGATCCGTCAGCTGGACCGGCCCCTGGTTTCCACTTCGGCGAATTTTGCCGGTTTACCCGCACCGGCAAGGTTCAAAGACATTGATTCCCGTATCCTGGATCAGGCAGACTATGTGGTTCGATATCAGCAGGACAAAAAAAATCCCGGAAAAGCTTCCGGGATTATAAAGATCTTTAAAGATCAATCCATTCAGATCATCAGGAAATAAGATCGGGTCGCTCAGTCGTCCAGTTCCTTTACCTTCCCCGAACCCGAAATACTGGCATCAATCCTGGGATTCCCCTTGTAATAAACATTACCGGAACCGGAAACAGCCACTCCCAGTTCATCGATTACAAATACTTTTCCCGAACCCGAGCCGCTGATAGCAACTTCGGCTTCACTAACCTTCAGACCACCGGCATCGATGGTGCCCGACCCGGAAATGGAAATTTCCATTTCATCGGCATTTCCCGCAAGATTGATTTTCCCGGAACCGGCGATGTCGGCTTCAATTTCTTCTGCCGCCAAGACTTTGATCATGATGCCTCCACTGCCTGAAACGGCCATAGACAGTTCTTCAGTCTCAAGTTCCCCGTCTACATAGATATCTCCGCTGCCGCTTACAGTCAACGATTTTATCTCCGGATTAACGATCCATATTTTTATGGTTTCCCGGGTACGCAAATTCCAATTTTTTGATTTTATGACCAGCTTCTCCCCACGGACGTAGGTCTCTATCTGCTCCAGTACGGATTCCGGGGCTTCAATTTCCAAAAGTCTTTGCGGACCTTGTTTTACATATACTTTGGCATCAACAGATAGGGCGATCCCCTCAAAGTCTTCAACTTCCCCGCGTTCTTTTTTCTGTGCATTCAGCAATACAGTGGAACTCGAGAAGAGGATTAGGGTAAATAGAATTTTTGCTTTCATGAATGCTTTTTTAGAAATTATGAATTCTCAGAATAAAGACGAAGTCTTTTCCGGTTCGTTGCACGAAAAACACTCATTTTCCCGGATTACCCAGGTCCAAAAGTCCTTCCGGCAAACGAACATGGACAAGGGCCTTCCGGGTATCGATGCTTTGAATCATTTCTTCAACGGCAGGCAAAAGAAGTTCCTCTCCCCTATATTCGGTACGAAAAAGATTGTTCCCCGAGAGCTCAAGTATATCCAGAACAGGACCAATCTGCCCGTGTTTTTTATCGACTATCATAAACCCAAGCAGATCTTCCAGACCGGGTTCTTTGCTTTCACCGGTTGTTTCCGTGGCTTTGATCCATACATCTTTACCCAACAACTTCCCTGCTTTTTCAGTATCGTGATAATCTTCAAAAAGCAGCAGGACCTCTTTGGGATTAAAAAACCAGTGTTCATCAATAAAAAAAGGGACCTTTATACCGTCTATCTCGACGAATAAATGTCCCTGCTCAATAAACGCTAAACCGGCAGCATCAAGGATCAATACCAGGTGGCCCTTGATACCGTGCTTACGGACCAGTTTGCCGATTCGTACCCAATGACTTTGATTCACGGGTTGTCACGCTTAGCTGAAATGCTAGTCTTCAGCTTCTTTTTTATCTTCTTTCTTGTCTTCTTTACCTGCCTTAATGCCGCTCGCCTCCGGCTGTTTCTCGCCTTGCTGTTTCCCGCTCCCCCGAGTGTTCTGGGTCGCAGTTGCTTTTTCATCTGCTTTCTCCTCTTTCTTTTCCGGATCTTCGGCTCTTTTGCCCTTCGGCTCTTCAGCTTCTTTTTTCTTCGGATCTTCGGCTCTTTTGCCCTTCGGCTCTTCAGCTTCTTCCTTCTTCGGCTCTTCCGCTCTTTCGCCCTTGGACTCTTCAGCTTCTTCTTTCTTCGGCTCTTCCGCTCTTTCGCCCTTGGACTCTTCAGCTTCTTCCTTCTTCGGCTCTTCGGCTTTTTCTTCCTTCTCTTCAGCTCTTTCGCTCTTCAGCTCTTCGGCTTCTTCCTTACTGCCAACTGCTTCCTGCTCCTCACTGCCGCTGCTTCCTGCCGCTGCCTTTTGCTTATCCTCCGAAGTCTTGGCAGAGGAGGGCTTGTCCTCCGAAGCTTCAGCGGAGGATGGCTGGTCTTCTTCATCAACCAATTCTGAACGTTTCTTTTCCAGTTCTTTCTGACGTTTTTCCCTGATCTCGGTTTCCTGGGCCAGATCGGCCTTCTGCTTCTCCTCGGCTTCTTTCCTCACCCGGTCCTTTTTGGCCTGTATCTTTTGTTCTTTTTCAGTTATCCAGGCCTGGAATCTTTTTTCGGCTTCTTCCTCATCGAAGGCTCCTTTGCGAACACCTTCAAGAAGGTGCTTTTTATACAAAACTCCTTTATAGGAGAGAATTGCTCTGCAAGTATCGGTTGGTTGTGCTCCTTTGTGTAACCAATCCAATGCTTTTTCGAAATCCAGGTCGATGGTAGCAGGATTGGTTGATGGATTGTATGACCCTATCTGTTCAATGATCCTGCCATCCCGTGGCGCCCGGCTGTCTGCTACCACAATGTGGTAGAGCGGACGTTTTTTGCGTCCGATTTTTCTAAGTCTGATCTTTACAGCCATACTAAATAGATTGTGTTTTTAAGTTGATTTTTAAAGAGGGTGCAAAGATAATTAACTTTTTAAAACTTACTAACATCTCGTGCGACCAACTCAGTGATTCCTTAATTTTGAGAACAAAATCCGGAGGGAGATGGTTGATTTCACACATTTACATCTGCACACGCAATATTCGATACTGGACGGGGCCTGCAACATTCCCCTATTGATGGCAAAAGCAAAAGAAAATGGTATGCGGGCCATTGCAATCACAGATCATGGAAATCTGTTTGGGGCCCTGGAATTTTATAACGAGGCCAGGAGGAACGGTCTGAAACCCATCCTGGGTTGTGAAGCATATATGGCCAAACGCTCCAGGCATGAAATGAAAACCAAAGAGGATCGTGCCGGATACCACCTGATCCTGCTGGCAAAAAATCTCAGGGGTTATCATAATCTCATCAAGCTGATATCACTGAGCTGGATTGAGGGGCATTATTATAAACCCAGGATTGACAAGGAACTGCTTGAAAAATACCATGAGGGGATCATTGTCTCCACCGCGTGCCTGGGTGGTGAAATACCTCAGGCGATTATCCATGATAATGAAGAGGACCTCCACGAAGCGATAAAATTTTTCAAGGGCCTTTTTGGAGATGATTTCTATCTGGAATTACAGCGCCATGAAACCGGGAACCCGGAAATGGACCAGGACACATTTGCCAAACAAAAGAAGGTCAATGCACGATTGCTGGAATCAAGCGAGGAGTATGGTTTGAAATGCATTGCCACCAATGACGTTCATTTCATCAACGAAATCGATGCCGAAGCTCATGACCGCCTGATATGCCTGAATACGGGCAAAGACCTGGATGATCCCGATCGCATGCGCTATACCAAACAGGAATGGTTCAAGACCAGGGAAGAGATGTCTGCTGTTTTTTCTGACCTGCCAGGGGTACTTGAAAATACAGCTGAGATCGTTGAAAAGATCGAAGATTACAGTCTTAAAAGAAAACCAATACTCCCGGTATTTCCCCTGCCGGAAGGTTTTGCCAATGAAAATGAATACCTGAGGCACCTTACCCATGAGGGAGCGAAAAAACGCTACCCTGAAATCACCCCGGAGATCAAAGAACGTGTTGATTTTGAACTCGGCGTAGTTGAACGCATGGGCTTCCCGGGCTATTTCCTTATTGTTCAGGATTTTCTCCAGGCTGCCCGCGATCTGGGCGTAAGCGTCGGACCCGGACGCGGAAGTGCAGCAGGTTCGGTGGTTGCCTACTGCACGCGTATTACAGACATTGATCCCCTGAAATACAATCTTTTGTTTGAAAGATTCCTGAATCCCGATCGCATATCCCTGCCGGATATTGATATTGATTTTGACGAGGATGGCAGGGACCAGGTACTGAAGTATGTTGTCAAGAAATACGGTGAAAGTAAAGTTGCGCAGATCATCACTTTCGGAACCATGGCCGCACGCATGGCGATCCGGGATGTGGCCCGTATAGAAAAACTGCCCCTGCCGGATGCCGATAAACTGGCCAAACTCGTACCGGAACGTCCGGGTATTACCCTGAGGAAGGCCTATGAAGAAGTCCCTGAACTTAAACTGGCCCGAAAGAGCAGGGATGACCTGGTCAGAAAAACCCTTCAGTTTGCAGAAACCCTCGAGGGTTCGGTCAGGCATACCGGCTTGCACGCGTGCGGTATCATCATCGGACGGGAAGAACTGATAGAGCATATACCGGTTTGCCGGTCAAAGGATACCGACTTGCTGGTCACACAATACGAGGGGGTACAGGTAGAAGATGTGGGAATGCTTAAGATGGATTTTCTGGGATTGAAGACCCTTTCCATTATTAAAGATGCCTCACGGATGATCGCTGCCACAAGGGGTACAGAAATTGATCCTACCCGGTTGCCTTTGGACGATGCCAAGACCTTCAGCCTCTACAGCAAGGGCGAAACGACTGCCATTTTCCAGTTTGAGTCCCCGGGAATGAAACGATATCTCCGTGAACTGAAACCGAACCGCTTTGAGGACCTTATCGCCATGAATGCCCTGTACCGTCCGGGCCCCATGGAATACATACCCAAATTTATCAGAAGAAAGCACGGTAAGGAAAAAATTGCCTACGATTTTCCCATCATGGAAGAATACCTGGAGGAAACCTATGGTATTACCGTATACCAGGAGCAGGTGATGCGCCTTTCGCAGGCGATGGCCGGCTTTACCGGCGGGCAAGCCGACTCCCTGCGTAAAGCCATGGGCAAGAAGAAGCGGAAAATGATGGATGAGCTCAAAGAAAAGTTCCTGGAAGGTTGTGAAAAGAACAACATTACAAAGCGGATGGCGATGAAGGTCTGGACCGACTGGGAAGCCTTTGCCCAATATGCCTTCAACAAGTCCCATTCAACCTGTTATGCCTTTGTTTCCTATCAAACCGCATACCTCAAGGCCAACTATCCTGCTGAATTCATGGCGGCAGTGCTGAGCAGGAACATTACAGATATCAAGAAGATCACTGTTTTTATGCACGAATGCCGCCGCATGGGATTATCGGTACTGGGTCCGGATATCAATGAAAGCCAGGTCAGATTCACCGTAAACAAAAAAGGAGATATCCGTTTTGGAATGGGCGCCATCAAGGGGGTTGGAGAGTCGGCTGTAAGTATGATCATCCGGGAAAGAGAGGAAAATGGACCTTTCCGGGATATTTTTGACTTTGTTGAGCGTGTAGACCTGCACGCGGTAAATAAAAAAAGTATTGAAGCCCTGGCGGCAGGGGGTGCTTTTGATTGTTTTGAAGCTCCTGAGCGCGGGCAATATTTTACGGAAGATGAGCGCGGTAATAATTTCATTGAATCCCTTGTAAGATATGGAAGCAGTGTACAGTCAGAGAAAAACAATAAGCAACAATCCCTGTTCGGGCAGGTGGAAGACAATGGGTATAAGAGGCCCGTACTGCCTAACGGAGCGGATTGGCCCAAACTGGAAAAGCTCAAACAGGAAAAAGAACTGATCGGTATCTATCTTTCAGCGCATCCGCTGGATAATTATAAAATAGATATGGAGCAATTATGCTCCCACACCCTCAGTGATATGGGGGACCTGAATGAACTGATGGGAAAAGAAATCAGCATTGCCGGAATTGTTGTTGAGGCCCGTCACGCTTTCACAAAGAACAACAAACCCTACGGTACCATGGTACTGGAAGATTTCACCGACAGTCACCGGCTTGCTTTATTTGGTCGCGATTATATTTCATTTAAAAACTTCCTTACTGAAGGATATACGATCTGGCTCAAAGGTCAGGTGCAAAAGAGAGCTTTTGGAAGAAGTCCTGATGAACCGGAAATAAAGGTCAAGCAGATCCACATGTTGACCGATATCCGTGAAGAACTGATAAAAAGTGTTCAACTGAAGATCAAACTGAATGATCTGAATGAAGAGATCATCAATGAAATTTCAAAATTCACCGGCAATGCAAAAGGAAAGGCCCTTTTGAAGTTTGAGATATACGACCGGGAAGATCAGTTGAATATCGGAATGTTTTCCAGAAGTCAGCGTCTTGACATCACGGATCAATTTCTTAACTATCTTAGCACCCATGAAGAACTGGAATTCAAATTCAATTAAGCAAATTTGAACAGTTGATGCATTTAGGGGTTTAATTTCTAATATCGTTGACAAATCATTAACTAAAATCAAATAATTATGGCAATTGAAGTTACTGATCAGAACTTTGAAGAAGTGGTTCTTAAGTCAGACAAACCCGTAATCGTGGATTTCTGGGCAGAATGGTGCGGCCCCTGCAGAATGGTTGGACCCATTGTTCAGGAAATAGGAGAAGAATACGCGGATAAGGCTGTCGCGACAAAACTGGATGTGGACAGCAATCCGGAAGTAACCATGAAATATGGCATCCGGAATATTCCTACCATTCTGTTTTTCAAGAATGGAGAACTGGCCGACAAGCAGGTAGGAGCTGTTCCGAAAGGTACCCTGCTTAGTAAATTGGAAGCATTGCTGTAAGTTTAATATCTTCGATAATACAGGCATAGGTCCATACAGGTCTATGCCTTTTTTGTACCGGTATGATTGAAAAAGTCTGCATTTTTTGTGCCTCCAGTCAAAAAATTGATCCGGCCTATTTTAAAACGGCAAGGCACCTGACCGGGATCCTGGTGCGGGAAGGGATTCACATTCATTACGGAGCCGGCGCTGTTGGCATCATGGGTGCAGTTGCCGACACTGCACTTGAACAGGGAGGCAGGATCACCGGGTTTATTCCCTCCTTTATGCAGCATGTGAAATGGTCACGCGAAGGCCTTACCGACCTGGTTGTGGTTAAAGATCTCTCAGAACGTAAGTCCCGGATGATAAGCAGTGTTGATGCAGTTATTGCATTACCCGGTGGCATCGGAACCCTGGAGGAACTGGCGGAAGTAATTACCCTTAAGCAATTGGGGCAGTTTCTGAAGCCGGTGGTGCTCCTGAACACCCTGGGTTACTATGATCCATTGATCGCGTTCCTGGAAAAAATGATCCGGGATAAATTCATGAGGAAAAGTCATGCTGACATTTGGAAGGTGGTCCATGACCCGGAGGCCGTATTACCGGCCATAAAGAATTCGCCCTTGTGGGATGAATCAGCGCTTTATTCAGCACCGGTCTGAGCGTAGATTTCAATAAGATCCCCTCGAAAACCTTCGTCCAATAACCAGTATATCGTCAACCTGTTCGTAATTGCCCCTCCATGCTTCAATAGTTGTATTCAGCAAGCTGCTTTGTTCTTCCATTGACTTATCCTGGATGTTCATCAGCAGTTCTTTGAAAGGTTTGGATTTGAACTTCTTGCCCAGTTCTCCTCCAAACTGATCAGCAAAACCATCGGTAAACAAATAAATGGTTTCATTGCCCTGTAGCTTGAACTTGTACGTGGAGAATTTTTTATCTTCTACAACGGATCCACGACCAATTGCAAAACGGTCGGCCCTGACCTCTTCCAGTTCATAACCATTGCGGATCATATACATATTATTCATGGCGCCTGCATATTGCAGCTCCCTGGTTTTGCTGTTGTAACATATCAGTGACATGTCCATACCGTCTTTCACATCTCCTCCCTCACCCTGGGAATGCAATGTCTTAACCACTTCTGAATCGAGGTGTTCCAAAATCTTTCCCGGTTCCTGAATATTGTATTCCTTAACGATCTTGTTCAGCGAGTTATGCCCTATTATCGACATGAATGCCCCCGGAACACCGTGACCGGTGCAATCGACTGCCGCGATGTATTCCATGTGATCATCCTTCAGTATCCAGTAAAAATCTCCACTCACAATATCCTTGGGCTTGAACAGGATAAAGGTATTCGTAAAGGGTATGTCGGGAGGCAGTATGGCAAATTGTATCCGCTTGGCATATTGAATACTGTCTGTGATATCCTTATTCTTCTCTGCCAATTCTTCTTTTTGGGCAACCACTTCAGCCGTTCGCTCCGCGACCTTTTCCTCCAGTATTTTATTTTCCCGTCTGAGAGCTCTTTCCCTGATCTTGATGTAAGCAAAGATGGCAAGGCCTCCGACTATCACACATATAAGGATGAACCACCAGGTCTGGTAAAATGGAGGTTTGATACGGAAAGCAAAAGTAATGGGTTCCGAGTTCCACATACCTTCCGCATTTCGTGCGGTTAATTTAAAGACATATTTATTGGGAGGAAGGGCAGGATAGGTTGCTGTCGTCTGGTCGGTTTCCGGCTGCCAGCCCTGATCAGCACCTTCCAGCATGATGCGGTATCGAACCGCTTCCGGGTTGGTCAAACAAATACTGGTATAATCAAATATGATTGAGTTTTCCTTGTAATTCAGTTCAAGTCCCTCTTTTAAAGATCTCTCTTCAAGGTTAACCCGCAAGCGGGTTATGTGGGTCAAAGGTTCCACCCGGTCGGTTTTTACCTTATCCGGATCATACCGGGTAACACCATTTACGGTACCAAACCATACACGGCCTTCTTTATCCAGTAATGAAGCGTTATTCTTGGTTTCTATCCCCACAAAACCGTTTTTCTGGGTATAGGTGTATATCTTATCTTCCTCGCGCATCAATTTATTCAGGCCCTTGTTGGTACCGATATAAACATTGTTGTTCTCATCCACCTCTATCAGGGTGATCAGATTGGCCAGCAAACCATCCCTGACGGTATACTGGTTGATTACGGTGTCCCCGTCATAAACCAATATTCCCTGGCCTTCCGTGCCAATCCATATGTGGCCGTCATGATCTTCAACCAGACTGGTAGGTGTGAAATTCTTTTTTATCTCAAAGCGCCGGATTTCATCTCCTTTTATCCATGCCAATCCCTCACTTCTTGCCCCCACCCAGACTCTTCCCCTGGAATCGCCGTATATCACGGAAATGTCGTTACCGCTGATGCCATCTCCCTGGGTCAAAAAACTGGTCTGCCCGGAGTTGATGTCATAACGGGTTAATCCTTCCGTTGTGCCGATCCAGAGGATATTATCAGAGTCGATTTCCATAGCCGTGGTGATCAGCTGGCGGTTGTAGGAATTAATAACAAAACTGAATCTGAACTTATCCGTGGCCGGGACATATTCAAAGGTTCCGCCCCCATTGGTTCCAACCCATATATGACCTTGCCGGTCTTCCTCCAGGTATCTTATCTGATTACTGATGGTATAGTTTTCTGAAGTAAAATGCACGAATTGTTCTCCTTCCGGTAACATGGGATTGTAGCGACTAATACCCCCGTTGGTGCCAAACCAGAAACGGTCTTTTGAATCCTGCATAACGGAAAACACCTGTTTGTTTATCAGTCCATCCTGTTCCATGAAGGTAATAAAAGCTTCGCCTTTAAATATGGAAAGACCGTGCTCGTTTGTACCGATAAGGATATTCCCTTCCGCATCCTCTAAAATGGCACGTATCTTCCCGTCCTGGAGACCGTTGCCCGGGTAAAATGCCTTCATGCTGCCATCGGGCGAAAACCGGACGATACCACCGGTCCAGTTGCCTCTTTGCCAGGTGCCCACCCATATATTGTCTTTCGAATCGGTGGCCAGGGTACTGATAAAGTTTGAAGGTAAGCCGTCGCGTACATCAAAGATGAAAACACGGTCCATGGACCTGTCGTAATGATACAAACCTCCATTGAAGGTTCCGAACCACAAATCACCTTTTGCATCTTCAATCATAGAGGTGATCTGAAAATACATGGGCAGTTTTTCCAGGTTAAAATTTACAAAGTCGTTGTTCGTCCTGTCATATTTCTTAATCCCGATATCTGTAATGAAATACAAGGAACTGTCGCTTGTTTGTACAGAATAAAACACCCGGTCGCTGAGCCTCTTTCCGGAATACTGTTCATACTGAATATCGTCTATCGGTGCATTGGGATCCCAGATGCTGACGGTTCCTGAAGTCGATGTGGTGATCCAGAGTAAACCATACTTGTCTTCAATAATAGAGGTTACATCTGATTTGAATAGTACAAAATCGGAATGCGGAAATAATTCAAAAATTTTTCCGTCAAAACGGGTCACACCCCCGCCTGTGTGACCCATCCATATATTACCATGAGAATCTTCAAACAGGGCACGGACCCCGTTAAGGGCCAGACCGTCTTCCGTGGTATAATTTTCAAAATTGACCCCGTCAAAGCGGGTCACACCCCCTTCTGTACCCATCCATATATAATCGTTCCGGTCCTGAATGATGGCATGCACACTGGATTGCGCCAAACCATCGGCGACCGAGTAATTATCAAAGTAGTAGGTCTGTGCCCAAAGGAAGGAGGAGCTGAAAGAACACAGTGCAAAAAATAATATTCGCCGGCTAAAGAACCGGCGAATATTGTGCGTTCTAAGAATTATATCCCGAATATGCTCAAGCATTGATTAATAATCCTTGGATATAAAGAAAAACGTTCCGTTTTCATCTTCCAGACCAGAGATTTTTCCGAACTGCGGCTTCTGCTGATTGTTTCTTACCACAGCCGTAGTCACATTGCTGACAATCTTATCGATTGGAATACAGGCATCGGGATTATTGGCCAGGGAATTTGCAAAGGTCCTGGTAAACTGGGAATTATCTACAGCCAGTTCATAACCTGCAGAGGAGAGTACCTGTGAAGACTTAAACCGGGTGGTTTGCCAATCATTACAGCTTTTATTTTCATCTGGCCCCGAACGCATGGCCTGGTAAAAACTCGGTCCCGATTCACATGCATCGGTAATTACCAGGGTATGCGTAATATAATTGGAATAGGATTGCAGGGATGCTTTTAGCTGGTTGATATTGAAATAAGTAAATTCATCATCGCGGCTGGCATCCACCGGGACCCAGTAACCGGATTCGTTAATGAATTTACCGTGGCCTGCATACCAGATAAGAATGCTGTTCACCCGGTTACTCCGGATCAGGTCGCGAAGCTCAATGGAAAAGAACTTTTCCAGATCCTGTTTGGTCATGTCCTTCTTATGAATGATATTATTTATCTGGTAATTGGCCAGTGCGGCTTTCATCAGGCTGACATCCTTGGAAGGACCGTCCAGGGAGGCAAAGGTCTCGTAATTGGAATTTTCAATAAAAACCGCCCAGGTTTTACCCATGGGATTGTTTTCCAGCATATCGGCCGTTTCCCTGTTCAAGCGGAATTCAGCCTCAGTAACATTACCATAGATATCCTTAGCCTGAACCGTAAAACTGTTTTTGTTCAGTATATCAATGGTAGCCGAAAACACAGGATTGATCTCATCGGGAATATAACTGGCAGAAACCCCGTTGATCATGATGCTTTCAATCAAACTCTCATCAGAAATCTTTCCTTCAACATAAAGACGGGGATCATTACTGTCGAGATAAACCTGCCCGTCATCCGAAGCATAGGGAGCCAGTATTTTTACATCAGGGGCGTCAATTTCAGTGAACACCAGGTTGTAATTGATGGTTTCAACATTATCGTAAACATCAGCAACTTCCAGGGTAAAATTCGATGTATTAGCAACGCTAATGGTTACCAAAAATTCAAACCCATTCTCATTCTTGACAAAAGGTACTTCTTTGTCATTGATCTTCAGAAATTTAAGATCACTGTCATCTTTGACAACGCCTTTGATATTGACCTCGCTGGATCTTTTAGGGATTTCTACCTGTTGGTTTCCCCTTGTTTTGGGATCCAGAATGGCCACTTCCGGAGCATCGGATTCGCGCATCAACTCGAACAACCGGGCCTGTGCCTGATCCAGCAGTTTCCTGGCCTTTATATCATATTCTGAAAGAGAAGTCAGTTTTTCATAATCTTTTATTGCAGCCTGGTAGTTGGCTACCTGCTCGTACGACCAGGCCCGCTGATACAGTGCATCGGCATTCTGGTCATCAATAAGCAGGGCCCTGTTGAAATCGTTGATGGCATTCTGATGCTGTGTGAATTCCTGATAATATTTACCACGCTGAATATATAAAAGGGGATCATCAGGATTGTTCAATATCAAAGTAGAAATGTCATTGATGGCCTTGGGATAATCCCTGAGCTTAACATAAACCATGGATCTTTGCAATAAACCCTCGCGGCTGTTGGCATCAACTTCCAGGGCATCATTGGCATGCTCCAGGGCCTCAGGCAGGTTCGCTTTATTAAGTTTCAACCTGGAAAGCGCGACATGAGAAGCGATCATGGCTTTATTCTTTCGGATGGACCGTTCAAAGTCCTTTATGGCATTTTCCGGTTCATTCAGGGCCTCCATGATAAGGCCACGCAAGTAGAAATTCACTCCGTTTTCCTTGAGCAACAAAGCGGTATTGATATTTTCAAGTGCTTTATTGTAATCTTCCAGTTCTATTTGCGACTTAACCAGGTACTGGTAAGCGACCATGTTGGTTTTTTTTACGTCGATGGCCCTTTCCAGGCTTGAAACCGATTTTTTATAGTTTTCAAGCTCATACTGGAGTCTTCCGATGTTGTAATAATATTCTGTCTCTTTATTATCAAAAACAATCGCCCTTTCCCAATCTTCAATGGCTTTTTCAAGATCACCTGTTTTTTCATAGGCCACTGCTCTTGCTTCGAAAGCCTTGTTGTAATCAGGATTTACTTTCAGGGCATTGTTGAATTGTTCTATCGCATCCTCATACTTCCCGGATTCCATGAAATCCTCACCGGTTTTGAAGTATCTTCTTGCACTCTGGGCGTTTACAGATGATGCAAGCAGGACAAGTAATAATGATAACAAACCGATCTTTTTCATTTTTCAAATATTTTAATGGAACAGGTCCTTTTTCTTCTTACGATAAATAGATTAGAATGGTTTCAAATAAACCTTAAGCTACAAATATATGCAATTGTGATGATAAGTTTAAAGTATATAAGGAATTGCAAGGCAAACAACAGATTTTAACAAACACTTAAGACTTTGCTTTTTCCCTTTTCTTTTTGATCCAGATCAGGGAATCCGATCCAAAACGGATGGTATCGGATGGTTTGCCTGGAAATTCAGGTGCTTTAACGCCTTTCTGAAAAACCTGATGACCCACAAATATCCTGGCTTCATCCCACAGTCCACCCTTGATGAAGGCCCGCAGGATTTCCGACCCGCCTTCGATTATCAACGATTGGATACTACGCCGGTACAGGTCTTCCAGCATGCGGGAAATGAAGTCCCGGGGCGTTTTTAAGGCGACAAACTCAAGGTTTTCTGATTTTCCTGTCTTATTCAGGGTATACACCAGGGTAGGCTGGCTTTTATCGAATAGTTTGTATTGATCATCTACTTTTTCATGCCTGTCAATCAATATCCGTAAAGGATTCTTGCCATACCAGTGTCGTACATTCAAGTTCGGATCATCCATAAGAGCTGTTCCGGAACCTACAGCGATGGCCTGTTCCTCGCTTCGCCATTGATGGACCATTTGCCTTGCAAAACTACCCGTTATCCAGAATGGACCAACAGGATCCTCCGCGGATCGCTGAACATCCAGAAAACCATCCTTGCTCTGGGCCCATTTAAGGATCAGATAAGGTCTTTTATGCTCGTGATAGGTAAAAAACCTGCAGTTCAAGAGTCTTGACTCTTCCTCCAGCAAGCCGGTCATCACACGGATACCGGCTTCCTGCATGCGGTGTATCCCCTTCCCTCCAACCAGCGGATTGCTGTCGATGGTGCCTATATGGACCTCCGGAATACTTTTATTGATAATATAATCAGCGCAGGGAGGCGTTTTCCCATAATGAGAACAGGGTTCAAGGTTAACATATAAGCGTGATTCTTTTAATAATTCAGGTTCAGCGACTGATTCTATGGCGGCTACTTCAGCATGTTTTTCCCCATATTCACGGTGATATCCTTCACCAATAATCTTTCCCGCGTGTACGATAACAGAACCTACCATGGGATTGGGTGCAGTGAGCCCCCGTCCCATAACAGCAAGCTCCAGACATCTTTTCATAAAGAAAATGTCAGAGTTTGTAAATATTGCCTTGTCTTTCATAATTTTAGACAGATTATCGCTGTTGATGGAAACCTTGCATGAATTCAATAAAATATTTACCCAAAAGCTTTCGGATAAATACGATTCACGGGAAGCAGAATCAATCGGCTACATGGTGTTTGAACATTGCACCGGAATGAGCAAAAGCCAACAGATCCTACAGGGAAACCTTATCCTGGGCCCGGATATCAAAGTACAAATAAACAAAATACTTCAAAAACTGCTTCAGAACGTCCCGGTCCAATATATCCTGGGGAAAACAAACTTTTTAGAGATCGAACTGGAGATCGAAGAAGGCGTTTTGATCCCCAGACCCGAAACGGAAGAATTGGTTTTATGGGCAGCAGGATCTTTAAGCAAAAACGATCCTGTAATTGTCGATATTGGAACCGGGAGTGGATGTATTGCCCTGTCGCTGAAGAAAATGTCACCGGAAGCAAAAATCCTGGCAACCGATATTTCAGAACCTGCGCTTCAACTTACAGCAAGGAACGCTGATCGTGTTAAAGGCAATATTGAAATAAGCCGATCGAATATTCTTGAGCCAGGGGATTGGCCCAAAGGAAAGTTTGACATGATCATCAGCAATCCCCCCTATATCCCTGAAAATGAGTTCTCACAACTATCCCCACCTGTCCGGGACCAGGAACCTATAGATGCATTGGCTGTTCCTGATGACGACCCCCTTGTATTCTTCAGGGCACTGGCTCAGTTCGGGCAGGCGCAACTGGTTCCGAAAGGATTGCTCATGGCAGAATTTCACAGTCCGCTGGCCGATGACCTGCAAACACTCTGGCGGTCCCTTGGATACAGGGATGTTGTTGTCAAAAAGGATATTCATGGGAAGGACCGGATGATCCGGGCCCTGAAAGAGCTATGAAATGAAAAATGAAAAATTAAACAGGGCCCTGAGTTATGCTATGGATTATTGTGCCCGGGGTGAACACACCGAATGGGAAGTCCGCCACAAACTGGACAAGTTCAAACTCTCTGAAGAAGAGGAGGATAGTGTAATCAAAGAATTGCTTTCTGAAAAATTTCTCGATCCGGAACGCTATGCCAAAACCTTTAGCAAAGACAAATTTCTGCTGAATCAATGGGGCAAAATAAAGATACGCAAAGCACTGGAGCAAAAACGACTGGATGAAGCATCCATCCAGAAGGGCCTGCAAGCTATTGACTCCGGGGCCTATAAGGATCAACTTAAAAAACACCTGAAAACTAAGCTGAAGACCATCAAGGATAAAAATATTTTTATCAGAAAGGGCAAGCTCTTTCGCTATGCGGCGCAGAAAGGATTTGAGACGGATCTTATCTACAAATTCATCGATGAGCTAATGGAAAAGAATTCAGACCCCTGAACAATTTTTCCTAATTTTACATTCCCTAATATTAGCAATAAGGCAAAATTATGATTACGCGGGACCAGATTAGAGAGCTTGTAAAGCGGCAGGAGTCGCTGAGGAGGCATCTTTGACGTGGATGGGAAGGAAAAAGAATTGCAGACCTTAGAAAAGGAGTCCCAGGATCCTGATTTCTGGAATTCTCCAAAGGATGCAGAAACTCATCTGAAAAAGATCGCCCAGATAAAGCAGTGGACCACTGCCTTTAACAAAATCGAAACCCTGGTAAGCGATCTCAAAGTGCTCCATGAGTTCATGGAGGAAGGAGAGGCCACGGAGGAAGAAGTGGATCAACATTACAACAAAACCGTTAAGGAGATTGAAGATCTGGAATTCAGGAATATGCTGGGCAGCGAAGAAGATGTTCTGGGGGCCATCCTTAAGATTAATGCGGGAGCAGGTGGCACCGAAAGTCAGGATTGGGCCGAGATGCTCATGAGAATGTACATTCGCTGGGGGGAACGGGAAAATTATAAGGTAAAAGAGATTGATATCCAAAGCGGTGATGAAGCCGGCATAAAATCAGTAACCCTTGAATTTACAGGAGATTATGCCTATGGCCTCTTAAAAAGTGAAAACGGGGTACACCGCCTGGTCAGACTTTCTCCCTTTGACGCCAATCACAGAAGGCATACTTCATTTGCCTCTGTATTCGTTTCACCCGTTGTGGATGAATCCATTCAAATCGAAGTCAATCCTGCTGATATAACCTGGGAAACCTATCGATCCA
This sequence comes from uncultured Bacteroidaceae bacterium, assembly GCA_964420035.1. Classification (GTDB taxonomy): domain Bacteria; phylum Bacteroidota; class Bacteroidia; order Bacteroidales; family SM23-62; genus CAYQQR01. Next base: position 8,230 of record CAYQQR010000030.1, on the reverse strand, counting down.
GCGGGGCAGGCGGACAAAATGTAAATAAGGTGGAAACGGCCGTCAGACTTCGGCACCATCCCACCGGCCTGGTTATCGAAAACCAGGAAACCCGGTCCCAGTTAAAGAATAAGGAAAATGCAATGCGCATCCTGAAATCCAACCTTTATGAACTGGAGCTGAGAAAAAGAAAGGAAAAACAATTGGAGATAGAGGGCAGTAAGAAAAAGATTGAATGGGGATCCCAAATACGGAGCTATGTACTTCATCCCTATAAGATGGTCAAGGATCATCGTACAGAAGCTGAAACGGGAAATGTGGAGGACATTCTCGACGGGAACCTGGAACCCTTTATCAAGTCCTATCTCATGGAATACGGAGTTAACTGATTCAGGATTCAGGATTCTGCCTGCCTGCAGACAGGCAGAATGGGGGTGTGGGGATTGGGTGTGGGTGTGATTTAACCCTGAATCCTGAATTTTTATTAAATTTAATGATCATATCAAATCCATTCTAACATGAAAATTCTGTTAAAACCAATAACAGCTCTTGCCATACTTGGCCTGGTATCGACTTGGTCCTGTAAGAAAGATGATGATGATTTTACCCGGGTTACCGCATTCGAAAAAGCCATTCACGACGAAGTGAATGACCACCGGGTTTCACAGGGCCTCAATGAACTTGTTCTGCAATTCGTTATGGTGAAAGAAGCAAAGATCCACAGTGAGAAGATGGCCAATGGAGAGATTGAACTGGGTTATGAAACCATTGAGGACCGTTTCGATGTCGTAAAAGACAAATTGGGAGGAACCAATTACGGTGCATTGGTTTCCTATACAAGAAACCAAACCGCTGAGGAATTGGTTGCCAGCTGGATCGCCGACACCAGTTATGTTAAGGTCCTGGAAGGCGAATACACCCAGTCCGGTCCGGGCACGGCCCAGGCCAGCGATGGAGGAACTTATGTAACACACATGTTTCTGAACATACCTGAATAACCAAATCTCTATGACTATGTCTGTTCGCATTGAAAAAGACACTATGGGAAATATCGAGGTTCCCGCTGATAAATACTGGGGCGCTCAAACCCAGCGATCCAAAAACAACTTCAGGATCGGCACCGAAAGAATGCCGGTTGAGATCATTCAAGCCTTCGGCTACCTGAAAAAAGCCGCTGCTCTTACCAACCATGAGCTGGGGGCGCTGGATAAGGAAAAGGCGGAATTGATAGCGAAAGTTTGTGATGAAATCATTGCCGGTGACCTGGATGATCAATTCCCCCTGGTTGTTTGGCAAACCGGTTCGGGAACCCAGTCCAACATGAATGTTAACGAAGTTATTGCCAACCGGGCCCACGTATTGAAGGGTAATAAGCTGGGTGAAGATCAGCATATCATCCATCCCAACGATGATGTCAACAAATCCCAGTCATCCAACGACACCTTTCCTACGGCCATGCATATCGCGGCCTATAAAATAATATCGGAAACTTGTATTCCCGGTGTCAAAAAATTAAGGGATACCCTTAAGAAAAAGTCAGATGACTTTATGGACCTTGTCAAGATCGGGCGTACCCATTGGATGGACGCCACCCCGATCACCCTGGGTCAGGAATTTTCCGGTTACGTTTCCCAGCTCGATCATGGACTTAAAGCTTTGGAAAATACACTGGATCATCTTTCCGAGATAGCGCTTGGTGGCACTGCGGTCGGAACCGGTATAAATACGCCTGGGAATTATGCCGATAAAGTAGCCGGAAAAATTGCCGAACTAACAGGATTGCCCATAAAAACCGCACCGAATAAATACGAATCCCTGGCTGCACACGATGCCATTGTAGAAACTTCGGGTGCCCTGAAAACCCTTGCGGTTAGCCTGATGAAAATTACCAACGACATTCGCGTACTATCATCCGGACCGCGCAGCGGGATTGGAGAGATATTCATACCGGCAAATGAACCGGGCTCCTCCATTATGCCGGGTAAGGTGAATCCCACCCAGGCAGAAGCGCTGACCATGGTATGTGCACAAGTTATGGGTAACGATGTAAGCATTAACATCGGGGGCAGTAACGGCCATTTTGAGCTGAATGTATTCAAACCGGTCATGATCTATAATTTATTACAATCGGCCCGTTTACTGGGTGATGCCTGTGTCTCATTCAGTGATAATTGCGCTGCCGGTATAGAGCCCAACCACGAGGTCATAGAAAAGAACCTGAGAAATTCGCTTATGCTGGTTACTGCACTGAATCCGCATATTGGTTATGACAAAGCAGCAGAGATTGCCAAGAAAGCTTTCAAAGATAATGCTACGCTAAAGGAAGCAGCACTGGAACTGGGTTATCTAACAGAAAAAGATTTTGATGAATGGGTTGACCCATCCAAGATGGTGGGCAGATGACATTAATCATTCTCCCGGAGTGATCTTTTTCTCTTAAATTTGCAGTTCCATTCAACTGCAAGATTCATGACAGAAAAGTTGTTTGATGCATTCCCTCGGGTATCCACAGAAGCCTGGGAGAGGAAGATCCTTAAAGACCTGAAGGGCGCGGATTATGAAAAAAAGCTGATCTGGCACAGCGATGAAAACATCCGGGTCAAACCTTTTTACAGGAAAGCGGATCTGGTAAGCAGTCCTGATCTGGGCAGCGACCCGGGGAAATGGCCCTTCATCCGCGGGAACCAGCCCTATGGTAATCCCTGGGAAATCCGGCAGGATATTCTTGTCGAAGATGTTCGTGAAGCCAACAAAACGGCCCTTAGCGTTTTGAAAAGGGGTGCCAATTCCCTGGGATTCATCTTTAAAAACACGGATCTTCCCGATAATTCCTTTCTGAAGGAACTTCTGAACGGAATCCAAGCTGAGATGGTATCCATGCATTTCGAAGGACTGAAGGATTTTCCCGGGTTCCTGCAAAAATTGCGCACCTGGACAAAATCCCATTCCAATCCGAACACCGAATTAAAAGGTTCCCTCAACTATGATCCTCTGGGAAATCTGCTCCAAACAGGCGATCATTACAACGCACTGCAATCAGACAAGGAAATGGGCCAAGAATTACTGCGAATTCATAACGCACAGTCTGCTAAATTAAAGATGCTTGCAGTAAACGGACGCCATTATGTCAATGCCGGTGCCTCCTCGTTGCAGGAACTGGCCTTTAGTCTGGCACAGGCCAACCAGTACCTGGAATGGTATACCGATGCCGGATTGCAGGTCGGGAAAGTAGCCCATGCCATACAGTTTAACATGGGCGTAGGCTCCAACTACTTCATGGAAATTGCCAAACTGAGAGCCCTGCGTTATTTATGGTCGGGGATTGTTTCTGCCTATGAAGGTTCTGAAAAGACCGATGCCAAAACCTACATCCATTCAACCACCACCCGTTGGAACAAAACCATCTTCGACCCTTATGTAAATATGTTGCGGACAACCTCCGAAGCCATGTCGGCTGTCCTGGCAGGAACGGACAGTCTGTGTGTCGAACCCTTCGACGCCATCTTTGCTTCACCCTCCGGATTCAGCACGCGTATTGCCCGGAACATTCAGATCATTTTGCAGGAAGAGGCCTACTTCGGAAAGGTATCCGATCCGGCTGCAGGAAGCTATTACATAGAATACCTTAGCGGTGAACTGTGCAGGGAAGCCTGGCAGATCTTCCTGGATATCCGGAACCGGGGAGGATATTATGAATTGTTGTGCAAGGGGCATTTCCAAAAACAGGTGTTCAACGCCGCCCGGCAAAAACAGGAGCAGCTGGCCAAAAGAAAAAAGATACTGGTCGGTACCAACCAGTACCCCAATGCAGAAGAAGAGATCCTGGATTCAGTTAAACTGGAAGATGTTATCATTTCTTCCCGGGCAAAGGGTCAGGTGTGCAAACCGCTGCCACAAAACAGATTATCATATGAAGTTGAAAAAATCCGGTTGCGCACCGAGCGAAGCGGCAAAACCCCCAAAGTGTTTCTTTTTACTTATGGTCATCCGGGGATGCGGAGAGCCCGTGCGGAATTTGCCAACAACTTTTTCGCCGTTGCCGGGTTCGACATCCTGGATAACCTGGGGTTTCCAAGTATCCGCGAAGGCCTGGAGGCCATGCATGAAGCAAAACCAGACATGGTGGTGCTTTGCAGTGCCGATGAAAACTATAAGGAATTGGCAGGGGCTGTGGTTCCTGAATGCCGGGATCGCTACATCCCGATCATCGCCGGTTATCCGGAAGCCGATCTGGAAGAGCTGAAAGCAACAGGAGTGGCACATTTCATCCACATCCGTTCCAGTCTGCTGGAAGAATTGAAACAATATCAGGATTTGCTGGATACATAGTCGGATCATTGATAGAGAAAAAGAATGAAACCAGATTTTTCAAAAGTAGACATCATTTTTAAGGGGAAGCCTTCCGGGGAAGGCAGAAAAGATTTTCCTGCTGAGGAGCTCTGGAATACCCCGGAATTCATACCGGTTAAACCCTTTTATACCCCGGGGGACTTGGAGGGAATGGAACACCTGGACTATGCTGCCGGTATCCCTCCTTTTCTCCGCGGTCCCTATTCCACCATGTACGTCACCCGTCCCTGGACCATCCGGCAGTATGCAGGGTTCAGCACTGCCGAAGAATCCAATGCTTTTTACAGGAGAAACCTCGCCGCCGGTCAGCGTGGATTGTCGATAGCCTTTGATCTGGCCACACACCGGGGCTACGACAGTGATCATGAAAGGGTGATCGGCGATGTGGGTAAAGCAGGTGTAGCGGTCGATTCCATCCTGGATATGAAGATCCTCTTTGACGGCATCCCCCTGGATAAAATGTCGGTTTCTATGACCATGAACGGTGCCGTTCTGCCGGTGATGGCTTTCTATATTGTTGCCGGACTCGAGCAGGGCGTTTCCCTGGACCAGCTGAGCGGAACCATACAAAACGACATCCTTAAAGAGTTCATGGTGCGGAACACCTACATCTATCCTCCCGAGGCTTCCATGCGTATTATCGCGGATATCCTTGCTTACACCTCACAAAACATGCCCCGATTTAATTCTATAAGTGTTTCGGGGTATCACATGCAGGAAGCAGGGGCCACTGCCGACCTGGAACTGGCTTATACCCTGGCCGACGGATTGGAATATCTGCGGGCCGGATTGAAAGCCGGGTTGGATATCGATGCCTTTGCCCCAAGGGTTTCTTTTTTCTGGGCCATCGGTATGAACCATTTCATGGAGATCGCCAAAATGCGTGCTGCCCGGCTGCTCTGGGCCAAGATAGTCAAAGAGTTCAATCCCAAAAATCCAAAATCGCTGGCCCTTAGGACCCATTCCCAAACTTCCGGTTGGAGTCTCACAGAGCAGGATCCTTATAACAATGTAGCCCGTACCTGCATTGAAGCAATGGCTGCAGTACTGGGTCATACCCAAAGTTTGCACACCAATGCCCTGGATGAAGCCGTTGCGCTTCCAACCGATTTCTCTGCCCGCGTTGCCAGGAACACCCAGCTGTTTATACAGGACGAAACCCAGGTCTCCCGCACTGTAGATCCATGGGCAGGTTCCTATTATGTGGAACACCTGACCCACTCGCTGGCACATAAAGCCTGGAAGCTTATCCAGGAAGTTGAGGACCTGGGTGGTATGGCCAAAGCCATCGAAACGGGCCTTCCAAAAATGCGTATTGAAGAGGCTGCTGCAAGAAAACAAGCCCGCATCGATGCCGGTAAAGACACCATTGTCGGCATCAACAAATTCAAGCTGGAAAAAGAAGAACCCCTGGAAATACTTGAGGTTGACAATGCCGCCGTCAGAAAATCCCAGCTCGCCCGACTGGAAAAACTCAAAAAGGAACGTAACCGTAAAGCCGTAAACCGTTCCCTGGAGGCGCTGGGTGAAGCTATGCGGACCGGCAAGGGGAACCTCCTTGAACTCAGTGTGGAAGCAGCAAAAAACCGGGCCTCCCTGGGAGAGATATCCATGGCTCTCGAGAAAGTGGTGGGACGGTACAAGGCTGAGATAAGAAATATTTCCGGTGTTTATTCCACTGAATCAGGTAAGAATACTGCATTCAACAAAGCACGGGAGATGGCGCGGACCTTTGCCGGATTGGAGGGACGGCAACCCAGGATCATGATCGCCAAACTGGGACAGGACGGCCATGACCGGGGTGCTAAGGTGGTTGCGACAGGCTATGCCGATATCGGTTTCGATGTCGACATCGGTCCTCTCTTCCAAACCCCTGCAGAAGCAGCCCGCCAGGCCGTAGAAAACGATGTGCATGTGCTGGGTATCAGCAGCCTGGCAGGCGGACATAAAACACTGATACCCGAAGCCCTGAAAGAACTTAAAAAGCTTGGACGTGAAGACATTATGGTTATAGCCGGGGGAATCATTCCACCCCAGGATTACGATTTTTTGTACAGGAAGGGTGTTCTTGCCATTTTCGGTCCCGGCACATCCATTTCCTATGCAGCTGCTAAGGTTCTGGAGATCCTGATTGAAACCGTTTCAGAACCCATGCAATGAAACACCTGAAACTTATCATAATACTCTCTATATTCTGTTTTCCCCTTTGTGGACAGAATAAGGTTATTGTGGATGAACGCATCAATCAGCCGGTACTTTACGGTCGCTGTAACCTGGAAGGAATAGAAGATTCAACCTGGTATCAGCAATATTATGATGATTATATCGTCGATGAAGGCATTCTTTCCGGGATCAATACCGGTTTATTAATGGCTTCGGATATACAAATCATATTAGGTACCTGGTGTTCCGATTCCAAAAAGGAAGTCCCCAGGTTCTACAAGATCATGAAACAAACAGGTTATCCCATATCGGGGATAGACATGATCTGTGTCGACCGGTCCAAAGAATCAAAACATACCCGCGTAGCAGAACTCAACATCGAGCGGGTCCCGACTTTCATTTTTTACATTAACGGGAAGGAGTATGCCCGGATTGTCGAAAGGCCCATTACGGGCAGCCTTGAGGGTGATTTGCTGAAGTACTTTGATTCCCGGTAAGAAATCTTTGCATGTGATTTTATTGATTATCTTTGGTTTTGGCAATCATTAATTCAAAAACACTTTAAGATGGAAGAACAAAAAACAAATGCCGGTCAGGGTCTGGGTATCGCCGGACTCGTTCTGGGCATTATCGCACTCATCATTGCTTTTATTCCTTGTATTGGTGTACTCGCTGTTATTCCAGGCGCGGTAGCCATTGTTTTGAGTGTTGTCGGTTTAAGCCAGGCCAGAAAGGCCAACGGACAGACAGGGCTGATCATAGCCGCTATGGTGGTGTCCATCCTGGGCACCGCAATCGCTTTGGCCTGGTGGTTGTTCTTTGCCGGAGCCGCGGGAACCGGGGGAAAAATCATGAAGGAAATAGGCAAAGAGATCCGGCAGGAAATGGAAACTGAATTCGGTGAAGAATGGGAACAAGAATTTGACGAGATGGGTAAAGAACTGGAAGAAACCCTGGAAGATCTTGAAGCAGAAGATAAGGATTGGGAAGAGTTTGAATGGGGAGAGGAAGTTACAGACGAAAAAGTCGATATGGTTCTGGATGCTTATGAAGACTTGATTAAGGATTATGTCATACTGGTGGACAAGGCCCAGGAAGGTGATCTTTCGGCACTGAGCGAATATATCGAGGTTTCTGTAAAAGCAGTTACCGTTGCCACAAAGATCAGCGCTATTGCTCCCAAGCTCAACGAAGAACAAAAAGAAAGATTCAGGGAACTGGAAAAGAAATACGAGAAAGCCCTGGAAGAAGCAGAAGATATCCAGTAAAGCACTTTACCTGAAAAAGAACTATCACATCCTGAATATTAGTTTTGCCGGATTGATCATGGCCATCATGTTCTACTCCGGCATTTTTTCTGCACAAAGGAACGACCATCCTGTACCTTCAATTTATTCCGAGATCACCGGTGAAGAATCCCCAGGCCAGGGTATGTCGCGGGCCTTTTCTGAAATTGTCCGGTTCAGGTTCAAAAGTGCCCTGACTTACAATCCTTACAGCCTGAACCTGTTTTCTTTTTTCTTTATTCAATTTTTCCTGCGTATCGGTATCTCCGTAGCTCTGCAGTTTTTCAACGGAAAAGCAAAAAAAATAGCCAGTTGGGACATTCCTCTATCCGTCCTTTTGTTCGTGGCTGGATTTTATCCCTTTCTGGCTATCTGGAAACACTTCTGATCCGGTAAAACTAGTAGATCGTTCTTGATATAGTATTACATATAAATATTTCGTATCTTTGGAA
>CAYQQR010000029.1:0-50517 GCA_964420035.1 uncultured Bacteroidaceae bacterium | reverse complement strand
GGATGATCTTCCCGTCTTCCGGATCATTCTTGTCCAGTCCGTTCGCGTCCTCCCATTCGTCCGGCATCCCGTCCTTGTCCGTATCCGTTGGGGGAGTGGTGGATTGGAGTTCCGGGTATCCTCCCATATCATCCGGATGATTAATGATCCCGGGCCACGAAACGCCATAAGTTCCCGTACCGGTACGCACATCTTCCGTTATCGTTGCATCCAGACGATCACGTTTTGGCAGCGATGCCCCGGCATGGTTCAAAACGTCCTCATAGGCTTCCTGGGGAGTCTGCATGGTGATCGGCTCCACGTCAAAGGGAACATCGGATATAACCGAATCCCATAATTCTTCGGGTACTTCATCGATACCCTTGCTGTTATCCGCTGTTACATCCGGGTAACCTTCCACGTAGTTCCCGGAAACATAGAACTTGCCCCAGACGCCGGGGTCTTGAACGCCTCCACCGTCATCCGCGCGGGGAGCGATGATGCGTCTTCTGACCGAGTTGTAGGTTTCCGGTCCCGATTTATAGTAATTATTCACCACGTTATGAGATCCCCCCTCACCACCATAGCACGAACTTGTTATCCAGTTATATATAACATTATTGCGGTGGTCGACCAGCTCCACTTCCGGATCCCCGTGGTACCGGCTGCCAGAAAACCGGGGCAGGCGGTTGTGGTGATGGGAGATCAGGTTATGGTGAAAGGATGCGGGCTGTCCGCCCCAAATACCTCCCATTCCATGGGGACCCTGTGAATGAAAGGAATTATAAAGGCTTGCAGAGACAATACACCATTGGACAGTCAGGTTCGAGGAGTGATACAACGAAAGGGTCTCATCAACGCCAAAACTCACGGAGCAATGGTCCATGATGATGTTGTTCCCCGAGCCGTTCACCGCATCGTTCTCCCAGCGCTTATCCACACCCAGTCTGAAAGACATATACCTGACAATTATATTATCGGCACTGAAAGTAAAGCTGTAGTTCTTCAGGCAGATCCCGTCACCAGGAGCGGTCTGTCCCGCGATGGTCAGGTCACCGTTATCAACACGCAGGCGGCTTTGTAATTCGATCGTTCCGGATACGGCAAAGACAATGGTCCTGGGCCCGGATGCTTCAACCGCTTCCCGCAGGCTGCCGGGTCCGGCATCGTTCAGGTTGGTTACAATATATAGGTCACCACCCCTGCCGCCGGTGGCATAAGCACCGAATCCTTCGGCTCCCGGAAAGGCAGGGATATTTTCCTGAGCTGACATAAGTGTAAATACACTCATTAAACCAATAAACAATACTGAAGTTGAGATTCTTTTTTTCATGACTTTGTTTGATAAATTCCTAATACAAGTGTATGGTTAATATACAATGATCAGTTCCCGGTTTAAACGGATTTCTGTTCTTAAACTAACGATATAAGCACCCGCTCCTATCGCTGATCCGTCAAGAGCAAACCGGTATACTCCCGCGGGATAATGGTTATTTACGAGCTGACGGATCATTTTCCCCTGCAGATCGTAAAGATGGATCACTATCTTATCTGGTTTATCCAACGTAAAAAAAATTTCCCCTTTATCATTAAGGGGATTGGGATAGATCTTTAATCCTCCTTTGTTTTGAGCATACTCCGGAAGCCTGCTTATGGAGCTGAATGTAGCCGTTACATTTTTGTCCTCATCTACGACGAGTTCCACCGGATTATCATTTCCCGTTAAATCCCCGCTCCAGCCGTCAAATTCCCATCCGGACGCCGGGCTGGCCAGCAGCACAACCTCCGTTCCCGTCACGTATTCTCCTCCGTCCGGGTTCAATACCACGCTGCCCGATCCTTCAACCGACACGGTCACTTTATAACGCGGCGGATCGGGGTCGGCAACGTCCACTTCCAGACCTTCCGTGAAACAGGTCTCCATCTCTGAATTGTAGGCCTTCAGGCGGTAGGTATACAGGCCGTATTCCTCTATGGTCGCGTCGGTATAGCTTTCCGTATCCGTTGCCAGGTCGGCGATCTGCACGAAATCCCCATCCCCGTCGGCCCGTTCCAGGATAAAACCCTCTTCCTTGTCCGACAGGTCCGTCCAGGTCAGCGCCACGGTCTTGTCGTCCACCGCGGCTTCAACCTCCATGGGCCGGAGCATGTAGCGGAAATCGCCCACCAGGCTGTTCAGGTAGTGTTCCAGGTTCGAATAGCCGTCCGCCCGGATGATCTTCCCGTCTTCCGGATCATTCTTGTCCAGTCCGTTCGCGTCCTCCCATTCGTCCGGCATCCCGTCCTTGTCCGTATCCGTTGGGGGAGTGGTGGATCGGAGTTCCGGGTATCCTCCCACATTACTGGGATGATTGATGATCCCGGGATAATTAGCACCATACCTGGGGATACCGGTACGGGTATCTTCTGTTGCCCTGGCATCCACCTGGTCCCGCTTCGGCAGCGAAGCACCCGCGTGTTTCAGAACTTCCAGGTATGCTTCATGGGGAGTCTGTGTAGTGACCGGTGCAGCATCAAAAGGTTGATCGGCAATAACCGAATCCCACAATTCTTCGGGTACTTCATCGATACCCTTGCTGTTATCCGCTGTTACATCCGGGTAACCTTCCACGTAGTTTCCCGAAACATAGAACTCACCCCACATCCCATTATAATCCCTGGGTGCGACGATCCTTCTTTCAACAGAACTGTAGGTCGCCGGACCTGGTTTATAATAGTTGTTCATAATGTTATAGTCTCCCCCTTCTCCGCCGTAGCATGAACTGGTTATCCAGTTAAAGATCACGTTGTTGCGGCTGTCCACCATTTCCAGTTCCGGATCACTGTCGTACCTGGCTCCGCAGAGACGGGGCGTTCGGTTATAATGATTGGCCAGCAGATTATGGTGAAATGAAAAACCGGTTCCCCCGATAAAAGCACCCATTCCATGGGGGCCCTGCGAATGATAGGAATCGTGCAGGCTTTCACTGATGATGCACCACTGGACCGTCATCTCATAATTATCATAATTTCCTACGGTTTCGTCTACCGACCAGCTGAACGAACAGTGGTCAATGATCACATTATTGGCAAACCTTCCGTTAACGGCATCACCTTCAACTCTTCTGTCAACACCCAGTCGACTGGAGATATACCGCACGATTACATTTTCCACGTTATAGATCGACAGACTATAATTCTTCAGACAAATCCCGTCTCCGGGTGCAGTTTGTCCGGCAATGGTAATATCACCATTTGTAATAGCCAGGGTGGACTGAAGCTCGATGATCCCTGAAACAGCAAACACAACCGTCCTCGGACCCGAAGCTTCCACCGCTTCGCGCAGGCTGCCCGGTCCGGCATCGTTCAGGTTGGTGACAATGTACACATCTCCCCCTCTTCCACCGGTAGCATCGGCAGCAAACCCTTCCGCTCCCGGAAAGGCTTTTGCTACCGGAAGTCCTTTTTTCCTGGATACCTTATCTGTCAATGTCTTTTCACCTGATGGATCATTAGAATTCTGCCCGGCACTGACTAACTCAAAACCAGCAAAAGTCCATATTACAATCCACAGCAGAACGGTAATTTTTTTCATCTTTGATTTCATAGGTCGAAATATAGTTATCAAGACTTAAAGCGATTTTATTCTAATCTTCACGGTTTGTCTATAACAGATCCAATCTTTTGAACTCCGCGATCAGGTATTCGGAAAATCTAAGAAAACCCAGATCCGTCAGGTGTATCCCATCCACCGTACCTTCACGGTCCTCCCCGGTAGCGTTACTGACGCCGATGTAATAAACATCCCGTTCATTCCTTTTATGAAGGTTAACATATTCTTCTTTCAATGCTTTATTCTTAGCCACTACTGTATTTTTGAGAGAATCATTGAACCAGGTACGTTCGAACATCAGGCTTTCAATAAATACAATGGGGGTTCCCGGCCTTTTATTTCTGAGCGTATCCACCAGCGGTCCTACGTTTTGATGGATCTGTTCAACCGTCATATTCCCCACGCAATCAATAACATATAATGATGCATCCATATCCGCCATGGCTGCCGCCACCCCCGGTTCCATTCTACCGTTCCCAGAAAATCCCAGGTTAATGCATTCCGCATTCAGTTTTCTGGAGATAACATTACTGTACACCATTCCGGGCCTGGAAGCACAACCTCCCTGTGTAATACTGGTGCCATAGAATACAATAGGTTTCATGGACCATTCATTGCGGGGTTTCTTGATCATCGCGTCCCCTTCAATTCCAATTTCCAGTAATTCAATTCCATCGTACAAGGGCATATACAACCGGAATTCTCTCAATGAATCGCAAGAATCATGGATGAGCAGATAGGTATTTTCTTTTCCCGAAGGTTTGGCTGTATTGACATATTTCCATTGTTCACCGACCTTGCAGTAAAGGTCCAGTCCTTTAATGCCGGTTTCGGCCATATGGTTCATTTTTTCATCACGAAGCACGGTCCATTTCACCCCTATAACGGAAGTGTTGGTCGTGAACTTAACCGCCAACCCGGCCGAAGTCCTGGACAGATACCAAACATGAGGATGAACCTGGCTTTTCGAATACTTTGGAAGTCTGTCAAAATAACGCTCTTTCTGTTCTTCCGGGATTACTGTACCTTCAAGTAAAAATCCCTTCGCATCATAAAACACCAATTCGTCCATCACATCGGGATCCTGACCGGGACAAGGCTGCTGATGGAAGATCAGTAGACACAAAAACAAAAAAGAAAGAATTAAATTATTATGCATGACTCATGGTATTAGACATTCTGTTTGAAATGAAGATATTCCCGGTATTGTTCCCCTGGATCTAATTGATCCGTATCCCCTTCATAAATGACCAGGCAGTATCTCAGGGTGAAGCCCTCACCCATGTTCAAAACGACAGGGATTTTTCCCGGGTACACGGCATTCTGCATGCTGTTTTTCTCCCTCAGGATCCATTTTCCGGGATCACCCGGATTGGAAGGATGAGCGATCACCAGGATACCTCCCTGCTTTTTGCCCGAAAAACTTCCGTGCATACGGATCCAGGGGCCCGCGTGCACCGCTTCGGTATTGGGCTCAACGGTTCCCTCTTTTCCTGTAAAAACAATATCTTCGGGTAGTTTTACTCTCCATGAAAACCCCCCGTATCCTTTTACATCTTCCGATCCTCCCACTTTTAGACTATCTGTCAGGGAGGTCAGGTTAATATTGAAAAAGATCGTTCTGGAATTTCTTTTGGCAGGAAAAACGGTGAGTTTGATTTGTTCCTCAGCCAGTGGCAAGAGATTTCCTTTTGCATCTCTCCATGAAGAAGATTTCCAGTGTGTAAGGGTTTTGATAATGGCTGCATCAGTCCGGATACCCGTTTCCAGATCCTTAATATCCCAGGTGAAGTCCTTGCACAACCAGGGATCGCCCATTCGCTGTTCGCCTACCCATACCTGGTGCCATGCCCAGAATATACCCCTGTGGTGCCTGTGGTCTTCAGGAAAATCTTCGGTAAGTGTATCTCCCGAAACGGAATACAAAGGATGAACATAATTATTTCTGGTAAAGGAGCCGTTCCATGAAGCCGGTTCCGAACGAAAAAACATAACCGGTTCTTTGTCCTCATACAACCAAATTCCTTTACCTGTACTTTTCACCTCTAAAATACCGGAACCCGAGTGACGGCAGGATATAACCAGAATCAGTCCGATTACAGCAACTATACTTATGGGATCATTTCTGTTCATCATCTGTTTTTCAGGTACCTCTCCCGAGTTGCTGGTTCTATTTTTCTACCGGGCAGCATTACCAAAGTTTTCTTCCAACAGATCCATTATAAACCGGTAGAATCGTGGGCCTATCTCCTTACAGGCAAGTTCATTCGGATGGGAATTGTTTTGGTCGTGAGATCGTTCGTATTTATATTTCAGGCAATATTTCACAGCCGGCGGCTGAACATTCGGATCCAGCTCTGCAGCATAGGAGAAAAAATCAAACACGTGGATGTTCTTATAGTTTTTCCCTGCCTCCTGCAGCCACTCGTTGTTCACCCAGTCGACGAACTCTTTGACACGTTCTGCATTTTCTGTCGCACCCGGGTACAAACGATGCCGGGGAGCCAGTGTCCATGCTACAAAATGGGTTCGCGGGAAGGAAGTAAAGGCGTCCCGTAAGGCTCTGTATTGCAGCCTGTAGTTTTCCAGACTTTTCCGGTCTGACGAAATGTCGGGATTCCCCGTATCCTCCAATATATCGGCACCGGGATAACAATGTTTGAATATCACAACATCATAATTCGCTGCAAGATCATCCAGACACATAACGTTCACATATCCCTTTTTCCCCCGGTAATCTTCGCAATAGCCATTAATCCAGATATTCCAATAGTCATAAGGATAATTGGCCCATTGATAAGGTTTATATGGAAAGTTCCAGTCCTTTATGGAATAATTTGTTCCATTTCCCTGATTAAAGGCTGCTAAGGAATCGGACACATCTCCACCCTCGAAGATCATTCCCCCGGTGGAGTGATGCAGGAATATGACTTTTGCCTCCTGTGCCAGGCTCACATTGGGTATGCTAATAAAAGCGATAATAAGACAGTGTATTATTCTATTCATAGTTTGTTGAGGTAAATACAAATCCAATCCGGATAAGGTTCCGGATATCTATTGGACGTTTAATTCCTGTTAATCCCTAAATAAGCTGTATTAAACCCTTTATTCCGTCCATTCCAGCAAAGCATCCTCCAGGGTCACTCCTTCATCTCCCTTTAATATTCTGAAGTTTTCCGGCGTGCCCTGATCAGAATAAGCCTTTTGAATTATATTCATATCATCCCGGATAATGGTATTCATAAACTGTTCTCCCGCTCCGTTCAACGGACCGTAGATCAACAATTCTCCGGGGGCAATTGAAGAAGCTATGTCAGGAAGGTCATAGGCGGCAAGGGCCGCGGGGACCAGGCTGTGGACATAACCGGAATTGTAATATTCCTCCATGACAATGGCCCTGTAAGAGCTGTAGGGATGAACCAGGGCCAAATGTTTGATTCGTGGATTAAAAAGTGCCGCATGCAAGACATCCGGTGCAACCTGCTCTTTAGCAAGACAGTAGATCTCCTCCGTATCAAGATTTAGTCCGGCCCAGGAAACCAGCCGGTTTATGTCACCCGCCCGGATCCCTGTAATGCTTCTTTCAAGATGTACAGCAGCAAAAAGAAGGTTGTAGGAAATGCCGTTGATATAGGAATCTCCTTTAAAGACCCCGGGTCCGGTTTCACCGGTCCCCAGGAAATCCGGGGCAAGTATGGTATACCCATGGGAAAGCAAAGACAAGAATTCCTTATCCTCTTTCAGGGCCCTGTTTTTTCCATCAGGATGCAGATAAAGAATAACTTTATTGCTGTTTGATTCATCCGGAACAATAAGCCAAAACGGCACCGGATAATCTCCCTCACCCTGTATATAATACTTATCCAGAACATAAGATTCCTCAACGATCTGTCCCGCGTAAACGGCTTTTACCGGTTTTTCTATATCCTGATATCCTGAGAGAAGCCGGGCTTTCTCCGTGACCTTTTCCCTGTGTTTTTGAGGTTCTTTTCGTGATTCCTGAATTTGTTCAATGAGTTGTCCGGCATACTTCTTATTCAGGCTGTAAACCGTTTCACCGCTATATGAAGTAGATACCTGACCGGTGGGTGTGACTTGTAACTCCCGGGATGTCAATTCTTCCGTCTCTTCATCCAGGGAACTGCCCGGGTTACGAAGATGTTTCTGAAAAAAGGCATACTTGGCTTCCCTGTTCTTTTTCGTGGATGCATGAATATCCAGATCTTCTGCCATTGCAAAATTCTCTGCTGCTCCAAACAGATCATATACGCGTTTTACTTCGAGGGCGGTTTCACGGGCTCCGTGGATGCTGAAAAAATCATTGATGGTGGCAACCATTAAAGCCGGTTTCGGAACCCTGACATTTAGAAAATCGGCATGATCCAGGCCCCTGTTGATAAAACCGGGAATATTCTGTTCCGCATCCTGAGGTCCGATGATCTTGAAAACCATTTCCTGATTGGTGATAAAACATTCCGGGGCCGAGGCATGGATCCTGTCATCCATGGCCGCGATCAGCGCCGTCTGCAAACCTCCCCCCGACCGGCCGGTAATACCGATCCTCCCGGGGTCAACTTCCGCGCGGGTCAACAGATAATCCAATGCCCGGATACCATCCCAAACCATGAAGTTGGTCATAGAGCGACCTGTTATCAAAGTCTGGGCTCCCACGTAAGAATGTTCATGGGTTGGTTTTTTCAATCTTGATGTTCCTGTTTCCGGGTCATAATAACCCAACCGTTCACCCTGACCAACCGGATCGAAAGCATAAACAACAAATCCCTTGTTGACATAATTCAGTATCTCGTGCAGGTATATGCTACTCCGGTAAGCCTCTGCAGCATGTCCGCTGCAAAGAAGGATTGCCGGTGCTTTTCGTTCAAGTTTATTCGGGATAAACAGGGAAGACGTGACAAAAAAACCGGGACGGGATTCAAATACAATATGCTCGATCCTGAAATTCTCTTTTTCAATAATCCTGACAACCTTATCGTTCAAGGAAGTCTTCTCCGGAAAGGGGCCCACAAGCTCCGACAAAGTATTTCTGATATACTCCTGACGTTCCTGCCAGTCCTGTTTGTCCTCTAAACGGGAGACTGTTTCCCCGCGCTGGTTTAGTAATGCCTGGGCTTGTGCATTAAGATGATGGTAGAGGGAATTTTCCACGTCACTGAAATACCACCAGATGATCTGGTTGTTCTTTCCCTCGTAAAATACATCAGATTCATCCTGCGCGAACATACAGGCTGCTGATAGAACCCATACCACCACGAAAACCGTTATTCTTAAAAATCCGGAATTTCTCATTTTTATTATTTGGATGATCCATCAATCGATCGAGGCACCCTTAGGGTATCCTCCTCAATAATAGACAAAAACGATTGTGTTATAAATAAATATATGCCTCACTTACTCGCGGACGATCATGCACTCCGCGGTCGATATATCCGTATGAACCTTCAATATGTAAGATCCGTTGTTCAACCCGGTTCCGTCAATAGTAATCTGGTGACTCCCAGGAGGCAGGTTTGTTTCTGCAACACGGGATACACGCCTGCCGTACATATCATAAATTATAATTTCCAGGGAAGTTTCATCTGTCAAATTGACCTCCAGCGTTACATGGGATGTAAATGGCATGGGGAAAATTTTGAAACCTGCTTCCTTTCCGGACATCGATGATACGCGAGTGCTATTTGAAAAACTTGCAGTAATGTTTTTATCTTCATCCACAATGACCGCAACCGGATTGTCTTTTCCGGTAACATCCCCGCTCCAGCCGTCAAATTCCCATCCGGACGCCGGGCTGGCCAGCAGCACAACCTCCGTTCCCGTCACGTATTCTCCTCCGTCCGGGTTCAATACCACGCTGCCCGATCCTTCAACCGACACGGTCACTTTATAACGCGGCGGATCGGGGTCGGCAACGTCCACTTCCAGACCTTCCGTGAAACAGGTCTCCATCTCTGAATTGTAGGCCTTCAGGCGGTAGGTATACAGGCCGTATTCCTCTATGGTCGCGTCGGTATAGCTTTCCGTATCCGTTGCCAGGTCGGCGATCTGCACGAAATCCCCATCCCCGTCGGCCCGTTCCAGGATAAAACCCTCTTCCTTGTCCGACAGGTCCGTCCAGGTCAGCGCCACGGTCTTGTCGTCCACCGCGGCTTCAACCTCCATGGGCCGGAGCATGTAGCGGAAATCGCCCACCAGGCTGTTCAGGTAGTGTTCCAGGTTCGAATAGCCGTCCGCCCGGATGATCTTCCCGTCTTCCGGATCATTCTTGTCCAGTCCGTTCGCGTCCTCCCACTCGTCCGGCATCCCGTCCTTGTCCGTATCGGTTGGCGGGGGAGTGGATTCAAGCAAGGGATAACCGCCCACATCGCTTGGTTGTCTGATGATTCCCGGATAGGTAAGACTACCGTAATGAGCCGTACCTGTCCGGGTCTCTTCGGTAATTCTGGCATCCACCCGGTCCCGTTTCGGTAGTGAGGCACCTGCATGGTTAAGAACTTCCTCATAGGCTTCCTGGGAAGTTTGCATGGTAATCGGCTCCACGTCAAAGGGAACATCGGATATAACCGAATCCCATAATTCTTCAGGTACTTCATCGATGCCCAGGCTGTCATCGGCTGTTACTTCCGGGTAACCATCCACGTGGTTCCCTGCAACATAAAACTTACCCCACACCCCGTCTTCATCCCTGGGGGCGACAATTCGTCTTCTGAAAGCATTGTATGTTGCGGGCCCAGACTTGTAATAATTGTTTACCAAATTATGGCTTCCTCCTTCTCCACCATAACAGGAATTATTCGACCAATTGTATATCACGTTGTTACGATGGTCTACCAGTTCTGCTTCCGGATCCCCGTGGTAGCGACTGCCACAAAAACGAGGGGTTCTGCTGGCATTGTGTGCAAACAGGTTATGGTGAAACGAAGCGGGCTGCCCGCCCCAGATACCCCCGTACGAATTGGATAAAAAGGTCAGACCTTCACTGATGATGCACCATTGTACGGTCAGGTTCGAAGAGGAATACAGCGAAAGGGTCTCGTCCACACCCCAGCTCACGGAACAATGGTCCATAATGATGTTGTTCCCTGAGCCGTTCACCGCGTCGTTCTCCCAGCGTTTATCTATACCCAGTCTGAAAGACATATACCTGACAATAATGTTATCGGCACTGAAAGTAAAGCTGTAGTTCTTCAGGCAGATCCCGTCACCCGGGGCGGTCTGACCGGCTATGGTCAGGTCACCGTTCTCGATCCGCAAGCTGCTTTGTAATTCGATCGTTCCGGATACCGCGAAGACAATGGTCCTCGGCCCGGATGCTTCAACCGCTTCACGCAGGCTGCCGGGTCCGCCATCGTTCAGGTTGGTGACAATATATACATCCCCACCCCTGCCGCCGGTAGCATAAGCACCGAATCCTTCGGCTCCCGGAAAGGCCCTAACTTGCTCCTGAGCCGGTAAAAGTTGAAATGCATTCAACAGAAGAATGCTTAATACTGTGAAAAATCTGTAATTTTTCATGAGTAAAGTATGTTTGTATCTCTGTTCGTATCACTACACCCTATCCTGCAGTGATACCTTATTTGTCTAAAGCGGAAAAAGAGCTGTATCCCAGTTTTTTCCGAACATCCCCTGACCACTGATAGGTATCGGGGATATTCCCCATAAAGCTGATCTCTGTTTCCGGAATCAGAGCCGGGATCTGGCAAACATCCGTGACACGGAGACATTTCAGCATCTCTATAGCCGGACCGGTCCCATCAGGACGACTTGGCTGATTCTGGGTTGCCGGAGGATCTGTGAGAATGACCTGGTCAATTGAACCGTCCAGTAACGCGGCATAAAGGGTAACAGCTCCCATCTCATCACGGGCGGCGATCCTGATCTGGTCCGGATCCACTCCCGGAAGCATGCGGCAAAATTCAACCGCCCGCAGCAAATCATAAACCTGCATGCTGGCAATGGTCCTGCCAATCCATGCAGAAGCCCTTCTCACATGCCACTGTAATCCTGGTTCCCAACCAGCATCATCCACACCCCGCACGTTTATATAGGCAACATTGCCATGATCACCCAGTTTTTTGGCATAGTCTGCAGCGGCAAAATGTCCGTCTCCTGCTTTTTTTAAAATAAGCAGCAGCGGTTCCTTGTTCGCGGGATCCCGTTTCCAACGAATATCAACACGCAACCTCCATCCTTCTTCAGGAACAAACGTGTATATATCGCTTCCGTATTCATCTCTATCCACTGAACGAAAAACCCAATGGGGATCCATGTCGCACGGCTTTTCCGGAAAAGCTCCAAATGTATGTTTTCTGAGATAATCCAGTACATATCTCTGGTGACTTTCCAGTTCCCGCTTGTCCCGTATCTCCGGTTTTCCCGGTAATTGAATAAAGGTTTCATGTATCGTAGGAGTGCGGTCATCCGGAAGGGGACCGTCTTCAAAAACCCTTAATTCATCGGCTGAGAGGTCCTGCTCCGGATTAAAACCTACCTCTCCGATCATTTCAGGGGTTGGTTCTTTCCCCATCAGTTCCTTCACAAAATAGGAGAACATCTCGTACCTGGAGTAGGGAGTGGAACCATGCCCTCCAAAATACACCAGCAACTCAACTTTTTCAGGAACTTTGTAGTAATCATAGATCTTTTTCAGGTCGCTGTACATCTGGCGAACACCCTCTATATTTGTCAGGCGGTCACGGTATCCCTGCTGAATATGCAAGGAACGCGGTGCGATCAGCGCCCCAGCCAATTCATGAATGTCCCTCCCGTAGGTATTGCTCGTAACCATGCAGTCACAATGATCATCAATGATCATGGGCATGATCTGTTCGTGAAAGGTGGTTGCTCCAACTTCAGGAACGGCAACCTTAACACGCTCATCTGCAGCCGCCACAAACCAACTCTGGATACCCCCACCGGAACGACCGGAAACACCCAGCCGATCCGCGTCCACCTCTTTTCGCTCACTCAGGAGATCCAGCCCGCGCATGGCATTCCATACCTCCACTCCAGCCGGTGTATAGCCCCTGCTGTACCAATGCCACCAACCCATCCGGTAACAACCATGGTGTTCTCCAAGTACTTCTCCCTGGTGGTGGGTTGTTTCAATGATCAGACAAACAAAGCCGAGTTCTGCCAGCTTACGTGCATAAGCCTGATAGGCCACCTTTTGGGTAGACGCATGGCCACACAGATACAGCACCCCCGGACGTGGCTCTTCAATATCATCCGGAACATAAAGATTGCCCGGGACATACAGAGAAGGCAGGGCTTCATAATAGAGTTTCTCAACGCGGTAACCATCTTTTTGCAAAACGCCCGTTACCTTCACATTCAGAGGTGAACGTTCCCCCTTTAACAACTCCTCCCCGATTCCCAGCGATTCCATATATTCGTTGTACCGTTGCTCCCTGACAGCTTCCCAGTCTTCCAAAGAATTAATATCGCAGAGGGCACTGTTGGTGATCTCTGAAGCCTCTTCCATCAGGTAGTTTCGGATGTTGTTGGACTGATCCGTGTCGGGATCGGTATAGATGCATTGCTGAGCGTGAACCCAGGCTGTACCGGTTATAGCAACCAGGAGCATTAACGCACGGAACCTTTTACCGGTTACCTTGATCAAGTTTTTTACAGGTATCATGTCATAATTGTTTTATTAAAAATTCCCTTTTTTGAATGGGTTTGACCCTGTTCTACTTCTCAATTAGTTTCAGCAGGAAATCATATGCCACGGGGTTTGTCAGCACATGATCCCGCAGGATCACCTCACAGATACGTATGATGCCTTTCCCGTATTCCTTCTCTGCAACCGCCATGGCCTCTCCTCGATCTGAAACCCAGTTGGAAGAACCGCTTGAAAGGATTTCTGTCCATCCGGGAGCAAAAAAGGTATGTGAGAGCAAAGGAGTGATATATCCTTGTGTGGAATTGTGCCAGAAGCGGAAATCATAGGGTTTGTATGCTTCTGTCAGGGGATGCCCGGTTTCCGGCGAAACGAAATAATAGTCTCCCATTTCGGTCTTATTTACCCGGATAGCGGAAGCACCAATATTAAAGTTACCTGCAGGCAGTTCGAAAAATATCAGCACCTTGCCCTCTTGGACCATTCGGTCGATCTTTTTTTTGCTCTCCAGGTATTTTGCATAATCATCCACCAAAAGCACTTCGGCTTTACTTGCGGATCGCGCAAGCGGAAGAGCTGCCTGTTCGACCAGTTTTGCCGTTGCTCCTTCAGTATCCCCGTATATAAACACGGGTGAATGTGGAACTTTCTTCTGGGGAAAAACCTCCAGTTCAAAAGAATTCTGGTGCACGCTTTCGTCCCCGGGATCCAACAGGGAAGCCCGCAGGATATATTTTGTCCGCGCGGTAACTTCCGGCAGGGTATACCGGATAAATCCCTGACAAACTGAACTGTTCACGGGTATTTCAGCCGGAACACTATTTGCAAAGACTACCTTTCCTTCCCTTTCCATTTGATAATTCAACCGATAGCCGTTCTCAACATCGTTCCTGTCATTTGAGATCCACAGTTCAATAGCTGTTTCCTCTCCACCGTGAAAATCCCACCGGTCGCTTCGCGGGGATACCATTAACGGTTCCAGGGCATCACGGTACGCGAAGTAGGCTTTTTTAGGCTGGCGGTCGACATCCATAATGGACTTCATCCATCCTCCAGGCCACGCGTCAATAAACAAATGTATGGCAAAGGATACCATTCGCGGGTCCCTTCTGAAGGCCCCGGTAGTGAATTTTGTAGCCCATGCCTGGTAATCCTGACTGGTTTTGATCCATTCCTCAATCGACCCGGGGGTATTATACCACATGTAATGAAAACGTTTGCTCTGTGCCATGGATATCCTGGAAGGATCCCACCGGTAACGGTCTTCCTCATTCCGGGGCAACCATTTTTCCGGATAATACTTTTCCATCACATCCAGGGGATCCAGGCCCTCAGTGCCAAATTCACCGCAACCGTAGTTCCAGCCGGGTTTTACAAGCTGCCAGTACCCTTTATACATTTTTCCAACACTGAGACCGTGCCCGTTATACCATAAATTATAACAATGATTATCCGGGAGTCCGGGAGAAGGCGGATCGTAATCTCCATCCCCCGCCTTGATCACCCTGTCAGGATTTGCCAGCAACACAGACTGATCCAGTGCTTTGAAAAGACGGTGATACTCGGCTGCTGTACTGAGACCGCGGTGTGGTTTTCCTTCTGCATTGGGAAAGCGTTCATTGATGTAGGTCACCATAACGGCGCTCGGGTGTGAACGGATGAGCCGTTCCATCTCTTCCGCCTGTTTCACCGCCTCGGCGAATTTATTCCTCCTGATGGATCCGAAAAGCGGAAGATCGGTCTGATTCAATAATCCAAGCTTGTCACAATACTCGTAAATTTCTTCCTGAACAGGCCGCTGGGTAAACCTCAGAAAATTCATATTACACAACTTGGCCAGAAGTATATCGTCGACAAGCTGATCCCGATCACCGCGCATGACACATTGTTGAAGGTGTCCCATGGTGTTGGCCCCGCGCAGCCTGATCATCCTGCCGTTCAGAAACATATTTCCCCTTGGAACACTTACCGTATCCATGGTGAAGCTTCGCATCCCGAAATGCTGCTTCCGAGTATCCTTCAGTTCCCCACCCTCATTGAATAACCGTATCTGCACCTGGTACAGCCAGGGAGTTTCCGGTTCCCACCATCTAAACTCTTCCAGGAGAAGGGGTATCTTCAGGTAGTTCACCCCGTACTCCATGGATAAAATGCTTTCTTTCCAGTCCTGTGGTTTGGCCAGGTCCCCTACACCCGGTATATAAACCGTGGATGGCAAATATTCATAACCCAAAATCAGGGTGTCCCGAAAATTTTGTCCGAATACATCCAGATTCAGGCTGATATTCTCAAGATAGGGTTTTATACAATTGACCTCGACCCAGACTTCGGCAAGTGATTCTTCAGGTAAGGGCCGGACAAAAATATCCCTGATATGAAGATCCGAACGGGTTTCCAGGTAACAATCCTGGTATATGCCCATTGCCGGGGGACAATGGTGCCAGCCCAGCTCAGGATCATCATATCCGGGCCCGGTTGCACCGTATATCTTGTCCCCTGTTATTTTGTTCCCGCGTTCGTCCTTGTTCCCCGTTGTAGTGAAGTCATTTTCTACTTTCACAAGTAATGTATTCTCACCGGGTAAAACATATTCTGAGATTTCAAACTCAAAGGGGGCAAAAAAACCCTCGTGCGATCCCAGATAGGAACCATTCAAAAAAACGGATGCTTTGTAGTCGACACCTTCAAAACACAAGTAAAGCAGGCCATTCCCCACCCAGTCAGGGTCCAGGTCAAATGTCCTGTGATAATATGTGACCGCTCTTCCAAGCGGGGGTCCGTAATGAGGAATGGAAACCTCCTCCCATTCACCGTCACCGGCAAGGGTGCCGGTAAAGTTTTTGATATCCGCTTCTGTTTCAATCCTCCATCCGAAACGATCCAGGTAAATACGCTCGCGACTTTCCGTTAATCCAGGGGCCAGGTCTTTGAGAAAGGGTTCATATTGCTCCCGTAAAGCAGCCAGTTCTTCATAGAGTTCCTCTTTAGTGGATAATGGCATTACCGGATGGAAAACAGCATCGCCATTGTGGTTCACAGGGAGATCCACATCCGGTATCTTCAATGGTTTCGGTTCGATCAACAAATGTTCCCTTGTCTGATAAGAGCGGGCTCCTATCTCTGCAAAACGGTCCTGCTCCTGTGAAAAGCCTTCTTCTATACCGGCTACTACAACCGTAATAAACAGCATCCAAATAAATCTTGTCATAAAAGTCATTATTCAGTAATCTTCCTTCCGATAAGATGCAGGGGTATATTCTCAAATTCGGGCATCAGCTTGAAAACCGGGGAGTCGGGGTCCAGCCGGAAATCCAGTTTTTCAACATCCCTGAATCCCGGATCGGAACAAAGGACCAGGTTTCTTCCGAAAGCGGAATAAGACGGTCTTCCGGAATAGACCATGTTAAAATTCCAGAACAAATTGTACTGAACGACATTCCTTTTGGGCAGACCGGGTGAATCGGAAAAATAGTTCACCAGTGTGGGATAGGCTTCACTGTAGGGAGGTTCCTGGTAGTTCACAGCTTCAAGCCTCTGTTCGAATATCCCTCCTTCTTCCCACATGTAGCTGGCCCATCCCTGAAGACGGTTATCGTGATTGATGGCCACCTTTCCGTCAATAAAGATATTGTTCGTATAAATATTGTCATTACCGCCCCCGATATTTGCTCCCCTGGATCCGGCCTTATAGAAAACGTTACCGGTAACTTCCAGTCCGCAGGCACCATCATCATGGTAAACCCCGATGATTTTGCGGTGTCCGGCTCTCAGGTCACCTGTCCCCAGGTGGTGGAAAAGGTTGTAGCGCACCACGGTGCCAAATTCACTGGGATCCCTTCCATAATAGATCGCTCCCATATCATCGCCTGTCATCACAGCATGGTGAATCTCGTTATATTCAATGATGTGATCGTTCCCGTGCAGATAAATGGCACTAGCAGGGCAGTGGGCTATTTCACAGTGACGGATAATATTTCCCACACCGTCAATATTGATCCCCGCCCTGTAGGTCCTGTCAAGCCGGTTGAAATCATGGATGTAGCAGTTTTCCACTGTATTCAGTCCCTTTTCCAGGGTCAGCCGGTCTCCGCCGCTGAGACTGATCCCTCCCGACCCGGTATTGTAAATATGACAATTCCGGATCAGGTGTTCTTTGCCGGCATTCCGGTCAAAGTTAGGATTCTGGTAAATATGTTCGTGCCAGCTTCCCAGTTTCCCCGATACAGGGGTCCCGGTACCGTCATGCATCAGTTTCTCAAAGGGTTCTACTCCCCTGCCTACACAAATGCCAAGCAAACCAAGGTTCCGGAATTCACAATCAGAGATCACAACGTTTCTTCCCCCTTCCATATAAACTCCCATTCCACGGGAAACTTCGAACCGGATATTTCTAAACTGTACATGGGAAGCATTCTCCATGACCACCATCGGTTCTTCCATCACCGAAAGTTCGACGGACGTAAACGTCTCATCCGGGGGATAGAAATAGAGGATTCCCATATCGCGATCAATATAGTACTCTCCCGGTTTGTCAATCTCTTCAAGCAGATTAAATACAAACCATCCGGTATGGGGAGTTCCGTCCCTGAAGCCATACATGGTCGGTTGTACCGTGGATATCGTTTTGTTTTTCACATCCAGTTCCTTCACCTGCAAGGCATCATCAGCATAACCGTAATGGAAAAAACCGGAGACCCAGAGGTCTTCCGCTTTCGTCCACCGTTCAATCCTGTCCGTCAGCACCGTAAAAGCGCCTCCCTTACCGGAGTAGTCCCCCTGCCTGGGAACGGAACCCACCTCCACAACTTTTCCAACCGTCTCAAGGCCTTCGTTGGGCCACCTTGCAAGGGTCATTGCCTCCTGGTCACAAAACAGTTCCATCGCGGAAGGATAATATGGCCGCCGGAACCCCCTCGGGCGCATTTTCCCGAAATCCCGGATACCGGCTTTATGCAAATCGATCAGGTAAACGGAATCGCGCACTTGCGGAACCAGGCGGGATCGTACAGACCGCTTTCTGACCTTTTGCGCCTGGTCCGAAGAAACCGACACCCCTCCATTCAGATTAACCGGTTCATCTCCATAGGCACTGTAAATCACAGGACCGGATTCGCTTCCCGAATCCTTTTCACCCAGGACAAAGCTATTACGGATCCTGTATGTTCCTCCCCGCAGATATACATAAATTGTATCCTCCGGTTGTAATTGCCGGATTCTTCTTACCTCATCCCTGGCCCGTTCCAATGTTGCAAAAGGTGCCGACATCGTGCCGGATGCCTCGTCATTCCCATCGGTTGCTGCAAAGATCCTGATATCCCCGTCGTAGTTTCCTGTCCCACCATACAAAGTGCTCATCAATACTGAAAAGAAAATGAATATACCAATCAAATGTTTCATATAGCAAAATTTAAACCGGGCAAGTACCCTAATAACATCATGTTAGTCACTACCCTATTATACTTCTGGCAGACCTGAACCTTACATTTTACAGACGTTTACTTTGATGGATCCCCTAAAAAACAATACACTGTACGGCTCTTTAATGTATCTCCGGGTTCCAGAAGAGTATTCGGAAAGTGAGCATTATGGGGCGAATCGGGATAATGCTGCGTTTCAAGGCACAGTCCGGAACGGCGCGTTAAATGCTTCCTCCCGTTGCCCCTCATGGTCCCGTCGAGGAAATTAGCGGTATAGAACTGCACCGCGGGTTCCGTGGTGCGGCATTCCATCACGCGTCCGGAAACCGGTTCAGTGACTCTTGCACAGAAAGTCAGCCTGTTTTTCCCATGACTTTTGTTCAGTACATAATTGTGGTCGTATCCACCCACCAGCCTTATCTGATCGAATGAGGATTCAATCCGCTCGCCTATACTGACCGGTTGAGTAAAATCAAGGTCCGTTCCTATTACAGAATGAATTTCTCCGGAAGGTACAAGATCCTTCCCGGCAAATGGCGTAAAACTGTCTGCATTGATCTCGATATAATGATCCAGTATATCTTCACAATCCGGTCCGCCCAGATTAAAATAGGCATGGTTCGTCAGGTTCATGTAACAACTTTTATCGGTAGTGGCGGTATAATCAATAATCAGAGCGTTATCGTCGGTTAGTGTGTAGCGAACCGTTACCTCCTTGTTCCCGGGAAATCCCCAACGGCCGTCTGGAGTAAAAAGGTACATCTCCACACATGCTCCGCTGTCACACGGAACCTCGCGTCCCTCCCACACCTGCCGGTAAAAACTGTCCGGTCCGGAATGATGACATACGCCCCCTTTGTTGTCCGGAAGATCGTACCGGATCCCTTCGATCTCGAACCACGCTCCCGAAATACGATTTGCTACAGGTCCTATTACCGCACCCACTCCGGGATTTCCATTGATATACTCTTCCAGGGAAGGACAGCCCAGCACTACATCTTCCAGATTCCCTGACTTATCCGGGGCATACAAAGAGACCATACGTGCACCATAGTCCGACAGGGTCAAAATCATCCCGTTCGTGTTTCTTAGCACAAACAGACTGGTGGTTTTCCCATCTATTTCCCTTTCAAAGTCTTCTTTTGTGTATGGCAATTGAACTCCTTCGTTTTTCCCGGACCGTTTACACATCCAAACGGAACTTACCATCATCAGGATTATGATCCACTTCGGTATTTCGATAAACCGATACCCTGAAAACTTCATTTTCTAAACTTTTCCGGTTCTAATACTCTTTCATCCGATCACGGACCATCTTATGGAACAATTCTTCCGCCTGGATCATGAAGGACAGATCCTCTCTCTGACTGGCAAAATGATAATACCGGTCGGGGACATAACCCGGGGGGTACGATAAGAAGCGGGTTTGGGAATAAACTTCTTTCAGGTGTTCCCATGACCTGTCGAAATCCTCAAGAGCCTTTTCCACCATCATTATTCCTTTTCTTCTTGCTCCTGTGTTTTTTGTGTCGCATTGTTTCAGGGCCAGCAATAACCTTGGTGCGGTCATCTGAAAATCATTCAGTACCCGGAATACTTCCCAGTGGTAACGGTTTCTGAAGGAAGTACGGTAGAGTTCCCTGAGTTTTTCCGAAACATCCGGATACTCATCCAGAAGCTTTTCAGCCACTTTCAGCCTGTCGGCATACTTCTCTTTCCATTTCCCCGGACGATCAAGATCCGGTAACTGGATAAGCTTTTTTGTATAATCAATCTTTTCCGATCTGATCTTTTTGGCTTCTTCAGGGCTGAGATCATGGGCAATTCCCGGTAAAGGAAGCAGGGCATTCTGAATGTGCAACCGGTCGTAAGTACGATTGAACGCTCTTTCCCAAAATTCAGCAGCACCGCGCAGCCACAGGTACAGTGACCCGTAATCCGGCATGGAAGTCCCATATTCCTTCTGAAGGTAAGCCTCATCGAATTCATCCAGCGACATCGATCCCGGGTTCCAGCTATACTGGGCCGAAGCAATATATCCTCTCCACATGGTTTCCATATGCAGGGAACGGTCATCCCAGGCCGTACACAGCATTCCGTCAATTCCCCGCTCCGCGGCAAGCTCTATGAAGCTCTTAATAGCAGGGATTCCCCTCGCAGACACTTCACCGTCGCGGTCATCAAAGGGAAAAAGTGCCGCCGGTCCGGATTGTGCTGCAGTTGCGATCATGACTCCGAGATTATTTTTTCGGTAAAAATCCAGAGCCCTGATATTTCCGGCTTGTGTTCCTGTTGAATAGTTCCACCGCATAAAAACACAGGTATCCGGAAATTCATCCAGCACAGGGGAGAGTTTGTTATTTCCTTCCTCCCATGCCCTTTCCACCTCTTCTTCAGGCATGACGTGATGGGCGGTCCGGTACACTCCTGCTTCTTTCAGGGGCATATCATCCCAGAAAATGGGTATGCGCCCTTGTTTTATCGCAAAGTCCGATACCCTGTTGAGCCAGTAAATGTTCAGGCTCATCGTGCCTTCTATGTCTGCCGTCGGCTTGCACCTGGGACAGAGGCCGATGTTACCGATCTCGTCACCTCCGACATGCAGGTACCTGGAACCGGGAGTAGCCTCAATGGCATCACGGTACAGGTCAAGCAATACCTGGTAGGTGCCTTCGTGCAGGGGACAAAATGCCCAGCGGTTGTCCTCCTGTTCCCTCAAATGAGCATATTGCTCGTGCTTTAAAATGAAACTGGCATGACCCAGTCCCTGAACCAGCGGGGTGATCTCGATATTCCGTTCCCTGGCATAGTTTGTCAGGGCTGCCATCTCATCAATGGAGATGGCCTGGGGAGCTCCTACCAGAGGCTGACGCCTGTACCTTAACTTATCCTCGAACTCAAAAATCACCGCATTGATCTTGTACCTGGCAAGGCGGTCCATGGTTTCATAATAGGTATTCATGTTATCGAGATGATGCTTTACATCAATCTGGACAGCACGGTAAGACATCCCGGGATAATCGGTGATCCTGCAGGCAGGAACAGGCATGCCACTCAGCCGGCTATCCTCCAGCAACTGTTCAAGGGTTTGACACCCGTAAAACAAACCGGCCTGGCCCCGTGCCTCCACGGTGGCTTTCCCATCTTTTACCGTAAGCACGTATCCTTCGGGGGATTCCGGAAGCTCCGTTGCTGAACGGATCTTTAGTGTCAACACTCCCTCTCCTGGTTCCTCCCCGTAAGGAAGTGGATCCAGAAAAGCCCCCGTCACAGGACGGGAAACACCCCGGCCCGGCACCACAGCTTCCAGCTGTTTCGGATACAAGCCCTCTCCCGGCAAAATTTCAACCTGCCTGGGTTTGGGTAAAACCCGGAAGGGTTCCGGCAATTCATCACCGGGGGTATTACCTGAACCCTGTACCTGAAAAACCATCAAAAAAATCAGGCTACTTGCGATCAAGAAACAAGATCTATTTTTCATCGGAACTATTTTAAGGAAATGCTGGCCCTTTAATCCGACAGAGCCAGCACCATACTGTTCTTACTGGTCCATCCAGTCACGGACCATTTCATGAAACAACTCTTCTACCTGGATCATAAAGGTGACATCCTCCCGTTGACTGGCAAAATGATAATACCGGTCGGGAACATAATCCGGCGGATAGGAAAGGAAATAGGTTTTGGCATAAACCTCTTTGAGGTGTTCCCAGGCACTGTCAAACGCTTTCAGTGCTTTATCCACCTCTTTCATGCCTCTTTCCCTGGCCCCGGTCCTTTTCACATCACACTCCTTCAACGCCAGCATCAACCGGGGAGCCGTGATCTGGAAATCATTCAATGCCTGAAAGACCTCCCAGTGGTAGCGGTTGTATCTGGATGTGAGGTATAATTCATTCAATTGCCTTGCAATACCGGGGTACCCCCTCATCAGTCTTTCCGCCTCCTCCAGTCTGTCTGCATACTTTTGTGTCCATTCGCCCGGATTTTCAGGATCCGGCAGTTCAATCAACTTCTGTGTGTAGTCCACTTTTTTCGTGCGGAGTCTCCTGGACTCCTCGGGAGTCAGTTCATGACCGATTCCCGGCAGGGGAAGCAGTGCATTTGAAACATGCAGCCGGTCATGTGTCCGGTTGAACACACCTTCCCAATACATGGTGGCATCCCGTAACCAAAGGTACAGAGAACCGTAATCCGGGTTGGAGGTGCCGTACTCCTTCTGAAGATAAACTTCATCATATTCATCCAGAGACATCGATCCCGGGTTCCAGCTGTACTGGGCCGATGCAATATATCCTCTCCACATCGTCTCCGGGTGCAGGGAACGGGCGTCCCAGGCCGTACACAGCATTCCGTCAATCCCCCGCTCCGCGGAAAGTTCAATGAAGCTCTTAATGGCAGGGATTCCCCTTGCAGACACCTCACCGTCGCGGTCATCAAAGGGAAAAAGTGCCGCCGGTCCGGATTGTGCTGCAGTTGCGATCATGACTCCGAGATTATTTTTTCGGTAAAAATCCAGAGCCCTGATATTTCCGGCTTGTGTTCCTGTTGAATAGTTCCACC
Source organism: uncultured Bacteroidaceae bacterium (assembly GCA_964420035.1). Taxonomy (GTDB): domain Bacteria; phylum Bacteroidota; class Bacteroidia; order Bacteroidales; family SM23-62; genus CAYQQR01. The sequence goes on along the minus strand of CAYQQR010000029.1, from coordinate 27,332 downwards.
GCATAAAAACACAGGTATCCGGAAATTCATCCAGCACAGGGGAGAGTTTGTTATTTCCTTCCTCCCATGCCCTTTCCACCTCTTCTTCAGGCATGACGTGATGGGCGGTCCGGTACACTCCTGCTTCTTTCAGGGGCATATCATCCCAGAAAATGGGTATGCGCCCGTGATCTATCGCAAAGTCCGATACCCTGTTGAGCCAGTAAATGTTCAGGCTCAGGGTGCCTTTTTCATCTGCCATTGGCTTGCACCTGGAACAAAGGCCGATATTACCGATCTCATCCCCGCCCACATGAAGATACCTGGAACCCGGCGTGGCTTCTATAGCATCTCGGTACAGGTCAAACAATACCTGATAGGTGCCTTCGTGCAGGGGACAAAATGCCCAGCGGTTGTCCTCCTGTTCACGTAAATGAGCGAACTGCCGGTGTTTCAGAATAAAACTCGCATGACCCAGTCCTTGCACAAGTGGCGTAATTTCAATATGTCGTTCTCTTGCATAACTTGTCAGGGCCGCCATCTCGTCAATGCTGATGGCCTGGGGAGCTCCTACCAGGGGTTGGTGCCTGTACCTCAGTTTATCCTCAAACTCGAAAATTATGGCGTTGATCTTATGCCTTGCCAGCCTGTCGATACTTTCATAATAAATATTCATATGGTCCAGGTGGTGTTTTACATCGATTTGCACCGCACGGAAGGACATTTCCGGATAATCGGTGATCCTGCAGGCAGGTATGGGTTTACCGCTCTGATAACTGTCTTCCAGCAATTTTTCCAGTGTCTGGCAGCCATAAAACAAACCGGCCTGGCCCCGTGCCTCCACGGTGGCTTTCCCATCCTTTACCGTAAGTAAGTATCCTTCGGGGGATTCCGGTACCTCGTTCGTGGACTGGATCTCCAGGCTCAGTACTCCTTCACCCGGGCTTTTACCATAGGGGAGCTGATCCAGAATGATTCCCATTACAGGTCGGGTAGTGCCGGAACCCGGGACAACAGCTTCTAACTGATCGGCATGCAGACCCTCTCCGGACAATATTTCAATGTGCCGGGGTTTGGGTAAAACCCGGAAGGGTTCCGGCAATTCATCACCGGGGGTATTACCTGAACCCTGCACCGAAGTTGTTAACAAGAAACATATACAATAACCTGTCAGAAAATTTACTGTTCTTTTCATTGCCCTTAATTAAAAATAAACCAACTACAACTATTCTGAAAATCAAACTACAGATTTCTGACAGGTCTGGGCTCCAAATCGGTCAATTCTTCAATTCTGACAACTCTATTTTCATCGATGGATTTTCTTGCAGCGACCCCGATCAACACGGACATTGCACCGTCCCGGGTTCCTGCTGCATGATTCAGCGGATCCGGTATATCCGGGTTTCTGAAAATCCTGTCCTGCAAGCGCTTATCTCCTCCCCCGTGACCGGTCCTGGCTTTATCTATCTTATGAACTTTATAGTCGTGCCAGTTTTTCATGACTATGATGTCGTTTTGTTCTGCTACCTCTTCCTGACCGGTTTGATCCATTTCTGCTGCATGTAATTCGGATTGTTGAATGGTGCCCTCTGTTAACCACGGAATGTCCAGCCAGGATTCCAGCCTGCCGTTCATCCCGTTAAAGGCGATCCTCCATCCCTCGTAAGGGGAGTATGTCGTGAGCGAATAACTTACCTGTACATTGTTCGCGTACTTGATCTGTACGGCCATTTTGTCGTAGATATCGATCTGGTGCCTCCACAGGCAGTTATCCCGGATGTACCCGTCGTATTTCTCGTTATTCACATACAGATCCATCATACGCTGATCTTTGGTAATATCCCAATAGAATTTACACTGATCGGTATAGGCGCAATTGCGGCAATTGACACCCCTGAAGGGATTGTTGCTTCCATAATGTTCCAGGTCCCCGTAGGCATGAACCTCTACCGGTTCGGAATTCAGGAACCAGTTCAGCAGGTCAAAATGATGGGTGGCCTTATGTACGAGAAGCGTACCACTCTTTTCCCGTATGCCGTGCCACCTGCGGAAGTATGATGCCCCGTGGTAGGTATTCAGGTACCAGTGGAAATCTACCGATGTAATGTTACCGATCTCATTAGCTGCTAAAAGTTCCTTGATCCCGGTGGGCAATGTACCGTACCGGTAATTAAATCCGACGATCACTTTTTTCCCGGTTTTCCTTTCTGCATCGAGGATGGCCTGACATTTAACTTCATCCGTAGTCATCGGCTTTTCTGTCAATACATCCGCCCCGTATTCCAAACCTTTGATAATGAACTCGTGGTGAGTGGAATCCACGGTAGTTACGATCAACATGTCGGGATTGGTCTTGACCATCATTTCATCGAAGTCGGTAAACGTGGGACAGTTAACCCCGATGTGGCGAAGTGCGTATTCCAGCCGGCCGGGATTGATGTCCGACAGACCCACGAATTCGATTACATCTCCGTATTGATTCTGTAACCGGCTTCCCCAGAAGGTAACTCCCCTGATACCTGTTCCCACAAGGGCTATTCTCCGTTTTTTTGCATTTTTTACCGTCGCGGCCATAGCAGGTTGTGAGAGCATGGTTCCTGCTACAGCCATACCGGTAGTAGCAATAAAATCTCTTCGTTTCATAGTATCGTGTTTTAGTTGAATATTTTAATATTACCCGTTCTCTAAAATATTTTTTCCCGCGTTTATATTTTCTTTGAGAGCAATCCGGCCGACGAAGGATCCAGGTAGATCCAACAGGCATCGTGTTGTTGCATAACTGAAGAAGGTACTTTACTGGTTACCGGGCCTTCTATAACCGCTTTGACCGCTTTTGCCTTTCGTGTATCCGGTACACTGCATACTATAGCCTTTGACTTGAGGATCTGCTTTACCGACATGCTGATAGCCTTTTCAGGTACTTCCTCCAATGTATTAAACCATCCTTCGTTCAACTGCTGCCTGCGGCAGTCTTCATCCAGGGTCACAACAATGTAAGGATCTTCCACTTCAAAATCCGCCGGAGGATCATTGAAAGCAATGTGTGTATTCTCCCCGATCCCGGCAAAGGTAACATCAATCTCATGCCTGGATATTATTCCGTTCAGCCGTTCACATTCTTTACGCGGATCTCCTTCACCATTGATAAAATAAAATTCTCTTACCGGTACCTTATCTAAAAAACGTTCTTTCAAAAATTTCCTGAACGAAGCAGGATGATCCATCCCAATACCTATATATTCGTCCAGATGAAAAGCCGTAACCCTGGACCAGTCAATATCCTGCTTTACCAGTTCTTTCAGCATTTCAAACTGGGATGCTCCCGTGGCCACAACAATATAGGATTCTCCGTTCTCCCGGATCGCTTCACGTATGATCTCGGTACCTTTCTCGGCCGCTATTTTCCCGAGATCTTCCTTTGAATCAGCAATAATTACGTTCATAATTTTTCTTTTTTGTCCGTTAAAAAAAATCAACCAATGCAAAATAAGAAGTGATCAGACTGAATATCACAAGTGCACCCAAACCGGTGTTGAGCTTCCATCCTGCAGTATGTTCATTCATCAATACTTTCCGGTTAACCAGTATCAGGACCGGTATTACGATGGCAGGCAGTATCAATGCCTGGAAGGCCTGGGAAAAAACCAGGAGTAATGGCGGTGTGGTATCGATAAACTGCATGGCGATTCCAAACAGGAGCCCGGCCAGACCCAGGATGCGATACATCGGGGATTGAATATTCCTTGGCATGCCGGTATAATCACTGATCAGCCATGGAGCGATCAATACAATGGGAAAGATCGTTGACAAGCCCGCTCCCACGATTCCCAGGATCAGGATGAAAGCTGCTATCCTCCCGCCGATCGGCTCTAACAGGCTGATCATCTCCAGGGTCGTATTCAATTCCAACCCCATCACGTTCAGGGTTCCCGCTGCCACAGCCATGATAATGAAACTCAGGAAGAACATCATGGAGGCCGATACCATTGCATCTTTTTTTTCTTCCTTCAGGTTCTTAATGTTCCATCCCTTTTCAGTCACTACCGTACTGCGCATGATAAATACTGCCGCGGAACACGTGGTCCCGGCTATTGCCGCTATAAGCCGGAATGATCCGTCCTTCTCCGGTATGCTCGGTACCAGTCCGGTAACGATCTCCAGTAAATCAGGCTTCACCATAAAAAATACCGTGACAAAGGACAGGCCCATCAGGATGACGAAAAACATCAGGATCTTCTCAAAAGACTGGTATTTTCCAATCCAGAGCAATGCATAAAGGAAAATGATCAATATCAGGGTGATCCAAATAGTGGCCGGGCCCGGTTTTCCCGTCAGCAGACTGATCCCCTCCTGGATCAGCTCTGAAACGATGCCAAATATCCCGATTAGAGCCAGAATCTCACCAATGATCAACGCGATCATGATATAAATGGCCAGGATTTTCCCTATCGTAAAATTGGCTTTAATGTTGTTCAATGCCGTATGTCCTGTAACCAGGGTTGTTTTTCCATAGGCAACCATCAGCACATAGGTAAATATACAGCTCAGGGCCAATGCCCAGGTCAACACCATCCCGTGTTCGGCGCCAACCTTAGCCATTGTAGTAACACTGCCTGTCCCAATATTATATCCAATCAGAAATAAACCGGGCCCGATCGCACTCAGGGCGATGATCACCTTTTTCAACACCTTTCGCTTTGTTCCTTTTTCCATGGATCTTTTTCTGAAATAGCCGGTCATTCCGCTCTTTTATAAACCAGCTTTCCCGAGAGGTAGGTTTCCCGGATCACCATTTCTTCATCTTCAAGTTCAAAGAGGATCAGATCGGCCCGTTTTCCGGGACTGAGTTCCCCTGTTTCCAGACCCAACAAACCTGCAGGATTCCGGCTGGCCATATCAATAGCACTCTTCAAACTGCATCCTGTATACTTCATCATATTCATCACTCCCGTTTTTACCGGTGATGCCGCCCCGGCCAGACAATTTTCTGCCGGATACTTCACTACATTGGGTGTAAGCTCAATCCTTCGTTCACCACGGATATACTCTCCGGGTGGTAGTCCTGCCAAATCCAGTGCATCCGACACCAGGATGGTTTTTTCATCTCCCTTGACCTTATAAAAGGTTCTTACTTCCTCCCGGGTCAGGTGATAACCATCCGCGATAATGCTAATGCTCAGTGAATCGTTGGATAACTGGGGCCATAGAGGATTATGATGCCTGTTGATCATGTTGGCACATCCGTTTCCCAAATGAGTTGATAACCGGGCTCCTGCTTCAACAGCTTGTTCCACAGTATTGGCATCGGCATTATGATGTCCCAGGGATACAATAATATCTTCTTCTGAGGCTTCTCGGATAAATTGAATATTCCCTTCAAATTCCGGGGCAACCGTAACAAGCCGGATCCTGTTCCGGGACAACTTCCGGTAATTATCAAATTCTTTCCAGTCTGCCGGACGGATGTATTTCTCAAGATGAGCACCACGAAACCCTTTTACCGGGGAAATATAGGGTCCTTCCAGGTGAAATCCCGGAATGGAAAGAGATATCAATGAATCTTCGCTATACTTTCCCAGTTTCCTGAAACATGCCTGGAGCACCTCATCGCTGTTGGTGATCACTGTCGGAAGATACTGCGTCACCCCCGTGGCCCATAATGCCCGGGTCACTTTCTCCATATCAGCCTGTGTTATCGCCGTATCCGTATAATCGACACCCATGTAACCATTGATCTGAATATCGATCAGTCCGGGAGATATAAAATACTTTGCTTCATTCTCTTGATCACCGGTTGGTTCCACCCTGCTTATATATCCTTCTTCATTAATGGTTACCGTTACCGGAGTTCGATCGGAATAATGAATCCCGTGAATCATGTGCTCTTCGTTATGGGTTTCCGGAGCGCACCCGGCAACAAGGGCGATCATCATACCTGCCGTTAAATATTTATTTAAAATCATATCTCGATGTTTTTTGGATTATATGTTTTTCATAGCTTTTCTAAACGATTTTTCTGTTCACGGCATCCCATGATACTTCCCTCTTTTCCAGGTAAGCTTTCTGTGCCATCTGGATGGCCACACCCTCTTCAAACGACCGCTCTATATTTGCACCGGGTATTCCCCCGTGGCGGATACAGCCTAACCATTCCGCAAGGTGCAGGTGGGTTACATCCACCCTTTGACCATCAATGACAGTATAGGTCAGTCCCCTTGAAGCATAATATTGTTCTGTTGCCGAAGTGACCGCGTCAATCCCTTCTGCCGCGGGATCCAAGGTGATCATTGGAGAAGCGGGGTCAATAACCCCGTCTTCGAGCATCCCTTTAAACCACTTTGAATTGGCATCTGCAGTCAGGGTAAGCGTAGCTCCCAGTTCCATTGTGGCATCCCGGCTCATGATTTTCCTGGTCCGTTGATAACTGTTCGCGAGATTTCCACTGTATGTCAGGGCCATTCCTCTATCCGGGTACTGATAAGCAAGCTGCAAAAGATCGGGTATTTCCCGGTTGTCTTTCCAAAAGTAGATCCCTCCTGATGCCACAACTTTATCCGGGATACCTATACGCAGAAGCTGGTTAACCGCATCAAACTCATGAGAAAAGAGTTGTCCCAGCATACCGTTACCGTAATCGAACCACTTGGTCCAGTTATAATACCTGTCAATACTGAAGGGTACATAAGGGGTCGGCCCGAGCCACTGTTTCCAGTCAATAGAATGAACACTTCCCGGGAGCGGATTCCCGTTTTCATCCAGGTGCCGGATCCAGGCTCCGCGCGCGGAATTACGATTCGTAGTGGTTTCCACGAGGGTCACATCACCCAGCAGTTCTTTGTTTATGATCTCCCTTGCTTGCTGGAAAACCCTGTTTTTTGTGATTTGATGTCCCAGCTGATAAACCCGGTCGCTTTCCTTTACTGTTTCATACACCCGGTATAGTTCTTCTTCCGTACGGGAAATGCATTTTTCACAATAGACATGTTTTCCCGCCTGGATGGCATCGACGGTCATTTGTGCATGCCAGTGATCCGGAGTGGCAATGACAACAGCATCAATATCTTTATCATCAAGAATTTCCCTGTAGTCGGCAACTCTTTTTACCGGAAACCGTTTGTGGTTTCTTCCCCCGGGACGCAGATCGTGTTCCACGGTTTCTATCCCGTATTTTGCCCGGAGATCAAACACTTCACATATTGCGGTTATTGCTACGTTCAGATCCTGCTGACGGAGCCAGTTTTCCAGCGAAACCCTGCTCTTTTTTGCAACATCATCCGGGTGTATGTATCCCAGTCCGTTGGAGAGCGCGATCGCTCTGGATCCGAATCCAATGATCCCGATCCGGATTGTGTCCTTGTTTATTCCACCACCCGGAACATTCCCGGCAGGGGGGATCTGATCCAGTCCCAGTTCCCTGGCCAGTCTAAAGGATTTCTGTTTTTGATAATTCCAGTCTCTGATGACAGCACCGGCAAAAATACCCAAAACCGGTATTCCGGCCAATGCTTTCAGCACCTTGCGCCTCGATAATGATGCCCTATTATGTTCTTCCTTCATTTGTTTTTTCCCTGATTGTCTTTATGCTTCATCCGGTCACCCTTCTTCCTTCAGGATAACCTAACCCGATAAGATCCGTTTATATTTCCGCATAAAAAAATTGCGGATGTCCATTGGGCATCCGCGATCCTTACCATTCTAACATAAAGCTTGCACCACCCGGTGGAAATCCTTAAAATACCGCTACCTCCGTCTCCAACCCGGAGAACATTACATTCATTAATCCTGCACCCTCGTTACAGGTCCAATTCAATGGCTGCCAGAATGAACGGACCAACACCTTTAGGATCGTTCTTTACCCTTTTTTCCGTGATGTAGTATTCGTAGCTGCCGTCACGATACGGGTTGGTTCCTCCCAGTCCGCAACCCCCGCAGATATTTACCATGGATAACAACCCATCCTCATCTGTTTTTATGAAGGTATCTACCAGACTGGAAAATGTTTCCGAGGCAATCTTCAAATAGCGGGAATCCAGATAACCCTTTTTCGCTCCCTTGGCAAAGGCATATAAATACATTGCTGAGCCGCTCCCTTCAAGATAGTTCCCGCTCCGGCCTCCCTGATCCAGAACCTGATACCACAGGCCTGTTTCAGGATCCCTGACTTCAAGCAGGGCTTCAGCGGTTCGCTGCAAAATGGTGATCACCGAATCACGGTCCTGATGATCTTCCGGCAGGTAATCCAGGACATCCACCAGGGCCATCATATACCATCCCATCGCACGGCTCCAGAAGTGCTTCGACTGGCCGGTTTCAGGATTACACCACGCCTGTTCCCCGGATTCATCCCATGCATGATAGAGCAAACCGGTCTCCTCATCCAGCGTCTTATCGTAAATCAAAATGATCTGACGGGTCACTACATCATACCATACAGGTTCATTAAATTCATTGGCATACCGGGCCAGAAAGGGTGATGCCATATATATCCCGTCCAGCCACATCTGCCAGGGATATTTTTTCTTATGCCAGTAACCACCCGACTTCGTTTTCGGATGCGTTTCCATTTGTTTAACGAAGAGTGAAATGGCCTTTCTGTATTTTTCTTCACCCGTTCGTTTATACAAGGTAATCAGGTTCTTCGCGGGATTTATGTTGTCTATGTTATACTCCTCGATCCGGTATCCTTTTACTTTGCCTTCTTCTGTTACAAAGCGATCGACCCAGTCTTTCATGTACTGCCCGTATTTCTCATCTTTGGAGTTCAGCTTATCGATCGCCATTCCCAGCATTCCGATATCATACTGCCATACCCCCTGAGAAGAGGTATAGGTAACCAGGCTATCGTGGCGGGCCATTACGGACCCGGCCATTCTCACAGACCATTTATTCTCACTTTTCTTTTGATTATTCGTACCTTCAGTAGAACAGGACAAGTATAACAAGGAAAATAAACAAAGAATAAAAAGCTGGATCAATTTTCGTTTACTAATGATCATAATACATCTGTTTTATAACCGATCATCATCCCATTTCACTGTCGTAATTCGCAGATTATAAAATCGTTTGGTGGTACCCTTCCTGCACATTTCCGGTGTAACCTCCTGTTATTTGAATACCGGCCAGGCACACGCGGCTGGCAACTAACTCAAAGGGTCAGGAACAGCTCATATCCCAGGGATTTATCCCCGCTGTATATATACACCTTGTATAAGGTTCCTGAAGTAAGACCGGTAACCTCGACCATTTCGGCGGCTATATCATCTTCGGTCAGCTCGATCTCCTGCACAACGGTTCCGTCAGAGCTCTTGGTCACCACCAGTCTGGTAGGTATATCATCCTCCGCTTCCCAGCGAACGATAAAAGAAGTAGCCGTTGTTTCGCCAAAATCCTGTTTCAATAGGATAGTGGGCACTCTCCCCACCCAGATCTTTCCGAAATATGCCCAGCGGGAGCTGAACTCAGGGTCTTCTGCATTGGCCCGGACACGTAAATAATAATATTGTTCTTCCCCCAAATTCTCGAACAGAATATAGTTGGTATCGATTTCCACGGAAGCATAACTGGTTTCGAAAGAATCAACACTGATCTCCACCGAATAGGAAACCGCACCTTTAATACGGTCCCATTCTGCCGAGAACCAGGTTCCCCCGGTAGACTTGATCTCGGCACTGACGGGCCGGAACAGCCGGACCTCCGGAAGTTCTTCCTCTTCCTTTTCGCAGGCCAGAACTATGAATACTCCCATTAGAATGAGGACCATATAATTTCTGATAGACAACATCTCTTTTAGCATTTTTCAAATGATTAATAGGTGAGTAAATATCCGTTATTATCCAATGCACCCCGGCTGCTGTTTACTATGGTCTGATGGATGGGGAGAATATAGGGAACGGGGGCCTGTCCTGTTGGATCGGTATATCCGCTCCATTGGATGTCCATATAGTCGATGGGTATACCTTCCTCTTCACTCCATAAACCGGTAAGCCAGCGTATAGTCTCATATCCGTCCGGATTGTCTCCAATATTCGGTACGTCTTTCAGTGGCGGGATCACATCAGGTCTTCGCGCGAATTTATTATAAAACTCAATCTTATCATTAACGATCCGGTAATAGAGTACATCCGCCAGGTGAGAGGTCGGGCCGTCATCTATGTAAGAATCCTCACCATATTGTTTAAGCAAGGTCTGTGTTTCCACAATCTTCTCACCAAGCAGGTTCCACCTTACCAGGTCAAACTTACGGAGGCATTCTGCCCCGAATTCCCAGGCACGCTCATCCACCAGTGCATTGAAGAAATCTTCCTTGCTTACAGATATGTCTTGAATATAAGCATTCACCTTTTCAGACCAGACTCCGGAAGGAAATGCTCTTTGCCGGACTTCACTCAGGGCATCCTGGGCCAGTGGTGTCGGTCCGTTGTTCAGCTCATTTTCCGTTTCAGCGAGCATCAACAGCACATCGGCATACCGGATAACGGGAAAATTGATCCCGGTAGCCTTGGCAGAAGTTTCTCCGAGAGGGGACGGCACCCAGGTCCTCGACCATTTATGGGTAGAGTTTAAAATTAACCAGCTAACGGGTTGCTGTATCAGGTCTTCGTCATAATAGTACAAAGAGTATGATACCGGTAATCTCGTGTCGGTGGTATCGAAGGAGTAAAAATAATTGGGTGTTAAATTTATCATGTTATTCCCGGTACCGTAATCGTGGTTCCCTCCGTCAACCCTCAAACCCAGGTTCCAACCGATATCACCGTTTACACCGGGCAGGTAAGGAACTTCAAAAATTATATCCTGGTTGGTTGTGGTAATATACTCGCACTGGTTCCGGAACATTTGTTGAAAATCCGGATCCAGTGTGCGCGGTTTCATATCTATCAGCTTCTTGCAATAGGCATTGGCCAGTTCGTAATAATCCAGGTAATCGTCAGCCCTGCGCATGGTACCGTCCTTCCTCAGGGCATATCCCCCCCTGGCCAGGGACAGCCTGGCAATCATGGCCATCACAAAGTCGCGGCCGATACGTTCAATACCTTCCGGCAACTGGTCCGCCCAGTACATCCGCTGTTCGATCCCGACCATGTCCCGGATCACGTGGCTCAGTATCGTGTCCCTGTCGGTACGCGGCAGATAGAACTCATCCCCGGCTTTGGTGGCCGTTGTCGTAAAAGGTACATCCCCCCAGTAAAACTGCACCAGGTAGTAGTAATAAGCCCTGATCGCCAGCGCCTCCCCAAGCATATGGGTCACACGCTTGTTGCCATCCTTATACAGGTCACTTCCCCGGATCCCTTCTATAACCTCATTGGCACGGTTGATGGCCAGGTAGCAATTGTTCCAGGTACCCAGTATTTCGTTATTGCTTGAAGTGGCCCTGTAGGACCACAGGTCCCGGCGGGTATTGTCAGTACCTTCGTGCACGTGACCGTTCTCAATGTCGGTATTACAAGAAAAGAACGTTGACAACCGCTGGTCGTAACTTGAATTGCAAAAAGTCTGATACACGCTGTTCAATGCTTTGCGGGTATCTTCCTCACTGGAAAAAATATAAGTGCTAGTGAACGCGGACGGAGAATCCGTCTCCAGGAATTTTTCACAGGATGTGAAAAACAAAGCTGTCGATAGCAAAATAATGGGTATGTATCTCATAACTGTCGAATATTTCAAATCCATGGGTTTAGAAAGTTACATTTACTCCAAGTACATAGGATCTGCTCTTTGGGTAAGCCGAGTAATCCACACCCGGTGTGAGCTGCCTGTAAGAATTGTTCTGCGTGGTACTCACTTCCGGGTCGTAACCGGAGTAGTTGGTCCATATCCAGGCATTGTACACCGTGCCATAGATCCTGAACCGCTCTATTCTTAATTTATTGGTCAAATTATCCGGTAAAGTATAACCCAGTGAAAGGGTATTGAGTCGTAAAAAGGAACCATCCTCGACTGCCCCCGAATGGAACAAGGGTTTGGTCGAACCGCTGGAAAACGGTGACCACATGGTTTTATCCTTGTTCACTTCAGCCAGCTTGTTCAAATCAGTGATCTCCTCTCCTGTTTCAGTATCAATATACATCCACCGTCTTTCAGAATTCATGGTATTCAGCATGTTCCCATAGGTAGTATGGAACAACATCTGGAATTCTATCAATCCTGTATTGTATATATCGTTTCCGTATACCCAGTTGAAGAGCATGGACAAGTCGAATGACTTGTACCGGGTATTGATGTTCAGTCCCCCGGTATGCTTGGGAATTGCATTCCCGACAACGGCACGGTCCTGGTCCGCCGTGATCACGCCGTCCCCGTTAAGGTCCTTCAGTTTCATCACTCCCGGCCTTAAACGGATCACGCCGCCCAAAATACCTTCACTGCTGGAAACTCCTTCTTTAAGCTCATAAGCTCCGGTTTCTTCATCCACGATCTCAAAATCTTCAGGCTGGTATATGCCGTCGAAAACATATCCGTACATCAGACCCACTGTTTCTCCGACAATTACCCGGTAATCATCCGATTCACGTAAATCCGAAGTGGCCCAGCTGGAATAAAAGGGTTTAACATCAACCTCATCCAGCTTATCGATCCTGGGTTGGTTAAATCCAATATTGAAAGATATATTCAACATCAGGTCCCGCCTCTGAATCGCACGGGCATCAAACGTAAATTCGATTCCCCTGTTCGAGGTTTGTCCGATGTTCCTCATTTGTTTCGAATAACCCAGATAAGAAGGTATATCGGATTCAACCAGAAGGTCCCTGGTAGTGTTCCAGTAGAGATCCACGACTCCTCCAATCCGGTTCCGGAACAATCCGTAATCCAATCCGACGTTCCTCGTAACAGTAGTTTCCCACCTGAGATCAGGATTGGACAACAGGCTTGAAGCAGGGATATAGTATTGATTGATCCGGTCCCCAAACCCGATAGGATTGCTGGTCGAGATCCGGTAATTTGTTTTCCAAAGATCCGATCCGATCCGGTTATTTCCTGCAGCACCAATACTTGCCCTTAATTTCAAATTTGAAATAAAGTTTTGATTCTGCATGAAATTCTCGTTGGATATCCTCCAGGCAATCGCTCCGGAAGGAAAATAACCCCACTGATTGCCGGGTGCAAACTTACTGGATCCGTCCGCTCTGAATGTTGCCGTGAAAATGTACCGGTCCAGTAAAAAGTAATTGATCCTTCCAAAAAAGGAAGCCAGTTTATTTTCCGGGTTAAAATAGGAAGACATTTGATCGAACTCTCCTAAAGCCATATTGGCAAACATCTTTTCAGGCGGAAGATCCTCGGAAAAATATTTGGCACGCATGAAGGTGCTGGAGGAGCCACTTTGAATGATTTCCTGTCCGACCATCATATTCAGCCGGTGAACATCCTGGAAATTCAGGTTATAGTTCAGGATGTTTGACCAGCGCAACCTATCGCTCTTATAGGAGTTTATATCTCCTAAAGGTAAATTGCTGCCATAATTTCTTGAACGTGATGTTAACGGTCCATAATACCTGTAGTTGTCTCCATAAGAATATTGAATACCGAATTCGGACCGGTACATCAGATTCTTAAAAATGTCCCAATCCAACCCCGCGTTCAAGTAATAACTATGGCTCAATCTCTTTCTGTAATCCTGTTCAACGAGCTGCCTGGGGTTAATAAAACTGGATATAAATGCCTCGTAATCATCATAATATGCAGGGTCATCAAAATCGTAATCCAGTACATCCATCAATCCGTTAACTGGCCTGGCAGTCAGAATGTGCTTCATTCTGAGGTTTGCACTCCCGGATGTACCGGCTCCGATGATCCTGGTATTGATCAAACGTGCTGCAAGTGTCAATTCTACCGATTCCGAGGCCTGATGCTTCAGATTAAAGTTCAGGTTGGTTCTGTCATAGCCGTTCCCTATCAATATTCCTTCATCACTTACATCGGAAAGACTGATTTTGTATCGGGTCTTTTCGGTTCCGCCTCCCACGTCAAGATTATGGTTTTGTGAGAATGTAGGCGAGCCGAGCATCTCTTCCTGCCAGTCGGTTCCTCTTTGTCCCTTGTACAATTCAAGGTCATCATAAACACCGAAATTATTAATAAACCGGTTGTAGGCGAGTTCTCCTGACTGGACGCGTGCGTACTCATATTGCATCAGTACGAATTCATAGGGATCCATTACATCCAGTTTCTTTGCCAGGGTACGTATCTGGCCGTAACCGTTATAGGTAACTTTCGTTCTTCCACCCTCTGCTCCCTTTGTAGTTATTAAAATAACACCGTTAGCTCCCCGGGAACCATAGATCGCGGCGGATGATGCATCTTTCAAAACATCAATATTTTCAATGTTATGGGGAGAAATATCCCGGATGCTTTCAACCGGGAAACCGTCTACAATGAACAAGGGAGAATTATCCTGAGTAACCGAACCGCCGCCACGGATACGGATCACCACATCGGCAAAGGGGGAACCATCGGTTGTCTTAACCTGCACTCCTGCCATTTTACCGGTTAGTGCTTCACTTACGCTGGACACCGGGATCGAATTAATCTGTTTGCCCGAAACAGATGAGACCGACCCGGTGAGATCCGCCCGCTTCATGGTTCCGTAACCTACCACAACTACTTCATCAATCTCCTTTGTATCAGGTTCAAGCTGTACGTTGATAACAGTCCTTCCTTCCACGGGGATCCGCGTACGTTCATATCCTATGTATGAAAAAATTAATGTTTCACTGTCCCCGCTAAGTTCAAGTTCATATTCACCGTCCAGATCGGTTATCGTCCCATGGGTGGTTCCCTCTACATAAACATTCACACCCGGAAGGGCTTCACCCGTACTGGCATCCGTTACCTTTCCGGTAACCCGTGGAGTCTGCATCAGTTCACGGGAGGGAATTAAAACATAAAAATTCTCCTTAATGACCTCATAGGTCATGTCTGCCTGGCTGAGTGAACTGGCAAGCACTTCACTGATCGGTTTATCCCGCTCTGAAACCGAGATCCTTTTGTCCAGTTCAGGAAGATTCTCATTATAGAAGAAATTTACCTGTCCCTGTTCTTCGATCTTCTTCACAATTTCTCTTACAGAAGTATTTTGCATCTCAATGGAGATCTTTTCTGTTTGTGAGAAGACATTTATTGCAGAAACCTGAATAACTGCCAGATATAAGAAAACGATACAGAATTTCATTATTAACCAGATTTTTTTCCTTTCATTTAAGATAAGAAAGGAGATTACCTTTTCGCTAGTTTTCATACATTTGTGTTTGTTTTGGGTTAATGAGAATTTTTATTATTTCCTGTGAAATTCCGTTAATCTGACCTGCCGGGAAATGCCGTCAACATTTTCCGGCAGTGTTTTTTTGCTCATTTTTACACCATCTAGTTCGCAGAACACAGCGTTACTTTGTTTTTTTCAATTGAAAAAGAAATGGGAGCCGCAACCGATATAGCCCGCATTACTTCATCAATGGTTACTTCATCCAGTGTCCCTGAAAACACGTAATTCTTGGTATCCTCATCTTGAAATTCAATCTCTATGTTATAGTAACGCTCCAGCTTGCGAGATAAGGATAATAAGGTTTCTGAATAGATGACCAGTTTTTCATCTTTCCATGAAATATCTGCATCCGGATGGATCACATGGGAAATCTGTACCTGCTTGCGTGGGATAGGCTGGACCTTTTCAACCGGTTCAACCGGTTTATCTTGCGGTTTATCAATCTGTTCCTGTAATGATCCAGCCTGGTCTTTTACAAAAGTAAGTTTTTGCCTGGGTTTCAAGGTGATGGGTTTGAAAGTACTCTTATTTTTCCGCCTGTCTACAACTACTTTTCCTTCCAGAAGAAATGTTTCTATGATATCCTCGTCCGGATAAGACTTAACATTGAACTGGGTCCCCAGAGCCCTGATATCCAGGTCAGGAACACGAACGATAAATTCTGATCCAGAATATTTCTTTACATCAAAAAATGCTTCCCCGCTCAGATTTACAACGCGGTTCTTTCCGGAAAACACGGTGGGATAGGTCAGTTTACTTCCGGAATTCAGCCATACCTCCGTGCCATCCGGAAGTATGATGTTTGTTCTTGAACCAAAGGGAGTTTCAACATGGTTCACATTCTGTTCATAGCTTTTAAGACTGTTCATTCTAAGTGCCGTGTATACGCCGGTTACCAGCAATAAAGCCAGACTGGCAACCAGGGCATAAACCTTCAGGTCTGTCCGCCGTCTTGCCCGCATCCCGAAGCTTTTCCCCGTAACACCGAACAGCCTGTATTGAAGCCGCTCCCAGGATCTGTCCACCTGCTCCTCATCCTGTTCCAGACTTTCCAGCCATAAACGTTTGGCCATAAAATATTCCTGCCGGTTCTTTTTATCCTCTTCAATCCATTTCAACAGGGCATCGGTGTCTTCCTTGCTTGATTCCCCCTTGAAAAATTTCAGAAAATTTAAAAATTGATTTGTTCTTTTCATTTTATGTGATCATCATTTTTAATGACGCTTAATCCCGTTCTGTCCCTAAAAAATAATCCTCCCTTGTTCATTCCATTTCTCTTTATCTTTAGTAGCATTTCAAAACAAGTGATCTTTCAGATCCGTTCGCAACAATTCAAGGGTCTTGGATATATGATATTCAACAGATTTTTCACTAAGATTAAGTTTATTGGCTATCTCTGAATTCTTCAGATATTTTCTTCTGCTCAGAATAAAAATTTCTGATGTCTTGGTAGGCAGTTTCTCCAATGATTTATTGACCAGGTCGGTGATCTCTTTTTCAAACAATTGCTGGATGCCTTTTTCAAAATAGAGCTGTTCCATTAATCTGGCTTCAGCCAGCCTGCCCTGGAGATATTTATCGTGCTTGTAACTTACATTCTTGTGCCTCAGGAACTGAATACAATTATTGTGTGTACTTCTGTATAAATATGCTTTCAGTGAAGTGTGAATATTGAAGTTTTCCCGGTTCTCCCAGATCTTTACAAACAGATCCTGAACGATGTCTTCAGCGATGTGTACATCTCCGACATAGAAAAAAGCATATTCCCGCAGCGTAGAGACATACTTTCGGAACAAGGCTTCGAAAACATCCTTATTTCCCTTCTTCAGTCCTTCAAGAATCTCCCTATCAGTCAAAGTCAAATATTTTTTCCGTCCCTCTAAAAACAATTACATACCCGGGTTTTAATTTCCATTCGCATCTCAACAATCCGGTTATCTTCAAATAGTATACTTGCTGAATATTCGGAAGAGAGAGCTGTGGATCATGCTGCAAAATAACAATAATTATATATAAAAAAGTTTGGCCCGGGAAACCGGTCCCGGGTCAAACTTTCACTAAAACTTCACTAACATCTGCTAACTAAAAGCTAACCAACTACTAACTAAAAACTATTTCAGGAACTTAAGGTATGCCGAAGCGTTGTTGGAATAAGTACCCCGTAAGAGATAGAGTCCCCTTCCAAGATCACTGGTGCTGATGGTCATCCTTTTCGACGGATTATGGATGTCATAACTCTTGAGCACCTGTCCTGTAAGACTGAATATCTCCACTTTTTGCAACTGGTTCGTTGTGCCAAGGTTTTTGATTACCACTTCATCATTAACTGAATTGTAGTATAGTTCAACTTTACCTTCCAGATTTTGATCTATTCCCACAATGACAGTAAATTCTATCGTATAGGTCTGTGAAATCGTTCCTTCCAGCACCACGACGTTGGCCGTACCTGAACCACTGGTTACATCGATTACCCCGTCCCCGGATACCGTGGCTTCTTCATGACCCGGTACTGCGGTTACAACGACAGCTTCCGTTCCTTCCGGGAGCTCGCACGTGTACGACAATACCGTTGGATCGAACGAAGGTGACAGTTCGCCTGCAGACAGGGACAATTCACTCAGGCGGGCAGGGATCCACCGGGGATCGCCTGTAGAAAACTTGGCATCAAAATTATTGTCTATGATCGTGAAATCCGCTGCCGAAGGATCGGCCCAAAGATCCGTGGATGCACCGGCATAGGCTTCAAATTCAGCTGGCAGCTCCATGCCTTCATTTGCTACAAAATCCGTAGTGTAGTAGCTGTTCGTGACCGTAATGTTCCCGGCATCTTCTTCTGCCACTTCTATTGCACCAATGGATCCGTTAAGGCCCGGACCCACCAATACATTGTTGAACTCCAGTTCACCGAATCCGCCATAGAAAGTAAGCATGGCATTGATCCAGAAATCGGCATCACAGCCCTGATGAATGGTTACGTTCTCAATTTTTACGGTTTCGGGGCGTTCACTCAATCTGAAGAGCCCTTTTGCATAATTAACGGTGCTGTTTGTAAGACTTATATTACCGATTCCGTTACTGCCCTGGGGACGCATCAGGGTGTATTCGCCTATGGAATCGATCACACAATTGTCGATGATATAATTCTCAACCATGCTGGTATCGGCTTTTCCGCGCCACAAACCTCCATTGCCCTCTATCTTGCAATCGACAAAAGCAACCTTTCCAACAGTATAGGAATTACCGTTGTTAAAAATATAACCGCCCCCTTTTAAGTGCAGGTGCTCGAAGATCAGGGAATCCAGTTCCACCTCGCCCAGCCAAAAGTTATTGCTGATATTGATCACAGCCCGCGGGCCTTCGGGATCAGACCTGATTATTGTGTTGTTCGATATTCTCCTGGACCCGATCTCATACTCGACGGCCGGATTTAATATGATCTCCTGGGGACCTTCCGCACTGGCAATGGTATCGTTCAGTGCCCATTCACTGTCATTGCCGGTAAGGTCAATGACGGTTTGCCCGTGAGCAAACAAGCTGAAGGAAAACAGCATTAATGGTAGTAATAATTTTTTCATAATTATAAGATTTTAGGGTTCAACAATATTATGACGTCTTCAACAGGAGCATCCCTAAAAGAAATGTGTTATTAATTAATCATCTGGTTATGAATAGCACGTAAATCATGACATTGTATACCCCGCGAAAAACTCATGCATGTTCAAATTCAATTCTTGATGACCAGATTTTTTGTCGCCACCCTGTCCTGCATTCTGATCCGGATAAAATAGATTCCCGTACCGAAGGGTCCCATGTCAATCCTGTACGGATTGTCCGCTTTATGAATATCCTGGCAATCGAGCAGTGTGCCCTTGCTGTTAAATATCTCCAGGGTATCAACCATTCCCGGGTTCTTCAATTCAAGGGTTACCGGACCGGACGATGGATTCGGGTAGATGCATATTTCTTCACCCGGAAACCTTCCGGGAAGATAGGTTCCCGCCAGGGGTGCGGTATCCTTTACCAGGACAACCGAAGAATAAGGAGGTATGGCAACATTTCCTTCCACCTTCAAGTTTTTCATGTCCCTGTAGCTATGATCCAGAGGTATGGTGACCTCATCCGGATCCGTGTTCCATACGAAAAAAAGAAATTCCTGACGGCTGATGGAATCATGATATGGGACCGGCCACCCGCTCATATTCTCATCTCCGCTGATCTCTTTCCACTGGTCAAAGATAAGATTGGCTGCATGCCCCCCATCCTCGTCCTCGTAACTTTGAAACGCGATCTTGAATACTGTGAATTTACCGTAAACGTTACTGTCAAACGCCGGGAAATTCTCATCGTAATTATATGATCCGTACATGCGCACACACAACATTTCATCATCGGTGCATACGAAGATATTGCCGGTCACCTCGTTACCCGGCCAGTCCTCCCCTCCGCCAAATCCCAACTGCACATCGTTATCCACGAGTGTATTGCCGGATATGACCACGTTTTTTGCATTGTGTATGTAAATCCCGAAATCATGGTTGTATGCTGCCGTATTGTTCTCCACCAGCAGGTCATACGATCGGTCATCAATATAAATACCGTGTGCCTTGTGCTTTTTTGCCGGGGGCACTCCCGACTGTTCTCCCGTGGTATAGGTCACAACATTTCCGGATACCACGTTTCCCGGTTTCTGGTTCTCCCAGGTATAGATCCCACCCCCGTCATCTTTCACCAGGCAGGCATAACTGACCGCGTTGTTACGGATCTCGATGTTGCCCGATCTGAAAAAGCTGATCCCGTTGTACCCGATGCTGTCAATATTATTGTACTGAAACAAAAGATTCTCCGAACGGTTAATCAAAATACCCATGTATTTCAGATTACCGTTCAGCCCCCTTCCGGGAACGGAACCGATATTGCGCACAGTATTCTGCCTAAAAGTGCTTTCTTTCGTGTAATTCATATCCAGTCCGTTGTTATTGGCTCCCTTGAGAATATTGTTCTCTGCCTCCAGATAGTTCACATAACGCGTCCGTAGGGCATCCGTCCCGCTATAAAACACCTCGTTGCCATACAAACCTACATGATCCGAATATTCGGCCACTACTCCGGCTTCTTTTTGATACGATACCTTCAGGCCCCTGATACTAATATAATCCGAATTGTCGATATAAATACCCAAATCTTGCTCCGGTATTATTATTTCCGTATCATTGGGATCAGACTCTTCCATAAAGATATAGATGCTTCCGTCATCCGTCCACGCCCATTCTCCTTCCCGGTCCAGCGCGTGAACATGGTTCTGAATAAAAAAACCGTATCCCGGAAGCAGGTTATAAGTAGCTTCCTCTTTCAGGACCACCCTTTCACCATCCACTGAATCAATGGGCAGCACATCGATGATCCAGTTAGCCGTACGAACGGCTATATCGGCGCCCTCCCAGTAATTCCCGCTGAAAGAAGCCATCTCTGAGGCTGAAAAAACAGTCTTTCCCTCAGGATCGGACGTGAAATAAAAACCCTCGTCGGGGTGCCGTGCCAGGCTGGCAAATTCTCCATCGATAAAAAGGTTCTTAACCTCCCCCGTTACCGTTTCAGGACGGTCTGCTTTCCAAATACCTCCTGACCCGGGGGTCCATTCCGGCAGGGTAACCGACCCGTCAATAACCGCTTTTTTGCCCGATCCGTAACATGAAAAAACTACAGGGGCATCTGCCGAACCGTTACAGTTAATGTGCAAGTATCCCCTGAACGTGTCGCCTCTTCTGAAAAGGACCGAATCCCCCGGAAGAAAAATATGCATGGAATTATTTACCTGTTCAAGTGTTCTCCATGCCTGTTCGGGACTTTCCCCGCTGTTACCGTCATCCCCGTCACTGGAAATATAATAGTTGCCTGCCGCAACAGGGAAAACCATTAAATAGGAAAACAAAAAAAATACTGTCAGTTTCATCTGAAATGTGTGTTTGGAACCCAAAGCCAGTGAATTCTGGTACCATATAGACGGTCAACTAAAGGTTCTCCCTAAAAATGTTATGACAATACCATCCTGAATTTGAAGTTGCTTCAACTGTACGGTCAATATCCAAGTGAATTTAAAGCCGGCTCTCTCGTCAACAAAGGATTTCTCCCTAATTAAGCAGAAGATGGGAAATAATTCAGATTAACTGAGAACCGGGAACAACCCAATTTTAAATTAATGTTAATTTTTTATTAATTCAACGTGTACTTATTGTAAATTTAACGTATATTTGTACCATCGCAGCCACACAGGGAAAGGAGGTCGTCATGCCGGACAAGAAGAAAAAAAAGAAGAAGCTTCAGCAGGAAATGAACCTGCAGGAAACCAAAAAAAAGGAAAAAACAGGATTTCGCCATTTATTCAATAAATACTGCAATACCTGGAAGAGGACCTATTTCGAGATCCTGAATCTTTGATACTAGCTTCACTGTTTCTCGCTCGCTGCGCTCGCCGTTGCTCGTTTCGAAAATCTTAGCAGCTTTGCTGTTTTAGATTTTCGAGAATCCTCGAAAAATTACGCGAAGCGTAGCTTTGCTATTTTTCGGGACCTTCGGCTGCTGCTCATTCGCTTCGCTGTAGATATGCCTACTGCCTACTGAACTCAGGAACTGAGGAACCGAGGAACTACATTCTGAATTCTGAATCTCAACCTCCCTGAAATATATTCTTAATTTTACATCTTACATCTTTAATCCCGATGCCATGCCTGTCATCATTTACTTGCTAACTTTGCTGTTTTTCCAAAATACCGAAGCGATGACAATCGAATACCAACCCATTGGTGAATTCCACTCGGAGCTGATCCCCGAAACCGGCGCTCCCCGGCAGGGATCGCTGCAGCCGGAAAACAAGGGGAGCATAGAGATCTACGATGAATATACTGAGGCCCTGGAGGGTCTGGAAGCTTATGATCACATCATCGTGCTGTATCACATGCATCTTTCCACGGGATGGTACACCCCGGTCCGTCCCCCGCGAAGCAGCCGCACTTTCGGCCTCTTTGCCACCCGTTCGCCCAACCGGCCCAATCCCATCGGTTTTGCAGTCATAAAACTCGAACGTATCGAAGATAACATGCTTTATGTCTCCGGGATCGATGCGTATGACGTAACCCCGGTCCTGGATATTAAACCCTTCATTCCGTCAATCGACTGTCCGGGAAAAATGAAGCGCCTGGAGGTAGAGAAGGAGTTGGGGTTGTAATAAGACCACGGACGACGGACCACGTACCACGGCCGTTGATAGTATAGATTAAATAAGTTCTCGTTTCTGAATTAAATCCAGCCCGAGGTAAGAATTATCGAAATCCACAAACGTACCGTCGTCTGTGGTCCCTGCCTGCCGGCAGGCAGGTGTGGTCTGTGGTCTTTTCCTAGGTCCGTGGTCCATTCAGACATATTCAGAATAATGCTCCGGATCCACCAACTCACGATACTTCCCGACGATCCTCTTAAAATCCTCCCAGGTGTCTTTCTTGAGGGAGGGGGTTCGGAGCAGGGCGGCGGGATGGTAGACGGCCATGGCGGGCAGGTCTTCCCACTGGAGCCATTGACCCCTGACCCGGGTGATCTTCATGGACGGACCCAGCATATTTTTCAGGGCCGTAGCGCCAAGGAAGATCAGCATCTCGGGTTTTATTAATTCTATTTGTCTGAGGAGACAGGGCTTACAACAGGATAGTTCTTCCGTGGTGGGCATCCGGTTATCCGGCGGTCTGCATTTCACGATGCTGGTGATGAAGGCATGGTCTTTCCGGGTAAATCCGCACACGGACAGGATCTTGTCCAGCAGCTGCCCCGACCGGCCCACGAAGGGCCTTCCCTGTTCATCCTCGTTCCTGCCGGGGGCCTCCCCGATCAAAAAAAGAGATGCTTCGGGGTTCCCCTCCCCGAATACGACATGCTCGCGGGTATGGGCCAACCGGCAGCGGGTGCATTGCTGCACTTCTTCCTTCAATTCCGACAGGTTCGATGCCTGGTTTTCGAAGTTGAGTTCCATTGAAGATGTGTTTAATCATCCCTTTAATGTACAAAAAAAGTGGGCAATACTAGTCCCTGTTCCTCACCTTATAATGTTAATGGATATTTAGCAGAACTTATTTTAAATGTCAAACAAGGATGTATCGGATTCAAGAAATTCTACGTTCTGTAATGGCCCAACACCATGCCAGGATTTTGGACAATCCGCACAACCCAGAATTAATCTTCTATCCAAAGATATCTTACCTCAGACCGGATACCCTTTGTAGTAAGAATGTGTTGATTATATTCATACCTTGTTGCTTCGGAGGGGTCACAATAACGGGTGACTGGGGGCCAACAGATACTCTGTAAATATGATCCGGTTGTTAAACTATTGGAACTGATTCTGTTAAATATCGGCGACCGACATTGTTAAATATTATAGAAATGGCTATATTTGTAATTTGCAGATTTATAGATAAATGCATTTATAATTGTTAATTATAATCACTTAAACCGTTAAATAATAACTATTCTGCCTATTAAATGCCGATGCCTGAATTCAGATATTATCCATTAAAATTGGTTTATCCGTCATTTGATTCCGATCTGACTGATCTGATTATTGAACTGGAACACCTCAGGAAGAAGGAAATCAGGCTCACCACACACCGGGAATTGTTCAGTCAGCTAAACCATGTATTTCATACTTTGGAAAGTATTGCATCAGCGCGTATTGAAGGAAACAACACCACGATTGCAGAGTATATCGAAACAAAGATCGAAGAAGGATATAAGAAGCCTCCCAATGTTAAGGAGATTTTGAATTTAGAGAAGACCATGTCCTATATTGAAGATGTTATTGACCAGATTCAAATAGATGGCAAGTTTCTCGCGGGAATACATAAACGAATAGTAGATGGATTACCTCCTCCTCCCAGGGGTGAGGGAGATCATTTTCCCGGGAGATTCAGACAGGAAGAAATCAGTATTGCCCATTCGGCGCATCAGCCACCTCCTCCCTATGATGTTTCTAAATATATGGAAGAGTTGTTCAGATTTATTTATAAACCTGATCCGTCAAAATACGACTTACTTAAAACTGCAATTGCACATCACAGGTTTCTATGGATTCATCCTTTTGCCAATGGAAATGGAAGGGTTGTGAGGATGCTGACTTATGCTATGCTGATCAAACAAGGCTTCCGTGAAGATATTGATCGTATTATTAATCCAAATGCTGTTTTTTGTTCTGATCGAAAGCGATATTATGATCAGTTAGCAAAAGCAGACAGGGGAAACGATATGGATATACTTGGCTGGTGTATTTATGTAATGCAAGGATTAAAGGATGAGATAAATAAGATAGACAGACTGGCAAATGTTTCTTATCTAAAAACCAAGATACTTTTACCGGCCATCGATTATGCACTCAAAATGAAATATATAAGTGATCTTGAAGCTACTGTGTTAAAAATAGCAACAGAAAAGCAGGAAGTACAGGCAAAAGATTTTAAAGGTGTTTTCAAAAAGAAACTTCCACAGGAAATATCAAGACAATTAAAGCGATTGAAAGATGCAAAAATGCTTGTACCAATCGAGAAAGGCGGACGCAAATATGTATTGAAATTCCAGGATAACTTTTTGTTGCGCGGGGTGATACAAGCACTGGATAAAGAAGGATTTTTACCGGTTAGCGAATGATCAAAATCCATTGGTATGAACTCCGGGGCAAGCCCCGGACCCTGAATTCCGTAGCATCATGCTCCGGGAAATTATACCATGACTTATTGTCCACCTCAGCAGACCGCGAAGGCGGATTAAATATTTAGAACCAAACTCTAATTTTTCATTTTACATTCAGGCATTATGATAAACCAAAGAACCAAAATGAGAAATATTGCCGGAACGTTCCTGGTGATCGCAGTGGTACTGCTCTCCTCCTGTAAGGATGATCCGATAGTCAGGTTGGTACTGCTGCCTGACACCCAGAGCTATGCTGAAAGTTATCCTGAAATTTTTTACGCTCAGACTGAATGGATAGCTGAACATTCCGCCGAAATTGCATTTGTTCTTCACCAGGGCGATATAACGGACGACAACAATGAGAAGCAATGGAAAGTTGCTGAGGAAGCTTTAGGCAAGCTGGACGGAAAAGTGAATTATGCTCTTGCCGCGGGCAACCACGACATGGGAACCGGGGGCAGTGCGGATATTCGAGATACCGGCTTGTTCAATCGCTTCTTTCCCTATAATAAATACAGCAAGCAGCCTGCATTCGGAGGAGCATTCGAGCCCGGGAAAATGGACAATGTTTATTTCCTGTTCAGGGCCGGTGGCATAAAATGGCTTGTCTTATCCCTTGAGTTCGGTCCGAGGAACCAGGTACTGGACTGGGCAGCAAAGGTCATCCGGGAACATCCTGATCACCGGGTCATCATAAACACCCATGCTTACCTGTATTCAGACGATACAAGAATGAGTGAAGCACGGGGCCATAAATGGTTACCGCAGTATTATGGCGTAGGTAAAGATACAGGGCAAAACGCGGTAAACAACGGGGAACAGATCTGGAAGAAGCTGGCTGGTAAATACGAGAATGTTTTGCTGGTTTTCAGCGGACACGTATTGAATGACGGGACCGGCAGGCTGGTCAGTACCGGTGAACAGGGCAACGAGGTTTACCAGATGCTGGCCAATTACCAGAGAGGTGTTGAAAGTTCGGTAAATGGAGGGAACGGCTATTTACGGATCATCGGGATCAATACCCGGGACTCCCTGATATCCGTAAGAACGTACTCCCCTTTATCCGGATAAGTACAAAACCGGGGAAGACCAGGAATTTGAATTCAGGAGTGTTGATTTCAGATATGATTAAGCTAAAGATATAAAATAGAAGGCGACAGTAAGGCACCGTTAAGTACCGTTTTTAACCGTTAGCACCGCCGTTTACTACCGTTTTGCACCCCCTTTTTGCACCATTTACACCGAAGGCAATCCTACACCTGATACTGATACCTCGGCTTATCCAATGACCTATCGATGGCCAGTATTCCTTCCAGGTGATCGTATTCGTGCTGGAGGAGGAAGGACATTTCGCCCTTGAGTTCCATGACCTTTTCCTTCCAGTTATGGTCGCGGTACCGGATGCGGCAGGAATTGTGCCTTTTGAGCCGGACCTTGATATCGGGGAAGCTCATGCAGTCGTCGATGATCTTCTTCATATCGTTGCTTAGATCAAAGATGTAAGGATTGAAGATATAGAGGGGTTTCTCGGAATGCACGACGATCAGCCGTTTCAAATGGCCGACCTGGGGGGCGGCAATGGCCTGGCCGAATCCCATTTCTTCGCGGTGCATCCTGATCAGTTCGGACATCTCTTCTGCCAGCAGCAGGTAATCCATCAGTTCATCGATACGGATCTCTTTGCATGCCTCATGCAGTATGGGATCCCCCAGTTTCCGGATATGGCTCAGGTCCATGGCGTTTCTTTTTCAATAAATTTAGTGAATCGGTATTAATTTTATGGAAGAAAAATGAAGTTTTAAGGATATAAGGAATGTTGTCTCTTTGTCTCTTTGTCTCTTTGTCTCTTTGTCTCTTTGTCTCTTTGTCTCTTTGGCATTATTGTTTCCTACACCTCTGTGACTTAAAGTAATTGCGGATTACTGAATTCAGGAACCCAGGAACCCAGGAATCCAGGAACTTCATCCTGAATTCGGAATCTTGTTGTTTGCGTATGACCCCGGATTTGATTATTTTTGGCCCGCTAGTTCGGGGTGTAGCTCAGCCAGGTTAGAGTACTCGTCTGGGGGGCGAGGGGTCCCGAGTTCAAATCTCGGCACCCCGACAAAAGCAAAAAGGCCTTTGCACGCGAGTGCAAAGGTTTTTTATTTTGGAGAGCCGCGTTGAAAGCTTGCTTTCATAAGCGGCTTGAGAAAATAAAATAACCTGCGTCAGCAGGCCTTTTTGCTTTTGAATCAACCCCAGGTAGAGATCGTGAGCCCCGAGCATTCGGGGCGAACAATCTCGGATATGACCCCATCAAACTTGTTTGCAAAGCCATCCTGAAATTTAAAAGCTACCAAAGGCAGACCTTTCTGATTTGCCT
>CAYQQR010000028.1:0-50715 GCA_964420035.1 uncultured Bacteroidaceae bacterium | reverse complement strand
TATTAATGTATATCTGATCGTTATGGCGATTTATCCTTCGTGTCGTAATAAACTCGGGCTAGTCGCTGGTTGCTATTGTCTGGCTTCTGGTGGCTGATTGAAGTAAATGAAATGTGATGTCTACTGATTCTTTTCCTTCTCGTCCCGTCTTACCAATTCTGTTTTTATGGGAATTATAATCGGGCCGATTTTTCTCTTGAGCTTTTCATTTCTACCATTATTGGATACTCTTCCGCGTACCGCTGAAGCTTTAGCGGAGGCGCACGAGCATCTTCATAAAAAACCGTTTAATCCTGGGTGGTCGTAGACCACCGAATAATGGTAGAATAGGAATTATCATACAAAAAGCGGCCACCTGCCGGACCTGAAGAAATGAGACTTACCTTCCTTTGGACGCAACAAGCAGAGGCCTTAGCAGTAGTTCAGGGAGATCCCCTCCCTAACGGAAGGCAGGCAGATCAAGTCCGGGATGACATTTTTTTCAAGCAAGAACCAAGGAACCATGGAACCAAGCCTGCCTGCCGGCAGGCAGGGAACCTAATTACAGACAAACTTAATCATATTCAACAAAATCTTCTTGGCAACAACGGACGCCGGCTCATTCTTTTCAAGGGCGTTTTCGAGGTCGAGGGTGCTTATGATGATCTTTCCGTTGCCGACCGGTATAACCTGCAGGGCCGTATAGACTTCCTGCTGGTGATCGCTGACGGCCCCGACCAGCGTTTCTCCCTGTTTTATTCTAAGTCCGTAACGTTCTGTATCATAGCCATATCGGGACAGGCACTGATACTCCCAGTTGAAGGCCGTATTGACGGGAAGATCTTCGAATACGGGGTGTGTTTTGACGAAGAAATTCCCTCCGTACCATACCAGGCCCAGGTCCTGCCGGCCGGTATATTCAAATATTTCTTTGGAGGACAGGTAATTGGCCCATTCTTCTGCATAATTTACTATAAGCAGGACATTCCCTTCCATCAACCAATCCAGCAAATCCTGCTGTATGCGTCTTCCTGTTTCAATTGGTGTGCCGGTGGCCAACAATATCTTTCCTTCCGGTCTGCCTCTCTTCCAGTACGACTCGGGTTTGATCCCCTGGTTTTCAAGGAAATCATTGAAAACACCGGCCGTATCCGAAAAGGCCAGGCCCGGGACCGGTCCGTCAAGATCCGGTTTACAGGCAAAAACCCGGTCCCGGCCCTGCAAGATCCGGTCATTGTCTTTCCACAAGGTGGCGATGATTTCCGTATATCCCTCAGGAATTTCGTCTATGCTTATGCCGGGTTGCAGAAGCTGTCCGTATTGGTCGCCGCCCTGAAGCTTAACGGAATATTGTTTGGAAAAGATCTCCTCTTCTCCCTGGGCGGCCCTTACTTCCAGTTCATATTTTCCCGAAAGGCCGAGCCGGTTTACCCCATAAATATCAATAATCACCCCGGTACCGGCTTCCACGACCATTTCTCTCGGTTTTACGGCCAGGTAGGCATCCCGGGTGTAATGACTGATCAGTTCCGGATCGCCTTTGATGTTCCTGAAACAATCCACGATCCCGGAATGATTCTCCAGTTTCATGCCCTCCCAGCCGTTGATCACGTATCCGTCGTTGATATTATTGATGAACATATTTTCAATGATCCTGCCCTGATAATAGAGGGCCACGTCGCCCAGGCTGGTGGTGAGTTTATCTACCGAAGGAAAGGCCTGCCTGAAATTCTGCGTTGTTAGAAAGCTGTCATAGGCCGCGTAGAGATCCAGGTAATCCTGACCGTCCCATCCCAGCTTGCGTCCTGATTCCAAATCATTCTTTATCAACTCCAGCCGGGCAGGGGTACCGATGGCTCCCTCCTCACCCCAGAAAACCACTTCTTCAGTATGGTCCGTATATTTATAGTAATCTTCCGGTCCGTTATAGAGTGCGCTGTAATAAACACCCGACCCTCCCGCGTGATGCTGGTCCCACCATCCCTGATACCTCACTTTATGATCATAGGGCAGCATGTGCATCTTGAAGGCAGCCGTATCCCGGGGAACCCTGCCTTCATAGAAATGCGAAGGCATATAAGTGGAAGTATAGGTAATACAGCGTGTTTCGTCCAATTCATGAAAATCCTGGATGGCCCTGACCTGACTTTTTGTGGGATTTTTGGTCCATTCATTTTGCATGTTATAAATGATCAGGCTGGGATGGTTGCGGTCCCTTTTGATCATGCGCCGCATTTTCTCCTTCACCCATGCAAAGCTGAAAGAATCCCTTCCGGTCATATATCCCCCGGGTTCTTCATAGTACAGCAAACCTTTCTTGTCGGCTTCATCCAGGATGTTGGCCTGACCGATACCCCTGTGGAAATTCAGCATGTTCAGACCCAGCTTTTTGGCCTGGCTGACCTGCCTGGCAGCCATGGCATCGGTCGGGTAGATCCCGTTTATCGGCCAGAATCCCCAGGAAATGGCACTCAGCAAAACGATCCTTTCCCCGTTCAGGGTAAAGATCTTGTCCCCGTTCCTTTCATCCACGTCGAACCACCTGAATCCGAAATTTTGTGTTTTCCTGTCGATGATGTTCTCAGCTTGCTCTATTCTGACGCTCAGGGTATAAAGTTTTGGATTGTCAACCGACCATAATTCAGCTTGCGGATAATCAACCCGTGTTGCAATTTTGTTCTTTCCCGGTTTTATCTTCTGTGGTTCCAGCTGTTCCTGATAAACCGGTTTGCCCCTTTTGCCGGCTTTATCCCAAACTTCAAGATAGATATCTGCCTGTTGATCAGTTTTATTGATATTGTTTATTTCAATTACCACATCAATTGTAGAAGGAATGTGTTTATTTTTGATATACAGGTCATCAATATATAATGCATTCCGGGCAGAAATTTTCACTTTGCCGGTGATGCCGCCGAAACCATGACTTGCAGGGGTGATGTGGTCCCCCCAGCGGTATTCATTAAAATCCCGCCAGGTGAAATTTCCGTTGGGATCAGTGATCCGTACGGCCAGGAAATTGGGTTCGCTGAAGGAAACCTGGTCTGTAATGTCGACCTGGAAAGGAGTGCCGTTGATCAGGTCGTATCCTGCCAGCCGGTTGTTTACAAAGACTTCGGAGCGCATGCGGACCGATTCGAACTCCAGGAAGATCCTTTTACCTGCCTGGTCTTCGGGAATACTGAATCCGGTAGTGAACCAGGAAACGCCCACGTAGTTTCCACTAACCCCGAATTCATTGCCCTCTTCACCCCAGAAAAATTCTTCCACCGTGGCGGGTATCCTGATAGCCTTTCCGGGATTGGCTTTCAGTGCTTCCCAGCCGAAAGTGGGCGGATTCACGGGCACTTCCGAAAGGTTCACCGGAGGCAGAAAGAGCGGATCATCCACCCAGTCGGCTTCTTTATCCAGTCTGAGGCGCCAGGTTTGATTACCCAGGTCCAGGCTATAGCGTTCAAACTGTTCAGAAGGGCGGCGGCACTGGGATGAGAGCAGGATGAGCATCAGTGTCGTAACAGGAAGGAGTATGCGATTCATGGCGGACGGGTTTGATCATAAATGTAGAATGAAAAATGGAGAAAGGGAAAGGAATATAGATTAAAGATTGGAAGATTGTCAAGTGAAAGTGCATTGTAATCTTTCATCTTCCATTTTTCAATCTTTCATCTTTAAGCATTCCAAATGTTAATATTTTACAGCTGACATTTGGGTAATTTTCCCTGTCGAAGACTATTTTTGAGTACTCGAGCATGTATGCCATCATAGACATAGAAACAACGGGCGGGAGCGCTGCGAAGGATAAGATCACCGAGATCGCCATATTCATACACGACGGGCAGAAGGTGGTGGATGAATATACCACCCTGATCAACCCGGAACGCGGCATTCCCTATCATATTACCCAACTGACGGGGATCACCAATGAGATGGTGGCCGATGCCCCCAAATTCTATGAAGTTGCCAGGGAGATCGTCGAAAAGACCGAGGACAGGATCTTTGTGGCGCACAACGTCGGTTTTGATTATCGTTTCATCCGGTCCGAGTTCAAGCAACTGGGTTATGATTTTCACAGGGAAAGTCTGTGTACCGTGAAACTCAGCCGCCAATTGATCCCCGGTCACCCCTCCTACAGCTTGGGCAAGCTTTGCTCCGCACTGAACATTAAGATCGACGGAAGGCACCGGGCCGCGGGGGATGCCATGGCAAACGTAAAGTTGTTCGAGCTCCTGCTCGACATCAGCAAGATCAACGGTCATGAAGTCCTCCTGGAACCCGGGTTGAACAGATCCCTCAGAAACCTGCATCCCTCGCTCAAGGACGGTGAAATCAGGGTCATTCCCCAGACCACCGGGGTCTACTACCTTTATGATGAAACGGGTTCTTTGCTCTATATAGGAAAGAGCACCAACCTCAGGCAGCGGGTGATGGATCACCTGGGCAACCAGCGGAGCAAGCGGGCTTCCGGGATGCGGGACAAGGTCGCTTCGGTCGATTATGAAGAAACGGGCAGTGAACTGGTGGCCCTCCTGCTGGAATCGGAACGGATCAAGCAGGACAAGCCTCCATACAACCGGGCTTTGAGGCATACCGTACTGCAATACGGGATCTATTCCTTTAAAGACGGGAAGGGTTATATTCGTTTTTGTATCGACCGGCTGGAGCGTTCTGCAAAGATTCCTTTGTGTACCTATCCGAATAAGCAGGAAGCCAGGAAAGTATTGGGCAATATGGCGGAACAATACTGGCTGTGCCAGAAATTATGCGGCTTGTACGATACTGACGGAGCCTGTTTTCACTACGGGGTACGGCAGTGCAACGGGGCCTGCATCGGTAAGGAGAGCGTAAAATCCTATAATGAACGGGCCGGGAAGGTCCTCTCCCATTTCGAATACGATCATGAAAATTTTTTGATCATCGATGCTGGACGTTCCCCGGAAGAGCGGAGCGTTGTGGCTGTCGAGAACGGCCGTTACCTGGGATACGGTTACCTGATGCCGGACGAATCCTACCTGCAGGTCGAAGATCTCCTGGAATGCATTCAGAAAAGGGAGGATAACCGTGATGTTCAAGCCTTGATCCGGAGTTATTTGCTTCGCAATAAAGTTGAGAAGATTATCAGGTTTTAGGTGGTTAATGTCTCGATGTCTCATTGTCTCGATGTCTCATTGTCTCGATGTCTCGTTGTCTCGATGTCTCGTTGTCTCGATGTCTCATTGTTTTTAAGGTCTATTATTTCTCTGTGGTTCTCTATTTTACTCTGTGCCACTCTGTAACCTAAATGATTGCGCCTGCCCGCGTGCCGTCGCCAGAGGCTATGGCCGCACGCTGTCGCAGAAGCTTTACCGCGCTCCGCCATAGCTACGCGACGGCGCAGGCGTAGGCGCCCGGTGACCGTCAGGCAGGCTGAATTCCATTTGTCTCCACATCTCTACACCTCACTTATCCAGCTTGCTTTTCAAATGATCGACTTCATGCTTCAGGGAGGCAACCGTGCGGTACAACTCATCCTTCGGCAGGACCGGATCGGGTATCTCGCCGCTGATGTAGTGGACAAATTTCCAGACCTCCCTGATCTCGTTCACATGCACTTCATAGGGTTCGTAGATGGGATTCAGGGAGTAGAGCATGAGCCTGTTTTCTGATTCCAGGAGGTTTTCCACGATCTTGAATACGATCCCTTCTTCCAGGGTGAGAATGATATAGGCCCCTCCTGATTTGATGCTGCTCCAGTCTTCCAGGAATTCCCCGGTAACCCAGGCCTTATCCGGGATGGGCAGCATGGAATCTCCGTTGAGCTGAAAAGTTCGGTATTTGCGGTTCCCGGACAGGAAAGGCAGCTGAAAACGGTCCAGCGAAGCAATGAATTCCGGGTCAGCAAAACCATTGGTATAACCGGCCTTGGTCTTTACCGGCACCAGCTCGATGTTTTCGTTATTTTCCGTATCCACCGTGGTAGCCAGGATACGGATCCCCGATCCCTTGAGGTATATGTCGCTCCCCCGCTCCAGCTGGGAAAGCTGACTTTCGCTCAGTTTGCTGAGGTCGACCATGATCAGGGTGTCGATGGCGATACCAAAATACCGTGACAGGGCCTTCAGTGCTTCCATG
This sequence comes from uncultured Bacteroidaceae bacterium, assembly GCA_964420035.1. GTDB lineage: Bacteria > Bacteroidota > Bacteroidia > Bacteroidales > SM23-62 > CAYQQR01. The sequence goes on along the minus strand of CAYQQR010000028.1, from coordinate 44,631 downwards.
TTGGGTTCGGCCACCTTGTTCTCATAGCCGCTCAGGGTTGAACGCTTCATGCCCAGGGCATGGGCCAGGTCGTCCTGGGTTTTGTTGCGACGTTTGCGGAGAAGACGGATGTTGGTTGGTAGATACATGGTTTATCGTGTTTATGAATGGATGATTAAGGGATCAAGGGATTTTCTATCTCTCTTAATCTCTTTATCTCTGTATCCTTTTTTTGGTAAAAATAGAAAAAATGATTAACATATAAGCATAAAAATTGATTAAAAATTAATCATATTGAGGGAAAATGAGTGAGCGGAGTGTAATACACATGGATCTGGACAGTTTTTTCGTGTCGGTGGAGCGCCTGGTGAACAAGGACCTGGTCGGGAAGCCGGTGATCATCGGCGGCATGTCGGGTCGCGGGGTGGTGTCCAGCTGCAGTTATGAGGCGCGGCGGTACGGGGTACGTTCGGCCATGCCCATGAAGATGGCCCGTCAGTTATGTGCCGATGCGGTGTATACACGGGGGGACATGGAGCTGTACAGCAAGTATTCCGACACGGTGACGGAGATCATTGCCGAGGCGGCTCCCTTGTATGAAAAGGCCTCGGTAGACGAGTATTATATTGACATTACGGGGATGGACCGTTTTTTCGGGAGCATGCAGTGGGCCCGTGGGTTGCGTGCCCGGATCATCGATCATACCGGCTTGCCCATATCCCTGGGTCTGTCGGTAAACAAGACCGTATCCAAGATCGCCACCGGGGAGGCCAAGCCCAACGGGGAGATCCAGGTGGAGCGGCAGCGGGTATTGCCTTTCCTGGATCCCCTGTCGATCCGCAAGATCCCCATGATCGGCGACAAGGCTTATCACCTGTTGCGTTCCATGGGGATCGTGAACATCGGCACCCTGAGGCAGATGCCCCGGGAAATGCTGGAGAAGGTGATGGGCAGGAACGGCATGGAGGTCTGGCGCCGCGCCCACGGCATCGACCACAGTCCGGTGATGCCCCACTGGGAACAAAAGTCGATGAGCACCGAGCGCACCTTTGAGGAAGACAGCACCGACATCCTCCACATGAAGGAGTTGCTGGTGGGGATGGTCGAGAAGCTGGCTTTCCAGCTGAGGGACCAGGAGAAGCTGACTTCCTGTATTACGGTGAAGATCCGCTATGCCAATTTCGACACCCATACTTTGCAGAAGCGCATCCCTTATACGGCCTTCGACCATATTCTGATCCGGGAGGCCCGGGAACTCTTCGGCAGGCTGTACCGGCGGCGCATGCTGATACGCCTGATCGGCATTAGATTCAGTCACCTGGTCCGGGGCGTTCACCAGCTCGACATGTTCGGGGATACCCCGGAGATGATCCGCCTCTACCTCACCCTCGACAAACTCAGACGGCGGTACGGACGACGGTCGGTACAGCGGGCGGTGGGCGTTTAGAATTCAAAATTCAGCCTGCCTGATGGCAGTCAGGGATTCAGAATGAAGTTCCTGAGTTCCTAAATTCAGCAGGCAGTAGGCCGTAGAAGCATATCTACAGCGAAGCGGAAATACAGCGAAGTCCCGAAAAACAGCAAAGCTGCTAAGATTTTCGGGACGGAACAACAGCGAAGCGGAAGAGAATTCAGAATAGGGTGTGAAATTTTAAAACGAACGCAGTGGGATATCTGTCGGTACATTCATATTACAGTTTGAAATACGGCACGATACCGCTTGAGGTGTTGGTGGAAGAGGCGGCGAAAAGGGGTTGTGAGGCCCTGGCGCTGACCGACATCAACAACAGCATGGGGGTGGTGGATTTTGTACGCTTATGCCGGGAGCAGGGCATCCGGCCCGTCGCGGGGATCGAGTTCCGCAACAAGGATCAGTTCCTTTATACCTGCATTGCCCGCGACAATGAAGGTTTTCGCGAGATCAACGAGTTCCTCACCCGGCAGAACCGCCTCAGGGAAGCCCTGCCGGCCACCCCTCCCCTTTTCTCCAACGCATATACCCTATATCCTTTCGGCAGCCGGCAGCCGGGCGAACTCCGCGACAACGAGTACCTGGGTGTACGGAAAAGCGACCTGCACCGTCTCGTGAACTCTCCCTGGCGCAAACAACAGGAAAGGCTGCTCATGTTCCAGCCCCTCACCTTCCTGGACGAAGAGGATTATGACATACACCGGCATTTCAGGGCCATGGACCGCAACATCCTGCTCAGTCAGCTCACCCCCGCCCACCTGGCCGGCAGGGACGAGGTCATGCTCGGGCCGGATGCCCTGCGGCAGGGGTATGCCGGCTACCCCGGGATCATTGAGAACACGGAACGCTTCATGGAAAACTGCGGGATCGGTTTTGATTACAAAAGCATCAAGAACAAAAAAACCTTTACGGGAAGCCGGTACGACGACCGGCTCCTGCTGGAAAAGCTGGCATACGACGGCTTGCTGTACCGCTACGGTCCCGGCAACCCGGAAGCCCGGCGCAGGGTCCGGCATGAACTGGAGATCATCGACAAGCTGGGATTTTCAGCCTACTTCCTGGTGACCTGGGACATCATCCGCTATTCCATGTCGCGGGGATTCTACCACGTGGGCCGGGGCAGCGGCGCCAATTCCATTGTTGCTTACTGCCTGAAGATCACCGATGTTGATCCTATTGAACTGAACCTTTACTTCGAAAGATTCATCAATCCCCTGCGTACCAGTCCGCCCGACTTCGACATCGATTATTCCTGGCAGGAACGGGACGAGGTACTGGATTATATTTTCAGACGCTATGGGGACCGCCACACGGCTTTGCTGGGGACCGTGACCACTTTCCGCGACCGGTCCATCATCCGCGAACTGGGCAAAGTATACGGTCTGCCCAAAGAAGAGATCGACAACCTGGTGCACTATCCCGGCAATCCGGCCAGCCGCGACCTGATCACCGACCGGATCCTGGAGGTGGGGAACAGGATCATGGACTATCCCGCCGGCCGGAGCATCCATGCCGGAGGGGTCCTGATCTCTGAAGAGCCCGTTGCCTCCTACACGGCGCTGGACCTGCCTCCCAAGGGGATGCTGACCACCCAGTGGGACATGTACGTTACCGAGAGCCTGGGCTTCGAGAAGCTCGACATCCTCAGTCAGCGCGGCATAGGCCACATCAGGGAAGCCGCCGAGATCATCCTGCAGAACCGGGGAGAAAAGGTGGATGTGCATGCCGTCGAACAGTTCAAGAACGATGCCCGCACCCGCGGGCAACTGATGCAGGGGGACACCATCGGCTGCTTCTACATCGAGAGTCCGGCCATGCGCGGACTCTTAAAAAAGCTGCATTGCGACAACTACATCACCCTGGTGGCGGCCAGCTCCATCATCCGCCCCGGCGTGGCCAAATCGGGTATGATGCGGGAATACATCCACCGCTTTCACCACCCGTACAGCTTCCGCTATATTCACCCGGTAATGGAAGAACAGCTCAGGGAGACCTACGGGGTGATGGTGTACCAGGAGGACGTGATCAAGGTGTGCCATCATTTCGCGGGCCTCGACCTGGCCGATGCCGATGTGCTGCGGCGGGCCATGAGCGGCAAGTTCCGGTCGAAGAACGAGTTCAGGCGCATTGAGGACAAGTATTTCGATAACTGCCGGGAGATGGGTTATCCCGAAGAGATCAGCAGGGAGGTGTGGCGGCAGATCGAGTCCTTTTCGGGTTATTCCTTTTCCAAGGCCCATTCGGCTTCCTATGCCGTGGAGAGCTTTCAAAGCCTGTACCTGAAAGCGCATTACCCCCTGGAGTTCATGGTGGCCGTGATCAATAATTTCGGGGGTTTCTATCGCACCTGGGTGTACGTGAACGAAGCCCGCGAGTGCGGGGCCAACATCGGGCTGCCCTGTGTGAACCGGAGCATGTACAAGACTTCCATACGGGGGGAGGACATCTTTCTGGGTTTTGTGCATTTGCAGAACCTGGAAACCCGGGTAGCCTGCCGGATCGTGGAAGAACGCCTCCTGAACGGTCCGTATGAGAGCTTGGAAGATTTTGTGCAAAGGGTGCCGGCCGGACTGGAACAGATGGTGATCCTGATCCGGGCGGATACTTTCCGCTTTACGGGCAAGACCAAGCGGGTATTGCTCTGGGAGGTCCACATGTTGCTGGGCAAGAGTACCGGGGAGCCCGATTCAAAGAAACTCTTTGCGCCGCCGGCAAAGGATTTCCGCATGCCTCCCCTGGAACAGTCCGAGATCGAAGATACCTACGACGAGATCGAGCTGTTGGGTTTCCCGGTGACCCAGACCGCCTTCGACCTGTTGAAGACCCGCTTCCGGGGTGAGATCAAAGCCGGGGATATGATCCGGTACGTGGGTAAAACGGTAAGGATGGTGGGGAACCTGGTGTGCATCAAGAACGTGCGGACGGTGCACCGGGAATGGATGCATTTCGGGACTTTCCTGGATGTGGAGGGGGATTTCTTCGACACTGTCCACTTCCCGTCTTCCCTCAAAAAATATCCTTTCCGGGGTTACGGGGTTTACCTGATCCTGGGCCGCGTCGAGGAGGAGTTCGGTTTTCCGAATTTGATGGCGGAGAAGATGGCGAAACTTCCCATAAAGGAAGATCCGAGGTATTAATTGGACCACGGACCACCGATGACAGACCACCGTATGCCAGGAGAAATACTACAATGAATAGCCCGGGATAGGAATTATCTTTTAGAAGCCCGGAATCATTTCGAATATTCTTTCACGGACCGTGGTTTGTCGTCCGTCGTTCGTGGTCTTTAAAAAAAGCATGCAGATTTTTTCAGTTTACTCTTAATATTTATTCAATCTGTTCTGGAGACGGATATCACCCCCTTCACCTTCTTCATCTGGCGGATCAGGGTGTCGAGGTGGGTTGTGTTCTTTACGAAGAGGGTCAGGGTGCCTTCGAAGAGGCCTTCGTTGGATTCGATGGAGATGGAGCGCATGTTGACCCGCAGGTCGTTTGAGATCACCTCGGAGAGGCGGCTGACGATGCCCATTTCATCCATGCCCGTAACCCTCAGGGAGACCGGGAAAAGGGGTTTATCCCCGGCCTTGCTCCAGCGAGCCCGGACCACCCGGTAGCTGTATTTGGTGAGCAGGTCCCGTGCATTGGGGCAATTCTTACGGTGGATGGTAATGCCTCCTCCCGAGGTCACAAAACCAAAGATCTCGTCGCCCAGGATGGGATTACAACAGCGGGCCAGCCGGTATTCGATGTTGACCACCTGTTCGTCGATGATGAGTATATCGTTTCTGATCAGGGTGGAATGCTCCACCAGTCTTTCCACGGCATCCTCGTCGATCCGGTCGGGTTGTTTCATGTATTCATCCTCTTCGTATTCAAAGAGGTTTTTGACGTCCTTCGGGTCGATCTTCTGGGTGGCTATCAGGTAATAAAGGTCTGCAGCCGTCTTCTGCTTGAAATGCTGCATTACCTTCCTGACATTGCCGTCGTTGAATTCCACCTTCCAGTTCTTGAAACGGCGCTTCAGTACCGCCTTTCCTTCCTCGGCTTCCTTGAGCCTTTCCTCCCGCAGGTATTGTTTGATCTTGGACCTGGCCTTGGATGTGGACACAAAATTGAGCCAGTCCTGCTTGGGCGTCTGGTTCTTGCCGGTCTGGATCGCTATACGGTCCCCATTTTCAAGCTTATACCGGATGGGTACATTTTTGCCGTTTACTTTGGCACCGATGCAGGTGGCCCCGATATCGGTATGGATATCGAAAGCGAAATCAACCACCGTAGCGCCCAGGGGAAATTTCTTTACTTCTCCTTTCGGGGTAAAAACAAATACCTCGTCGCTATACAGATTGAGCTTGAATTCGTCGATAAAGTCTGCCACACTCTCCTCGGGCGATTCCAGTATCTCCCGTACCCGGTTCAGCCAGTTATCCAGTCCGCGCTGCCGGGTTGATACCCCGGACTTATAGCGCCAATGTGCCGCCAGTCCCTGCTCCGCAATTTCATCCATACGCCGGCTACGGATCTGTACTTCCACCCATTTTCCCCCCGGCACGACCACGGTGGTATGCAGGGCTTCATAGCCGTTGGATTTGGGCACGGAGATCCAGTCCCTGAGCCGGTTGGGGTTCGGCTGGTAGAGTTCGGTCACCAGGGAATAGGTCTTCCAGCAATCGGCTTTTTCATTATCACCCGGGCTTTCCAGGATGATCCGGATGGCGAAAAGGTCGTAGACCTCGTCAAAGTCCACATTCTGTTTTTGCATTTTTTGCCAGATGCTGTACACCGACTTGGTGCGGCCTTTTATATCAAATTGAAAACCTGCTTTTACAAGCTGATCCTTCACCGGCTTGATGAATTCACGGATAAACCGGTCCCTGGCTGCCTTGGTCTCGCGAAGTCTTTTCGTAATGTACCGGTAGGATTCAGGATCGGAATATTTAAAGACCAGGTCTTCCATCTCGGATTTCATGGCATACAAACCCAGCCGGTGAGCCAGGGGGGCATAGATGATGGATACCTCTGAAAGGATCCTGAACCGGTCCTCTTCCGTTGCATGGTCCAGGTTACGCATATAATAGAGGCGGTCGGCCAGTTTTACCAGGATGACTCTGATGTCGCTGGCCATGGTAAGTAGCAGTGCCCTCAGGTTGTCCGCGTGATCCCGGGCGGCTTCGGCATCCACCCGGGAGATCTTTGCCAGTCCCTCGACGATGGTACGGATCTCCGGGCCAAAGTTCTTTTCCACGGCCACCAGGTTGATCCGGTCATTGACCACAAAATCATAGAGCAGGGCACTCATAAGGGAACGGCGGCCCAAACCCATTTCCACGGTCACGATACGACACACTGCCATGGCATGAAAAATGGTGAGTTCACCCAGCCTCACGTCTTCCGGGCCACAAGCTTCCAGGGCCATATTGAAAGCTTTCCTGAACTCTTTCAGCTCATGTTCCTTCAGTGCTACTCGAACCACACGAAGCAGGCTCCGGTAGTTGCTGACAACCTTCTTGTCGTTTTTCAGATCCAAACCTGCAGTTTTTTTGTTTGCCTTCATGGAACTGCAAAAATACATCCTATTTCTTAACACATTAAATTACAATTTAAATTGTTTATTTTAAAGCTTTCTTACACGAAGCTGAACCCATCAGATGAGCCCTTCAATTAAAACCATTTTTCTGTTTTTTTTCGTTCTTGTTCTGGCTGCATGCCAGGAAATACAAGAAGAAACCCTGCCGAAGAATAAAGGAAGCCTGTTCATCATCGGCGGGGGAAACCGGCCACCGGAAATGGTTTCGGCTATGCTGGAACTGGCCGTACTGGATTCCTCCGATTACATCCTGATCCTTCCCATGGCCAGCTCCGTTCCCGATACGGCTGCCTGGTATGCCGCCAGGCAATTCAGGAATGCCGGATATCACCGGATCGGCAGTTTGAATTTCGACAGCAGCAGCATAGACCGACGGTCCTGGCTTGATTCCGTGGCCCATGCGGGTCTGATCTATCTGACCGGGGGATCCCAGGAACGCTTCATGGAAGTTGCTGCAGGCAGTTCATTACCGGAAATCATCCGGAAAGCTTATAAAAACGGTGCCATGATTGCAGGTACCAGTGCCGGTGCGGCCCTGATGAGCAGGATGATGATCACCGGGAACGAATTCAAACATCCTGAATATACCGGCTACTTCAGGACCATTGAAGCCGGGAATATGGAAATCGTTGAAGGACTGGGATTATTGGAAGAGGTGATCGTTGACCAGCATTTCATAGTCCGGATGCGCGTGAACCGCCTGATGACCGTGGTTGCGGAAAGACCCGGCAGCATCGGGTTGGGTATAGACGAATCCACTGCGGTATATGTACACGATGAGCATGGCATGGTTTACGGTCTTGGCCAGGTTGTAGTGCTGGAAAACGAAGACAATGAGCCCTATGTGCGTGATTCCCTGCTGGGTGTTCAGGACCTCCGGCTGGATATATACCTTCCCGGGGACACGCTGGTACAAACCTTAAGATAATCCTTTCCTATGTTCAGAGGCAAGAATATCCCCCACACCTATGTCATAGTATTTTATATCATCATCATGGCGGCCGTACTTACCTGGGTCCTGCCCGGAGGAGCATACCACGAAGAGGTCAGGACCGTTGACGGAAAGGAAACCAGGGTGATGGTATACGAGGAAGTGGAAAACCAACCCCAGACCTGGCAGGTATTTGCCGCCATTTTCAAGGGATTCGTCCGGCAGTCCGGCATCATTGTTTTCATCCTGATGATCGGCGGGGCGTTCTGGATCATGAACAGCAGCAAGGCCATTGATGCGGGGATACTGGCTTTCTTACGTTTTTCAAGACGACTGGAAAAGGTTCGTCCGATCCGGTTCCTGGGGGTGGACAACATCATCATTACCCTGATCATGTTGCTTTTCAGCGTTTTTGGAGCGGTTTTCGGAATGAGCGAGGAGACCATTGCCTTTGTGATCATCATGATCCCCCTGGCGATCTCCATGGGTTACGATTCCATCGTGGGGGTAAGCATGTGTTTTGTGGCTGCCGGGCTGGGTTTTGCAGGAGCCATCCTGAACCCTTTCACCATAGGAATTGCCCAGGGCCTGGCCGAACTTCCCCTGTTCTCCGGGATCGAATACCGGATGTTTTGCTGGTTGGTGATCAACATGGTGGGCATTGCTTTTGTCTTGCGCTATGCAGTCAGGGTCAGGAAGCACCCCGAGCGTTCCCTAGTCTACCATGAGGATGACCACTGGAGGAAGAACAATGAGGTGGACATCAAGACCCTACGCCAGAAGCCGACAGCGGAGAGCTGGGTTGCCTGGGGAATATTGATGGCCGGGATGCTGATCTTCGCTATTCTGAACCCGATGACGGAAATGAAGATCGGTGATCCCGAAAGCGGCTCCGGCTCCTCGGCCCATATACCCATCATCCCGGTACTCACCGGACTTTTCATCCTTACCGGGTACCTTAGCCTGCGCGAATCCGCCCAATACTTCGTACTGAACCTTCTGGCCTTCACCATATTATATCTCATCGTAGGCGTTATGGGATACGGCTGGTACATCATGGAGATCGCTACCCTCTTTTTTGCCATGGGTATCTTTTCAGGAATGGCCATGGGGTATTCGCCCAATAAGATCACCCACTTGTTCCTTGACGGGGTCAAGGATATCATGTCAGCCGCACTGATCGTCGGATTGGCCGGGGGCATCATCGTGATCCTGGAGGACGGACAGGTGGTCGACTCCATTTTACACGGCCTTTCATCGGGAATGAAGAATTTCAACAATGTTGCCTCGGTATCGGTCATGTATCTCATCCAGACCCTGATCAACATCATCATACCCTCCGGTTCCGCCAAGGCGGCCCTTACCATGCCCATCATGGCGCCTTTTTCCGACCTGATCGATATCTCGCGCCAGGCCACGGTAATGGCCTTTCAGTTCGGGGACGGCTTCACCAATATGATCACGCCCACTTCGGGGGTATTGATCGGGGTTCTGGGGGTCGCACGCATCCCCTACGAAAAGTGGGTCCGTTGGGTCACTCCCCTGATCATCCTGTTGATGATACTCGGTTTCCTGTTGCTGATCCCGACGGTGACCATGAAACTGAGCGGATTTTAAAATTTAACAATATGAAACTGGTCCAACGCATACCCGATGCCCTGAGCCTGGTCTTTTTCATCATGATTATTTTCATCATTCTAACCTGGGTCATACCTGCAGGGAGCTTTGAATATCGTGATATCCAGGGAAGAATGACTGCTGTTCCGGATACTTATTCCCGAACCGAATCCAGTCCGCAAGGATTATGGGCCTTATTGAATGCTCCTATTAAAGGTTTTATCTCAGCAGCTCCCATCATCGGTTTCTGTTTTCTTGTAGGAGGAGCTTTTAGTGTAATCAATCGAACGGGAGCGATCAATGCAGGATTGGCCCGGGTTATCCGCATGGGAGAAAATAAAAGCCGGTACAAGAAAATCATCCTGGCACTGATCATCGTCTTCTTCTCCATCAGCGGTGCAAGTTTCGGCATGTCGGAATCCGTCCTGGTATTCATTATGATAACCATTCCACTGGCTTTGGCCATGGGTTATGATTCCATCGTTGGGATCTCCATATCCTTTCTGGCTGCCGGAGTAGGATTTGCAGGTGCCCTGACCAATCCCTTCACCATTGGGATTGCCCAGGGACTCGCCGGTTTGGAGATATTCAGCGGTTGGGAGTACCGTTTGTTGATCTGGACCATATTTACTGGCTTAACCATTCTTTTTGTATTGCGGTATGCAACGAAAGTGGAAAAGGATCCCCCAAAAAGTCCGGTTTTCGAAATAGATCAAAAAAGAGACCGTTCAGAGTTCAGTACCGGGGCAATGCCCGAATTCAATACACGAAGAAAGATCGTTCTGTACCTGTTCCTGGCCTCACTTGTTTTCCTTATCATCGGTACCAATGTATGGAAATGGTATATTGAGGAGATCGCAGCGCTGTTTGTGGGTATATCCATCTTGTCTGCGGTGGTTTATCAACTTACCCTCCGGGATACCACGGAATCCTTCGTCAAGGGGGCCAAGGACATGATGATGGCGGGTTTAGTCATTGCCATGGCCAAGGGTTTACTGGTTATTGCATCCGACGGGCGCATTATCGATACCATGCTTCAAGCTATGGCTCAGGCTGTTGAAGGTTTTCCCAAAGTGGCCAGTGCCGGTTTGATGTTTGTTTTTCAAGGCGTACTGAATTTTTTCCTTCCTTCGGGTTCGGGGCAGGCTGCCCTGACCATTCCCATCATGGCACCTCTTAGTGACCTTATTGGTATTACCCGGCAGACTGCTGTTCTGTGTTTTCAGATGGGCGACGGGATATTCAATATGATAATTCCAACCAGCGGGGTGACCATGGGTGTGTTATCCATAGCCAAAATCCCATATACCAAGTGGGTCAGATGGATGATTCCCTTTATCCTGGTCCTGGTGATCCTTGTGATCTTATTTCTGATCCCTCCTACCCTGTTATTTGAATATAGGTAAAAAAGAGGCTGCCTTTCCGGGCAGCCTCTTTTCACCGCTCAAGGTCGATCTTATCTTTTAATAAAACGTTTGACCGCAGCTGAACCATCTTCAAAGCTTATTTTAAGCAAATAAACCGAAGGCTCAAGCGTTCCGGTCCTGAGTTCAACCTGCGGGGCATGAACCCGGATCTTTTCAATGAAGCGGCCATCCAGGGCGAGCACATCAATAGAACCAATGCTTTTGGCTGAACGTATCATCAATACGTCGGCTGCAGGGTTCGGATAAAGTTGCAAAGGTTCCCGGATGTTTTCTTCTACGTTGATGCCCTGTACCAGTACCATGTCGGACATATCTCTGGGTACCAAGCGATAGTCGCCATCCCGGTTGATCACGAATCCGGTGATGTCATACTTGGCGCCCACATCCATCAGCAATTCATTGAAGGGTGCATCGAATAATTCAAGGCCGTTTCCAACCCGGAATTCGGTGGTGCCTCCATCATCACTGGCAAAGAAGTAAGGAGCGGTAAATGAGTTGATCATGGCTGCTTCTACTTTAACCAGCGGACCTTCCCACTTTTCTGCCGGGTCGGTGTCAGCGGCAATGTTCTTGTTAATATCGGCACCGGCGATTACTGCCGGATCGATCAAGGCATTACCCGTACTGAGTTTCTTGATGAGTTTTGGATAGAGCAATTCGGTCTGATTTTCAAACGGACTCACTTCACTCAGGATCAGTACTTCATCACCGATATCCACCTGCTGGTAAAACTCAGAACCATAGCTGTTGGTACCACCCCTGGCTTCTGCAGCTTCACCCAGCCATACTCTCCGGCCATCATCTTCGGCATTCTTGGCCATTACGATCAGCTTAAAGGTTGCAGGATACTCGGTTCCCAGGAATCCGCCCGGATTATTGATATTGGCGAATGCTACCGGGCAGATCCCTGCGAACATCTTAAAGTACTCTCCGGTAACGGAATTCAGTATAGAATCTACCGTAGCATCTCCGGTGATGCTTGATGAAGCACCCGAGAGGTGGAGCAGGGTTTCGTCTCCTGCATCAACCGTTGCGGTTGTAAAGGTTATTTCTTCAGAACCCTGAAGTACATAGTTGGCTGCTTCAAGGGAGGAGCCTCCTACCGGATCGTCGAAGATGATATCGATCTCCGTATCGGATACCGTATAAGCCTCATAGATACTTCCAAAGCCGGATTCATTGTATTCTACTTCATCCATATCCGTGTAAGAACCTTCGGTGTAATTATGGATACCGATATAGACTTCATCCCCGTCGTTCAACTCCTGATTCTCAGTGAGTACAAAGCTGAATTTTGTATAGCTGCCGGGCAGTTCGAATCGTGCGATTTCCACAGTAAAATCTTCAACCGCTTTTCCTGTTTTTGAAACAAATATGGCCAGAGAGTCAGGATAAGTGGCACTTCCATAGCCCCAAAGGCTGAATACATAGCCTGCTGTCAGTTTGGTTAACGGGGAAACAAACCAGTCGTCTGCCGGACCGGGATAGGTGTCGTTGTACAGGCACTGTGAATCCTCCAGACCATGGTCGGGATCAAGTACCCAGGTATGCACGCTGTTGCCGTTGTCATTTTCGCCTTCATTGGCATTGATTATGGTCCATTCAATCGGGATCCCGCTTTCAAAATCAACAAAGAAGGTATCCACAGCCGTTTCAGTGGCGGATTTGACACCCACATATTTTGTACTTTTTTCCGAGATGTTGTTGGATCCGTCAACTGCATACGCATAATAATAACCGGGAACCAATCCTTCCGTGGACAGGGAGACATCTGTTAAAGGTGCGGTGACTTCAGCCTTGACCCCTTTATCGGCAACGACGGCTGCATCCATTTCGGCTATAGAGGATTGGGGTTCTCCGTCAAGGATCAGGTAAATGAATCCGTCACTGGCATTGCTTTGTGCCACAACAGTCTGGTCTGCAGCATTGGTAACGATTTGCTGCTCCATGGTAACGGTTACCACGAATTCACCATAATAGATGTCATCAACATCGGTATAAGACCCGTGTGTATAAACATGAAGGGCCAGGTATACTTCATCGCTGGCTGTCAGGTCATCATTATCCGTCGGTACAAAGGAATAACGTTCATAGTCCCCCGTCATGGTAATGGTATCGATCACGATGTTGAAATCGCCCGGATCGGTACCTGTTTTTGAAGCCATGACACGGATGGTATCCGGATAGCCCGCACTACAATATGCCCAAAATGAAAAGACATAATCGGCTGTAAGCTTGGTTAAGGGTGAAATTAGCCAGTCATCGGCCGGTCCCGGGTGGGTATCCAGGTAGATACACTGTGAACCGTCCCTGCCATGAGTGTCGTCCAGCGTCCATGTCGTGTCCGTATTACCGTTCTCATTTTCGGTATTGGCACTTACAATGGTCCAGTCGCCCGGAATTCCGGACTCAAAGTCAACGAAAAAATCGTTTACGGCTTGTCCTGCCACCATCAGTGGCAGGATGGCCATGGTAATTAACAGTAATCCTTTTTTCATAGTATCAGCATTTTGGTTAGTATTTCACAATGAAAATATGTTAAATCATTATTTCCAAAGCTTAGCGTGCTTTGTCGATAGCCATGGCGTTGGGATTGATCTCTGCTTCGGGCGGTATAAAGACTTCAATCCCGGAACCATCCAGGCGGGCTCGTTTGATCTGCATACCCACCCTGTCGGAATAGTAGATCCAACCTGCATCTTTGTCAATCGCCAATCCCCAGCACATCATACCAGCAATCGAAGCATCGAACACCACTTCATCGGTTCCGTCCAGGTTATTGAGGCACATGCCTTTATCGTAATCGTAATAATACATCCTGTCATTTTCGTAATCAATACCCAGCGCTCCCCCATTGGTGCCCGTTACGAGTTCCTCCAGACCGGTGCCATCAAAGTTGATCCTGAAGATCCCCCCGCTGAATTCATATTTATCGTTTGAAAAATAGAATTTTTGGTTTTTGGGATCATAGTCCATATCCAGGGGCATTTCAGGCACTGTTGAAGGATTGATATCGATATGCACTTCAGGATTCGTCCCGTCCAGGTTTGCCCGATGGATCCCGGCGGTATCCGCCCAATAGATCTTATCGTCTATCACCATGATACCAAAGGGAGAATCAAAAGCAGGAGTAGGTTCTGTCATCAGTATCTCCACATTGCTGCCATCGACATTATAGCGGTACATGTATTGATAGCGGTAGTCGGTGACATATACCTTGGCATTGGTTGTATCAACGCACATACCATAAGGTTTTCCGAGTCCGGAATGGCTGAACGACTGGAGAATGGGAAGGGGTGAATCGTCCAGATCTACATACCGCACATTCCCCGCGTTTCTCTCTCCGAAGAACAACCTGCGGATGGGCTTATCCTTGATGACAATTGTTTTTTGGTAGGTCAGCGTGTTGTAGTGCAAATCCGGATTTTCGCTACCTACGGTAAGGGTTATCGTATAATTACCTGCTTCGGAATAGGTAACCGACGGGTTCATTTCTGTTGATTCCTCTCCATTGCCAAAATCCCAATGATAGGATGTGGCATTCTTTGATTGATTGGTAAAGGTTACGGTTGCAGGCGCTATACTGCTGTGGTCCACTGTGAAATCAAACTTTGCCTGTGTGCTCGGTTCCGGCACCGGAAAGGAATCATCCTCACAACCCAACAGGCTAAGCATGATGCCGGTCAGTAAAAAGACTTTCCAGACACTTTTATTTAATCTTCTCATATACTGTATGTTTAGTCAATAGCTTCATTTGTACTGGTTTCATCCAGCGGTATGGGGAAATAATACTGATCTTCGGATGTTACTGTGGAAAGAACGTCGATAGCACGATCCGTTCTTACCAGGTCAAACCATCGATGTCCTTCAAAAGCAAATTCATGTCTGCGCTCCTCTTCAACAGCCAGCCTCAGTTCCTCATAATTTGCTGCGGTGGTCAGATCCAGTCCGGCCCGGGTACGGATGGTATTAAGGTCACTAACGGCCTGGGCTCCATTTCTCTCCAGGTTTGCATAACACTCGGCCCGGATGAGATACATTTCTGCCAGTCGAAATACGTATACATTGTCACTTCCCAGAGATATTTGTTCATATTTATTTACATAGGGTTTTTGACCGGCATAGGCAATGGTGGCCTCCAGCCGGGCATCGCCTTCTTCATAGGAATCAATAAACTCCTGGGTTGGCGCTACTTCATATCTTCCCGTCAGGTTGCTGGGAAAGAAATATTCCGCCAGGCGATTTTTCTCCTGTTCAATAAAGCTGACCTCGAAAATACTCTCGGAATTCTCCTCTTCTGTATAAAGCTCAGCATAGTTATCCAGAAGACTTAAATTTTCATTTTCAATCAGTTCTGTGGCTTCAGATGCCGCGTCTTCATACTCTTCTAACTGAATAAAAACTTTTGCTTTCAGGGCAACTACGGCGGCATTGGTGGCCTTGAGCTTACTGGTCTGACTGATGTTACCCTCAGCAAATCCAAGATCCAGCATGATCTGATCGTAGATCTCTGCTTCCGTGCTGAGCGGGGTGTTGATATCATCAAGGTTTTCCGTTGCATTCAGTTTCAAGGGAACCGGGCCGAAGGACCTGACCAGGTTATAGTAATGGAGCGCCCGTAAAAACCGGAGTTCAGCCTGATAGGACAAAGCCTTTTCATCATCTAATGCTTTCATATTTTCTACGATACCGAGAAGGTTATTCACCCGGTTGATCGCAATATAAACATCCTGCCAGTAATTAATTACGATCCCATTATCGGCCAGTATCATGTTGTTGTTGATCTGCCCGTATTCTTTTATGGTACCCCCGTTGTAGGCATTGTCCGAGGCCAGGTCACCCAGATTTACCAGGTTCCTGCCATAATAACCCGAATATTGCATGGCATTATAGCATCCGTTCATGGCAAAGGCAAGGTCTTCTTCATCCTGGACAGCAGTGGATGCGTTCAGGGACTGGGCCGGTTCCACATCCAATACATCTTCGCAGGAAAATAAAATTACCGGCAGACTGAGGAAAAGTATCCATATTGATTTTTTCATGGCAACAGTAACTTAGAATTCGACATTTAGTCCGACATGGATTGCTTTGGCTTGGGGATAAGTAAAGAAATCGGTACCCATGCGCAATACATCCTGTCCGGCATAATTTACTTCCGGGTCCATACCGGAATAATCGGTAAGGGTCAGAAGGTTCTCCCCGATCACATAGGCTGATAATCTGCTGATCTTCAATGGACTGATTATTTTCGAAGGGAAATTATAAGACAGTTTAATGTTTTTCATCTTCAAGTATGAACCGTCTTCTATGAATCGTGAACTTTGCCTGTCGTTGGCATTGGGATCACTATTGGTAGCCCTGGGCATATCGGTTATATCCCCTTCTTCCTGCCACCTGCGAAGGATATCTTTGGTCTGGTTATCAATACCCTTGAGCACTTCCAGGTAACGGCGGCTTCCGTTGAATATATCATTTCCATAGGAAAACTGGAAGAACACGGAGAGTTCAATCCCGGCATATTGCCAGGAAGTGTTGAAGCCTCCGAATGCATCCGGGTGGGGATTGCCGATGATGGTCCTGTCGTTTTCGTCAATGATCCCGTTGTCGTCAATATCTGCAAAAACAAGGTCCCCGGTCGTAGGATCTACCCCCAGGCTTTTCCAGCCATAAAAAACACCGATTGGCTCTCCTACTTCCACCCTGTTATAACCACGTCCAATATCTTCGATGGGCTGGTTGTTGTAAAGTTCCGTAACCTCATTCCGGTTCATGGAGAGATTGATGCTGGTAGCCCAGCGAAAAGCACCATCAAGATTTACGGTTTGAAGGTAGACCTCCAGTCCGCGGTTTTCCATACTTCCAATGTTTGTCGTAATACCGCTGAAGCCGGAAGACATGGGTATCGGTCTATCCAAAAGCAAGTCGGTGGTTTTTTTATAATACAGATCGGTCGTCAATGATATACGGTTATCCAGAAGCTGCACATCCACCCCCAGGTTAATCTGGCTGGTGGATTCCCATTTCAAATCGGGATTGGGCAACTGGGTGGGTGCAGTACCGGGTTGCCCGTTATAGGTCGTGGCTGTTGAATAAAGGGCCAGTGTGGAGAAATCCGGCACCTGGTCATTCCCGGTCATACCGTAACTGAATCGCAGTTTCAGGTCATTGATAAAAGAAGGATTAAAAAAGGGTTCTTCCGTTACCCTCCAGGCCAGGTCCCCGGAAGGGAAAAAGCCGTAACGGTTATTTTCTCCAAACCGGGAGGAACCGTCATAGCGGGCAGTCAGGGTAAGCAAATATTTGTTATCAAAATTATACTTTAACCTACCAAAATAGGAATTCAGTTTTCTTTCCAGTGAAGTGACTTCTGCAAATATGATGGTAGAGGCGGAATAAATATACTCCAGTTCAGGACTGGGGAAATCCTGGCCGCGTATATAATCCCTGACCCTGGAATAATCTTCATAGCTGTTTCCCAGCACCATATCAAAAAGATGCCTCTCCTGGAGGTTAAACCTGTAATTCAATGTATTGGTGAACATGGTCTGCATGACCTCGGAATTTGATTCAAGTCCGAGACCCTTGTATTTTCCTCCCTGGCGTGTTATGGACGGGTCATACGTATGTTCCCTGTAATCGATATAATCAATCCCTAATTTACTCTGAAAAGACAGACCCTGAATGATCTCAAGTTCACCGTAAATATTACCCAAAGTTCTGAAGGTAATTCCTTCATTCTTGTGATAAGTGGCAATGGATACCGGGTTGGCAAAGGGTCCGTCATCATTAAAGGTCCCGTCTTCATTGTATACCGGGTATATCGGTGGTTGTGACAGAGCATTGGGTACCGGACCATTCAGGCTCTGATCCCCTTCTTTCCTGTTATTTATTGAACGGGTGATCCCAAAAGAGGATCCCATTTTGAAGCGTTCGTTCAACTGATGATCAAGGTTCAGGCGCCCGTTGAACTTCCTGTAGTCGGTTCCCAGTACAATCCCTTCCTGGTCAAAATAAGCCAGAGAAGCGAAGTAATTGGTTTTATCCGATCCTCCCGTTATGGAAAGGTTATAATTCTGAATGGGGGCTGTACGGAAAATATGATCCTGCCAATCGGTATCAATGGTATTGTTTTCAATTTCTTCCTGGCTATAGATGGGTACACCTCCGTCATTCAGGGATGCTTCATTCCTGTATTCCATAAATTCACGGGCGTTCAACATTTCCATTTTCTTAACAACTCTTTGCCAGCCATAGGAGCTCCTTAACGAGATCTTTGAAACCCCTCTTCTGCCCCGTTTGGTGGTGATCAAAACGACCCCGTTGGATCCCCGGGCCCCGTATATAGCGGTTGCTGAAGCATCTTTCAGGATCGAGATGGATTCAATCTCGTTGGGGTTTATATCGGATACGGTATTGATATCCTGCCCTGAAAATCCAACAACACCCAGATCTTCCGTAACCAGGGGTACCCCGTCAATTACATACAAGGGTTCGGCCCCTGCACGAATGGAGCTTACACCGCGAACCCTTACCGTAATTCCTTTTCCGGGGGCTCCGGAATTCTGCACGACCTGTATTCCGGCTGAACGGCCCTGCAATGCACTGGTGATGCTGTACTCAGGATTATCCGTAAGTTTATCTGAGGATACTGTGCCCACAGAACTGGATAACAGAGCTTTGCTCTCACGACCATAACCAACCACTACTACCTCTTCCATTTGTTGGGTATCCATGCTCATGGTCACATCCAGTGTTCTTTCACCCGTAATCCGGACCTCCTGTTCCAGGTATCCCACATAGGAGAATACCAGGGTGCTTCCGGGTTCAACCCATATCTCATATTCCCCGTTCACATCGGTGATGGTGCCTTCGGTTGTGCCTTTAATGACAATATTGACACCGATCAGGGGTTGGCCCGCTTCATCGGTCACGATTCCACTGACCCTCACGGGTTCCTGTTGCCGGACTTGATCACTCTGGCCCCGGATCAGCACAATATGGTTCTTCTCAATTCTATAGGCAATTTCAGAATCACTGAAGAGGGTATTCAGTACTTCCAGCAGATCCCGGTTCTCAACATGAATGGTACATTCCTGATCGACATCGATCTGTTGGGTGTTGAAGACAAAGGTGAATTCTGTCTGGCGCTCGATCTCTTTTAAAACTTTTTTAAGGGGTTGCCTGTCAAAATCCAGACTCAGCGGGTCAGTTTTCGGTGAATCGGCAAACAGGGTCCACGGACTGACCAGGAAACCCAAAATAAAAAGAATCTTAAGTGCCTTTTTAACGATTAGCTTCATTATGGCCATAGGTTTGGTTATTCTGTTGAAATAATATAGTTCAATTCTTCATCCTGCCTGTATGTAACAGGTGCAGCCAGACTTAGCAACTGCAGAATTTCTTCAAGGGGCTCCTCCTTTACCGTCAAAGAAAAGCGGAGCTCTCCTGCTTTTTTCCCTTCGAGAATAATATTTTGATTATAGAAATTCTCAAGTCTTTGGGTGATCTCGAACAAGGGCAGGTCGTCAATGACCAGCACCCCTTCCTTCCATGAATAGTCATCCCGGCTTACCTCATCTAAGCTCATTCGCCCTGCGTTAAACTGCACTTTTTGCATCACCTCGAGCTCAACAGGTTCAAGCTCCTGCATCCGATGTTTTACCGACACCATCCCTTCGATCAAACCCACAGTTACTTTTTCATTGCTTTCATAGGCATTAATAAAGAAGGTGGTACCTCTGGCAACAACTTCCATTGAATTTGTGCTTACTTTAAGTGGCAGTTCATTGTTTTCTGCGATTTGAAAAAATGCTTCCCCATTAAGAATGAGGTCGCGGTTGCTCTGGTTGTAATGTTGATCATATTGAATCTCACTTCCCGCATTCAGCCATATCCTGGAATTATCAGGCAACCTGACCTCCGACAGGGTTCCCATGGGTGCGATGATGCTGGTTCTGTTCGTGTTTTCCGGTATCCCGGGTTGAAGATCCCTGCCCAGGTAAAAGGATACCATTCCGATCAGAATGGCCGCTGCGTAAGGAAGCAAGCGGTACATCAATCTGTAATCCGGTTTCGGAGTGGATGATAGATCATTTTGAATAGTAAGCCATATAGCATCAAAGTCTGGCAGTTCTTTTAGAGAACCAGGAGCCTCTTCTTT
Organism: uncultured Bacteroidaceae bacterium; assembly: GCA_964420035.1. GTDB lineage: Bacteria > Bacteroidota > Bacteroidia > Bacteroidales > SM23-62 > CAYQQR01. The sequence goes on along the minus strand of CAYQQR010000028.1, from coordinate 24,462 downwards.
GATGAACTGATGAAATAACATGCGCTTACTATCCGGCATGCTTTGTATTTTCCTGTACGTACGTGCGTCCAGATTACCTTTCTGGATTTTTTCCAGGATATGAATAAATTCTCTTTCCATGAAAAAGAAATAAGTTATTTAGTATACCGCTGTGATGGATAAAACCCTGAAAGAGATTATAGAAATTCTTCCATTTTCTCCCGGAGTGATTTTGTCGCCAATGAAATATGGGTTTCAACCGTTTTGATGGAAATATGAAATTGCTCTGCTATAGCCTTATAAGTCATTCCATGATCTTTCCTGGAAAGAAATATCTGCCTTCGCTTTGCGGGGAGTTCCCTTATGGCCTCCTTCAATGCATTACGGCATTCATCGAACAAAATTTGTTCATCTGTTGCGAAGGATTGTGCTGAAGCGTATATCTTCAGGTACTCAATATAAGCCTGCCTGGTTTTTTGTTTCTCCAGATCATGAAAAAGGGTATTTTTTGTAATGGTAAACAGGTAATTGATCAGTTGTTTGTCGCGTCTGATTTTGTGCCTTGAATCCCAAAGTTTGACAAAAACCTGTTGGAGAATTTCGGATGCTTCCGCTTCATTTTTCACGTATCTCAAGGCAAAGAAATATACTTTTTCCTTGTAGCGTTGGTAGATCTCTTTAAAAGCAATTTCATCGCCATCCTTTAATCTCCTGACCAATATATTATCCCCGGGTTTCATTGGTTCAAACCAGTGAATGTAAATTAGGGTATAACAATCATTTTACGATATTAATTTTCCTGACGGTCCGTTGCTGCAGATCTTCGCTAATGCATTGAACTATATAGGTTCCCTTTTCCCAGTTATGGGTCGGGATGCTTACGAAATCCCGATTTTTCCCGGATTGAAAACAAAGTTGACCGGTTATAGTGTAAACGGAAACATCAAAACGATTATCAGGCAATGAAATAGTTAAATGGCTTTGTGTTTTTTTGATATTAAAATTATCAGTTAAGATGAAACCCGGGTTTGGTATTCCCGTTTCAAGATGACCGCCCACCTTGACCGAATCCCCCTCACTATAAAAACCGAGCAGCAATTTTTCAAATCCGGCAACCATTTTAGGTATCTCCGATGGTTGTCCATTATAGGTTTGTTCAGCGATCCCTGTTTGGTTTTTAAACTGCTTAAGCATCATAACCGGGGATGTTCCATGAAAATGAAAATAGCTTTCCTTCCCGTGGGGTTTGTAGACCATATAGTTTTCATTATTGAGCCAAAGTCCGTAACGATCGGCCTTGGTGACCATACCAAATGGCAATGCAGCATGCGTTCCATCCCACAGTTCCGTAGAAAATCCGCTAACTGGTATATCATAGCATTTTGGAACGATCAGGGTAGATTTTAAGAAAGCATAGCCTTCTGAAAAATTGAAATTTGCACTGCTGCTGGCATAGTTACCTATGATCCAGTTGCCTGCAAAGCGGGCATTATCACCGATCATCGCAATAGGGGTGCCGGGTCGTTTCAGAATTTCGTCGAAGTGTTCGCCTACCGGTCCGGCTAAACGAAATACATTAAAATTGTAGGTTGTATTGTTTACCAGAAGGAATTTACCCGATTGGTCAATGGCTTCTTTCAATTCCTCATTTTCGGAATTGGCAGCCGTTCCTTCATACAGATGTACGCAGGGTACCTGGAAATCCAGCAGCTTGTCCTTTATCAAGGATGCCAGGGTAATGTCCGTACCGGAGATGATCAGAACGGTGTCTGAATAAGGGGATGACATACCGGCAAATTTTTCAAGCATATCGATATTGGCCGGAGAAAATTCATCAGAACCGCTGAGAAACAGTATATGTTTTCCATTTTCCTCCTCAGCGAAGGGGATGATCTCATTTTCCAGTCCGGTTATTATTCCTGTATTCAGATCTATCTGGTCTCCGTGGAGGAGCTGACTTACCCAGATAGAATCTGCCAGAACCATGTTGCCAGCACCAAACCTGGGATCTGCAACCGGTTCATAAATGCCAACGGCACCGGTTCCATATGCGGTGGCCATCATGCCGGAATCGATACACAGTGCCGTAGTGCCATCTACGCCAATACCGGTTATCAGCTCGGCTTGTGTTTTATAATAGTTCGAAAGAAAAGCAACCAGGCGCCCCAACCGGCCCCGATCCCTGAAATGGGAATCAAAGAGGTAACCGGGCATAAAATCCAGAAAATCGTCAGCGAGGGTGATATCATTATCGTTGAAATTTTTAATGACCTCATCGGAATAAACACTGCCATGCCCGGCATAGAATATCACCCCTGAGAGTATAGCCAGACCGGCAGATGTCCCACCAATTACACCGCCATCCTCATACTTGTCTTTTATGGTCTGTTCCATCAGGGTTCCATTGTAATCCTCATAGTATACTTCCTGGTTCCCACCACGGAAAAAGAAAACATCATAGCCCATCAGTTCCTCCATGAGTGCACTGCTGTTGGCATTGGAACTGTTTACCACATAACTTTTGGCTTCTGTTGCATCGCAATGGTTCATAAAATAATCTTCCAGCCAGCTGCTTGTAGAACTATAGTGCAATACAGCCACCTTTTTATTTTTGCTTTGATCCACGGCCCACTGATACGGTTCGGCATTCCAACTGGTAGGATAGTCATTGCTTTCTGAACCGCCGCCGACGATCATCAGGTGTCCTCGTTGAGCCGTTGCTGACCAGAACAGGGTCAATAAGAATACAGCTAATATTATTGCATACTTCATGAAAATAAACAATTAATCGTCTGTATAATGAAATTTTGCTTTCCTGGTAATTATTCGTAGGTACCGCGTCTGATTATTTTGCCGTCATCTATCATTAACTGACCCTTGGCCAGTAAGTATTTTATGTCCAGTCCGGCATCGAATAGTATCAGATCAGCGTCGGCTCCCTCAAAGATACGGCCTTTTCTTCTTAGTTTAAGTACTTCCGCAGGATTCGTGGAAAATATCCGGATAGCCTTTTCCAGCGGAAGACCCTCCCCGATCAGATCTTTCAATTCTTTTATAAGTGATAGGGGTTTGCCCATTTCCAGTCTGACCAGTTCTCCCTGCTCGTTGAACTGGGGCAGGGAACCGTTGGCATCCGAGGTCATGGTAATGTGTTCCAGAGGAACCCCTTCATCCAACAGGCCCATAACTGCTTCAGAAGGCTTGATCTCATCTTCGGGAAAATAATCATAGGAGCTGGAAGTAAGGTCAATCCACGACTTTTTCCCGTATTCCTTTGCATTCTCATAAATGTGTTGGTTCCGGTTACAGTGGGTGGGATAAAACTGCTTGATCGGAAGTTCACTGTTTGCTACTGCTTCCAGTATAGGCCGGAAAGGATCCCTGGCATCGCCCATGTGGATGTTGACGATACCGGCCTTACCTCCCAGCATCCCGCCTACCCGGGTGTGTTCCGCCAGTCTGATCAACTCATCGACCGTGGGTACGGAGGAACGGTGATCGGACAAAGCGATCTCTCCTGCACCGATTACCTCCTCTATCAGGGCAAGGTCCTTTCCAATATCCCCGGTCAAGGTGGGTGTGGGTACCTGGTAGGCACCGGAATACATCCAGGCGGATATCCCCTCGGTGCGGAGTGCCTTGACTTTCATCAGGACGCTCTCCAGGGAGCGGGTCATCCCGTCGGTGCCTAGGCAACCAATAACCGTAGTGACCCCCGCTTCCAGGAGGTCCGACAGAAAGATCTCGGGAGTACGGGTGGCCGGACCACCCTCCCCTCCTGCCCCCGCAATATGGACATGGGCATCGATGAACCCGGGTGTCAACCGTAAACCCGAAGCATCCAGCTCAAGACAATCCAAACCTTCAGGGCTTTTTGAATTACCGGAGATCAAGGCAACTTTGTTTCCGGCTATCAGCAGGTTCTTAATTCCCAAAGGTTCAGGAGCGAAAACTTCCACATTTTTTATTAATAGAAGTAGGGATTCTTTCATTTTTTCTCTGATGTAAGTTGAAAATTACCGAATGTTTATGAAGAATATCTGAAACCAGAAATGTTAAAAAACAGAAAAGGCTGCCAGATGGTGACAGCCTTATGTGCAAAATCCAATATTGTTTACCTGAAACTAACGCCCAATCCGGTGGTGAATACGGAGTAGTTGGCGTAGGTATAGTCGAAATGAATGGTGATCACAGCGAATTTTAGTCTGAAACCTGCATTGATACGCAAATCACTCGCATTTCTCATTTCCAGGTTGATGGGATCTTTTAATGCATCTTCATCCGTAACCACCACCTCTCCAAAATAATCGGAGGATGGATCGGCATCCAGACTGGGTACAGGGAAATACCCCACGGTTTTTAAAACCGTCTTGGTTTTGCTGTAACCTACACCTTCATAAAAAGAGATCACCGGGAAGGATTGGGAAGCAATCAGATTGATGGTATATCCTTCAATATTCAGATCAACTGACTGATCATCAAAACTTACGGCATCGGTGGTCAGGTCGTTTCCCTGATAAGTGCTGGGTAATGCATCTGCCGGTTGAAAATCAATATTGGCAGAGGTATTCACCGTTGTGTATCCACCCTGAAGTGAGATATCCAGGAAGGGTATGATCTTTATAAAGGGGATATACTGGCTGACACTGTGCTTCAGACCAACACCCCACAATCCCATTTGTCCATAATCACCAAACTTTATATTCGGAAGATACCGTACCGTAACATCGGTTCCTTTGAATAAACCTATTCCTACCTGGGCCATTGGAAGGGGAAAAAATCCCAGACCGGTACCGTTGGGTAATTGATAGCGGGCCAGGGAGATGGTATCGGATGCCGGTGTAGCCGGATTATCGGTCCAGTACCACAAATCAGGACGGTCATCTTCTTTGGGTGCCATGACCGTTGGTGTTTCAAAATCGCTGTTGTGGCCGTATACATCAGAATCCAGCCCGATCTGGGAGATATCAAAATACTTGGCATCTTTAGGTGCCCATGCCATACTGGCAGTAAAGGTAATATCAAAACCCCCCAGTTTATGCGGTTTTGCCGTGTTGTACCAACCTCCGTTGATGTCAGCTCCAAGAACGTTCCCAAAGGGTGTTAGATATTGTTCAAAGAGTATATTGGCATCGTCAACACCACCCTTCAGGAAATCTACTTCATTCAATTGACCGTATATACCGGATGGATTGAGGATCAGCAGCACTGATGCAGTGAAGCTGCACAGGATTTTCGTAAAGACCTTCATGATAACAGCTGTTTAATGGTTTGTGCTAAGATAAATAATTATTCATTTATATGATGAAAGACAAATCAACAACATCAATGGTTGCAGTACCGGTTGCTGGTTATTGATCGCATACGAAAAACGGCCAGTAACCAGCCACCGGAAGCAAGCAGCAATTAGGACAACATCAATGATTTAAGCTTTTCCGCAAACCTGTCAATATCCTCTTCGGTGGTATCCCAGGAACACATCCACCGCACCTCGGAGGTTTTTTCGTCCCAGATGTAAAAGAAAAAAGCCTCCTGCAGGGGTTCGATCAGTTCTGCCGGTACCCGGGCGAATGCCCCGTTGGCCTGGACCTTCTGGGTGAGTTCAACACCTTTGATCCCCGAGACTTTCTTCGCCAGTAATTGCGCCATTTTGTTGGCATGGGTGGCATTTCCCCGCCACAGATCATCCTGGAAATAGGCGGTAAACTGGGCAGCAATGTATCGCATCTTCGAAGCCAGGTGCATTCCCTGTTTCCGGATGTATTTAAAATGGGTCGCCAGGGATTTGTTGAAAAATATAACCGCCTCGCCGAACATCATCCCGTTCTTGGTGCCCCCGAAGGAAAGCACATCCACACCGCCGTGTTCCGTAAATTCCCTGAACTCCAATCCCAAAGAAACTGCCGCGTTGGCGATCCTCGCCCCGTCCATGTGCAGGATCATGCCCCGCGCATGGACATAATCCGCCAGTTTGCGAATCTCTTCCGGGGTATAGATGGTACCCATTTCCGTGACCTGGGTGATGGAAACCACCCGGGGCTGTGAATGGTGCTCGAAGCCAAAACCATAGGCATATTTTTCCACCAGGGGAACGGTGAGCTTACCGTCCGGGGTTTCCACGGGGATCAGCTTGGCACCCGTGAATTTTTCGGGAGCCCCGCATTCATCCTCGTGGATATGGGAACTTTCGGCGCAAATAATGCTGTTCCAGGATTGGGTGGAGGCTTCCAGGCTCAATACATTGGCGGCGGTACCGGTGAATACGAAGAACACTTCGGGATCGCTGTCGAACTGGCTTTTCACCGTTTGAACCGCCTCTTCCGTGTAGGGATCATCACCGTAGGCGATCACATGTCCCCGGTTGGCGGCCATGATGGCTTCCATGATTTTCGGGTGAACGGTAGCATTGTTGTCGCTGGCAAAGCCTCTGGAATGGGTCATGATTGCGGAATGATAAATGAAAGCTAAAATTAATAATTATTGCCGGACTAATCCGCAATCCGTAATCCGTAATCAGTAATTGAAGAGAATACTCGAATCCCCGTAACTCAGGAACCTGAAATCATTTTCGAGGGCGTAGTTGTATACCCGGCGCCAGTCCTCCCCGATCCAGGCAGCGATGAGCATGAGGAGGGTACTTTTAGGGAGGTGGAAATTGGTGATCAGGGCGGAAATGGAATGAAATTCATAACCCGCTACGATCATGATGGCGGTGAGGGCCTCCAGCCGTTCCATTTGCTCTTTATCCATGAATTCCAGTAAAACCGATACGGCCTCTTTCCACTGAAGGCTGCTATGTATGCCATAGGCTTCCCATTGTTTCAGGTTCAGGGGGTTTTGTTTGCCCTGCCGGATCTTCCCGGCGATCCAGTACAGGCTTTCCAGCGTTCTCAGGGAGGTGGTCCCCACCGCGACCAGTTCTTCCCGGGGTTTCAGGAGCTTCTGCAGTGCTTCCCTGCTGATGCTGAAATGCTCCCGGTGCATGCAATGGCGTGTGGCATCCCGGGTCTTCACGGGCTGAAAAGTTCCCGAGCTTACATGAAGGGTCAGGTTAACCCCGTGGATGCCTTTTTTATCCAGTCCGGTAAGCACTTCATCCGTGAAATGCAATCCGGCCGTAGGCGCCGCAACCGACCCGGGGATCTCGGAATAGACGGTCTGGTAGCGTTCCAGGTCGATGTCCTCGCTTTTTCTTTTCAGATAAGGAGGGATGGGGATGAGGCCCGCGTTTTCCAATATGCTCCCGAAAGTCTTGTCGGGGGGATCCCAGTTGAATTCTATCCTTACTTCCTTATTATCAAAGCCTGTCTTTTTTGCCTGAAGCCGGATCTTCTTACCGTCCAGCATCAGGCTCCCTTCCAGTGATTCATCCTTCCATTTTTTCAGGTTACCCACCATGCAGTTCCATACCGCATGGCCCTTTGCCATTAAGGCTTGTTCAAAAGAAGGCGGGGAAAAGGGTTCCAGGCAAAAGATCTCGATGAGAGCGCCGGTAGGCTTCCTGAACTGCAGCCGTGCATGGATGACCTCGGTATTATTGAAGACCAGGGTGCTTTCCTTCGGGAGGATATCCGGCAAAGTTTTAAAAGGAAAATGGTTCAGGTTTCCATGCCTGTATACCAGTAATTTGGAGCCCGAGCGGTCCCCGGCGGGATACCTGGCGATCCGGTGTTCCGGGAGATCATAATTAAAGTCTTCGGTATCAATCTTTTGCAGACCAGCCATCCGGTTTAACAATCCTTTATTTTCACTAAATTTGCAGCAAATATAGAAAGTATATATGGTATGAAATTCAAAACAGGGACAAAGGTCAAGTTTCTCAATGATATCGGCGGCGGGATCGTAACCGGCTACCAGGATGCAAGAACGGCCCTGGTGCGGGGTGAGGATGGATTTGAAATGCCGGTGCTGGAAAACGACCTGGTGCCGGATACGGAGAGCAGTTATGAAGAAGAAGCTTCTCACGCGGCAGAAACGGTTGCCGCTGCCGGTCCGGAAGAACAAGTTTTGCACGATACGGGATTCACGGGTGAATGGGAAGATACGGCTCCCAGGGATGACCCGGAACCCGGGAGGACCTACCTGGCCTTTATCCGCGGGGAAGGGTTCTACGGCGTGCACCTGGTAAATGACGGTCCGTACCACATACTTTACAACCTCAGTTTGCAACGCGGCAATTATTACGAAGATCAGGATTCGGGTTTCCTGGAGCATGACACCAAGGTTCACTTAATGGACCTGGTTCATAATGATATGGATGAAACAGCCGTTTTCCTGGTGCAGGCTATTTATTTCAATAAGGGAATGCACCGCCAGCTGGATGTGCTGGACCACCGCCTGGAGATCAGGCTCGATCACCTGAAAAACGGCTTTTACGAGGCATCCAACGACTATTTCAATGAGCGGGCCTCCCTTTTTCTTTTGGGCAGGGAAATTCCGGATGCGGAGGATTATGCAGAGAGCGTGGAATCGAGGAAAGATGAGATCGAGGACAAGGATGCGGCAGAAGACGCTAAAAATAAGGTACACGAAAAGAAAGAAAAACCGGGCATTCCGGAGGTGGATCTGCACATCCACGAGCTCATCGAAAGCTCCGCGGGCATGAGTAACGGGGAAATACTGGAGATCCAGATGAACACCTTTCGCCGGGAGCTGGAAAAGGCCATAGAAAACAAGATCCCGCGCATTGTTTTTATTCACGGGGTAGGCAACGGCAAACTCAAGTTTGAACTTCGTAAGGAACTGGATCAACAATATCCCCGGCTGAGATACCAGGATGCATCTTTTCAGGAGTATGGCTTTGGTGCTACCATGGTCCTGATCCGCTGAGCTTGAATTAGTTATATAAATTTATTAATTTTGCAATTTCCCGGCAGATCGTTCCATCGCTCCGGTTGCAAGACCGGTGAGGAAAGTCCGGGCAACACAGAGCACCGCACTTCCTAAAGGAAGCTGTCCGAAAGGGCAGGGATCCGGAGAAGAAAATGACCGCTCCCGGGAAACCGGGAGTAAGGGTGAGAAGGTGAGGTAAGAGTTCACCAGCGGGCATGGTGACATGTCCGGCTGTCCGGCCGCGGGTTGCAAGACCATGTATACCGGCATTCGAGGGCTGCTCGTCCGAGCCGGGGGGTAGGTCGCTCGTGCACGGGAGTGATCCCGTGCCCAGATAAATGATGGAGATCCGACCGGAGGTCCGGTACCGGAAGAACCGGAAGGATACAGAACCCGGCTTACAGATATGCCTTTAAAACAGAAGAGCCGCCTCATCAAAAGGGGCGGCTCTTGCATTAATAGGCTTATGATATCCGGGGGCTAGTCTTCCTGTTCCTTGTTGAATTCCTCCCTGCTGATCGGTTTGATCGGCTCCAATCCCCCGGATTCCAGGCCTTTGTTCAATGATGCCAGGTTCTTATCGAAAAGCTTGTCTGCTTTCTCGGCGGTTCGTTCCACTTCTTTACTCAGGAATTCAAGTTGTTCCATCTGTGATTGGGTGGGAGCGCCCTGGTATTGCAGGATGGCTCCATACAGGCTGGCCAGCTTTTCCCTCAGCCGCTCGTCGGCATTGACATCCTGTGCCTCGGTAAACATGAAGCTTTCCTTGAATTCTTCGAGTTCGCCGGCAAAGGCATTCAGTTTTTTATCCAGAAATGCCTTGGTCTTGTCGTTTTCTGCAGCTTTCCTGGCTGCTTCCATGGCATCGGTGACCCGCCTGGTCACAAAGCCGAGATCGGCGATCACATCGTAACAACGGTTGACGGTCCTGAGCTGCAGGTTGCGTTCTTCCACGCTATGCCTGGAGTCGGGATCGTAATCCAGGGTTACCGTGGACTCATAGCTATCCCCTCCTTTGAGAACCTTGACCGTATATTCACCTGGTAGATAATTGGGGCCGGCAATGGAACCGAAGGTAAGCTGGTTGGAAGGAGGCATTTGGGGCGGCTTTCTCCTGGGGGTCCAGGTAACCCGGTTGATGCCTTTCCTTTTGCCCGCGGGGAGTTCCTTGATCTTCTCCCCTTTATCATTGTATATCTCGATGTACATATCACCGAAAACATGCCTTTTCTTCATGAAATATGTGATATACAAGGCATCGGAAGGATTCCTTCCCCGGAATTCATCATCTCCCCCGTAACTCTGGGTTCCGCCCATACTGGATATTAGATAAGGTCTGGATTCGAGGAAAACCAGGTTCTGTTCCAGCATTTCCGGTGTGAGATCACGCAAGGGAGAAATGTCATCGATGATCACGATCCCCCGGCCATGGGTACCAAGGACCAGGTCATTCTCCCTGGGTTGGATAACCAGGTCCATGACCGATACTTTAGGCAGGTTTTCTTCAAACCGGGACCATACTTGTCCACCGTCGATGGATACATAGAGTCCGAACTCGGTCCCGAGGAAAAGCAGGTCCGGATTTTCAAGATCCTCGATGATCTTGTAGCAATAAGACTCGATATTATCATCGACAAGAGAGGTCCAGGTTTCCCCGTAATCGGTTGTCTTATAAACGTATGGTGTTTTATCATCGTTCCTGTGGCCGTCAAGGGTGGTGTAACAGGTGCCCTTGTCGAACCTGCCGGGATACACCGAAGAGCACCAGGTATGATCCGGCAGTCCGGGCACATTATCAATTACATTGGTCCAGCTCTTACCACCGTCACGGGTGACTTGTATGTTGCCGTCATCGGTTCCCACCCAGATCAGGTTCTTGTCCAGGGCCGATTCCGCGATGTTGATGATGGTACAATGGTTCTCGGCTGTAGAGTTGTCGAGAGTCAAGCCGCCGGTGGTACTTTGCTGCTGTTTTTCGGGATCATCGGTTGTCAGGTCCGGTGAAATCCTTTTCCAGGAATCTCCTTTATCCTCTGACATATAGAGATACTGGGCCCCGACATACATGCGATCGTCGACCGGACTGAATGCTATGGCCGCGTCCCAGTTGAAGCGAAGCTCTTCCGTATCCTTGTCCCGGTAAGGCTTGATCTGCTTCCGTTCCCCGGTGGATTTATAGTAGCGGACGAAATTACCTCCCTGCCACTGCCAGTAGAGGATATCCTCGTCGGTTTTGTCTGCATAGACCGAGAAGCCGTCGCCAAATCCCACGTTGTTCCAGTCGCAGTTGGTGATACCGCCCGGACTTTTGCTGGGACCCGTCCATGAACCGTTATCCTGCAAACCACCGTAAACATTATAGGGTTTTTTGTCGTCCGCACTCACCTTATAGAATTGAGAAACAGGCAGGTTACGTATGTGTCTCCAGCTACTGCCCTGGTCGTTGGAAACATAAACGCCCCCGTCGGTTCCCAGGTACAGGAAATCATTGTCCTTTTTACTGATCCAGAGCGCATGATGATCCACATGTACATCGCCTCCCTCGACGTAAGCAATCCTGAATTTCTCACCTTTATCCTTGCTCACATGCAGGTTAAAGCTGGGTTTATAGACCCGGTTCGTATCCACGGGGTCCGGGTATATCTGGTGAAAATAGAAGGGCCTTTCCTTCATGGGTTTGGTATCGTTGACCAGCTTCCATGACCCGCCCTTATTGTCGGAGCGGTATAGTCCGCCTTCTTCTTTGGCTTCAATCAGCGCATATACGGTACGCGGATCAACCGGGGAGACCCCCACGGCGATACGGCCCAGGGTTTCATCCGGGATGCCCTCTGTGAGTTTCTCCCAATTTTTTCCACCGTCCCGGGTCCTGTAAAGCGCACTTCCCGGTCCGCCGGAACGGAAATCATAGGCCCTTCTCCTGAAATCCCACATCCCTGCATAGAGTATATCGGGGTCCCGGGGATCGATGTCCAGGTCGGAACAACCCGTGTTTTCATCCACGTAAAGGACTTTTTCCCAATTCTCTCCCCCATCGGTGGTTTTGAACACGCCTCTTTCTTCGTTGGGGCCCCAAAGATGACCCAAAGCGGCTACATAAACCGTATTGGGATATTCAGGATGAACAATGATCCTGGATACGCGCTCCGAGTTTTCCAGGCCCATCCTTTTCCAATTATCTCCTCCATCCGTAGTCCTGTATACGCCGGTTCCCACTGAAACCGAATTCCGGGTTGAAGTTTCTCCCGTTCCGACCCATACCGTATCGGGGTGGGTTTGGGTAATGGTAACGGCCCCGATAGACATGGTGTGATCATCAAAAACGGGTTTAAAAAGGACGCCGGCATTTTTACTTTTCCATACACCCCCGCTGGCGGAACCCACCCAGACAATCCTGGGATCTTCCTGTAGCGCGTCTATCGCGGCAATCCTTCCGCTCATAACGGCCGGACCGATATGCTGGGCCTTGATGGCGCCAAAAGTGCCGGAAGTGACTTTGTATTGTCGCTGGCCCCAGGTGATTCCCAGCATCAACACGAAACTTAAAGAGAAAGCAATGGTTCTCTTCATGATGTTATTGATTTAATGATTTGTTGATTTTGTGATTATTGGTCTTCTTCGGTTGGCATTTCTTCCGCTTCAGGCTTCTCAAAGATGCTCTCATCAATACCTGTGTTAAATTTCACGGAATCAACAACGATCTGCATCTGGGTCTGGCCATTAACGCGGTTTTCAATAACGAAAGGCATAATGATCCCCTCCACAGGCTTATAGTTGCTCAGGTAGGTCTCCCCTTCCACTTCACCTTGTTCTACTTTAACCTTAGCTTTCACTTTCAGCACTACAAAATTCTCTGCATCCATGTAGTAGTTATATTCATCGCCGTTCGTATGTACCAGTTTGATGTTGTATACCGGTGTTCCTTCCATTTCTTCTTCACCGACCAGGGTGACCCGGTGACCTTTCTCTTCCCAGTTATACAAGTTCCCATCCATATCGGCCTGGGATTCAAAACTTTTCAGTTGTGTTCCGGTCAGGTCCTGGGGCTCCATGGTACCGGTCCATGGAGCAATCATCCAGCCGGTTTCCCCGTTATATGCCTGTTGCATCCTGGCACCCTGAATTTCCACTTCCATGTATATCTTTTCCGGTCTTTGCATGACAGTCTTATAAGGAAGTTCCATGTTCATTTGCAAGGCTCTTCCGATCTGGACCATGTTGTCGATCTCAAGGAGTTTATCCTGGTTGATGGTCTCGAAATGAGCTTCCAGGATCTCGTCCAGGGTCATGTTCTGGGCATTTAAAGCCATGCTTGTAGTCATCAGTATGGCCGCAAATAAGAAGTTGAATCGTTTTTTCATAGCAAGAAAGATTTAAGTTTTAGCGTTTTAATGTTTTATGGCTTTAAGATTTAAGGTTTTATTTGGTTGATAAACGGGTTTAAATTCAGGTCTATATATCTAATTTGACGATTAGTTTTCTTAATTCTGTTAATTGTTCCAGTAATTCTTCCAAAAGTTCCAAATGGAGCATATTGCTTCCGTCAGAAAGGGCTTTAGTGGGATCGGGATGGGTTTCCAGGAAGATCCCGTCTACCCCGGCCGCGATCCCGGTTCTTGCCATCAAGCCGATCATTTCCGGCCGGCCCCCGCTCACACCTGTAGGCTGGTTGGGTTGCTGCAGGGAATGGGTCACGTCCAGGATCACGGGCTGACCGCTTTCCTGCATTTCGCTGATGCCGCGAAAATCCACGATCAGATCCCCGTAGCCGAACATGCTACCCCGTTCGGTGAGCAGGATCTTGTTGTTTCCGGTATCCTTTACCTTTTCGACGGCGAACTTCATGGACGAGGGAGCCAGAAACTGTCCTTTCTTGATGTTGATGACTTTGCCGGTTGCTCCTGCCGCCTGCAGGAGTTCGGTCTGACGGCACAAAAAAGCGGGTATCTGCAAAGCATCCACATATTCTGCAGCCATGGCGGCTTCGGGAGGGGTATGGATGTCCGTTATGACAGGAACCTTCAATTCAGATCGTACCTTACCCAGTATCTTAAGGGCACCTTCATCTCCCAATCCGGTGAAGGAATCGAGTTTGGACCGGTTGGCCTTTCTGTAGGAAGACTTGAACAACAGGGGTATCTTAAACTTATCGGCAAGGAATTTGACCTTTTCGGCGGTTTTGAAGGTGATCTCCTCTCCTTCAACCACACAGGGCCCCGCGATCAGGAAAAACTGTTCACTGCCACTGTACCGGATACCCGGTATTTTCTTGAGGATCTGCTGTGTTTCTGTCAGTTTCATTCAGAAAAATATTCGCGTAAAACTATAAAAATAAATGCATTATCCGTGTGATAGTAATTCCATTTTAACCGCTAAGTTCGCCAGGAAGGCGCCAGGTTCGCGAAGAGGTTGAACAAACCGGTGAAAACATCGCGTTCTTTGCGAATCCTTTGCGCTCCCCGCGGTTAGAAAATTAACGATCCATTCGGAAAAACTATACTATTTGTTGTATCCGTAAATTTCTGTCCACCATTTTATGAGTCTTTCTAAGATCTCTTTTTCCCGCGCGTTATCCTGGGGTGTGTACAGAACTTTACCACGGATCTCTTCCGGCATGAATTCTTCCGGTGTGAAATTGCCTTTATAATCATGTGCATATTTATAGCCTTTGCTATAGCCGAGATCTTTCATCAATTCGGTGGATGCATTCCTTATATTCAACGGTACGCTCAAATCGCCTGTTTTGCGCACCAGTGCCTGTGCATCACTGATGGCACGGTAGGCAGAATTCGATTTGGGTGAGGTAGCCAGGTATACCGTCGCTTCCGAGAGAATGATACGGGCCTCGGGCATACCGATGGCATGGACCGCCTGGAAGGCATTGTTAGCCATAAGCAGTGCATTGGGATTGGCAAGACCTATATCTTCGGCTGCAAGGATCACCAGGCGGCGGGCAATGAATAGGGGGTCCTCCCCTCCTTCCACCATCCTGGCAAGCCAGTATACGGCTGCATTGGGATCGCTTCCGCGTACCGATTTGATAAAAGCAGAAATGATATCGTAATGTTGCTCCCCTGCTTTATCGTAGAGGGCGAGGTTTTGCTGTACATGGTTCAGTACCTTTTCGTCGGTAACCTTTATGGTTTTCTTGTTCTTTCCCTTTTCAGCATTCACAACCAGTTCCAGGGCATTCAGCAATTTGCGGGCATCTCCTCCCGAGAGACGCGTGAGGGCTTCCTTTTCAAGGATTTCTATGGTGTACTTCTTTAATTCCGGGTCCTGTTCCAGGCTTCTTTTCAACAGGATATTCAAATGTTCCGGCTTCAGGGGCTTGAGAATATAAACCTGGCACCGTGACAATAAGGGGGGGATAACCTCAAAGGATGGATTTTCGGTAGTGGCACCTATCAAAACCAAAATGCCCTGCTCCACCGCTCCCAGCAGGGAATCCTGTTGTGATTTACTGAACCGGTGTATTTCATCGATGAATAAAACCGGGTTGGGAGCCGAAAAAAACCGCGATCTTTTTGCTTGCTCAATGCTATCACGAATGTCCTTGACTCCCGAATTAATGGCACTCAGACTAAAAAACTTTCTTCCCGTTTGTGCTGCAACGATCCTGGCCAAAGTGGTTTTTCCTACCCCCGGCGGCCCCCATAGAATAAAAGACTGAAGCGCTCCGGAATCCACCATTTTCCTTATCACCCCTTCGGATCCTGCCAGATGATCCTGTCCCAGAAATTCATCCAGGTTTTTGGGCCGCATCCGTTCCGCCAGGGGAGGGTTCATGTTTTAGGGTTCTAGGGATTTAGGGTTCTAAGGTTTTAAGGATTAGATGTAATATATCAGCAGATCGTTTACACATTAAAACTTTAAACTATAAACTTAAAACTTTAAGCTTCAAGCTTTCCTTTCATATATGGAAATGACTTCTTGTATTTTCTCTGCATTATAGGGTTTCGTGATGATCTGATCGAAGCCGGCATCCTGATAATCTTCGAAGAACATGTGCGGATTGTGAGCCGTGATCGCAACGACTATGGTCCTGTTTTTCGGATGAGGTAGTACTTCCCGTATATAGCGGGTAGTTTCCAGGCCGTTCATCACGGGCATTTCAATATCCATCAAAACGATGCCAACATCTTCTTGCCTGATGATCTCCAGGGCCTGTTTTCCGTTTTCCGATTCTACATAATCATAATTCAATGATCGGATGATATCTCTCAACAACATCCGGTTGGTGAAAATATCATCCACGATAAGGATTTTCATCTTGTTTTCATCTTGAGGCTAACCGAGTTTGCTCAGGGTTTCCACAATGTCTTTGCTCCGTATCCTGATTTTTGTCCCTTCCAGTTCAATGATCCTATCGTTCTTGAATTCGGTAAGGGTCCTTATAAAACTCTCCTTGGTGGTCCCTGCCAATTCTGCCAGTTCCCTCCTGCTAAGAGGTATATCAAATTCATCCTTCTTAAAGATTATCCCGGAGAAATAGAGTAAAACATCGGCTATCCTTCCCGGCAGTTGTTTATAGGATTGACCCATCAACCTGTCGAAAATAAATAAACCGTCCAGGCTGATCATATGAATGAGTTTCAGGGCGTATTTACCATTTTCCAGGATTAGGTTTTTGAATATGTTGATATCGATAAACCGGATGTTTGCATGGTGGATCGTGGAGGCTGAGTATTCATGGGTATCCTTTCCAAAAACCGACATCAGGCCAAGGTATTCCCCTGTGACAGCCAGCTTCAGGATCATGTTTTTTTCCTGCCTTCCCTCTTTGAACACTTTCACCAGGCCCGATTCGACCAGCATGATATGGGATGTTCGTGTATTCTGCCTGAAGATGACATCTTTATTTTTGAAGCGGACCGTGTTCGAGTGCTTCCTTACCTGCTCCAGCTGTTCTTCGCTCAAAAGATGCTGAAAAGGCAAATTCAGGTCTTCATCCCCGGTATTTATAACTTTGAGATTCAAGATATAGGGGGTTTATCAAAAAGATTAAATATATAAAAAAAACCCATCAACACGGGAGATTGCTTTATGATGATTTATATCATCACCACCAGGTAAGGAATGTCACTCTGCACGAATTGAATCCAACAGGGCTTAACAGGTATATTTAGCTCTTCAATCAGGAACTGCAGCCACCTTCGGTCATGTCAAACAAAACACAAAAAGTCCTGGTCATTGATGATTCAACGACCAATGTAGTTTTATTGGAAGCCATACTTCAATCCAAAGGTTATGGCATACTCACCGCACTGAGTGCCCGGGAAGGTATGGAAATTATTCGCAAGGAACGCCCGGCTCTAATACTGCTCGACTTGCTGATGCCCGAGGTCAGTGGATACGAATTCCTGGAGACCATCAACAAGGATCCGGAAAACAGTAAAATTCCCGTGATTGCCGTCAGTGCCGTAACCGACCAGGAAAATAAAGATCGAACCATGAAGCTGGGGGCCGTCGACTTTATCGAGAAGCCGGTAGAAATTAACAATCTCATCGCCAAAGTCGAGAAATACCTTTAATAAATGTTACGGGTTTCGTGTTACGGGTTTCGGAACGCTTTACGCGCCTGCCTGTCCGGCAGGTAACCCGTATCCCGTAACGCGTATCATTTTAAATACTTCTTACTCTTAAGGAAAGAATGAGTATTTTTAGATATTAATTCTGAATACTCCCGCATGAATAGTGAACACCGGAATAAGCTTTTCAGACTTACCCTCCTTCTGTTCCTGCTCTCGTCAATGGTTCCTGTTGCGGGTTGGTTATGGTACAGTGCAAGACTGAATTGGGAATTCTCCTTCCGTATCATAGCAGATATACACCGCAGGTCCCCGGAAATGTATCTTCTGTGGCTCTTGCCCATTATCCTTGCAGGGGCGACATTCTATTTCACGTCAGGCTATTATCGATTGAAAGAAAAAAAGCAAAGTGAGCAAAAACAGCATTTTGACAATCTAAAGCTCGTTCTCGGTAAGGTTAAGAAGATCAGTTCAGGAGCGCTGGACCTTGACACCCACATTGAACATAGCGTAGAAGCCACAACGGTTCTGGAAGAACTAAAGAACTATCTTTTGCAGCAAAGGGAACAGGACCAGTCCGGAAAGGCTGAAGATGACCGCCGAAATTGGGTATCGGAAGGTTTGGCGAAGTTTGCTGAGCTTTTGCGGGCCACTGCCGATTCATTGGAGGATTTTGCCTTTGACCTGATCAAAAACCTGGTCCAATACATCGGGGCCAACCAGGGAGGTTTTTTCCTGCTTCGGGAAAATAAGGACAAAGAGAGAGATTTCGACCTTTTGGCCTGTTATGCTTATAACAGGAGAAAATTTGCCGATAAGACCGTTGCATGGGGCGACGGGATGATCGGGGCCGCAGCCATAGAAAAAGGACCGATCTATCTGACCGATGTACCGGATGGTTACCTTGAGATAACCAGCGGTCTGGGACATTCCACACCATCCACCCTGATTATTGTTCCTATGATCTACCAGGACAGCGTAATTGGGATTCTCGAGATTGGCTCTTTCCGGGAATATGCTTCCTTTGAACTGGATTTTCTGAAAAGAGTTGCAGAAAGTATTGCCACCACCATTGCCAGCATACAGAACAGCTTAAAGACAGAGGCCCTGCTCAAAGCTTCCAGGAAGCAGGCAGAAACCCTCGCCCAGCAGGAAGAGCAATTGAGGCAGCAAATGGAGGAACTTCGTTCCACACAAGAACAGGCTGCCTCCCAGGCCGAACGTTTTATCAGTTTTACCAATTCGGTAAATCATACCTTAATACGTGCAGACTATGATGTTGAAGGCAATTTGCTTTACGCCAATACCTTGTTTTTGAAAAAGCTTGGGTATACAGGCAATGCTGAAGTCGAAGGGAAACCCGTTTCCATGTTCATCAATGAAAAAGACCTGGAGTGGTTCAACGAAATCTGGAACAGGCTTGCAGAGGGCGGCCGTCACTTTGAGGGATATATGAAGCTCCTTACAAAGCAGGGGCAGGACTTGTGGACCATGGCTACCTATACCTGCATCCGGAATGACAATGGTTCGGTGGACCGGATCCTGTTCCTGGCGATCGATAACACGGAGCAGAAGAAACAATCGCTGGACTTTGAGGGGCAGATAGAAGCCATCAACCGGATCAACCTCAAAGCTGAGTTTACCCCCGATGGCAAAGTGATCAAGGTGAATGAGCTCTTCGAAAAAACAATGAAGTATACGGCCGTAGAACTTCCGGATATGAATGTTTTTGATTTCCTCGGCAAGAAAGATCTGGAGCACTTCAGCGAGGTATGGGAACATGTACTGAAGGGTGAAGCTTTCCAGGGTCAGGTTAAGATGCTGACCCGTTATGAAGAGGAAAAATGGTTCAGGGCCACCTTTACCGCAGTCAACGATATGTATGGTGAAGTAACCAAGGTTATTTTTCTGGCCAGTGAAATTACGGGGACTAAAAACGTTGAAGCAGAAAGCCGTAGATTATCAGAACAACTCAAGTTACGCGAGGAAAGACTGGAACTGGCCGAACTTGAGATGAATAAAAAGCTGGAGGAAAAAGAGAAAAACATTCGTCAGCAAACCGCCGCGTTACAAAAAGAAAACCGGCATTACCGTTCCATACTATCCTCGCTTCCCATAGCTGTAACATGTATTGACAACCAAAGCATGATCCGGTACATGAACCGGGCAGCGCTGGATCTATGGAAAACCAGTATGGATAAAGCACTGGATCAGCCACTTAAAAGCCTTTTCCCCGGTAAGGAAGGTGATTATCCCGCCCGGTTTGAAGCCTTACTGGACACCGAGAAAGAAAAAACAGCTTTTAAAGATCAGGAAATTGAATTCAGGACCGGCAGGAAAAGACATAAATTGAAGGTGACTTTGGAAGTCATGCGATTGACTGAGGGAAAGGAATACCTTCTTTTCATGGAAGAAATAATAAAGTGAAAGTAAATCGTGACTTTCTTTAATTTTCTAACCATCCCCCCCTTTTTGCTGGCACAACAAGTACCCCTCCTTGGAAAGGAGGGGAATTCATAATTAATTGATTACCAGTGTATCTCCCCCTCTCCACATGGTGGAGAGGGGGCCGGGGGGAGAGAAAAAAATAATAAAAAGCTGGATAATAGATAGGGCCGAGAGGGAGGTGGTGATGTTTGGTTTTAAAACATACTATTGATATACAATAAATTATAGGATAGAAAAGAATCTAATCGAGAACAAAAAAACCCGGTGCTGTTGCACCGGGCTCATTCTAAATTAACCAGGAAATTCAATTCAAGGTCATCATGCCAATCTGACCTCTATAGCGTTGAGGCCTTTCTTGCCTTCAGTTACTTCAAAAGTCACTTCATCGTCTTCCTTGATCTCATCGACCAAGCCGGATACGTGAACGAAAATTTCCTTTTCGGTTTCCTGATCCACAATAAATCCATAACCTTTGGATTCATTGAAAAATTTAACTCTACCTTTTTTCATAAAGCAATAAAAAATAATAATGATTAAACGAGCGCAAGATAAGAAATTTTTTGATTGCCCTGCCTGTAATAGCGTATAAATAAGTTCTAAATTCTAAATCCGAAATACGAAATCAGAAACATTCAATTTCAGGGAATATCCAACCATAGAAGAAATTCCACGAATTGTTTCGAATTTCTGATTTTTAATTTCGTTTCGTATTTCGGATATTCGGATTTCGAATTTAATTCCCATTTACTTCATTCCACGCGGCCTGCAGGTTCCGTCCCAATCCCCTTCCCTGCCATTCCGGGGCACCGGGGATTCCGGTATCCGGTGCGGAGATGGCTTCCAGGCTTTTCCCTGACTTCACTTCCTTTTTCACAAATTCCAGCAAGCAGTCCAGATAATTGGCCATGGCCTCCAGGTCTTCACGCTTCCCGGTAACGGGCCAGCCTTCGCCGGCATGACCGAATACAAAGAGGGTTTCCTGGTCAAATTCCTTGTGCACCTCTTTCAGGGTAGTGATCCAGTTGGAAATGGAAGCTCCGGCCGACTGGTCGATATAGGGATAACGCCGGTTGAAGATCAGATCTCCTGTATGCACCACATTGGAATCCTGAAAATGGATCACACTGTCCCCGTCGGTATGGGCCGGACCGTGATATTTGAGCTCGATCGCTTCCCCGGCAACCGTATCTTTCCAGCTATCGGTGTACAAGGTGTCCGGGTACAGGTTTTCTGTCTCCGTGTCCCGCTCTCCGGCAACCCGCATCTGGTTTTTCCTGGAATTTTCATGCGCCAGGAGCATATCCGCCATATCCTTAAAAGCAATGTTCCCTGCCGTATGATCCCAATGATGATGGGTATTTATGAGCAGGTTTACCCGATTGACCGCACGATTCTTAAGTTCAGCGATCAAGTGTCCGGCCTGCTCCGGGAACTGGGCGTCCACCACAACAACCCCCTCTTCATGCAATTTGAAAGCTATGGTTCCTCCTCTTTCAGTAAAAGTATATATATCACCCCTTAATTTTTTTATTTCAAATGGGTTATCCCTTTTAAGCATTCGGCGAAGTTCGCTTAGGGGAGTCATGCTGATGAGTCCGAATACACCGGCAGTCTTAATAAAAGCTCGTCTTTCCATGGCTCGTAATTTAAAAAACACCTAAATATCCGAATTAGTTCCAAAGAAAGCAATTATATTTCCCATGTTGTGTGTGCTGGAAAAAAATGCTTAATTTTTGAAAAAATTAGTAACAATGCCCGAAAACAAAACGATGATACTCGCCAAACGTCCGTCGGGCGAGCCGGATGCAGGGATTTTTGACACGGTGGTGGATGAAATTCCCGAACCCAACGACGGACAGATTCTCCTGCGCAGCTTGTATATATCGGTTGACCCCTATATGCGGAACCGCATGAACCCGGGTGCGGGTTCATACATCACCTCCTTTCAGCTTGGATCCCCCATGGTGGGCGATGTGGTTGCCGAAGTCGCGCATTCCAAGTTGCCTGGTTTTTCCTTGGGCGACCGTGTGCTGGGCCAACTGAACTGGTCGGAATACCAGCTGCACGACGGGAGCGACCTGACCCGGATCCCGGACGGGGTGGATCCCAAGCTCTACCTGGGTTTACTGGGCCTGACGGGCCTCACGGCCTATTTCGGTCTGCTGGATGTGGGACTGCCGCGCACCGGAGCCGACCTGGTTGTATCGGGTGCTGCAGGCGCTGTAGGTTCGGTGGCCGGGCAGATCGGAAAAATGAAGGGCTGCCGCGTGGTAGGCATTGCAGGAAGTGATGAGAAAGTTACCATACTCAAAAAAGACCTGGGCTTCGATGATGCCATAAACTATAAAACCCTATCCAACCTGCGCGAAGAACTGCAAAAAACCTGCACGGAAGGGATCGATATCTATTTCGACAATGTAGGCGGAAGCATTTCGGATAACGTGCTCTACCTGGTCAATAAATTTGCACGCGTTGTTCTCTGTGGCCAGATATCCATGTACAATACCACCCGCCTGCCCATGGGACCCCGTCCCAACGCGCAGCTTATCCTGAAACGCGCACGAATGCAGGGCTTTAACGTGCATGATTATCGCGACAGGTTCCAGGAAGCACGTAAAGAGCTCCGCCGCTGGTCTGAAGAAGGAAAAATCAAGGTCATCGAGACTGTCAGCGAGGGATTTGATAAACTGCCGGAAGCCTTCCTGAACCTGTTCCGGGGGAAGAACATAGGAAAACAAATGGTAAGGATAATAAGCTAAGCCTGATATAAGATATACGGCGCAGAACTATCACGGGTTACCTTAAGTTTATCCTTCTCATTTGTTGTTCAACACTCCCAATAGGAAGATTCGTAAAAATCAGTCCCCGATTGATCAAAAGTTGCCTATTTAAACTGGATTTAAATAGCTAAATGTCTTAAATTTGTTCAACGATAAAACAAAGAAAAATCTAAATCTTAAGCATATGAAAAAACTATTATTCGGAGCCCTCGGATTAATGATCCTGTCCGGGTTCATGCAATCCTGTGAAGACCTTCTGGGTGATTTGCTGGATTTTGATACCGGCTATTATTCAGTGAATTTTACAATTAATGAGGAGGATGAAATTGGTGCATACGTCTGGGCCCAGGAAGCCATACGGAGCGATATCGATTCCCTGCTCGATAAAAATGGCTTGAGCCGGGACAATATAGACGAGGTTACAATAAAAGAGGTGATCTTCCTGATCAACAATGAAGATACCTCATACAATTTCAATCCCATCAAAAGCGCAAAGGCATCTCTGAGTGCCGATAAGGTGATAGAAAGAATCGTGGCCGAAGTGGATGATGTGCCGGATGGTGTGCGGGAAATTGTTTTTGATGACCTGAAAGATACCGACGTCAAAGCCTATCTCCTCTCCTCTGAATTTAAACTCAAAACTTCCGGCGTTATCGATGAGCCCATCACCGATGCCATTGACGTCAAGGCGAAGATTCGTTTCAAAATCAGTGCAAAACTTTGATCCTCCTTCGCGTTCCGCTACGGCGGACGGGAAGGAATGGGTTTAATTCCCCATAGTTCTACTCAGGGGTTCATATCTTTTATAAAAAAAGAAACCGGTATGAAATTCAAACCGGTTTCTTTTTGCTTTGATCATTGTTTAAGCCGACCAGGTACCTGAGCCGGCTTCATTTCCTTCACTGTCATAGGCGGTCCAGGAACCGCTACCATCCGCGTTCCAGCGCATGTCATACACCATAATGTCATTGTTGTAGAATACAACGGAACCCGATCCGTCCGGATTGACGGTAACAATGTATTGAACGGCATAAGTAACTTCAGAGGATTCGGAAGTAACATAGTACTCTAAGCTTACACTGCCGTCGCTGTGCTTCTCCCAATGGTAGATCCAGAAAAGATCGGTACAAAACTCGGGTGAGCTGTATAAGGCACATACAAAGTTGTAATTGAACCGGATTTCACCCTCGGTTTTGTCCTTCAACTGCCAGGCGGTAATATAATCGTAAACCTCACCGTCGTTGAATTGGATGTCCAGGTCCCAGTTGTACTGATTGGCACCTTCCTCGAAGGTCCAGTAGATGGTAATGGTATTTTGATTGTCGTAATGCTCCGTCCACTTATACGTGACCGGTCCCGCTTTTTTACTCACGCTCTCGGCATTCTCGGGTGGGATCATGAATTCGGTAAAATCGGAGAAATCGGAAGCCTGCTCAATGTATCCCACGCACAATTGTGCAAAGGGATCGTCATTGTTCTTCAGGGCTTCCGGCACGTCTACCAGGTCTCCAACTTCAGCCAGTGCAAGGGTTTCATATGGAATTTCATCCTCTTCATTGTCTTTACTGCAGGTGGTAAATATCACCGGCACAACCAAGATCAGGGCCAAAAGCCATTGTAGTCTCATTTTTCTCATAATTTTTGGTTTAGATTGATTCAAAGTTAAAATATTGATCTTAAAGAATAATTACAAAATTGTTAAATACGCGCTCCCCCGAGTACTCGGGGTCGCTGCTTCTACTTACTACTTACTTCCTACTGAACTGAGGGACCAAGCCTGCCTGCCGGCAGGCAGGGAACCCAGGAACTTCATTCTGCCTGCCCGACCGGTAGGCAGGAATCCCTGCCTGCCTTTAGATTAGTGGTATCCTATTTTTTAATTTACTTTAAAA
>CAYQQR010000027.1:0-55127 GCA_964420035.1 uncultured Bacteroidaceae bacterium | reverse complement strand
ATATGCCGAAGGAGCAATCCTTGAGCCCTGCGTACCCCGTAGGGCTTGTTTTTTAGCCGGATGTTATTTTAGAATTCATCAGGGATTTAATGATCCGGGGATTAAAAGCAAAAGAGCTGAAGAGCCTTAGAGCAGCAGGGCTGTCATACAATAGTCATACGGTTGTTCTGAACCGCGAAGATCGCAAAGAAGGCGCGAAGGACACAAGGGAGAAACGCGTAACAATTTTGTTTAAATCCGCAATCCCTGCCTGCCGGCAGGCAGGCGCAATCCGTAATCCGCAATTTATAAGGTCACAGAGGAAGAACAACCACGGACCACGGACCACGTCTGCCTGCAGGCAGGGACCACGGTACGTGATAAGTAGTACAAAATAAAGAATCTTAACACGACGAGACATCGAGACGTGGGGACATCGAGACCTGACACCGCTTGGCACCGTTAGCACCGTTATTACAGCCGAAGGCGGACCAGCAGCCGGAAACCAACCACTTACTTCTAAACAACATGTTATCAATTAAAAGCTTATAGGTCGCTTCAAAGAAATTATTTTTATTTTTGGGCTTTCTCAAACACGCGAAAACACTTTTAAACTTCAGTCCATATGTCAGCAGAAAAGAAATTTGTTCCTTTTGTTTCTTCCGAAACCAACATGGTTGAATTCAGCATCCGGGCATTGATCATTGGCCTGGTGCTGGCTGTTTTCCTTGGTGCCGCCAATGCCTACCTGGGCTTGAAAGCCGGGATGACCATCGCGGCAACCTACCCCGCGGCGGTCCTGGGCATGGCCATTCTGAAGGCGCTCAAGGGGACCATCCTGGAGGAGAACTTTGCCAGGACCGTCGGTTCCATAGGTGAATCCGTGGCTGCCGGGGCGATATTTACGCTTCCGGCATTTTTTGTGGCCGGCATCTGGGATCCTTTCTATACCCCCGGCAATTATGCCATATCCACGGCCATCCTGATCGCCGGTGGGGTGATGGGGATCATGTTCGTGGCCCTGCTCAGGAGGGTGATGGTGGAGGATAGGGAACTGCCTTTCCCGGAATCTCTTGCAGCAGCAGAAATACATAAGTCCGGTCAAAAAGGCGGAGGCGGGTCCAGGTTTCTGTTTTATGCCATGATCGTCGGCGCGGCCATCAAATCCCTGGGAGAATTTAAATTTTTTGCCACCACCTGGCAGAAAGTGATATCCTTTGGCAAAGGAGCTGTTCTTTTCCGGTCCCCTGGAGTCAGTCCTGCATATCTGGGTGTTGGCTACATAATCGGCCCCAGGCTGGCCGGACTGAACTTCAGCGGCGGTATCATTGCCTGGGGACTCCTGGCACCGGCCATCGGTTTTTTCCTGCATTACAATGATCCGGCAGCCATGACGGTCGACTGGTCCACGGAGATCGTAAGGATATGGGGCGATTACGTGCGTCCCATTGCCATCGGCGGCATGTTGGTTGGGGCTGCCTATACCTTATGGATGATGCGTAAGAGCCTTGCAGCCGGTATTGCCCGTTCGGTCAGTGACGTTAAAAAAGCCGCGCTTGGTGAATCATCCACATCGCGTACCGACCGGGACATCAGTTTCCGCTGGGTGGTGACCGGGGTTCTCCTGACCGCTGTTGCTACCTTTTTCATCTATAATTACTTTTCACAAAATATTGCTGCAGCCCTGGTGGCAACCCTGGTGATGGTGGTTTTCGGCTTTTTGTTCGCGGCCGTTTCGGGCTACCTGGTCGGGATTATAGGTTCCAGCAACAATCCCATCAGCGGGCTCACCATTTCCGTTCTGGTTGTTGCTGCCATTCTTATGGTGGCCCTGGGAATGAAAGGGGTCCAGGGTGTTGCCGCGGTTCTCGGGGTGGCTGCCGTGGTGGCCGTAGCTGCCGCCGTGGCCGGCGAGATGTTACAGGATCTTAAAGCCGGGCATATTCTGGGCGGTACGCCCTGGCGCATGCAGATCGGGGATATCATCGGTGTATTTTTATCTGCTGCCGTCATGTTCTTCGTGCTTATGCTCCTTCATGAAGGTGATGTGGCACAGTACGGTGAACGAGGAGGATTCGGCAGTGAAACCCTGCCGGCACCCCAGGCCAGCCTGATGGCCATCCTTTCACTGGGGATCGTCCAGGGGAACATGGACTGGATATTGATCGTTGTCGGGATGCTGATGGGCGTCGGTTTCATCCTGATGCAGGTCAAAAGCCCCATGCTGGTCAGCGTGGGGATGTACCTGCCCCTGTATACCACCTTTGCCATATTTATCGGTGGTTTATTCCGCGGAGTGGTGGATCGCACAGCGGAAAGAAAGAAATTTAACCAGGCACAGATGGTACGTATAGAAAACGTGGGGACCTTGCTTGCAGCCGGCCTGATCGCCGGTGAAGCCCTCATCGGGATATTGTTTGCAGCCTTCGCCTATTTCGATATACCTGTACCCGCTGTATTTGAAAAACCGTCCTTCCTGGTCAGCCTGCTGGTCTTTGCACTGATCGGTTTCATCCTTATCAGGTATACCGTAAAGAACGCGGGGAAACCAGATGAGCCGGCTCCTCCCTCGGTGGCACATTGAGGATTGAAGATTAAAGATTGAAGATTGTGAGATTTGGACGGAAGAGAAGAATATTGAAGAGAATCAATGCACTGGACCTGGTGCCGGTCAGGCTGAGCAAGGTTGAAGAAGGGGAAGGAGGGAAGCTATCCCTGGTCATACCCAGGTTCCGTAATGAGAAACTCAGAAGCTTTCTGGTGCCGGCAGGCAAAAAGGATCATTTCAGAATTCACCTGGATCGGCTGGGTACCGAAGCATGGAAGGCTATGGACGGAGCGTCATCGGTAGGGGATATTTGCCGTCATATCCGGGAATCCATTCCACGGGAAGCCACCCCCGACCTGGAAGAAAGAATGACGAAGTTTGTCGGGAAGCTTTATGATGAGCGATATATCAGCTTTCAGCAATTAGATGAAGAAAGAGGGTAAAGAGCAAAAGAGCAAAAGAGCAAAAGAGCAAAAGAGCAAAAGAGCAAAAGAGTATAACCTTAAATCCTTAGAACCTTAAATCTAAAAACAGTTTTTTAAAAACATAAAAATTATGACCAAGCAAATAACACATCTCAACCCAACAGCCCTTTGGAAGATATTCCATGATCTTACGCGGATCCCACGTCCATCAAAGAAGGAAGCGAAAGCCGCGGAGTATGTGTACGAATTTGGAAAGAAACTCGGTCTGGAAACCTATAAGGATTCTATCGGGAACGTGATCATCCGCAAACCGGCCACCCGGGGTAAGGAAGATCATCCCGGTGTGATCCTGCAGGCTCACGTGGACATGGTCCCGCAGAAGAACAGTGATAAAGAGCACGACTTTGAAAAAGATCCCATCAATGCTGTTGTTGACGGTGAGTGGGTTCGTGCCGAGGGTACTACCCTTGGTTCCGATAACGGAATCGGTGTGGCTGCAGCACTCGCCGTGATGGAGTCAGATGAAATTGAACACGGTCCTGTAGAGGCCCTGCTTACGGTTGATGAAGAAACCGGCATGACCGGTGCATTTCAGCTGGAACCCGGGAAGTTGCAGGGCAAGATCCTGATAAACCTCGATTCGGAAGACGAGGGGGAACTCTACATTGGTTGCGCCGGAGGCATGGATGCAGTGGGGGTCTTTGAATACAAGGAAGAAGATGTTCCCGGTGATGTTATTGCCTATCAACTGGGTCTGACCGGCCTTAAAGGAGGGCATTCCGGACTGGATATTCACCTTGGCAGGGGCAACTCCAACAAGCTCCTGAACCGTTTCATGTGGAATGCATCGAGGGAATTCGGAATGAGGCTGGCCTCCATCGAAGGGGGCAGTCTGAGAAACGCCATTCCCCGGGAGTCCTTTGCCGTGGTGACCGTTCCCGGGGACCGGGAAAAAGCATTCCTGGATTCCCTTGATCAGTATCTGAAGGACTATAAAAGGGAGATCGGAAGCGTGGAGCCCGGCCTGCAGTTCAGGGCGGAACCGGCAGACATGCCTCCTTTTCTCGTCGACAAAAATACCCGGGAAAAATTGTTCAACGCGATATACGGCATTCCCAGCGATGTGATCCGGATGAGCGCCGAGATGCCCGGCGTGGTAGAGACATCAACCAACCTGGCCATTGTAAGATCGGGGGAGAAAAAGATCGAGGTCCTTTGTTTGATGCGCGGCGCCGTTGACAGCGCCAAGAAAAGTCTGGGGGAAGCCATACAAAGTGTTCTTGAACTGGCCGGGGCAGAAGTCACCTTCGAAGGTGAATACCCGGGCTGGAAGCCCGATCCGGTATCCGGGATCCTGAACCTGATGAAGGAGGTTTACAAGGACAATTTTGGTAAGGTCCCGGAGATCAAGGTCATCCATGCCGGACTGGAATGCGGGATCATCGGAGATACCTATCCCGGCTTGGATATGATCTCATTCGGCCCCACCATCCGCTATCCGCACAGTCCGGATGAGAAGGTGAATATCGAAACTGTGGAGAAGTTCTGGGAGTTTTTGGTGAAGACCCTGGAGAGGGTGTAGGATGAATGTTGGGAAATATGGTAATTGGTGGTTATTTGTTGTAATTGGTGGTTATTTGTTGTACATGCATAACCATAAATAACCATACATAACCACAAATATCCTTTTCTTCAATTCCTGGATCAGGGGACGACCTGTCAGAATACTCTTTTGGCTATTTCCCTGATATTATCCGACTGTCCGATGGTATAGTAATGGATGACGGGGACGCCGGCTTCCTTTAATTCTTTGGACTGTTGTATGCACCATTCTATTCCAATCTGCCGGGCTTCCGCGTTGTCTTTGCAGTTTTCCACTTCCCGGAACAGTTGGGAGGGCAGGTCGATATTAAAGACCTGCGGCAGGAGTCTGAGGTCTTTTTTTGTATTCACTGGCTTCAATCCGGGAACAATAGGGACCATGATACCTCGGTCGCGGCAAAGCTTAACAAAATCAAAGAATTTTTTGTTATCAAAAAACATCTGGGTGACAATGTAATCGGCTCCGGCCTCTACCTTTTGCTTAAGATATTTCAGGTCCTCGTCCATATTGGGGGACTCAATGTGCTTTTCCGGGTAAGCGGCCACGCCCACTGAAAAATCGGTAGGGAAGGTATATTTTATATCTTCATCCAGGTAGATGCCTTGGTTCATGTTCATGATCTGTTTTACAAGGTCCGCGGCATAACGGTGCCCCCCGGGTTCCGGTCTGAAGTAGCGTTCCGACTTGATCGGGTCGCCCCGCAGGACCAGCAAATTTTTCATCCCCAGGAAATGCAGGTCGATGAGGGCATCTTCCGTTTCTTCTTTTGTAAATCCTCCGCAAATGATATGGGGTACCACGGTGGTTTTATACTTGTATTTGATGGCAGCAGAAATGGCCACGGTACCCGGCCGTTTCCTGACGATCCTTTTTTCCATGATATTACCGTCGATCTCTCTGTATTCCACCTCCTGTTGATGGTAAGTTACATTGATATTCATTGGGTTGAATTCCATGAGGGGATCGATAGCGGCATAGATCTCTTCAATGCTTTTACCTTTCAGGGGGGGCAGGATTTCAAAGGAGAACAAGCTTTCTTTTGTTGATTTTAAGATGTCAATTACTTTCATTGCTCAGGCATAATTGAGATTTGACGCCAATAGTTTTTCTATTTCCCGTATGCTTTTATTCTTTCTTCTCGCGTAGTCTTCCACCTGGTCTTTACCAATCTTACCTACAAAGAAATAGGTGGACTGTGGATGTGCAAACATCAGTCCGCTTACCGATGCGGCCGGAAACATGGAATAGGTTTCTGTCAGCGATATTCCGGTATATTCCTGTGCATTCAACAAACGGAAAAGGCTGTCTTTTTCCGAATGATCGGGACAGGCCGGGTAGCCATGAGCGGGACGAATACCCTGGTATTTTTCCAGGATCAGATCATCAAGGCTCAGTTTCTCGTCCGGGGCGTAAGCCCAGAATTCCTTTCTTACCCTTTCATGCAGCAATTCTGTAAATGCTTCTACGAGTCTGTCTGCCAGTGCTTTCAGCATAATGCTCGAATAATCGTCATGGTCTTTTTCAAATTCCCTGATCTTTTCTTCGATGCCCAAACCGGTTGTGACTGCAAAAGCGCCAATATAGTCAATTTTTCCACTGTTTTTGGGTGCCACGAAATCCGACAGGCAGAGATTGGGTTTCCCGCCGGGACGCTTGACCTGGTTACGCAGATTGATAAAGCGGGTCAGGATCTTTGACCTGGAGTCATCGCTGTATACCTCTATGTCGTCTCCCACAGCATTGGCCGGGAAAAAGCCAATAACACCGCGGGCACGCAGCCACTTCTCCCTGATGATCCGGTCCAGCATCCTGTTGGCATCGTCGAACAGCTTACGTGCCTCTTCTCCCTGTACAGGATCTTGCAGGATATCGGGCCATTTGCCTTTCAGCTGCCATACCAGGAAGAAAAAGATCCAGCTGATGTATTTCCTTATGTCTTCCATGGGATAATCGTCAAAGCTTTTTACCCCCGAAAAATTGGGGTGATATACCGGGGAATCCGCCCAATCGATACCCGGCCTGTTCCCGCGTGCTTCATCCAGACTGATGTATTCAACCTTACCGGCGGTGCCGGTGTATTTCCGGGTGAGTTCTTCGTATTCTTTATTAATGTTTTCAACAAAACTTGCCCTGCTTTCCTTTGAAAAGAGTTTACCGGCCACGTTGACGGACCTGGAGGCATCTTTAACGTGAATAACCGGTGCATGGTAGTTGGGCCATATCTTTACGGCTGTATGGATCTTTGAGGTTGTGGCACCACCGATCAGAAGGGGGATCCTGAATTTCTGCCGTTCCATCTCCCTGGCAACATGCCCCATCTCTTCCAGGGAAGGAGTGATCAGACCACTGAGTCCGATGATATCGACTTCTTTTTCACGGGCGGTCCGCAGGATCTTTTCGGCCGGGACCATTACCCCCAGATCGATGATCTCATAGTTGTTGCAGGCCAGCACCACGCCCACGATGTTTTTACCGATATCGTGTACGTCTCCTTTCACTGTGGCCAGAAGAATCCGTGTATTATTGGCCGTATCGCCCCCGGCTTTTCTTTCTTCTTCAATAAAGGGCAAGAGCACGGACACGGCTTTTTTCATCACCCGTGCACTTTTCACCACCTGCGGCAGGAACATTTTACCGTCACCGAACAGGTCGCCCACCACGTTCATCCCATCCATCAGGGGACCTTCGATGACTTCCAGACTCTGCGCGTAATGCTGACGCGCCTCAAGGACATCCTGTTCAATATGATCGGCAATGCCTTTAACCAGGGCATGTTTGAGTCTTTCCCGCACGGGTTGTTCCCTCCAGGCATCGGTTTTCTTCTCAGCACTTTTGCCGGTCGATTTCAACTGTTCGGCATATTCGATCAGGCGCTCTGTTGCGTCCTCCCTGCGATTGAGTATGACATCTTCAACCTTTTCCAGCAGTTCCCGTGGGATCTCATCATAAACCTGCAGCATGGAGGGGTTAACAATGCCCATATCCATGCCTGCCTGTATGGCATGATACAGGAAGGCGGAATGCATGGCTTCGCGTACCGTGTTGTTTCCCCGGAAAGAGAAGGATAAATTGCTCACGCCGCCACTGACCTTCGCATCCGGCAGGTTTTCCTTGATCCAGCGGGTGGCCCGGATATAATCAATGGCATAATGAGCATGTTCTTCAATACCGGTGCCGATGGTGAGGATATTGGGATCGAAGATGATATCCTCGGGAGGGAAGTGCACTTCTTCTGTCAGTATCCTGTAGACCCTTGCACATATTTCTATCTTGCGTTCAAAGTTTACTGCCTGGCCTTTTTCGTCGAATGCCATCACGATGACCGCTGCACCGTATCCGCGTATTTTTTCAGCCTGTTCGATGAACTTTTGTTCTCCTTCCTTCAGGCTGATTGAATTTACAATGGCCCGTCCCTGCAAACATTTCAGACCGGCTTCAATAACGGTCCATTTGGATGAATCTATCATTACCGGAACCCTGGCAATATCCGGCTCGGAGGTCAGCAGGTTCAGGAAATTGACCATTTCTTTTTCAGCATCCAGCATAGCATCATCCATGTTCACATCGATGATCTGGGCTCCACCCTCTACTTGTTCACGGGCAACGGAAAGGGCACTTTCATAGTTACCTTCCCGGATGAGCCTTGCAAATTTCCTGGAACCGCTTACATTGGTCCGTTCCCCGATATTGATAAAATTACTGCCCGGAAAGATATTGAGGGCTTCCAGGCCGCTGAGCTTCATCTTTTTCTTTTCGGCAGGTGGTTTTCTGACTTCTGCCTTTTCAGCCAGGCGGGCAAGTTGCCGGATGTGTTCCGGCCCGGTACCGCAGCAACCCCCGACAATATTAGCAAAGCCATGATCCAGGTAATCCTTCATGTATTCGGACATCTGGTCGGGACCCATATCGTATTCTCCCAATTGATTCGGCAAACCCGCGTTGGGATATACGGAAACGTATTTCCGCGATTTTTCGGAAAGTTCTTCCAGGTAGGGCCTCAATTCCCTTGGGCCCAGGCTGCAGTTCAGACCGATGCTCAACAGGTCGGTATGGCTGACCGAATGCATGAAGGCTTCCAGGGTCTGGCCCGAGAGGGTGCGGCCGCTCGCGTCGGTGATGGTTCCGGACACCATGAGGGGGACTTTCCGGTTTTCTTCTTCAAAAAGCTCCTCGATGCCAAAAAGTGCCGCCTTGGCATTCAGGGTATCGAAAACGGTTTCAAGCAGGAGGATATCCACACCCCCATCCAGCAGGCCGCGAGCCTGTTCCTTATAAACATCTTTCAGTGTATCGAAGTCAATGGCCCTGTATGCCGGGTTGTTCACGTCGGGAGACATGGAGGCGGTTTTATTGGTGGGGCCCATGGCACCGGCAACAAAGCGGGGTTTCACGGGATTCTTCCTGGTGAAAGCATCTGCAGCTTCCCGGGCCAGTTTTGCCGAAGCCAGATTCATGGCATAAACCTGGTCCTGCATACCATAGTCGGCCTGGGAAACAGCATTGGCATTAAAGGTGTTGGTCTCAATAATATCTGCCCCGGCCTCCAGGTAGGCACGGTGTATTTCTTTTATGATATCAGGGCGTGTAAGGGAAAGCAGATCGTTGTTGTCTTGCAGGGGAGCCGGATGATCGGTAAATAGTTTTCCCCTGAAATCCGCTTCTTTCAGGTCATGGGTCTGCAGCAAACTGCCCATGGCCCCATCCAGAACCAGCACTCGCTTTTCTAACTCGTCGTATATGGAATGAACTTCTTGCATAATATTCTCATTCAGGCAGCCGACAGATACTATGCAACCACCTTTTATACAACAGGTTTTGTGGTGTTGACGCCGGTAATCCTGTTTAAATTATCATTCCCCCGTTTACCCGCGGGGTTAGGTTTTAGCACCTTTCCCTCTTAGAGGGTAGGTTGCTAGGGGTTCGCGGAGCCTAATCTCTCCCCCCTTCTCAATAACCCAAACAATCTTTCAGGAAAGAAATATTCAGGTTAGTAAGGCAAAAATAGTTGAATTTAGAATAATTCCAAAGAATAAACCGGGAAGGGAAATTCTATCCTGATAGCTACCGGGACTAAATCCGCAATCCCTGCCTGCCGACAGGCAGGCGCAATTCAAATACGCAGACCAATGATCAGGATATCGTCCAGTTGCGAGGTGTTACCTTTCCATTCCATCAGGCTCTTATGAAGAATCTCTTTCTGTTCCAGGAGTGGTTTATCGTGGATACGCAGCAGCAGTTCCCGGAAGCGTTTGGAGGTGAACTTCTTGGTTTTTGGTCCTCCCAGTTGATCGGCATAACCGTCGGAAAACATGTAAAATATGTCCCCCTCCTGTATATTGACCTTATGACCGCGGAAAGATTCCGGCTGTCCATAATAGTAGCCGATAGGCATGCGGTCGGCTTTATGCTGAATCAGTTCTCCATCCCGTATCTGGTACAGGGGATTGAAGGCCCCGGAGAATTCAAGTCTGTCGAGCTTCTCGTCCAGCACGCAAAGGGTGATATCCAGACCATCTTTAGGTTCGTGGCTGTCTCCCGAGGTGGCCAGCGTTTGCTTGATGGATTCCCGGAGCTGATTGAGTACCGTGTTGGCCCGGACCTTTTTGGTGTTGGAAATGATCTCATTCAATTGTGAGATACCCAGCATGCTCATAAAAGCACCCGGCACACCATGACCGGTGCAATCGGCCGCGGCTATGATGATCTGCCCGTCTTTCCTGTTGAGGTAGTAAAAATCACCGCTCACGATATCCCGGGGCAGGAAGAGGATAAACAATTCCGGTAAGAGTTGGGAAAACTCTTCCAGGGAAGGCATGACTGCTCTCTGGATCATCTGCGCATACAAAATGCTGTCGGTAATCTCTTTTTGCTGGTTTTCAATTTCATTTTTCTGGCGCTCGATCTCCATGGTGCGTTCCCGCACCCGCTCTTCAAGGATCATTTTATCGTGCCTGAGTTTACGGAGCCTGAGACGAATGATGAGGATGAGGATCAGGATGAGAAAAAGTGCACAAAGACCAATGAACCACCAGCTTTGCCAGAAGGGGGGTCGAATGCTGAAAGTAATAGAACGGGATTCGGTCAGCTCTCCCAGAACATTTCTTGCCCGGATATTCAAAACATATTTTCCTGTTGGAAGGACCGGCAGGTCTATCTCATTGCTTCGCGTCCAGCCCGACCAGCCATCCATTATTTCTTCCAGGTAATACTGAAACTGGGTTGATTCGGGGCGCAGATAAAAGGGGGCTGAAACATAAATACGAAGGGATCGCTCATTATGATTTAGGTTCAGCACTTCATAAGGGTCAAAGGACCGGTGCCTGCCACGCACCTGGCTGATATTTAAGCTAAAATCGGGTTCATAGGACCCGGACTCAATCCTGTACAATTCGTCTCTTCCCTGGACGATCCATAGATTCCCCGGCGCATCCAGATGGATCTCTCTTACCTGTGTGAACAGGTCCAGGTACCGCGTTAAACCTATGTTGTATTTTTCTTCTCCCGAAATGCTGATCCAGCGGTTTCCGTCAGAGATCCAGACTACTTCTCTTTGGGATAATAAATACCGTGGAGTACTGCTTTGTATTGAATCCTGCAGGGAGTAGGGCGTGATTTCCTTTTCTGTTACCGTGAAAACACCTTCATTGGTTAACAAAAAAATGCTGTTCCCCAGCTTTTTAACCCGTATCATATTGTATCCGGTGTTATTGAACCGGTATGATTGGGTTATCAGCGAATCCTTCTCACGGGTGAAGTGATAGACATAGTTCTCACTACCGGCCCAGATATCTCCGCTGTCTGCTTCAGTGACGGATATGATGGGGGTCACGGGAGATGGAAATCGTTGTATGACTTCCCACTGATCTTCCTTGAATTGCATCAGAAACAGACCCTGATAGCTTCCTGCAAAGAATTGACCGGGAGTGACCGAGGGGACCAGGAAGCCGACATAGAGATCCGGATAGATCAACATTGCTTCTCCATCGATCACTTCGTATAAACCGGAATTTGTCCCGGCCAGCAAATGGTCCCCTATACGGACCAGAATCCTGCATTTCTTGTTGAGTCCTTCGACTTTTCTGAATTCATAGTTAACAGAAAGAAGATTCTGGATCTTTTTTCTGATGTAGGATGTTTTTTCCCGTTGGGGTGGAGTCGGTTGTTCCTCAATCTGTTCTTCCTCCCGGGTGAAAGTGCTTTGAATATTGTCTGCCATCCGGCTGAAGAACCTGGCAATCCCCGAACGTTCGGAACTTGTATCCCTGACCTCAGTATCATCTTTTTCCTGTTGTCTCTGAGCTCTTCTTAGTTTGCGCCGTTCCCACCAACCAAGGGTATCCTGATCAACGGAATCAAGTTTTGAAACAGGCTGTTCCTGAGTGATCTCCGGTACAGGGGAGGAGGGAGGAGCTTTGTTAACAAGGGGTACCACGACCTCCTTTTCTTCATAGCTTCGCTTCTCTGTCAGTTCATATATCCCTTCACTTGTTCCAACAAAGAGTTTACCCGGGTGATTATTGACCGAGAACAGGTTTCCCTCCAGTCCCTCGTAAGTATCAAAGCGAGTGGCCGGGAAGGAAAAATCCACCCGGGTAAGACCGTATTCATGCGACAGCCACAAACCACCGTTTTGATCCAGTCCCATCGCGTAGATCTCATCATCGGGCAGGCCATTCTGATAGCTTATGGTGTACCGGGTCTCGCCGGTATTTTTATCTATGATGATGCACCCGCCCAGTATGGTGGAACAGGCAAACCAATCTGAACTGACATCCAATAATCCCGTTGTGATACTGTTTACAAGGTATTCATGGTCCTTGACTCTATATTCTTCCAATTCTGAGCCATTGAAGGTGAACAAGGCTCCATTTGAGAAGCATAGCAGCGAAAGACCGGAACCAAGGTCACATTGCCCCGCGAATGCTGCATCGGGAACAAGGTCGGATTTCATTTGTTCTTTCTTACCTGAGATAAAGCGAATGAATCCGCTGCCCGGCACGATGGCGTGAAGGATGTCGTTGTGCAGGAAGAAGCCTTCGGGATAGATACTGTCCGTCTGATATTCCTGATCGAGTTCAAGTTTAAAACGGTCATAACTGTAAATAGATCTTTCGCTCCGGAAAATGACCTCATTCTCAGCGATCAATATTTGTTTTATCGGGCTTTTTCGATGTTGGTTTCCCGACAGGGAGGTGAAATGATATTGCCCATCCAGTTTTTTTTCGAGATAACCATGGTCATTTCTGAACCCGGCATATCCCAGGAAGGTGAAAGGATCTATGGCTATTGTAGTCGGATGCTGCCGGATACTGATCCTTTGCCATTCCTCTGAATTGAAATGCATGATCCCGTTTTGGTTCATCAGCAGCATATCGTTCCACTCATCACTGACAATAGCCTGAACGGGGCGTCCCGTAAATTCCGGATGTTCGAAATGGGTATAAAAAGGGCTTCCCGATTGTGCATGAATGAGCAAAGGCAGAAATCCTGACAGCAGCCCGTATAATAATCGTCCGAGGGGCATGTTAATCGGAACTAGATAAGAAGTTTCTTTATTGTATCCATGTTTTCCTGGTGCCTTATGTCTTTGTTGGCCGGTTGATAGAGGCGTTCAATGACATCGTCATACTGTTCAGTGATCTTGCCACGAACCATCTTGAGCGTTGAATTCAGCATATGGTTCTCCTCGGTGAAGGCTTCCGGCAGAATGGCTGTTGCTGACGGAAGCCAGCGATGCGGGAACATGTCTTCAAAGGGTCCTCCTTTTCTGAAACGGGCCATTTCCTCTTCGATGATGCCGAGCGCTTCTGTTGGTGTTTGTTCAGAGTTTGGATCAACGTTCCTCTCTTTCAGCGCTCTTTTAACACCTTCAATATTCGGTACCAGCAGGCAAATGGTATAGGGATGCTGATCGTTATGCAGCATGCACTGGTCAACCGTGGACAATTTCATGGTGAAGGCTTCCTCAATACTCTCCGGACTGAATTTCTCACCATCATCAGAAATCAAAAGACTTTTAAATCTTCCGAGAACATTCAGGAAACCGTCTTCATCCATATAACCCAAATCGCCCGTGTGCAACCATCCATCGCGGATAGTATCTTTTGTAGCTTCTTCATTTTTCCAATAGCCTTTCATGACATTTTCACCCCGCACCACGATCTCGCCCTTCTCTCCGGCAGGCAGTTCATTTCCGTCATCATCCAAAATCCTGAGATCGAGATCGCTTACCAGGTAACCTGAGGTTCCGAGTTTATGGCGCTCTTCCGAATTGGAAGAAATAATGGGGGAAGCTTCTGTCAAACCATACCCCTGGAACATGGGAATACCAATAGCATAAAAGAACCGCTGCAATTCAATATCCAGCAAGGCTCCTCCGCCGATAAAAAACTTTAGTTTGCCTCCAAATCCCTGACGTATCTTGGAGAATATCAGCATATCATAAAACTTCAATAAGGGCCATTTCAGCTTTTTCCATCCTTTTCCCCGGTCAATGCCCAGACCGTTATAGTCATAAGCCAGTTTTAAGGTGCGGTTGAAAAGTTTTTCCACCTTAGGTCCCTTTTCCCTGATGCTTCTTTCAATATTCTTCCTGAAATTCTTGGCCAGGGCGGGAACACTGAGCAGGAATACCGGTTTGATCTCTTTGATATTAACAGGTATATTCTTTAAGGTTTCGAGACCCGTTGAACCCACCTGGACAGAAGCCGCACTGGCCCCGGCGGACATGATGGTATATATCCCTGCCGTGTGGGCAAAGGAATGATCCCACGGCAGGATCAGCAGGGTTGTATACCATTCCGGGACGGGCATAAGACCGCGGGCTTGTTCCACATTGGCCGTGTAGTTTCCGTGGGTGAGCATGATGCCTTTCGGATCGGCCGTGGTCCCGGATGTGTAACAGATGTTGGCCAGGTCATCCCCTTCCACACCGGACCAGCGTTCTTCAAATTCTTTGAACTTCTTGTCGAGGAATTCATCTCCCAGTTTGCAGAGTGCTTCTTTTGTGCTCTCTCCTTTTCCGGCATTTTCTATGGAATCGAGACAGATTACCTGTTTCAATGCTTTGATGTTTTTCCGCATGCCCCCGATCTTCTTATGCTGATGACCGGAGACTATAAGCATAACAGAACCTGAATGCTCCAGCCGGAACTTGATCTCCTCCGGCTCAGCAAGTTTAACCGATAAAGGGACATTGACAGCGCCGGCATATAGGATTCCCAATTCGCTAATCACCCAGTCGTTGCGACCTTCGGACAAAAGCGCAATCCGGTCTCCCTTTTGAACACCCATGCTCATCAATCCTGCTGCAAACCTGGTTACTTCCCCGCGGATATCTGAATAGCTGGCAGGTTGGTAGGTATCATCAGTTTTTTCCAGCATGAACGGATTGTTGGCGTATTTCTTCACGCTTTCCTCGAAAAGTTGAATGATGGTTTTACGGGCCATGGCAGTTTCAATTATGATCTTAGTGCTGCAATAAAATTAAGAATTATTTATGATCTTATTTTTCTTACTTTTGAGCTTCATCCAAATTCGTGATCATCATGAACAACATACACAGGACGATGAAAGACATCCCGCTGGTGCGGTGGACGGCCCTGGTACTGTTTAGTTTCGTTATGTTCTCCAGTTATTATTTCTATGACGTTTTTTCAGGCATCAAAACGGAATTACAGGTACAGGTTGGATGGACCAACACAGAATACGGGACATGGTATGGTGCTTATTCACTAACCAACTCCATCATTCTTATGGCTTTTCTGGGTGGGATCATCCTGGATCGATGGGGTATTCGCAGAACCGGATTCACCTTCCTTTCGTTCATGTTGCTTGGAACCTTTTTGATTGCATACGGGGCCAGTGAAACCTTTATGGAAGGCGGAGCCGGATTTGGTGTTTTTGATTCTTTCCTCAGTAAATATTCACCGGCCCTGAAGTTGATGATCCTGGGAAGAATTCTTTTTGGATTGGGTGCTGAAACCTTTTATGTCACGCTGAATAAGATCATAGCCAAGTGGTTCAAGGGCAAGGAGTTAGCTCTGGCCTTTGCCATCAGCCTGGCTTTTGGTCGTTTCGGAACGGCTGCAGCCCTGATCTTTTCCCGCAACCTGCTGACTGCCGGGAGTAGTGTCACCGCCGCTGGCTACTTCGGATTCGGATTGATGGTGGTTGGACTTTTCACCTTTATTACCTTTGCCATCATGGACAACCGATACGACAGGCAGATTAAGCAGCGCAACGGGCAGGAAGTTATAGAGAAGCTGCGGTGGATCGATCTTAAGCTCTTGTTCAGCAACCGTTCGTTTATTTATATAACCCTGTTGTGTCTTACTTTTTATGGTGCTGTCTTTCCATTCATGCCCTTTGCAGCCGACCTGCTTTATAATAAATTCGGTGTGGCGCAGGATGTAGCTGGCCGGATTGTGACCATTCTTCCCTTCGGTACGGTTATTTTCACACCTGTTTTTGGATGGGTATGCGACTTTAAGGGTAAGAGCGCTTCGCTCATGATATTGGGTTCTCTTTTGCTGATCGTGGTGCACCTGATTTTGGCCCTGACCCATATCTGGCCCTTGTTGCCTATGTTCCTGCTGGGTGTCGCTTTCAGCCTGGTTCCCGCGGCCATGTGGCCCGCGGTGGCTAAAATTGTTGCTCAAAACAGGCTGGGTACCGCCTATGGGACCATGTTCACCATTCAGAATTATGGCTTGATGCTCATTCCGATATTAATGGGCTTCATACTGGACAGGACCAACCCGGATGTCAACGCTGCCATGGTAGAGGCCGGGACCGCCAGCTATGATTATCAATGGACCATCTTATTGCTTGTGGTCCTCGGACTTCTGGGATTGTTCTTTGCGGTTATGCTGAAACGCGAGGACCGAGTTTCAGGACACGGATTGGAAGAACCCAATAAAAAACCGGCTGCTTAGTCCGTGTTTTTTCATAATTTAGTGGGGTTTTTTGGGAAACTGTAAAATTAAGTTTCATGAAAATTGATGTACTTCTGGGCCTTCAGTGGGGGGATGAAGGAAAGGGAAAGATTGTTGATGTATTGACGCCCCGTTATGACGTAATAGCCAGGTTCCAGGGCGGTCCGAATGCGGGTCACACGCTTGAATTCAACAATATCAAGCACATACTGCATAATATTCCATCGGGCGTGTTTCATCCAAAAAGTAAAAATATCATCGGAAACGGGGTGGTGATCGATCCTGTCGTATTCCATAAAGAGGTTAAAGAGATCAATGATCTTGGTGTGGAT
This sequence comes from uncultured Bacteroidaceae bacterium, assembly GCA_964420035.1. Taxonomy (GTDB): domain Bacteria; phylum Bacteroidota; class Bacteroidia; order Bacteroidales; family SM23-62; genus CAYQQR01. The sequence continues at coordinate 38,304 of CAYQQR010000027.1, read as the reverse complement.
GTTTCGCCCAACCTGTTTATTTCCAAAAAGGCCCATTTGATCCTTCCTACCCACCGAATTTTGGATGCAGCTTCGGAAGCAGCCAAGGGAAAAACGAAAATAGGTTCCACACTAAAAGGTATCGGGCCTACCTATATGGATAAAACAGGCAGAAACGGTTTGCGGATAGGGGATATATTGCAACCCGATTTTAAAGAAAAATATAATTTTCTGACTCGCAAGCACAAAGATATCCTGAAGCAATATGATTTTGATTATGATCTGAAGGAATTTGAAACCGGCTGGTTTGAGGGAATCGACCTGATCCGTAAACTGAAACTGGTCGACAGTGAATATCTGATCAATCAGTACCTCCGTGAAGGCAGATCCATCCTTGGTGAAGGTGCACAGGGCACCATGCTGGATATCGATTTCGGTTCTTATCCATACGTGACTTCCAGCAATACCATTTGTGCCGGCGCAGTTTCCGGATTGGGGATTGCTCCTTCCCGCATTGGTGAGGTGATTGGAATTTTCAAGGCCTATTGCACCCGTGTTGGCGGCGGACCTTTCCCGACAGAACAGGATAATGCAGTCGGGGAAAAACTGCGGGAACAGGGAGCAGAATATGGGGCTACTACCGGAAGACCCAGACGTTGCGGATGGCTTGACCTGCCCATCCTGAAATACGCCATCATGCTTAATGGGGTTACCCGCCTGAACATGACCAAGGCCGATGTGCTTACCGGATTTGATACCCTTAAGGTTTGTACAGCCTATAGGGTTAACGGAAAAGAAACCGGACAGGTTCCTTACGATATCAATCTGCCGGTTGAACCGGTATTCAAAGAATTTAAAGGCTGGGATGAAGATGTCTCCGGGGCCCGCGGCCTTGAAGAACTGCCCCGGACGCTAAAGGAATATATCAACTTTATTGAGAAAGAAACCGGGGTGCCTATTACATTTCTTTCAGTTGGGCCGGACAGGAGTGAGTATATCGAACGTTAATTGATTAGAACGCGAATGGATGGAATGGACCACGGTCTTCCCATGGTCATGCACTGCACAATGCGTACGATCAGTCAGTCAATGAGAATGTTTTACAATGTGGTCATGAACTAACCTTCTTCAGCGGTTCCGTAAATATAGAGCGAATGATGCGAGGGTCTGAAATTGTTTAGATCGCAGGCGGTCTTAATGATCTCCTGAATCCGGGGATCGCAAAATTCGATTACCTTACCGGTGTCAATGTCGATCAAATGATCGTGTTGCTTGCATTGATAGGACTTTTCAAACTGGGCGATATTCTTACCAAATTGATGTTTGATGACCAGGTTGCAATCCAATAACAATTCAATGGTATTATAGAGCGTGGCCCGGCTGACCCTGTAATTCTTGTTCTTCATAAAAATGTAGAGGGATTCTATATCAAAATGCCCGTCGCGGGAGTAGATCTCATCCAAAATGGCATATCGTTCCGGGGTTTTCCTGTGTCCCTTCTTCTCAAGGTATTCCGTGAAAATTTTCTTTACCGTTTCTTTCACCTCTTGCACTACCATAATTCAGTCTAATTAAAAATTAGAGCAGGAAAAATAGAAATTAATTTCCTAATCTAAAAATAATTTAGACTAAATAACGAATGGCTAGTTTTCCATTTGTTCTACGCGACTTACAGACTCAACACCCTTGATCTTAATTAGATTCATAATCAGATTATTCAGGTCCTTGGTGTTGTGCACGTAAAATTCAATGGTACCTTCAAAGATACCATCGTGACTGGCCAGGTTAATGGTACGCATGTTCACCCTGAGGTCTTTGGAGATGACCGTAGTGATGCTGTTGTAGATGCCAAAGTGATCGATTCCCTTGATCCTTATCTTGGCCAGGAAGGAGAGAATCTTGTGGGTGGTCCACTTGGTGGGTACAATTCGATGTCCCTGGCTGGAAGCCAGTTTTATTGCATTCGGGCAATTCGATTTATGGATGATGATGGAATCGTCATGACCGCGATAACCAATTACGTCATCACCGGGAATAGGATTACAGCATTTGGCAACCTCGTAGGGTATCTCTTCGGTTTCTGGATCTTCGCGCAGGATGACGGTTGAGGTATTTGATTTCGCGGGTTTATTTTTTGGTTTATTGTCTTTTGCCGTCCGGGAACCTCTGCCGAACTGAATCTCCCAGTAGCGAATCCATTTGCTCCGGGTGTTTTTCTTCAGGATTTTTTTGAGGTTGTCCAGGGTAATGATGCCCATTCCGATCTTTGAATAAAGCTCATCCTTCGAGGTTACTTCATATGCAGGTAAAAGCTTTCTGAAAATCCTTGAACTCGGCCGCAGATCGTATTCAGCCAGGCGGTCTTCCAATATCTTCTTGCCCTTTTCGACACGGTCCTTATTTTCCGCTTTAAGATATCCTTTGATGGATGCTTTTGCTTTGGCTGTAATGGCAAAATCGAGCCAATCCCGTTTGGCTTTTTGATTCTCTGAAGTAATGATCTCGACCTGGTCCCCACTTTGCAGAACATGGGCCAGGCCAACCAGTTTATGATTGACTTTGGCGCCGATTGCACTGTTGCCGATTTCAGTGTGTATCTCGTAAGCAAAATCAAGGACTGTGGAATCTTTTGGAAGGGTTTTTATATGGCCCTTGGGTGTAAACACGAGTATTTCGGAGGCAAATAAATTCAGTTTGAAATCATCCAGAAATTCCAGTGCATTGGATGTAGGATTCTCAAGGGTTTCTTTGATCTTTTCTATCCACTTGTCAAGTTCAGGGCTGGCTGCTTCTCCCGCCTGCTTATATTTCCAGTGTGCCGCAAGTCCTCTTTCTGCAATTTCATCCATTCTTCGGGTCCTGATCTGAACCTCCACCCATTTTCCGTGCGGTCCCATAACGGTAACGTGCAATGCTTCGTAACCATTGGCTTTGGGAGTACTGACCCAGTCCCTGATTCGCTCGGGCTTAGGCATGTAGATGTCTGTAATAATACTGTAGATATTCCAGCATTGGGTCTTTTCAGGAACATCGGGCAAGGCATCAAAGATGATACGGATGGCATAGAGGTCAAATATCTCTTCGAAATTCACGTTTTTGAGCTGCATCTTTTGCCAGACGGAGTAAATGGATTTCGGTCGGCCGGATATATCAAACCTGAAGTCTTCACGACCCAGCTTGTCGATGATGGGCAGGGCAAAGGAATTAATGGTTTGCAGCCTCCTCTTTTCACTGTCCTTGACCTTTTTCAGTATCTCTTCAAAAACTTTGGGATACCTGAATTTCAGGCTCAGATCTTCCAGCTCGGTCTTGATGGCATACAAACCCAGCCGGTGTGCCAGGGGTGCATACAGGTATATGGTTTCCCCGGACATCTTGATCTGCTTGTTGGGTGGCAGGGAATCCAGGGTTCTCATATTGTGCAGCCGGTCGGCCAGTTTAATCAGGATTACCCTGACATCTTCGGACAAGGTGAGCAGCATCTTTCTGAAATTCTCGGCCTGCAGGGAAGATTTGTTATCGAATACCCCGGAAATTTTTGTCAGACCGTCAATGATACTGGCAACTTTCTTGCCGAAGTGGTTTTCAATATCTTCTATACTATAATCGGTGTCTTCGACCACGTCATGCAGGAGTGCGCAGATAACCGAGCGGGTACCCAGACCGATCTCTGCAACAACTATTTTGGCCACGGCTATTGGGTGAAGGACATAGGGTTCCCCCGACTTGCGGCGTATGCCCTGGTGGGCCTTGTTGGCAAAATTAAAGGCCTTTTTGATCATACGCTGATCGGTCCCGGATGCACAGCGAGTGCAACTCTTCAACAGGTCGTCGAAGGCCGACTGTATAAGATCTGCTTCTGTTTTTGTGATAACACCCATACTTTTACCCAAACATTACAACAAAAATAATGAATTATCCAGGGAAAATCCCCCAAAGGCTCAGGGATATATCAAATGGATCTGCCCTGATTTCTCAACAGTATATCCCGAAGAGGAAGAGATCTTGATATAATACATATAAGTGCCCCGCGGACCCTTATTCCCGTTATTTGTGGTTCCGTTCCAGGCTTCATCCGGCCTGTTGGTCTCAAACACTTTCTGGCCCAAGCGATTGTATACGATAAACAGATAATCTGCCGGTATAAAGGTCAGAATGGGCTTCAATTCATCATTGAGCCCGTCCTGGTTCGGTGTAAAGGCATTGGGCATAAAGATATCAGGGAGAACCTCGATGCACGCGATATTGGAACGTGAGACACCCTTGACTCCATAGGGATTGGCATCACCCTCGGTGGCTTTCACATAATAGCAGATCTGCCCGAAAATTTCCTGTCCGGCCAGATTCGAAATGGTATCCGTATATCCGGTGGTCAGTGAATCCAGGCGGGCCAGTTGCTTCCTTCCTGTTCCCTGAATGACCCGGTACAAATCATAGGTATCCACACCTCCCCGCCAGTCTACATAAGCACTCCAGCTCAATTGCACCAGGGGTTTGTCCAATTCTGCCTGAATCACAATATTCGAGGCTACATTGGAAAGCTGTTCCTGCACCAGGCAGCTGTTCAGTGCGGCCAGTTTATAATAGTAATTATTCGTTGCATCATCTGTATTATTTGAAGTCATTATCCGGCTGCCATCCTCTTCAAGTCGTGCTATCTCTATATAGCCTGCATCTTTTTCCAAAGACCGTAACAATCCGAAACGGTTGATCTCTCCCATGGGATCCATGCTGAAAGAAAGATCAACCCTGTTTCCTTCAGAAACTGTAGCATAATCAGCATTGATATAGTCGGGGGGCTGATCCCCCTGGGCGAACTTACACTTTATCGCTGATGTTGAAAGTAATCCGTCTGACCGTTCGGTTTCAATGAAATAACAATAGTTTTCGTCTAGCTGTAATTGTGTGTGTATAAAACCGTTTTCATCCTGGTCGAGGCGTGCCTTCAGATTATATATATCTCCATCATTGCTGAAATATACATTATAGAACCTCAGTTCATCGCCCCAGTCCTCATATGGACTCCATTCCAGTTCCATTTGCCTCAGGCAGGAGTCATAATGTACATTCAACTGTACCGCCCTGTGAAAGTTGCTGATCAGGCTGCTGCTGTACACGGGAATACCGCGGGTTACGTCTACGGCATACCATGAATCCGTTCCGGCTTCATCGTCCGGCACATGGATGTAGGAATTGTTGGTGTGGTCGATGGAATCGATCACCACCCCGGCGAGCCTTGTTACCGTATCTCCCCCTATAATCACCTGGTCTTCGATCCCGTAGTAGATCCTGATGTCATCAAGTCCGGAAGAGGGACTATCGGACCATTCGATGATCACATTTCCGGTCGCTGTATCCACACTTACTGCTTCCAGCTCGGGAGGCAGGGGCTGACCCGATTGTGCCCGCATCAATAGCAAAACCAACAACAATATGCAGGGTAGAAATATTTTCATTGATAGGAAAACGAATTTAACACCTTTTCTGTTGCTTTTCGCGGTGAATGAACGTAAAGCGTTTCATGATTTCTAATTACCTTTGGAAATTTATGGCGCGCACCCGTTTTATCCGGAAAGTCCTGGCCTGGAGGCTAAAGTATATCGGCAACCGGCAGTTCATACTTTTGCTAAGCGTTATTGTCGGTTTTGCAGCGGGCTTAACTGCAGTGATCATAAAAAACCTGGTACACCTCATTCAGGCGTTTTTGACCCAGGGACTGGCAGCCGGTTTTCAAAACTATCTTTATTTTGCCTTTCCTCTTGTAGGGATCCTTGTAACGGTACTTTTCATTAAATACATTAACCGGCAACATGTGGGCCATGGTATCCCGAGCGTGCTGTACGCCATATCGAAAACCAACGGGGTCATCAAACGGCATAACCTTTATTCTTCCATCATCACCAGTGCCATTACGGTTGGTTTCGGAGGATCGGTCGGACTGGAGGGGCCAACGGTTGCGACCGGAGCTGCTATTGGATCCAACATGGCCCGGGCTTTTCGGTTAAATTACAAACAGATCATCCTGATGCTGGGCTGTGCCTGCGCGGGGGCCATGTCGGCCATTTTCAAGGCACCTATTGCAGCCATCGTTTTTGCACTGGAGGTGATCATGCTGGATCTCACCCTGGCTTCATTGGTTCCCTTGCTTATTTCTTCGCTAACGGCAGCGCTCACCTCTTATCTTTTCATGGGACAAAATTTCCTTTACCCGGTAGAGGTCATTGAAAGCTTCCATCTAAGTGCTGTACCCTATTACATTATTCTCGGCGTATTCACCTCACTCCTGTCGGTCTATTTTACCCGGATGTACAATTGGATCACCGCCCTGTTCGAAAAGCTAAAAAATGCCTATACCCGTTTGCTTGTCGGGGGGGGGGCCCTGGGGGTCCTGGTCTATTTTATGCCTTCCCTCTATGGTGAGGGTTACGAGCCCATCAATATGGCCCTGAATGAAAACTACAGTTATCTATTCGAAAACACATTGTATGAGAACCTCCGGAACCTTTGGATCGTGATCTTTATTGCCTTTACCATGGTTATATTGTTTAAGGTGGTGGCGACTTCTGTTACTTTTGGCAGTGGCGGGGTCGGGGGTATCTTTGCCCCTTCGCTGTTCATTGGTGCCAATGCCGGATTGTTTTTTGCGGTGGTGGGAAACCAATTAGGGCTTGATCTGGTGGAATCGCATTTTGCCCTTACCGGTATGGCCGGACTGATCGCGGGGGTGATCCATGCCCCCCTGACCGCGATCTTTCTTATTGCCGAGATCACCGGGGGCTATGAATTGTTCATGCCCCTGATGATCGTTTCAACCATTTCCTATGCGACCACAAGGCTTTTTGTAACCAATTCGGTATACACCATTCAGCTGGCTAAACGGGGTGAGCTGCTTACCCATGATAAGGACCGCTATGTATTGCAGATGATGAAGGTTATGGATCTTATAGAAACCGACTTTCACAAGATACACCCCGATGCGACGCTGGGTGACCTGGTGAAGGTGATCACCAAGGCACACCGGAACATTTTCCCTGTGGTGGATGCCGACAATAATTTTTACGGGATCGTGAAACTGGATGATATTCGCGAGATTATGTTCAATAAGAATATGTACGATACCACCTATGTACGCGACCTGATGTTCATGCCCCGCTTTACTGTTTCCCGGGATGAATCGATGGCCGAGGTGGCAAGGAAGTTCAATATAAGTGGGCGGTTCAATTTTGTGGTTCTGGATAAGGGCAAATACCTGGGTTTCGTGTCCCGGGCGAAGATATTCTCTTCCTACAGGCAGACATTGAAATCTTTTACCCTGGAATAAGCGCGATGATCCGCTCCAGGATACCCAGCAGCTTCATTGAAGCAAATACCAGGGTAATGAGCAGGACCCAGCGCACGAATAGCGGTCCCCAGATTACGGCAACCCGGCTTCCCGCGAAGGCCCCCAGCATATTGCCGATGGCCAGGATAAGCCCGATCTTGTAGTTTACCTGATGGTGCAGCATGAATATCGCCAGGGCAAAAGGGGTATAGAGAAATATTATAAATACTTTTACAGCATTGGCCTTTACCAGGTCGAACCCGGCTCCCAATACCAGTCCAGCCAGCAAGAAGAAACCGACTCCTGCCTGAATGAAGCCACCATAGACCCCGATGAAAAAAAACACGGGTACCTGAAGCCACCGGGAGAGGGCTGTTTGATCCTGCTGTTTTTTGAGCCATTGAGCGGGTCTTAAGATGACGATGAAGAACATGACCACCAGCAGAAATCCTATGGTGCGTTCCATGATAAGCTCGTTCAGGTTAATGGCAATCCCGGCGCCCAGCAGAGAACCCACTACGGCTGGAATGCCAAGGATAAAGGCTTCCCGGAACTTAAGAACCTTTTGCTGTTTGAAACTGGTGATCCCGACCAGATTTTGCAGAAGAATGGCGATGCGGTTGGTCCCGTTGGCCACATTGGCCGGCAAGCCCAGAAACATTAAAAGAGGAAGGGTCAGCAGGGAACCGCTTCCGGCCAGGGTGTTGATGAAGCCGGCCATGAAGCCCACCCCGACCACGGCAAGGATGATATAAAAATCGAGTTCGATCATTTAACGGTGCTAAAGGGTACAAACGGTGCCCACACCCAATCCCCTAATCCTCATCGCGGATTACCACGCGAACAACGGATAATCCTTCATCATTTGATTCACCTTCTCACGCACGGATTTGATCTTTGATTCGTCCTCTATGTCTGAGATCACATGGTCGATCAGTTCCACGATCTTGGGCATCTGGTTCTCTTTCAAGCCACGGGTTGTGATGGCCGGGGTTCCCAGGCGGATGCCCGAGGTTTTGAAAGGCGACCGGCTGTCAAAGGGGACCATGTTTTTATTGATGGTGATATCCGCTTCCTGCAAATTGTTTTCTGCTTCTTTTCCGGTGATCCCGGGGAACTTGGTTCTCAGGTCGATCAGCATGGAATGATTGTCGGTTCCATCGGAAATGACCTTATATCCCAGGTCCATAAATGCCCGGGCCATATCCCGTGCATTCTTCCGGACCTGTATCATATATTTCTTATAGTCTTCGCTGAGGGCTTCTTCAAATGCGACCGCTTTGGCGGCAATAACATGTTCCAGGGGTCCCCCCTGGGTACCGGGGAATACGGCAGAGTCGAGGAGCTGGCTCATGGTCCTGATTTTCCCTTTTGGGGTAGTACGTCCCCAGGGATTATCAAAATCCTCGCCCATCATTATCATTCCTCCGCGGGGGCCGCGCAGGGTTTTATGGGTGGTGGTGGTTACAATGTGACAATGGGGAAAGACATGGTTCAGCAAGCCGGTGGCTATCAGTCCGGCAGGATGAGCAATATCGGCCATCAGGAGTGCTCCCACCTTATCGGCAATGATACGCATCCTTTCATAGTCCCAATCCCGGCTGTAGGCAGAAGCTCCTGCAATGATCAGTTTGGGTTTTTGTTCTTCGGCGATTTCTTCCATGACATCGTAGTTGATCGTGCCGGTTTCTTTATCGACTGTATAGGCCGCGGGATCATACAGGATACCTGAAAAATTAACCGGGGAACCGTGGGTCAGGTGCCCCCCGTGGGAAAGGTCAAGACCCAGGAAGGTATCGCCCGGCTGGAGCACGGAGAGCATAACTGCAGCATTGGCCTGCGCTCCGGAATGAGGTTGAACATTGGCCCAGGTCGCATCGAAGAGTTTTTTGGCCCGTTCCCTGGCCAGGTCTTCCACCTCGTCTACCACCTGGCAGCCCCCGTAATATCTTTTACCCGGCAATCCTTCGGCATATTTGTTTGTAAGTTCGGAACCCATGGCGCGCAGGACCTGCTCGCTGACAAAATTTTCGGAAGCGATAAGCTCAATGCCCTCGCGTTGTCTTTCACGCTCCTTTTCTATAAGTTTAAAAACCAGGGTATCTTCTTTCATTGCTTCATATTTTAAATGGCAAATTTAGCAGGATCGCGCAAATATCTGAATTTTAATTATATGTTGATGAATAGCTTAATTTACCTGAAATGCAACATGGGTGCCGGGGTAAATTTTTATAAATATTGACATTATTTATGGATAGAACTTTGACTTAAATAAAAAATCTTCTTTAATTTATAAGCGTTAACCATTTTATTCACTAAACTCAAATCTTATGGCTGAACAAACAGAGAATGCCGGTGCTAAATCACCGAGGCCGGTCTTACTGACCGTTCTGTGTATTTTGTCTTTTATCGGAAGCGGGCTCAGTGTTATTACCTTTCTTGCATTGATTATTGGTGCAGGTAGACTCATGGAATTACTCAGTTTTATGCCCGGTATGGCTGAAGGTGGTGCGGGAGCTATTGGCTATCTGGCTATTGCGCTGATATTGAACATTGGTACATTGACCGGGGCCATCCTGATGTGGGGATTGAAAAAGATAGGGTATTTTATCTATGTTGCAGCTTATGTTCTGCAGTTTATTTTACCCATTGTTTTCGGCGTAAGCACTTTCAGTATATTGGGTCTGGTCATTATGGCAGTATTCGTCATATTGTACGGGATCAATCTGAAGTACATGAAATAGACTGCCCGACGAACAAAAATAAAAAGGCATCCTCGGGGTGCCTTTTTTTATTCCAGTTTGAAGAAGTAGGTAATGGTTCCTTTCTGCCGGACAGGGGCATCCGGTTTATTATCGAATTTGGCCTTGAGGGCGGCTTTTTTTGCTACGGAGAGGAGATATTCGTTCAGCGTGGTTGAACCTTTCACACCCGGGTTAGCGGTTATGACATTTCCATTTCTGTCAACGACCACCTCAACCACCACCTTTCCTTCCACCTGGTAGTCGTAATCGGGTTTTGGGAGCAACAGGGGATTGCGCCCGTTCAGGCTGTAGCTGATGTTGCCCGTTCCTGAGCTGAGGGCATTGGTATAATCATCCGAAAGTTCCGAACCGGAAGGGCTGCCCTGGTTTCCTTCCCCCCCTGTAATCCCTTCTGAATTATCCTGGTTCTGGTCGGTGTTCCTTCGGTAGAGGGCCAGGGGATTGACCTTTTGTTCCTCTTTTTCAACTTCTTCTTTATTGGTTTCCTGTTCCTGTGTTTCCCGGGGTTCGACTAGGTCTTCAATGATATCCTGGTTTTGCTCCTCCGTGCTATGTTCATTGCTCGCATCCTCAAGGGCAGCTGTTTCCTCGAAATCCTGTGTGAGAATGTCTTCGGCATCATCCGAACTGCTCACCCCGGGTTCGCTTTGCCCGGGTATGACATTTTCTGGCTGAATCTCCGGCTCATTGGAACCTGCTGCAAACTCATCCTCACCAAAATTCACCAGGATCCCTTCTTCTTCAGGCAGGGGTAAGGGTGTGGTAAAGCCGAAAAATGCAAGGAACACCCCGATAACAGCGTGAAAAAGCAGGGAAAACAATATGCCTCTGTTTCTTCTTTTCATCCTCATTAATCCGGCGAAGTTGCCAGGATTAGTTTATAACGATTCTCCTTAGCTATATTCATTACTTTAACCACCTGTTCGATGGGCACACTCCTGTCGGCATGCAATGAGATGGTCGGTTCCTCCTCACCGGTCAACCTTTGCTGCAGCCGGGATTCCAGTTCAGAGAGCGGTACGCGGGTGGTTTCAATATAAAATTCAAAATCTTTGGTGATGGATACGGTGGTTATGGGACTGGCAGCCGTCTGGTTCTTGCTTTGAGGTAACAACAATTTCAATGCATTCGGGGCGATCAGGGTGGAGGTGATCATAAAAAAGATCAACAACAGGAAAACGATATCCGTCATGCCCGACATTGCGAACTGAACACTGATCTTATTTCTGGTGCTTATTGCCATAACTATCTCTTTACCGGCTCGTTCAAAAGATCCATAAATTCGGTCGCATTTCCTTCAAGGATACTGACAACCTTTTCCACTCTGGCAACCAAAATATTATAGGCAAAATAAGCCACAATACCAACGATAAGTCCGGCCACCGTGGTCACCAGGGCCGTGTATATCCCGCTGGACAGCAAGCCAACATCAATATTGCTTCCCGCGTTGGCCATGTCATAAAAGGCTCTGATCATACCTAACACCGTTCCCAGGAATCCGATCATGGGGGCGCCACCCGCAACGGTTGCCATAGTGGGTAATCCTCTTTCCAGGTTATAGATCTCGAGTTTGCCTACATTTTCGATGGTGGCGCTGATGTCGGACAAGGGTCTGCCGATGCGCTGTATGCCTTTCTCGATCATCCTGGCATTGGGATTATTGTACGACTGGCAAAGAGCAGTGGCATGTTCTATTTTACCGTCCATAATATAATCCTTGATACGGTTCATAAAGTTGGTGTCTACCTGGGCAGCTTTCTTTATGGCGAACCAGCGCTCGAAGAAAATATAAACAGCCAGTATGGATAACAGGACAATGGGAATCATCACCCATCCGCCCTTAAGGGCAAGTTGCCAGTACGAGAGGGTCAATTCGCCCTCTGTCGCTACAGCAGCGGTGTCTGCTACCTGGGCCTGTAAAAAAGTGAACAACATCATAATGATAACTAAGGTTTGGGCTAAGTTATAAAAAAACGCTTGTTCAAATTAAATATTATGAACCCCGGTACAAGGGTTTATCAACAATATTCATGCCAGCAGGATGCAGGGCAAAAGTCCATTAGTCCCTTTTCCCCCTGAAGATTGAATTCCAGTAGCGGTTAAAAAGCTCACCCACGGAGTTGAATTCTTCCCTGTAGACTACACCCACTCCCTGGGTGTATGGAGAGGTCTCGTACATAAACTTGTCGTTAGACCTGTTGAAGGCCTTAAGTGAAAGTTTCCCGTCGTCGGTTAGTTTAAAGTCAACATCGAAATCGCCCACAATATTTGTAGTACCGGGGGTATGGGCTGCAGATGTGGTTGTTGTAACCTGATTTCCACCCACCCCCACGTTACCGCTGATGGATATTCTGTCATTCAGCAACTGGGTCGACAGGGCCACTTCCACTTCGTCGCTGGATATCTCAGTGCCGGGCCTGTAACTTACCCCAACGTCAAATTCATTACTTATCTGAGAAAGCCAGTTGCTGAGCTGGTTCGATAATAGTTCACTGGTGGTTACCCCGGCTACCGATGCGCTTGAGCTTGCGCCGTTACCCGGTACGGCTCCCCCGTAAAGGTTAGGATTGGTATAAAAGTTTTGCAGCACCAGGAGGGAAATGAATTGCTTCGTCAGTTCCTCTTCTGTGGCTATGGCATTTTTAACCAGGTTCCTGGCTTCCGGTCCTGCTGTTGGCAGGTCGATATCTAATTTAATTATGGGGTTTACGAGTTTTTCGGTCATGATCATCTGGCACTCAACGGGGATCCTTTTTCGCAGGGGTTCAGGGGCATCCGGGATTAGGTTGGTCAGTGGCGCCTTGGTCGAGTAAATGGCCACTATATCAATCAATGCATCCGTCGGCTCGCCGTTGAAATTGATGGTTCCCCCCGGTTGTACTTTCAGTTTTTTGTTGATCACATTCTGCAGGGTAAAGAGGTATTCCCCATTCCGGATGGTATATTCGCCAAACATCCGGAAAGGCTCATCCCGCTGAACCTGCATGTTGATGTTGCCGTTCCCCCTGGCTTTCATTATGTCTCCCATTTTGGGATCAAAGATCAGTTGGATCTCGGCATCCTGGGTTACCTCCAGGTCAAAATTCAGGTTAAGGCGCTTGACATTGGCAGAACGGGTTCTTGCCTGTGTTTCAGGTATTTCGCCGTCGGGACTGATGAATTTGACAAAATCATACTCCGATACCTCTGATCCGGCACCAATGGGTATAAAGAAAAGGGTATTCCTGTTGGTCCTGGCCGAAATATTCAGGTTGATGTTCGCGGGGTTGCCCGATAACCGGATGATGCCCGATGCAAAGGCGGTTCCGTAATAGTCCTCATTATCCGGGGGGCGGGTTTCAAGAAAATGAAACTGATCGGCATTCAAATGCAGGTCGAACAGAAAATTTTTCAAATAGGTGTTCTTCACCACTCCATTCAGAATCGCCTGGTTGGCCCGGTCGTCATAAACCAGGAAATCTGAGAATTCCAGCTTGTTATTTACAACATTGATCGGGTTGGAGAAGGAATAGCGGGTCTGGAGATAATCCACCAGGAAAGAAGTCTTCTGAAATTCGACGCTCCCGTTGACGAGCGGTTTAGAAGCCGTTCCTGAAATACTGAGTCCGGCATTCATGAGTCCTTTGATATCAGTGAGTACCCGGTCCAGTACCGGATTGAACATAGGCAGGCGCAGACTGCGAATGGCGAGGTCCAGGTCGATATCCTTATTGAAGGGATCAAAAATACCGTTCAGTGCAAGGGTTTCCACCCGTCCTCTCGTGGTCCGGACATCGATATCAATGGCTCTGCGCTTGTTCAGCCAACGTGCAGTAATGTTTGCATCGCCAATGGGTTCGTCATTGATTTCCAGTCCTTTGATACCGGTTTCCGACAGGAAGAGAGGCGTCCCGTAAAAATCTGCCAGACTGGCCTGACCGCTGATGATCCCGTCGAAAATAAAATGCTTTTCCGCCATCAGAAAATTCACATGGGACAATTCCATATTGTTCATCCGAAGCACTAGTTGTTCTGTACTATCTTCGGAGATAATCCCGTTCAGGGCAAATAGCTGGTTTTTGTTATGAAACTTTAGTCCGTCAAAATGGATCCGGCTGCTGTCGATGGCGATTTTCCCGGAATCCAGTTCCCAGAGAACATTGCTGACAATGGCTTCAGAGGGAAAGAGCGTTATAAGAACGGAAGGTTGTTTTTGCTGCTCTTGCCTGGACCATTCCAAACTGCTCTGGATTTCCCCTTTGTAGAGAACAGAATCCCAGTTATTCCATCGCAGCATAAGGTGAATACTATCTTCCAGTACGGAACTTTCCATTGTGAGATTTTCAAGACTGAGATTATTGGCGAAAGTCATTTTCTCGCTGCCGGATATAACAGAATAGGCAGAATCTGTTCTCTGGGCATTGAAATAAAAGCGTTCCCAATGGTTGTTTTTGTAGGTAAGTCCTGAGAATGTGGCCGTGAAATCAAACAGGGTATCATTGGGATTGTATGCTCCATAGATCTTTGCACTGTCTTCTATCTCAAGGACAGGAATAAAGAAAGAGGTGATGGGTTGGGTATTTTTCAGATCAATTTTAAAGCTGAAGTTATTTGTCCCGTGTTCCGGCTTCCCGCTGAAGCTCCGCGAGTCAGTGTAGAGAGCTGGGAGATAGGTGTACACCATATGATTGAACGAGGGAACCAGGGTCGCATAGCTGTATTGCCCTTTAATGGTCACGTCGACAGGATCAGATTCCAGGACAAGCCTTTGAATATCGCCTGTATTGTCTGCTATGAGCTTAATACCATAAACCTGTATCTGCTCATCTTCTTTCCGGAACAGCGAATTTACCAATTCTATTTCACCGTTCAGTTCATCCAGGTTCGCTCCTGCAAAATTTGCCTTTAAAAAGAAAGAGGCACGGTAGTCTTCTTCTGTTTTACTGATATTCAGCGGGTACAGATTTACATGGTTTACATTGGCATTAAAATTCATCAAAGGTATGCTGTCGCTAAAATCTATGCGGCCAAAAAATTCCATCCGGAGGTTGGGATCATTAATGGAAAATGAGCCATCAAAGATCTTATTGGAAAAATCCCCGGCCAGGTATATGTTTCTGTAGTCATAATCGTTGAAACCTACAGAATTGATTGCTCCGTCCATATTGACCAGGTGATTGCCCGCGGGAGAACTAAGACCGACGAGGGATGCATTCATAGATAGTTTTCCGAATAGTTCCCTGTTATCAAGCAAGCTCCCCAGATCGAATCGTTTCATGATAATTTCTCCCTGGTATCTAACGTACTCAGCAGTATCCGGCTTAATGGAAATATCAGTTGATATGATACCCATTTCACTGTTCAGGGTTCCATAAGCCACAAAATCGTCGTAATAACCGGTATAGGTTCCCTGGTAGGAGAAAGCGCCCAGTGGAGCCAGGGTTTCGGGGAAATGGATGTATGCCCCGGAGGGTAGCCTGACCGATTCAAGATCATGAACACTGGTCCGGAGTTCATTGATGTCAAAATAAATGTAGGTTTCCTTGATATCGGGTAAGCCAATCAGATCAAGATCGCCTGCAAGTCTCGTGTTATCATTATATCCCAGCCAAAGATCTTTGAGCTTCAGATAATTAAGATAACCATACAGATAACCCCGGAGTGCAAGCTCCAGGCCAAATCCTTCAACAGGGTAGACAAAATAGGCCAGGTCGCTCATGGACAAATTGCTGTATTCAAGGTCAATATCCATGTACACGTGATCCCTGAAGGATCCTTTTTTAAAGCCCTGGAAATCTTCAAAACTGAAATGTATATTTTTTGCTTTAATATTACTGGTCCCGGTGAGGATACGGGTATCGTCAAACAGCAGGCATCTTTTGGATATCCTGAAACCGGAATGGAGATCTTTAATTTGAAATCCTTCCGGTGTATGGAAGTTTAAGGAATTGATATCCATGTGTACCGTATCATGGACCAGGGCAAAATCATTGGCATGGATATCGATATCCTGCAGGCGCAGATCAGTGAAATTGATGCCATAGGGCGTTTCTTTCTTCTCGAATTTTTCAACCGTTACCAGTGTTTTGGACAAGGCAATCCGGTTAATGCCTACTTGGAATTTGCCTTGAACCGTATCTGCATTCTTTCTTAGATTCCGGACAAGGTATTTGATATTGGCGGTATTGGTCGAGTCTATATATATCCTGAAACGTCCTTTATTAACCGCGGCTCTTTGCAGTTGCAGTTTGCCCTTCTTTCTGCTGAAGTTCCGCAGGGAAAGGGTTACTTTTTGGGCATAAAACAAGGTATCCTGCTGATGATCTTCCAGGTAGATATCCGTCAAAACCATACGGTTGGGCAGGCTTATCCTTACTGTTTTAATATCCATTACCGTTTCCAGCTTTTCCGAAAGTTCCCTGGAAATTTTATCGGCCAGCTTATTCTGGACACTTTTGTTTTGAAGATAAAGAAATGCCGCGGTGGGTATGGCAATAACCACCAGGATGAACACAAGGAATATTTTCAGGACTTTTTTAATATTTTTGCCTTTATAATCTGAACGTAAAAAAAATAAAAATAGTTCAAATTAGCTCATACTCTTGCATTTAATGCCGGTTAATATTCTCGCCATAGAATCATCATGTGACGACACTGCCGCGGCAGTTTTAAGCGACAGAAGCATTCTGTCTAGTGTTATCGCCAACCAGGATGTTCACCGGGAGTACGGGGGTGTGGTACCTGAGCTTGCTTCGCGTGCCCATCAGCAGAATATCATTCCCATTGTTGATCAGGCACTTAAAAGTGCCGGCCTGGATATTAAAGATATACACGCCGTTGCTTTTACCCGGGGTCCGGGTCTTTTGGGCTCCCTGCTTGTCGGAACCTCCTTCGCGAAAGGATTATCGCTGTCGCTTGGTATTCCCATGATCGAGGTGAATCATCTGCAGGCACACATATTGGTTCATTTTATTAAGGAAAAGGACAACCGGCCGGTACCGGAATTTCCTTTTCTGTGCCTGTTGGTTTCAGGTGGACATACCCAGCTGGTGCTGGTCCGGGATCATCTCGATATGGAGGTGATTGGTCAAACCATCGATGATGCTGCCGGGGAGGCATTTGATAAATGCGGAAAGTTGCTCGGTTTGCCCTATCCGGCCGGTCCTGCCGTCGATAAATTGGCTCAGGAAGGTAACGAACGGGCCTTCGGATTTGCCCGGCCCAGGGTTGAAAAGCATGATTACAGTTTCAGTGGTTTAAAAACATCTTTTCTTTACTTTTTAAGGGATAGAATAAAGGAGGACCGGGATTTTGTTGAAAAACACAAGGCCGACCTCTGTGCCTCGTTGCAGCATACCATTATTGATATCCTGGTTGAGAAATTGGAAAAAGCATCCAAGGAACTGAAAATAAATCAAATAGCCCTGGCAGGAGGTGTATCTGCCAATTCCGGACTGAGGAAGACGCTCCTGCGCAAAGCACAGGAGAATCTGTGGAAGATTTTTATTCCGGAATTCAGATACACCACCGACAATGCTGCGATGATCGCGATAACAGGCTATTACAAGTATCTGAATAAGCAGTTTTCGGGTCAGGAGGTTTCTCCCCTGGCCCGATGGCCATACGAATGAAAAGTACTATATTGTAATTGAATAAAAGGAAGAACTTAAATGGATCTGATTAAGCTTGAATCCTCCAGGAAGACCCCCGGGATCACCCTGGATCCCGAAGGAAGAATTGCATTTGCCGGCAGGTCCATTCCCGAAGATGCATCAAAATTTTACGAACCTGTGCTTGCATGGGTGATTCAATATATGGCTGCCCCAAAACCGGAAACCCGTGTTGATGTTGCGCTGGAATACTTTAATTCAGGTTCGGCCAAATATCTCCTGCAGATACTGAGGGAACTTAGCGAAATTCCCGCCCTGGGTAAAAAACTCGAAGTAAATTGGTATTACGAGGAGGGCGACGATGACATATTTGAACGCGGGGAGTATTATGCCTCCATACTGAATATGAAGATCAATTTCATTGAGACCGAATAGGAGCGACCTTATTCTGACCGCTCGTCCGCAATTACCGTATCATAGTATCTGAAAACCCTGATCAGGTCTTCCTGTTTTTTCAGATCGATGTCGTTTTCTTCCATATAGTTCCCGATACGGTCCTGGTCTTCTCCAAATATTTTAAGGAATGGTCTTTTCCTTGTTTTTAACTTGTAGGCAATGTAATCAGTCCCGGAGAAGTAATATTCATAATCTTTTACATACTCGTTGTACGTTCGTGTTGCGTATCCCTGGCCGGTATTGGCTTCGAAATAGCTTTTACTGATGCGCAGGAACAGGTTAAGCTTTCCTGAATAAAGGACCTCCATAAAAACATATTCCATGGTCTTGGGAAGGAGGGTTTTCCTCATAATCATTAACTTCCCGGGATCTCCCGTTTCCAGTACCATATAATCGATATATTGCTTATCCAGGACAATATATTCCCGTTTGTTATCCGAATTGTTGTAATAGATATCATCGGTATAAGCATTATAGTTCAGCCGCAGGTTTCCTTTGCGGGTTTTTGTGGAAAAGTACAACTCGCCGCTTTTCCATTCCTCGAACATCATGGGGCTTCCCCTGGTTTCTCCCTTGCTCAGGTTAAAAGTATAGACCACGTTGCCGGATGTATTATAAAAATCCCGCGTGGTTTCGGAAATTTCATAATCATCCGGAACAACCTGGGAATGAAGCTTTCCAAGCGTGAACAATATCAGAAAAGTCATCCATGTTTTGCACCACATACCTTGAAATTATTTTGAGATTCTCCAAGTTAGAAATAATTCAAGACAAATACCAGATGCTGAGATCAGAGGCTTGGCCGAACCCTCTACGAAAGAAAATAATGACATGAACATTAATTTTTTCAAGCTTTTTTCTGCAAACGATTTCATTCTATACTGAACGGCAATTTCATGGCCTTATTTCTCTGAAACACGTCCGGTCTTAAGTTAACGCGGGGTTTAAATGCATCGAAAAGCTGCTATTTTTGATATATATCTCAAACTTTGATCATGAAAGAGAAACCCCGTTTATCCTTCTGGCAGGTATGGAACATGAGTTTTGGATTTCTTGGGATCCAGTTTGGTTTTGCACTTCAGAATGCTAATGTCAGCCGTATTTTTGAAACCCTCGGTGCCAGTATTGAAAATATCCCCATTCTGTGGATCGCGGCACCCGTTACGGGGCTGATCGTTCAGCCCATTATCGGTCACATGAGCGACAGAACCTGGAATCGTCTGGGCAGGCGACGACCCTATTTTCTCGCGGGTGCCATCCTGGCATCCATCGCTTTGTTCATCATGCCCAAATCACCGGTGCTCTGGGTCGCCGCGGGCATGCTTTGGATCATGGATGCTTCCATCAATATTTCCATGGAACCCTTCAGGGCCTTCGTGGGCGATATGCTTCCTGCCCGCCAGCGCACCATGGGCTTTTCCATGCAGAGTTTTTTCATCGGCACCGGTGCGGTGATTGCATCGGCTTTGCCCTATATCATGACCAACTGGTTGAATGTTCCCAATACGGCCGAGGCAGAGGGGCAGATCGCACCATCGGTGAAGTTCGCTTTCTACACGGGGGGGATCGTTTTTTTCCTTGCGGTGCTCTGGACCGTTGTCCGGACCAGGGAATATTCTCCTGAAGAATTGATGACCTTCCGGGATGAGGGCCAGGAGGAGCAGGAACGGATCGCCAGGGAGCATGATGAAAAAAAGATCAGGGCCGGCCGTCTCTTGAACAATGGCTGGATCTGGGTTTTTGCCGGACTGGCCCTCTTCGTTGTTTTTTACTATTTCATATACATGGACTATGGTCTCGGGGTATTCTTCGGAGGAACGGTTTTGTTCGGCCTTCTTCAAATACTGGTAGGATGGCTCACCCTGAAAAAGAAAACCCAAAGCGGTTTGGTGGTGGTGATGAACGATCTCTACAAGATGCCCGCGACCATGAAGCAACTCGCTTTCGTGCAGTTTTTTTCCTGGTTTGCCCTTTTTTCCATGTGGATCTATACCACGGCCGGTGTCACCAGTACCAAATATGACATGCGGCTCGATCCGGCCGTTTATGCTGCACTGGTTTCTTCTTTGGAGCAGGTACAAGACACTTCCCGGCTTCAATTTTTTGGAAATTACGAAGATGTCAAAGCCGACCTGGAGTATTTCGGGGATAAATTTAACAATGGAGAACCCGTGGTGGCCAGTATGCGGGTAGTGAAATTCTTTACCGATAAAAAGAAGGGCGAACTGCTGAACCTTCCCGGGATCACGCGGGCCCGTCTCATTCATATTCAGGAAGAGTATAACCGGGGTGCCGATTGGGTTGGGGTCCTGATGGGCGTCTACAACGGTTTTGCCGCCATCATGGCCTTTCTGATCATGTGGATGGCCAAGCGTTTCAGCAGAAAGGTCATCCATGCCCTCAGCCTGAGCATTGGGGGCATTTGTCTGGCACTTTTCTACCTGGTTGCCGATCCCGGTATGTTGCTCTTTCTCGAGTTGGGCATAGGACTGGCCTGGGCCTCTATCCTGGCCATGCCGTATGCAATACTTACAGGAGCTTTGCCGGCTCATAAGATGGGGACCTACATGGGGATCTTTAATTTCTTTATTGTAATACCACAGATAACTGCAGCAGCCATACTCGGGTTTTTTGTCCGGACCATTTTTGATAACCAGGCCATTCTGGCCCTTGCTTTGGGAGGGGTGTCCATGCTTATTGCTGCTTTGATGGTATTATTTGTTGATGATGCCTAGAGGGAGACCGGACAATGAATCGCGTTAAAACTTTTGTGAGATGAACCAGTATCTGCAAATAGATGAATGGAGGATCATCGAAGACTCTTTCAATCCAAAGAACAACCGTATCTCAGAGAGCCTGTTCAGTATAGGGAACGGGAAAATGGGTCAAAGGGCGAATTTCGAGGAAGATTATTCCGGCGACAGCCTTCAGGGTCATTATGTCGCGGGAGTTTATTATCCCGACCAAACCAAGGTGGGCTGGTGGAAGATAGGCTATCCGGAATATTTTGCCAAAGTTCTGAATGCCCCCAGCTGGATAGGCATAAGGATATGGCTGGATGAAGAAAAACTGGATCTTTACCAATGGAAGGCACTTTCTTTTACAAGGAGCCTGCACATGCGTGAGGGATACCTGGAAAGGATCTTCCGGGCAAAGTCCCCCTCCGGTAAAGTTGTACAGGTCCATTCCAGGAGATTCCTGAGCATCGTACGAACTGAATTGGGTGCTGTCGAATATAGTTTACAGATGGTTGAGGGCTCCGGTACCTTGAAAATGGAATTTTATCTGGATTCGGATGTTGAGAATGAGGACTCCAATTATAACGAAAAATTCTGGGAGCCTGTAAGCAGTTCATGCAGCAGGCACCAGGGTCTTGTTGTTGCCCGTACGCGCAAGACCGGCTTTCACGTGGCCACCGGAATGGCGGTTCGTCTGTATAAAAATGGCGACAAACCCGATGAGGATCCGGAAATGGTCCAAAAGGAAAAATACGTGTCCAATATTTACAAGCTCAACCTTGAAGAAGGCGACAGTATCCGGGCCCTGAAATATGGAGCTGTGCTGTCTTCTTTGGATCATGATAAATCTGCCCTTCCTGCAACTACCGGAGAACAATTGGAAGTAGCAGTCAATAAAGGTTTTGAGAAACTGTTTAAAGAGCAAAAAGAGGCCTGGATGGGAAAATGGACCCGCAGCGATATCATCATCGAAGACGATCCGGCAGCACAGCAGGGGATACGGTTCAATATTTTCCAGCTGGATCAGACCTACACCGGCGAAGACGAACGATTGAATATCGGCCCTAAAGGTTTCACGGGTGAAAAATATGGCGGAAGCACCTATTGGGATACCGAAGCTTATTGCCTGCCATTTTATCTCTGTACTGCCGGTCCGGAAGTAGGAAAGAACCTGCTCCTTTACCGTTACCGTCATCTTGAAAAAGCTATTGAGAATGGTGAAAAGCTGGGATTTAAAGACGGGGCTGCCCTGTATCCCATGGTGACCATGAACGGTGAGGAATGTCACAATGAGTGGGAGATCACTTTTGAAGAAATACACAGGAACGGAGCCATTGCCTATGCCATCTGTAATTACATTCTGCATACCGGAGACAGGGATTACCTGGCCGGTTACGGACTGGAGGTCCTGATAGGCATTTCCCGTTTCTGGAGTCAAAGGGTCAATTTTTCCGAGACCAAAGGGAGATTTGTAATGCTCGGGGTCACCGGGCCCAATGAATACGAAAATAATGTTAACAACAACTGGTACACGAATTATATTGCTTCATGGACCCTGAAATATACGATGGAAAGCCTGGAATATGTTCAGAAGAACTTTCCGGATCAATATAAAAAAATATTACAAAAGACAGGATTTGAGCCGGAAGCGGAACAGGAGCATTGGGAAGATATTGTGAATAACCTTTATTTTCCGGTAGATGAAACAAGAAGGGTCTTTCTGCAGCAAGACGGCTACCTGGATAAGGAACAGAAGTTGGTAGATGAAATATCTCCCGGCGACAGACCCTTGAACCAGAATTGGTCCTGGGATCGTATCCTGCGTTCAACCTTTATCAAACAGGCCGATGTTTTGCAGGGTATTTATTTCTTTGAAGATCACTTCGACAAGGATACCATAAAGCGGAATTTTGATTTCTATGAACCCAGAACGGTGCACGAGTCGTCACTTTCAGCCTGTTTACATTCCATCATTGCTTCCCGGCTGGGCTATGAGCAAAAAGCATATGAGCTGTACCTGCGAACGGCCCGCCTCGACCTGGATGATTATAATAATGAGGCGGACCAGGGTTGTCATATCACCAGTATGGCGGGTACCTGGATGGCCATTGTGGAAGGTTTTGGAGGCAAGCGGATCCGGAACGGCAAATTGTCTTTCCGGCCCTTCATTCCCAACAAATGGTCCTCATACAGCTTTAAGATCCTCTACAGGTCGAGGGTTCTGGAAGTAAAAGTGAACAAAACAGAGGTGGTTATCCATTGCCTGGAAGGTGCAGAACTGGATATCTATGTTTATGACCAGGAGCACAGGGTCGGACCGGATTCCCCGGTGCGTTGTGAATACAAATCATTTGCGGCACACGTTCATTAAACTATATTCAAGATGAAAAGGAACAATAGATTAAACTTGTCACCGGTTAAAATATTCCGGTACTTCATGCTGTTCATACTTATTGCAGGATATGCCTGTTCACAGGACCAGGATGTAAAACAAAAGGAAAGCGAAAAAACCATGGGAGCTTGGTGGAAAGATGCCGTTATTTATGAAGTCAATGTAAGACAATACACGCCTGAAGGCACCTTCAATGCTTTTGCAGAACACCTTCCCCGATTGAAAGAGCTGGGTGTGGATATACTCTGGTTCATGCCGGTTCATCCCATTGGAGAGGTAAACCGCAAAGGAGACCTGGGTAGTTATTATTCTGTGAAGGATTACTATGGTATAAACCCGGAGTTCGGTACCATGGAGGATTTTAAAAGGCTTGTTGACAGGATACACGATATGGGGATGTATGTGATCATCGACTGGGTCGCCAATCATTCGGCCTGGGATAATCCGCTGGCCGAAGAATACCCCGACTGGTACCAGCGTGATGAAGACGGTAATTTCATTTCTCCCTTCGATTGGACCGATGTGATCGCCTTCGACTATGAGAATGAAGAGCCGCGCAACTATATGGCCAAGGTTATGCAGTACTGGCTTTCGGATGCAGGTGTCGACGGTTTTCGCTGTGATGTGGCACACCAGGTTCCCGTCGACTTCTGGGAAGAGCTTCGGCCACGCCTGGACCGTGTTAAAAATGTTTTCATGCTGGCAGAATCTGATCAGCCCGAACTCCATAAATCAGCTTTTCACATGAGCTATGCATGGCCCATGCATCATGTGATGAACGAGATCGCCAGGGGAGAAAAAACCGCTAAGGCCATTGTACACAGGATGAACAAGATTGATTCCCTTTATCCCGAGGGCAGTATTCTCATGCAGTTCACATCGAATCATGACGAGAACAGCTGGGCCGGCACCGTGTATGACCGTTTGGGAGACGGCGTAAAAGCTTTCGCGGCCTTTACTTTCACCATTCCGGGCATGCCATTGATCTATAATGGCCAGGAGGCCGGCCTGGACCAACAATTGGAATTTTTTGAAAGGGATACTATTGAGTGGAAAGAAGAACATGAAATGTTCGATTATTATAAGAAATTGATAAGGCTTAAAAAGGAAAACGAGGCCCTCTGGAACGGTAATTATGGCGGAGATCATGAACGGGTCATGACCACCGATAATTACGCCGTCTACACGTTTCTGCGGGAGAAGAATGATAACCGGGTCTTCAGTGTATTCAATTTTACAGATTCCCTGCAGCAGGTTACCTTGAAAGCTTCCGCACATGCAGGTGATTACACGAATTATTTTTCCGGGGAAGAGATCAGCTTCAAGGGCGACGATGACATCAGTCTGGAACCCTGGGAATACAGGATCTTTGTTGGGAAATAGGCAATGAATAGTGCTGCTGTCACTGCCAACTGCCAACTGCCAACTGTAATTCAACCATCCCCCCTTCCGTTGTTTAGAATTTATTTATATATTTAGGTAGATAACTCAATGGTATGCGCCGTGCCCAGGTAACCATAGTAGACATTGCCAGGGAACTCGGAATATCACCATCCACCGTGTCCCGTGGTCTGAAGGATCATCCGGAGATCAGCGAAGGAACCAGGCGAAAGGTTAAGGAGCTTGCCCGGAAATACGGCTATAAGCCCAATGCAATAGCGTTGAGCCTCAGGCACAACAGAACCAACATCATCGGTCTGGTGATACCCCAGACCGTTCACTATTTCTTTTCCCAGGTTATTAGCGGGATTGAGGATATTGCCAATGATGGGGGTTTCCAGGTGATGATATGCCAGTCGGATGAATCCTACACCCGCGAGGTCAAATCGGTTCAGACACTGATAGACAGCCGGATTGACGGCCTTTTGGTATCCTTGTCGAAGGAAACCAAGGACTTCAGTCATTTTAAAAGAGTCCAGGCACAAGGTCTGCCCATTGTTTTTTTCGACAGGATATGTGAAAAGATCGATACGGACCGGGTCGTCGTGGATGACTTCGAAGGGGCCTACAAGGCGGTGGAGCATTTGATTTCAATAGGCTGCGCCAGGATAGCTCACCTGGGCACTTCCCGGGAGCTGGCTATCGGACGGGAACGGTACAATGGATATCTCAAAGCACTGGAGGATCATGGACTCAAAGCCGACGAGCGACTGATCGTGAATTGTGACAACCTTGAAGCCGCTAAACAGGTGACCAAAAGACTGGTCTATGAACTGAATCCGCCCGACGGTATCTTCGCCGTAAATGACCTCACGGCCATCGGTGCACTGCAAACAATAAAAGCCAACGGTTTTAAGGTTCCCGGTGATATAGCCATAGCCGGATTCAGTAATGGTATTTATTCTACCATGACCGACCCTCCACTTACCACTGTCGAACAGCACGGTTATAAGGTCGGGCGTGTGGCAGCCGACCTTCTGATCAACAGGATCCTGAGTAAAAAGGATTTCCAGGTAATCACCGAAGTTATAGAAACTCAGTTATTGGTCCGGGGATCGACAGTAAAGAAACGGGTGTATTCAGGTTGAACCTTAAATTTTCCTTAAAATTGCCAATTACTTAATTTTTTTTCACTTTCCTCCGCAAACGTTTTCATTGATGATTTCCCGCCGTATTTAATACCAAAACGCTTCAAAAATGCCTCATTCAGGGGTTTCAGGCTATTGCAAAGCATCGGTTACCCCGCCGGGATTTCTTAAATTTAGCTTACCAAAATATTAAAAGATTAAAAGTTCATTATCATGCAATGCCTGAAAGGATCTGTTAATCTTAAGCTAAACAATACTTAAAACAATTAACGATGAAGCAGTATTTGTTATTCTTTTTCTTGATCTTGTTTACATCCGCGCTATGGGCACAGCGTACCGTAAGGGGTACGGTGACCGATGCATCGGATGGTGCACCCCTGCCCGGTGTAAATATTGTTGTCAAGGGAACAACCATCGGAACGGCAACCAACGTCGACGGTGAATACCGTATCAACGTCGAGGGAGATGAAACCGTTCTGGTTTTTTCCTTCGTGGGTTACCAAAGCAAGGAAGTTGTTGCAGGGGATCGAAACACGATCGATGTTTCCCTCCAGCTTGATGTCCAGGCCCTCGAAGAAGTCGTGCTCATCGGCTACGGAACCGTCAAAAAGGATGATGCGACCGGGTCGGTAACCGCGATTAATTCTGAAGACTTTAACCGCGGGGCCATTGCTACACCCCAGGAATTGCTTTCAGGAAGGATTGCAGGAGTTCAGATTACTTCAGCAGGTGGAGCTCCAGGTACCGGGTCCAGGATAAGAATTCGCGGTGGATCTTCGCTTACGGCCAGCAATGATCCGCTAATCGTGATTGACGGTGTACCGGTGAGCAATTCCGATGTTTCCGGATTGGCTAATTCTCTGTCAACCATTAATCCCAATGACATCGAGACTTTTACGGTCTTGAAAGACGCCTCAGCTACGGCTATCTATGGTTCCAGGGCTTCCAACGGTGTGATCATTATCACCACCAAGAAAGGAATCGCTGGTCAGCCCCTGAATGTGGAATATAATGGATTTGTTTCTGTTTCCTCACTTCCTAACCGTTTTGATGTTTATAACGGGGATGAGTACCGGGAGTTGATCAATGAGCAGTATCCGGGTGATTCTGTAGTGTTGAATCTGCTTGGTACCGAAAACACCGACTGGCAGGACCAGATATTCCAGACGGCCTTGCATCATGATCATAACCTGAGTGTATCCGGGAGCGTACAAAACATTCCCTACCGCGCATCGGTAGGCTACACCAACCAGGACGGGATTCTTAAGACATCCAGCATGGAGCGTCTTACCGGAGCTTTGAGCCTGAATCCCAGTTTCCTGAACAACAGTCTGAAGCTGAATCTGAACCTTAAGGCTATGACATCCGAATCCCGTTTTGCCGGTGAAGGTGCCGTGGGTTCGGCCATCAGCTTTGATCCTACCAAACCTGTTTATG
The DNA here is from genome assembly GCA_964420035.1 of uncultured Bacteroidaceae bacterium. GTDB lineage: Bacteria > Bacteroidota > Bacteroidia > Bacteroidales > SM23-62 > CAYQQR01. The sequence goes on along the minus strand of CAYQQR010000027.1, from coordinate 11,099 downwards.
ATGAAGGGAACGGTTATGGCGGCTATTGGATCTGGCTGGACGAAAATGATAATCCCAACCAGCTCGCTCCAAGAAACCCCCTGGCCCAGTTGGAACAAAGAGAAGACATTGGTAATGTTAACCGTCTGATCGGTAACTTCCAGGTCGATTACAGCCTCCCTTTTGTTCCGGGTTTGAGGGCCAACCTGAATTTCGGTTATGACTGGTCCGATTCTGAAGGAACCGTTAAGGAAGACTCCCTGGCCGGATGGACCTATGATCCTCTAAGGGGTGGTGGAATAGACAGGTTGTATACCCAGGATAAGAAGAATGAACTCCTGGATTTTTACCTTAATTACAATAAGGACCTTGGAGCTCCGGGACGTGTTGACGTCACCGCGGGTTATTCGTGGCAGCATTTCTACAGGGACAATTATGAATTCGAAACCAATGTCCGGGGACAGGATACCCTGACCGAGCCCGACAGTGATCCAACAGAATACTACCTGGTTTCTTTCTTCGGTCGTTTGAATTATATCTTCAAAGATCGCTATTTGTTCACGGCCACGCTTCGGCAGGATGGTTCCTCCCGCTTTAGTGAAGAAAACAGGTTTGGACTTTTTCCCTCCTTTGCATTTGCATGGGACATCAATGACGAACCTTTCCTTGAAGGAGCAGATTTTCTCTCTGAAATGAAACTTCGCCTGGGATACGGCATTACCGGCCAGCAGGATATTGCCCAGGGAGACTATCCCTACCTGGCCCGTTATACCTTAAGTACTAATAATGCACGTTATCAATTCGGGGATCAATATGTAAAAACCCTCCGGCCCGAAGGCTACGATGCCAATCTGAAGTGGGAAGAAACGACCACCTATAACATCGGGCTCGATTTTGGTTTCCTGAATAGCCGTGTAACGGGTTCTATTGACTTGTATCAAAGGGATACCGAAGATCTTATCAATGAGATTCCGGTACCGGCAGGAACCAACTTCAAGAACCTGATCGTAACCAACGTGGGTAACCTTACCAACAGGGGCTTAGAATTTACCTTAAATGCAAAACCCATTTCGACTATGGATATGTTCTGGGATGTTGGGTTTAACCTGACGTATAATGAAAATGAGATCACCAAGCTTACCACAGTGGATGACCCTGATTACGTTGGTGTATTTGTAGGCGGTATATCCGGTGCTGTTGGAAACACCATACAGATTCACTCTGTAGGATATCCCACCAATGCATTCTACGTATGGGAGCAGGTCTATGATGACGAAGGTTATCCCATCGAAGGACTCTATGTCGACAGGGATGGTGACGGAATATTGACGGATGAGGATAAATACCGCCTGGGTCAGTCTGCACCAAAGTTGTTCCTGGGCTTTAATTCCTTGATCAACTATAAAAATATCGAGTTCAGCTTTGCAGGCCGGGCCAATTTTGGAAACTATGTCTATAACAACATGTTTTCAGCCAACGCCCGTTATGCAAATCTCTATTGGCCCACTGGTTATCTTAATAATGTCTCAACAAACCTGGAGGATACCCGATTCAACAATGCACAATTCTTCTCAGATTATTATGTTGAGGATGGTTCTTTCCTGAGGATGGATTATATAACCCTGGCCTATAACTTTGATAATATCATGGGAAGTAAACTCAACGCAAGGATATACGGAACGGTCCAGAACGCATTTGTGATCACGAAATATTCCGGATTGGATCCTGAAGTTGATGATGGGATTGATAATAATGTGTATCCAAGACCCAGAATATTCCTTCTTGGATTAAGATTGGGACTTTAATAGAAAAAAAAGAATCATGAAAACTATGAATATTAAATTATTTTCATTCACCGTTGCAATGGTCATAGCAATGGGTTCATGTGTCAAGGATTTGGATACCGTGCCCCTTGATGATGACGTGACCACGTCGGCCACGGTCTATGACGGTGCAGAGGCCTACAGACAAGTCCTGGCAAAGGTCTATGCCGGATTGGCCCTGAGCGGACAACAAGGTCCCGACGGGCAGCCTGATATACTGGGTATTGACGAAGGTTTTTCCACCTATCTCCGTCAGTACTGGAAAGCCCAGGAGGTGACTACCGATGAAGCGATAATCGCGTGGAACGACGGTAATCTGAGGGATTATCATGAACAGGACTGGTCGGCTTCCAATGAGTTCGTTACAGCGATGTACAACCGTATCTATTACCAGGTCTCTTTGTGTAATGAATTACTCAGAGAGTCTACCCGGTCCAAGCTTGACGAAAGAGGGATCAGTGACAGCGATCAGGCGCTGATCGACGTTTATCGTTTTGAGGCCCGCTTCATGAGAGCCCTAAGTTATTACCATGCTTTGGATATGTTTGGTAATGTTCCCTTTGTAACCGAGGAAGATCCAGTGGGTGCTTTTCTGCCTGAGCAGATTAGCCGCAGCGATCTCTTCGATTATGTAGAATCTGAATTGCTGGCTATAGAGGAAGAATTATTACCTCCCGGGTCCAATGAATATGGTCGGGCCGATCGTGCAGCAGCCTGGATGCTTCTGGCAAAGTTATACCTCAATGCTGAGGTATATATTGGTACACCGAAATGGGATGAGGTAGTAACCTATACCCGGAAGGTCATTGTTGAGGGTGGTTATACCCTGGATCCCGATTACAGTCATCTCTTTCTGGCAGACAACAATACGGCTGACGGAATTATTTTTGCCGTTGCCTTTGATGGCGTAAATTCAAAATCATGGGGTGGTATGACCTTTATTGTTCATGCCGCTGTTGGGGGTAGCATGAATACTGCTGATTTTGGCATTGACTTCGGATGGGGCGGTAACCGGACAACCAGTGCATTTGTAGATAAGTTTTCTGATATCTCCGGTGCAACGGATTCACGGGCCATGTTTTATACAGACGGTCAAAGCCTTGAGATCAACGATGTGTTCCAGTTTACTGATGGTTACGCCATTACTAAATTCAAAAATATCAAATCCACCGGTGAACCCGGATCTGACCTTACCCATGTAGATACTGACTATCCCGTATTCAGACTGGCAGATGCCTACCTTATGTATGCTGAAGCGTATAAAAGAGGAGCGACCAATGCCAATGCCGGGGATGCCCTGAATTATGTAAACCTGGTTCGACAACGCGCTTATGGTGACAATTCGGGGAACATCAATCAATTAAAGTTGACCCTGGACTGGATCCTCGATGAACGTGCCCGGGAGCTTTATTGGGAAGGTCATAGGAGAACCGATCTGATTCGCTATGGCCGGTTCAGCGACACCAATTATCTGTGGCCATGGAAGGGTGGCGTAAAAGAAGGTAAAGTGGTCAACGAAACCTATGATCTCTTTCCCATTCCGGCTGCGGATGTCGGAGCCAATCCGAATCTGAAACAAAATCCGGGATACTAATTATAAAATATTTAAAGCAATGAGAAAAATCGGAATAATATTATCATTGATCGGGCTGGTTTATATTTACAGCTGCGAAAGAGATCCCGGAGTTGTATTGGATACCGGGGACTTTAAAGCTCCTTCAATTACCAGTCCTACGGATGCATCCAGTATTGTACTAACTGCCGATGCAGAAGATTCAACCCTTATTTTTACATGGGAAACCGCTGATTATGGTTTGGATCTGGCCACCACCTATTACCTGGAGGCCGATCATCCCGACAGCAACTTTGTCCATGCTGTGGAAGTTCTGAATTCAATCATTGATTCAGCGGAGATCAGCATGGGAGACTTTAACCTGATCATGTTGGAGGATCTCGGGCTTCCCTTTGGTGAGGAATCAAATGTGGAGATGCGTGTCAGGGCTTCAGTTAATGAAAATGTCAACGATTTGGTCTCCTCTTCGGTTACCCTGGCGGTAACTCCCTACAGCACGGCACCTCCGCCCCCCTACATACTGGGGAACGGTACCCGTGCAGGATGGAACAATAATAACGCGCTCGAAATGCTTTACCAGGGGGATGGTGTTTTCTATATCATTGACTCCTTGTTCTCGGGAACTGATGTATACATTAAGTTCATTGCCGAACTGGGTAAATGGGCTCCGCAATGGGGACAGGAAAGCGGAACCTGGGACCAGGGGACCCTTAAATACAGACCGACAGACAGCGATCCCGATCCACCTGCCATACCTGCCCCGCCCACATCAGGAATATACAAGGTAACCTTCGATTCAAAGAATCTCACCTATTCTGTGGAAGAAGCCGGTTTATTCATTCTGGGTGATGCCACAACGGCCGGATGGGACAATAATGCCGCGTTACCCATGAGTGCTGTAGATCCTTTCCGGTTTTCCATTATCACAGACCTTACAGGCGGTGCTATGGTCAAGTTTATTTCAAAGTTGGGATCCTGGCAGCCACAGTACGGGGGAGCAGACGGTGAACTTCAGTATCAGGAAACCCCAGGAGATCCGGAACCTCCGCCTATTACCGTTTCCGGAGGAGACGGCACCTATCGGGTAACTGCCGATATTAAGGAAATGACCTATTCCATCGAGGCGGTTAAATAGTTAGTAGTTGAAATCATTCAGAATAGCGCGGGAGCTTCAAGGAGTCCCCGCGCTATTTTATTTGAGTTCTGATGTTCGTGGTTACCAAAACCTGAAGTAAATGAGAACTTTGTTGCTGACACTTGCGTTATTTGTATTTTTGGCATCCTGCAGCAGTAATGAAGATCCGGATGTTGCCGACAACAGGAATAACCCTGCCTGTTACACCACTGAAGCATTCGTGTTGGGAGCCGACCTGTCCTATGTAAACCAAATTTTGGATCACGGGGGTGTTTACCGGGATTCAGGCGCGGTTGAAGATCCCTACCGGATCTTTAAGCAATACGGGGCCAATGTGATCCGCTTCAGGTTGTTTCATACACCCGCCTGGACCAAGGATATCTATGGGGCTCAGGGAACGCGAATGTATCACGATCCTGAGGATGTAAAGGAGGGAATAGAACGAACCAAAGCCTTGGGAATGAAGGTCCTGCTTGATTTTCATTATTCCGATACCTGGGCCGATCCCCATAAGCAGATCATACCCGAAGCATGGGAGGGACTTGATCTCGAAAAATTGCATGACAGTGTATACAACTATACTGTCAGGGTACTGAGCGATCTCAATGCCCTTGGCCTGATGCCTGAATATGTACAGGTCGGCAATGAGATCAACCCGGGTTTTTTGCTCCCTGTGGGAGACCGTTGGGAACGGACCGACGATTTCATTTACCTGTTGAATGCCGGTATTAAGGCGGTCCGTGATGTTTCCGGAAACACTTCCATTAAACCCGGGATCATGCTCCATATCGCTCAACCGGAAAATGTGAACCCCTGGTTCGATGGTCTTTCTGAAGCCGGGATCATGGATTTCGATATCATTGGATTTTCATATTATAGCAAATGGTCCTCCATCCCCATCGAAACCATAAGCACGATAGTGAAATCCATGAAAAGTAAATTCCAAAAAGAGGTCATGATCCTGGAGACAGCCTACCCTTGGACCACCGGGTATGCAGATGATTATCCCAACATCTTCGGTGCGTCCGATATCGTTTCAGGATACCCCGCTACACAACAGGGTCAATATGATTATTTGGTTAAGCTTACTCAGGAGATCATCGATGGCGGGGGCTCCGGGATCTTTTACTGGGAACCCGCGTGGATAACATCCGATATAAAAACCCAGTGGGGGCAGGGTTCTGCCTGGGAAAACAATGCTTTGTTCGATTTTGACGGGAAACCGGTAAAAGGGATGAATTATATGACTTATCCTTATGTATTCCCTGGGAAATAAGAAATTCAGTGATTCATGACCTTAATAAATCACGAATAAATTAGTTAATAATGAAAAGCTTTGTTTTCATCTTAATGGGAAGCCTGTTGTCCGTCTTACCTGGATCTGTCTCCGCCCAGCTGGATCGCGTCGAACCGCCTTTCTGGTGGGCCGGGATGAAGCATCCCGGACTGCAACTCATGGTTCATGGAGATAACATCACCGGAGCCGGTGTTCGGCTGGAGTATCCCGGTGTAGAGTTGAAGGCTATCAACAAGCTGGATAATGCAAACTTTTTGTTCCTGGACCTTGAATTGGCACCGGATGTTGCACCGGGCACGTTCCGGATCGATTTCTCCCGGGACGGCCGGACGGTGGCATCCTATAATTATGAATTGAAAGAGCGTGCACCGGGTTCTTCCGAAAGACAGGGTTTTACAAGTTCGGATGTGATCTACCTGGTCATGCCCGACCGTTTTGCCAATGGGGACCCCTCCAATGATGCAGTGGAAGGGATGAAAGAAAAGCCCGACCGGAAAAAAATGACCGGGCGTCATGGCGGGGACCTCAAAGGGATCATGGATCACCTGGATTATATTGAAGATATGGGTTTTACGGCCCTTTGGCTGAACCCGGTGCTGGAAAACGATCAACCCAGGTCATCCTATCATGGCTATGCCATTACGGATTTCTATAAAGTCGATCCCCGCTTCGGTTCCAATGAAGACTATAGAAAGCTATGCCATATGGCCCGGGAACGTGGAATCAAGGTGATCATGGACATGGTTTTCAATCATTGTGGATCGGAACATTGGTGGATGAATGATATGCCTTCTGATGATTGGATCAATCTCTATCCTGATTTCGAACAGACCAACCACAGGCGCACGGTTAACCAGGATCCTCATGCTTCGGAATATGACAGGAAACTGATGGTGGAGGGCTGGTTCGTACCCAGCATGCCGGATATGAATGTATCCAACCCCTGTGTGGCTAACTATCTGATCCAGAACAGTATATGGTGGATCGAGTACGCGGGGCTGCAGGGCATACGCATGGATACCTACCCCTATCCGGACAAACATATGATGGCCCGGTGGAACAGGAGGATCCTCGAAGAATATCCCCGCTTCAATATTGTCGGTGAGGAATGGTCCATGAACCCGGCGATCATATCCTACTGGCAGCGGGGACAGGAGAACCGGGACGGCTATGAGCCCGGACTCCCCGGCCTGATGGATTTTCCCATGCAAAATGCCCTGGTGCAGGCCCTTCTGGAAGATGAAGATTGGAACACGGGCCTGATCAAGATCTATGAATCCCTGGCCAATGATTTTCTCTATCCCGATCCGGACAAGCTGGTTGTTTTCCCGGACAACCATGACATGTCCCGCTTCTATATGCAACTGAAGATGGATAAAGAGCTTTTCAAGATGGGTATGGCCTGTATCCTGACAACAAGGGGTATTCCACAGATCTTCTACGGTACGGAAATTTTGATGACCCACAAACGCAGCAACCATCACGGAGCCATAAGGAAGGATTTTCCGGGCGGCTGGACCAACGATAAAGTCAATGCTTTCACCGGGCAGGGTATGGATGAGGATGAGCGGGACATGCAGGAATATGTCCGCTTGCTGTTGAACTGGCGAAAGTACAATGAGATTATCCATAAGGGCCGGTTGATCCATTTTGCTCCTGAAAACGGTGTTTATGTTTTTTTCAGGGAACTCGAAGACGAAATGGTCCTGGTCGTGCTCAATAAAAACGATAAAAGAACCAAACTGAAGTTGGATCGATTTGATGAGATGTTGAGCGGAAGATCCCTGGCTGAGGATGTCATCTCGGGGGACATCTATTTCCTTAAGGAAACAATGGATATTCCACCAAGGCGGGCTTTGGTCCTTGAGGTTGAATAAAAAAGAAAAGCATGAAAACTATGATTACATACCTGGGAGCATTTTATGCATTATTTATAAGTTCGGCAAGCCTTTCCGCACAGATCGTAACTTCCGATCTCGAATTGCCTGTCGATACCGAACCGGTGACCATATATTTTGACGCAACAGAAGGTACAGGCGGCCTGGCAGGATATACCGGAGATGTGTATGCCCATACCGGGGTGCTTACCGAAGCCAGCGGATCCTCTTCCGACTGGAAATATGTGAAAACCGACTGGGGACAGAATACGCCCGAGACCAGGCTTACCCGCCTGGATGATGATTACTACAAACTTGATATAACGCCATCCATCCGGGATTATTACGGAGTTCCCGAGGGAGAGACCATCACCCATCTGGCCTTTGTGTTCAGGAGCGCTGAACCCTATTCCGGCAGCACCTACTATGAAGGCAAAGCTGACGGGGGCAAGGATATTTTCGTGGAGGTCTTTGAAGAGGGATTGGGTCTATCCATCCTTACACCTTCCGATAACAGCCTGGTGGAGCCGGATACGGATCTCTCTTTCCAGGCATCCACCACCCTGGAAGCCGATATCACCCTGTTCCTGAATAATAGTGAAGTCACAACCGCCAGCGGGGTAACTTCGCTCAGTTACATTTTTAACTTTTCTGATCCCGGCGACAACTGGATCAAAGTAACCGCCACCGATGGTGAGACCGGCCTGGCAGATTCTGTCTTTGTGCATGTACTGGGAACCCAGATAACGGAAAGCATGCCGGAAGGATTGTCGGACGGCATCAATTACGAGGATGCCCATACGGTAAAGTTGGTTCTTTACGCTCCCGGCAAGCAACATGTATTTGTTATCGGCGACTTCAATGATTGGCGGCCGGTAGCTTCGGGACGTATGAAAAAAGACGGAGACCGTTTCTGGCTGAGCCTTGAGGGTCTTGAAGAAGGTAAAGAATATGCCTTTCAATACTATGTGGATGGCAGCCTGAAGATCGCTGATCCTTATACCGAAAAAGTCCTGGACCCATGGAACGATAAATACATCAGTGAAGATACCTATCCTGGTTTAAAACCCTACCCGACAGGGGAAACAGATGGTATAACCGCTGTATTGCAAACCGGCCAGGACCCCTATGCCTGGCAGTATGAATTCAACCCTCCCGCTAACGGGGAACTGGTTATTTACGAGCTTCTGCCGCGGGATTTCCTCCGGGCGCACGACTGGAAGACCCTGATCGATACACTGGGTTATTTCAAAAGGATGGGGATCAATGCCATCGAATTGATGCCCGTTAACGAGTTCGACGGGAACCTCAGCTGGGGGTACAATCCTACCTTTTATTTTGCCGTGGATAAGTATTACGGTCCTGCCCATGACTACAAGGCATTCATCGATTCCTGCCATGCCCTGGGCATGGCAGTGATCATGGATATGGTCCTGAATCATTCCTGGGGACAGTCGCCCCTTGTCCGGCTCTATTATAATGAAGAAACCAACAAGGTTAGTCCCGAGAATCCATGGTACAATGTCGAATCTCCCAATCAGGTGTTTTCCTGGGGCTACGATTTTAACCATGAGAGCCAGGCCACTAAAGATTTCGTCGACCGGGTGAACACCTTCTGGCTGGAAGAATATAACGTGGACGGGTTCCGCTTCGATTTCACCAAGGGTTTTACCAACACCCCCGGGGACGGGGGATTCTATGACCAGGACCGGATCGATATCCTGAAGAGAATGGCCGATACCATCTGGAAAGTCAACCCGGAGGCTTATGTGATCCTCGAACATTTTGCTCCCAACAATGAAGAAAAGATCCTTTCGGATTACGGCATGATGCCGTGGGGAAACATGAACCATGAATATGCCGAAGCGGCGATGGGATATGCATCGAATCTGAGTTGGGGATTGTACCAGGAAAGAAATTGGACTCAACCCCACCTGGTAACCTACATGGAGAGTCATGACGAAGAACGGCTGATGTACAAGCTGGGTGAATTCGGCGATTCCGAGGGAGATTACGATACAAAAGAATTCGAAACCGCCATGGAGCGGCTCGAGCTGGTTTCCGTATTCTTCCTCACCTTGCCCGGACCTAAAATGATATGGCAATTCGGCGAACTGGGTTATGATTATTCCATAGATTATAACGGCAGGGTAGGGGAGAAACCCATTGAATGGGGGTATTACTGGGTTACGGAAAGGCAAAAACTATATCAGCATTACGGCATACTGAACCGTCTTCGCAGAAATCACCCGGTATTCACTTCAGGAGCAATTACCTGTTCATTCAATGGAACCGAAAAACAGGCGGTACTCCATCATGAAACTATGAATGCGCTCATCATTGGTAATTTTGACCTCCAGGAGATTGAAGCTGACCCTGCATTTCCATCGGAAGGCACCTGGTACGAGTATTTCACCGGGGACAGTATTGAAGTTACTGCCGTGAACGAGTTCATCACCATGCAGCCCGGTGAATTCAGGTTGTACACCTCAAAAAATATTGGTAGCGCCAATTATATACTTACAGGTAGTGAGCCTGTCTACCCGGCCGATGATCCGGATCCGCGTGTATACCCCAATCCTTCCCCCGGCATGATGAATATTTCAATATCATCGGTCCCGAAGGGTCGCCCCCTGGTACGTGTCTTGGATGCCCAGGGAAGGCTCCTGCACGATCTTGGCCATTTGTTCCACTCCGGTCGGCCGGGGCCCGTGCAATGGAGGGCTGATTTCCTGGAGCCCGGGGTATACTTTATCCAGGTCGGTTATGGAAAAACCCTGGAGGTGATCAAATGGATCAAACAATGAGCGGAAGACCGGCTGCGGCTAAAATTTGAGAATGAATTCGGTCCCTTCACCCGGGGCACTTTTTACGTTGATGCTCCCCCGGTGCAATCGCGTGATCTGTCTGGCCAGGCTCAACCCGATACCCGTACCGGACTTCTTGGTGGTATAGAAAGGCACGAAATTCTTCTCAATATTTTCCCTGGAAATACCCTTTCCGTTATCTTTAAAGATAAGGGTAAGGGATCCGTCTTCCGTAAAGGAACGGATACGGATCTCTTTATGGTCCTTTTTGTCCTTTAGGGCTTCGATGGCATTGATCACTGCCACCACACCGCTTACCGATGCTGCAATGTACCGGTGCGCTGCGATCAGGGCATATAAAGATCCCAGCATCACCAGTGCCAGGGCAAGGATCCGGAGGATCAGTTTTATGTAGAAAGACCTTAATATCATATTTTGATTCAGGATTCAGGATTCAGAATTGGTGTGTGAGTTTTGGGCATGAGCATGTTAATATTATTGTCTTTATACCAGCAGGTCGGTCACACTCACACCCAATTTCCACACCCTCATCCTGAATTCTGAATCACTACTGTCCGGGTAAATCGCAAGATAACTAAATGATTCTT
>CAYQQR010000026.1:49806-55194 GCA_964420035.1 uncultured Bacteroidaceae bacterium | reverse complement strand
CTTTGTCTCTTTGTCTCTTTGTCTCTTTGTCTCTTTGTCTCTTTGTCTCTTTGTCTCTTTGTCTCTTTGTCTCTTTGTCTCTTTGTCCATGCCTCCTTTTAAAAAAACTTAAAGATAATTTAATCTTTGAAATCATTTCAACACTGAATTTGTACTTTGGCATATTTTAATCATTTGGCTGGTTTTAACAAAAGAAATATTACTTTTAAAATAGAAAGTTGAGCATATTTTTACTTCGCCATGTCCAAAGATGATAAAATACAGGAGCTCAAAGAGAGAATCAGGGTCCTGGAAGAGCGGATCGCTGAACTGGAACCATTGGCTGAAATGCTTGAGATGAAGGACCGGTTTTTTTCCATCATCGGACATGATCTAAGGAATCCCTTCAATACAATAATCAGCTTCACCAATTTGATGCTGAATAGTCTGGATGACTTTAATAAAGAGGATATTGAAAGGCATCTGCATATTTTGAATGAATCGGCTACACATGGTCATGATCTGCTCGAGAACCTGCTAAGCTGGTCCAGAACGCAAACCGGTGAACAAAAAGTCCGCCCGAATAAATTTGACTTATCCCTTGCCACGGATTTAAATATTGAATTGTTTTATCCAATGGCCAAATCAAAAAACATTAAACTTTCCAGCCTGGTCAAACCCAAAACATACATTTTCGCTGATGAGAACATGATTCATACCATTGTCAGAAACCTGATCTCCAATGCCATTAAATTTACTCCGCCGGGCGGAAAGGTCAGAATGTGGACCAGGGAAAAAGATTCCTGCCTCCTCATAGCCGTCTCCGACACAGGGATAGGCATGGACCAAGAACAGTTATCCAAACTTTTCAGGCCTGATCACAGTATTTCCAGACCCGGAACCAATGAAGAAAAAGGTACCGGACTGGGTTTGCTGGTCTGTAAGGAATTCGTGGAACTGAATCACGGTCAGATAGAAGTTAACAGTGAGCCCAGAAAAGGGACCACCTTTTGTGTCAAGCTTCCCCTTTATAAAGACTAGAAACGGTTAAGCCAGCGGTATCTCCTGGCATTATCGCCAAATTTGATGGCCACCATGATCTCATGCGATCCGTAGGTATGCCTCATGATACTGGAAAGGGTGTAATCGAAAGCATATCCAAAGAAGAACTTATCAACACGGACTCCGCCCATAAAAACAAGGGCACCGCCGGTCCTGTAGGAAATACCGCCCCAATATTCATCCTGAAAGATCAATTTGGCATTAACATCCAGTTGTGGACTCCATATCTCACTGGTTTTCAGTAAAAAAGAAGGTTCTATAGTGAGGGTATAACTAATTGGGAAATCATAGCCTGCCATCAGATAGTAGTGACGCTCCATCTTTTGGCTTTCATAGCCTTTTTCCCGAAGAATTTTGGATGACTCAAAAAGCTGTGCTACGGAAAGACCGGCAAACATGTTGGGATCGGAATAGTAAACACCAAAATTAGCGTCTGGTATTAACACGGATTTATCCGTGTTGTTGATCAGTTCATCGCCTTCATCGTAGAGGATAAGACGCTCTTCATCAATACTGAACTGATAACCTGTAAGGGTGAGACCCAATGAAAACTGCCCTTCGCCAACATGCAGATGATAGGCATAGGTCAGCTGCAAGCCGGTTCGATCAAGAAGACCGTTCCGGTCGTTAAAGACGTAGGCCCCTAAACCTATCCTGCCACTCCTGGAACCCATCCGCTGCCTGCGCCGGACCGAAGACCCCCGGCTTATAAATGAATTTTTTAAAATACGGGTCTGAAAGCTGATGGCATGTGTTCGTGGTGCTCCTGTTAAACCAAGCCATTGTTCCCGGGCAGTAAGATTTATAGCAGTATATCCTTCGCTGCCTGCAACAGCAGGATTCAAAAGAAATCCATTCATCATATACTGGCTGTATAAAGGCAATTGCTGCCCGGATGATAGTTTTGGCAGTAATATCAACACAATCAAACACCCGGTTTTATATATCCACCCCACTTTGCTACTTATAATTATATTAAAATCTCTGAAGTTTTCCTTAACAATAGTTTTAAAATTTGCATACGAGCCTACCGAATAATGGTTACATTACCTGTAAGGGGTTCCGAGCCATCATTTAAATCGATGACCCAGAAGTATGAATCCATGGGCAGCGCTTTTCCGGTCATGGACCGGCCATCCCATGGATGGGGATAACCCGGTTCACTCCGGTATACCAGGTTACCCCACCTGTCAAATATCTCGACCACCATGGCCGGGTAATTTACTGACTCATCAAAGCGCCAATAATCGTTTTTCCCGTCCCCGTTCGGAGTAAATGCCGTTGGAATATCCTTGAATATCTCTTTATCGTCACATTCCCGTATCCGTATGGTATCCCGGGCTGTACAACCAAATTCATTTTCAACCATCACCCATATCTCCTGTTCACCGGAGGATACGGTAATGGTCTGGAAAGTTTCTCCTGTAAACCAGGTGTAGTTTGCCCCTACATTACCTGCATCCAGTACCAGGGTTTCCTGTCCGCACAATACAGTGTCCGGACCCAGGTCAACCACCGGATTGGGATGAACGATCAACTCCAGTGAATCAAATTGGATACAACCGTAGGCATCAATAGCCTCGACAGTAACCACCTCACCGTTGGCACCATAATAAATCCCGGAGTTAGTCCCATCGTGCCAGCGGTAAGCTGCAAAATCACCGCTCGGTTCGATCTCCGCAACCTCTCCCTCGCATATCTCTATATCGGGTCCCAGTTCAACGACCGGTCCGCTTACCAGCACATTACCGGAAACAGGAGGAGACACACAACCATGTATGGATGTTTCCTGCACCTGCACACGGTAAACCCCGGGTTCCATACCCCAGTCGACCGCTATGGAGTCACCGTAATCCGCAACAATGGATCCTCCTTCAACGCTCCATTCGAAAGTGGATCCGGCGTTCAGGACCTCCACACGGTAGACTATTCCCTCCGTGCCTGTACACACTACATTGATGTATTGTGCACGGCCAACCAGGGCTATGGCAAGCATCCCGGACAGTAACGCTATGTGACGTATAAGCTTCACTTCATTCACTTATCAGTTCCAGGTTCCTTGTTCCTTGTTCCTTGTTCCATGCACGAATAAAACTAGGAACTCGGAACCCGGAACTATTTTTTAAAATCTTCTACAATGCTTCATATATTAATTTAACAATCTTTATTCTTAAAAAATATCTTCCAAAACCTGATTACCTGCGCTGCAGGACATTATCGCTGGTGATATCACCGGTTTCAACAGTCGGATGTACGGTAATGGTAAAGGTGCCGGTACCGATAATGGAACCCGGGCCCACGAAATCGTCGTTCATGGCCGTAAGTTCAATAACATAGTATTTATCCTCGGTTGAACTGGTGCTGACCAATACAGCAGGCAGGGAAATCGTAGTGGTACCGGTGGTTACGCCATTGATGGTACCCCCACCGGTAATGGGATTACCCGCGTCGTCGGTAAGATCCGTGGCTGTCACCGTATAGGTCAGATCAAATTCAGGTGCACCGGTAAAATTCACCGTGATGTTCCCTCCCGCGGCATCTCCGGAACAGATCTCAAAGCCGGCCGTGGCGATCTCTGCAGTAGGCTCACTCCACAGATCCACATCCAAACGCTGGATGACACTGGGGCACAGAGCCGTGGTTCTCTTCTGAACAGCAACTTCCCCGCTCAGGCTGGTAATGGTATTGTCATCTGCCTGCCATTGAACATCAATGGTGTGCAGGTCCGTTGTAAAATCAATAACAGATGGACTGGCAGCGGTACCTGCACCAGATGCCCCGGGTGTAGTGATCACACCGCCAATGACTTCCCATCTGAACTCTTCTCCGGCAACGGCACTGTCCGATACGGAATAGGTGGCCGCAGAACCTTTCCGGACCTCGTGAATGGGGATCTGGTTGTTTTCAGCAGATCCTTCAAACTGCGCGAAGGTCTGTACAGAGAGCAACATCATTGCTGTTACAGCAAGAAATGTTTTCAGCATTGTAAAAGACTTTTGTGATTTCATGACATTTGAATTTGCGTTGTACATTGTTTATTTGTTTTTATCTATCTCCTTGTTAATTGATTCGTTGATTTTATCTCACCAATATTGGGTGTTGGATTAACCACTACGGTTTCTGAAATTGCAGCGGTTGTATTACAATCTCCTTCAAACCTCACATAATAGATTGTTGTTGTTGCCGGAGCTGCAATGGTCAGATTGTTCCCGCTTCCAATGTTGTTGGCCAGGGCCGGATCATCGTACCACTCTGCCGTAGCTCCGGTACCCAGACTTCCACCACTGTAACTAAGGGTAATGCTGGCAAAATCACCGGCACAGAAATTATCCTGATCCGCTGCAGCAGAGCTTGGAGCAACGGAAGGAATCCCGGAACTGATCACTTCAATACTGTCGGTAATGGTGCAGACTGTCGCCGCGGCATCGGTAACGATCACCTTGTACCGACCGGCTGTCAATCCGGTAATCGTTGGGCTTACATCTCCAGTTGGGGTACCATTTCTGAACCATTCATAGAAATAGGCAGTTTCTGTACCCCCTCCGGCCGTTGCGGTTACAGATCCGTCGGCATCCCCGGCACAGGTTTCGTCCACTTTACTTAATGAAAGGGTGAGCGGGGATTCTTCGGTAACTGTAAAATTTTTCCGGATGGCAGAGCCATCGCCTATATCGGTAACGGTAACTTCATACAGACCGGGATCCAGGCCTCCAATGGAATCTGTAGTGGGAGCTATCGAAACTCCATCCCTGGTCCAGGAATAGGTATAACCCGTTTCCGTACCACCGCTTGCAGAAACAACCACATATCCGTCGGAAGCGCCGCTGCAACTTACGTTCCCACCGGTGATATCAGCGTCCAGGGGATTTCCCTGAATGCATAATGTAAAGGAGCCATCATTATCATCGTCATCTACAGAGATATAGTAAACATGACCCGGAGTAAGCGTATCCGCGGTCAGGGTAACCCTACCCTGGTTGGTAGTCCAACGCGCACAGCCCACTTCTGCACCCGCTTCATTCCACAGGGCCAGTTGTTGTCTTCTCATATTGCCGTAGACCGTGCCGGTTTTGACATCGATAATGGCAGTGGGCGTTTCGGCTGTAAACTTGAACCAAACATTATTATTGCTCGTCCCGGTCCAGCAACTCCCCTGGCTCCCATCCGGGGTAGCAAAAAGATTATTGTAGGCTGCATCGGGAGAACACCAGTTGGTGATATCGGTCAGCTCAATGGCTCCTGCCCGGTAGTCATAATCAACGTTTTCGTCTATACACAAACTAAAACTACCACTGTAGCGGTCGTCATCCACCGAGATCCAGTACCGGTTGCCCGGGGTGAGGGTAT
>CAYQQR010000026.1:47388-49706 GCA_964420035.1 uncultured Bacteroidaceae bacterium | reverse complement strand
TATAGGCGGCATTCCCCGAGCACCAATCATCCAGGTCGGTGAGTTCTATCGCACCGGCCCGGTAGTCATAATCAACATTCTCGTCAATACACAAGGTGAAGCTGCCGCTGTAGCGGTCGTCATCCACCGAGATCCAGTACCGGTTGCCCGGGGTGAGGGTATCTACCTGCAGCTTTATGGTCCCTTCGTTGCTGACCCACCGGGCACAGCCCACTTCATCCCCGGCAGCGTTCCACAGGGCCACCTGCTGGCGGTCCATGCTCCCGTATACACTGCCGGTTCTGATCCGGACTTTTATCTCATTGGTTGTAGCCTGAAATTTAAACCATACATTCTTCAATTCAGGATTCAGATTGCTGGTCCAGCAACTGCCCATGTTTTCATCAGGAGTAGCAAAATTATTGCTATAGGCGGCATTCCCCGAGCACCAATCATCCAGGTCGGTGAGTTCTATCGCACCCCGGCGGTAATCGTAATCCACCGTATCGTCAATACATAAAGTAAAGCTGCCGCTGTTCCGGTCATCGTCCACCGAGATCCAGTACCAGTTGCCCGGGGTGAGGCTGTCGCTCTGCATTTTTATGGTGCCGGTATTGCCGGTCCATCTGGAACAAGCTACTTCCTGACCATCGACATTCCAAAGAGCCACCTGCTGACGTTGCATGCTTCCATATACCGAACCGGTTCTGATCCGGACATTGATATCCGTCGTGGTGGCCCGGAACTTGAACCAAACGTTCCTGTAATCGGAGCCGGACCAGCAATATCCGTGTTTGATATCACTCGGAGCCGATGCATTGCTGAATGCCGCCGAGGGTGAACACCAGTTGTCGATATCGGTCAGTTCTATGGCACTGGAAGGATATTGATAATCCAGGGTATCATCAATACAAATGGTGAAGGTTCCGGGTACTGCATCATCATCCACTGAAATATAATACCATCTCCCGATACCCAAGGTGTCGATGATGAAGGTGAGGGTACCCGTATCGGCAGAAGCCTGTTTGCATCCTATCTCAATTCCTGCTTCATTCCAGAGGGCCATTTGCTGCCCGCGCATCTGGCCGTATTCAAACCCTGTTTTAACCTGTATTGTTGCTTTTTCGGATGTAGCAAGGAATTTGAACCATACATTCTTGTTCTCCGCACCGGTCCAGCAACTGCCCTGGGACAGATCCGGAGTAGCCAGGAAATTACTGTAACGGGCCGGTTCAGAGCACCATTCATTCAGGTCATTCAGCTCTAAAGCGTCTATCCGATCGTCATTGAAAACATGGTCGGAAATACATACGGTAAAAGTGCCCTGGTAGCCCCCTCCGGTATAGTTATCAACAGAAATATAATACCAATCTCCTATCGTAAGTCCGGTTGCCCCAAGTTCCACATCCGAATTGTCCGTGGTATATATTTCGCAGCCCACTTCAACAAGGTTCGAATCCCAAAGGGCCACGAAGGGTCTTTCCAGGGTCCCTTCCGCACCGTCTATCCTGACCTGTATGGCGACATTATTGGAAGGAGCCTGGAACTTGAACCACCGGTTGTAATTGGGTCCGTTGGGCCAGCAGGATCCAGCGGATTCATCGGGTGTGGCATTATCGGTTGTATAGGCGGAAAGAGTGGAACACCAATTGTTCAGATCGAAAAGCTCCCTGGCCCCATCCCTGAAATCGTAACTGAGGGCATCGTCCACGCACAGGGTGAAGGTTCCCCGGTAATTAGTGTTATTATAATTATCAACCGAGACATAATACCAATCTCCCGGAACCAGACTGAATGTATCGGTGGTTATAAAAATGTTGTCATAAGTGGAACTATAACGGCTGCAGGCCAGTTCATTACCGGACTCATCCCATAATGCCAGGTAGGGATTCCTGAGTGTCCCATAACTTCCACCGGTCCTGAGGGTAACCGTAGCATCGGCAGAGGTAGCCTGGAACTTGAACCATCTGTTGAAATCGGGTCCGGTATTCCAGCAGGTCCCTTTGCTTTCATCCGGTGTTGCACCCGTGGTAGTAAATTCAGCCAGTCCGGAACACCAGCCTGAGGTATGCGGTATTTGTATGGCTGCAATTTTGAAGTCGTAATTGACCGTATCGGTAACACAAAGGGTGAAACTGCCACGGTAATTCAGGTTGTCATAATTATCTACAGTAATATAGTACCAATCCCCGGGGGTAAGACTCATGGAATTAACTGAGATATCGCTGTATGTAGAGGAATAACGTGCACTGGCCACTTCATTGTTAAAGGTATCCCAGATGGCTACATAGGGCAATCGAAGCGTGCCCTCTGAACCACCGGTCTTGACATCCACCTTG
>CAYQQR010000026.1:0-47288 GCA_964420035.1 uncultured Bacteroidaceae bacterium | reverse complement strand
ACCTGCCCGGTGGATGTGGCCCGGAAGCGGAACCAGCGGTCGAAATTGGAGCCGGTATTCCAGGTCGAGCCCCGCGGACCGTCGGAAGTTGCTCCCACGGTGGTATAGGCGGCTTCGGCGGAACACCAGTCATTCAGATCTGTAAGTTCAATGGCTCCTGCTTTCCAGTCATAATCAATGGTATCCGTGATGCACAGGGTAAAGCTTCCCCGGTAATTGATATTGTCATAATTATCCACCGTGATATAATACCACTCACCCGGAGTAAGATTAACGGAACTGGCGGATATATCGCTGTAAGTAGCAGTATATCTCGTGCTTGCAATCTCATTGTTGAAAGTGTCCCATATGGCAACATAGGGCAGGCGTATGGTTCCTTCTGAACCACCGGTCTTGACATCCACCTTGACCTGCCCGGTGGATGTGGCCCGGAAGCGGAACCAGCGGTCGAAATTGGAGCCGGAATTCCAGGTCGAGCCCCGCGGACCGTCGGAAGTCGCTCCCACGGTGGTATAGGCGGCTTCTGCAGAACACCAGTCATTCAGGTCGGCCAGTTCTATAGCACCTTCCTTCCAGTCATAATCAATAGAATCGGTCACACAAAGGGTGAAGCTTCCCCTGTAGTTATCATTATTGTAATTATCCACGGTTATATAATACCACTCCCCGGGAGTCAGGCCAACCGCGCTTGCAAAAATATCACTGTAGGTATCGGTATACCGGGCGCTGGCTATTTCATTATTGAAAGTATCCCAGATGGCTACATAGGGCAATCGGATCGTGCCCTCTGAACCACCGGTCTTGACATCCACCTTGACCTGTCCTGTTTCAGTAGCCCGGAACCTGAACCAACGATCGAAATTAGAGCCGGAATTCCAGGTCGATCCGCGCGGACCGTCGGAGGTTGCAAGCATTGTGGAATATTCGGCTTCGGCGGAACACCATTCATGGATATCCGTTAATTCAATGGCACCTGCTTTGAAATCATAATCCACCCGGTTATCCATACACAGGGTGAAAGTTCCCCTGTAATTCGGATTATCATAATTATCAACGGATATATAGTACCAGTTCCCCGGCGTCAGCCCGTCGTATCCCAGTCGGACATCAGTATAATCATCGATATACCGTACACACTGCAATTCACTGAATATCTCGTCATACAATACAATGCTGGGCCTGCGAATGCTGCCCTCCGATCCTCCCGTCTTAACATCCACGGTAAGTTCATTGGAGGTGGCCTGGAACTTAAACCACCGGTTATAAGCCGGACCGCTGTTCCAGCATGAAGGACGGATCCCGTCGGCTGAGGCCTGGGTGGTACTGTATTCTGCTTCCGCGGAACACCAGCTGTAATGGGGTACGGTTAATGCACCTTCCTTAAAATCATAGTCCACCGAATCATCAATGCAGAGCGTGAAGGTACCCCGGTAATTACTATTTGCATAGTTATCAACCGAAATGTGGTACCATTCTCCCGGGGTCAGGTTGGGACTGCCCATGATGATATCCCCGTAATCGGAATAATACCTCTGGCAGGCGACCTCGTTACCGGACTGATCCCAGAGCGCTACAAAGGGGCCGCGCAGACTTCCTTCCTCACCCCCTGTTTTCACCTCGATCTTTATTTGCGTCGTGGCAGCCTGGAAACGGAACCAGCGGTTGTAGTCCGGACCGGTATTCCAGCAGGAGCCCCTGTTCACATCCGCGGTAGCGCCTATGGTTGTAAAACGTGCATCCGTGGAACACCAACCGTCAATATCGGCTATCAGTCTCGCGCCGGCCAGGAAATCATAGTCCCGGACATCCGTGATCATGGTATCCGAATTTTCGCAGCCGTTCGCATCCGTATAATAATATACAACCGTATCGGTTCGTACCCCGGCCAGCGACGGATCGTAATCGTTCCCCGAAACCCCGTATCCGGTAAACAATCCGCCTGCCGGGGTTCCGACCATTGTCACACTGGGATCACTAACGTCATACACGGAATCCAAGCCGGTAGCGGTAACCGCGGGCAATGGATTTACCGTAGCGGTTACCTGGGTCGTATCGGTACAACCATTGGCATCGGTGTAGGTGTAATAAAGATCATAATTGCCGTCAGAAAGGGGATCGAATAAGGCCGTACCGTTACCCAGGTCGCTAAGGTTCGTTCCGAAAAAAGATCCGCCCGGAGCCTGGTTGCCCATCAGGGTATCTCGTGGTCCATTATGACATACCGGGCTGTCCAGACCCGTAAAGCTTACTGTAGGAATTGGATGCACGATCACTGTAACACTCACGGCGGAAGTGGTATCACAATCTCCTTCATAGCGGACGTAATAAGTGGTGGTATCCGCGGGAGCGGCAAGGACCAGATCATTGCCCGATCCAACGTTATTGGTCCGACCGGCATCATCGTACCATTGGGCGTCTGCTCCGGAACCTAAGTTCCCGCCATGGCAGGTCAGCGTGATATTCCCGTCCCCGGCACAGATCTCCGGCCGGTCGACCGTTGCCGAATCAGGAGCTGTTGATAGTGATTTCGTATATACAATAGCAGAATCTACCGTGGTGGTATCGCAATCTCCTTCAAAACGAACGTAATAAGTACTCGTATCCGCGGGAGCAGTTAAGGGCAGGTCATTCCCTTCACCGATCATATTGTTCAGACCGGCATCATCGTACCAGCGTGCAACCGCACCCGACCCCAGGGTTCCGCCGTAGTAACTCAAAGTAACCGCATCGGTAAGTGGACAAACCAGTTCGGGACTTGCTCCCGCGGAATCGGGAGGAAAGCTGTTCAGGCAAACAATATCTTTTATAAAAGCGCCCAGGGTAGTATCGCCTGCAAGATCTTCCTCATTGCCGTAACCACAACTGTCGGGATAGTAATCGGGATTATCGCATTGAATATCCTCGTAACCTGCCCCGTCCTTGATAACCGGGTCCGGATCCAGAATATAAACGGAACCCGAATTAATAAAGGAACCCTGATCGGGGGCACCTGTCATTTCGAATTCGCCCATCACGACCATGGTTCCGCCGTTATCGGTAATGACCTGGTTCCCGGAAGTATAATCACCGGTGATGATCAGGATGGAATTCGGATTCAGGGTCAGATCGGCATTATTGCCAAGGGTCAGGCTGCCGTCAATAAAAAGGGTGTCATAGACGGTAAGGTCGCCATTGTTAAAACTCAGGTCACCCGTGTGAGAAATATACCCGTAACAATCAACATCGTCATTCAGGTTACTGGTCCCGGGAGAGGAACCGTCACTCCAGGATAGATCGTCGGTCCAGTCACCGGTATAATTATCCAGGGTAGATTCCTGTGCAAGAAGATTAGAATTAAGTGTAAATGACAACAGCGCCACTCCGATCAGACGGGGCAGGAGAATAAACCGGCCAGAAATCTGGATCAAACCGGGTTTACGGATAGCTCTATGTGAAAAAAATGGTGCTTTCATATAAAAAAAGGAACCGGGGTCAAAGACTCATTATTTATTCATATGGTTGCTTAAACCGCACTAAATCTGTTGTTTGTGTTTAATCATCCGGTCTCTTTTCAATAGGAAATTCATTGGTTTGATCGATCACTCTTTTTCTGGGATCCTAATTTATTGATTTTTACGGTAATATGTTATTAAGGTTACATTTTCCATCACGGCTCAGTTTCCATATATCGCGTTATACGGGCCGTTCGTCAATTGAAGTTTGTTAATAACTTTGAGGGAAAGACCACGGACCACGGTAATTTTCAGGAAACTCCTGGGTTATTACTTCGGGCAGGAACTATCCTGGAAGCCTCAAATGATTTAGAATTTCTTTTCACGTACCGTCGTCCGTCGTCAGTGGTCTGTGATCCTAAAAATCCTTTATTTCATTCACCAGTTTTTGCAGGGAATCTTTGGCGTTACCAAAAAGCATCCTGGTCTTGTCGTCGTAGAACAGGTAATTTTCAATTGCAGCGTAGCCCTTACCCATACCCCGTTTCATAACGATTATGTTCCGGGCTTCATGGGCCCTGATGATGGGCATTCCGTAGATAGGACTGGAAGGATCGTCCAGGGCGGCGGGATTCACCACGTCATTGGCACCGATGACCACGGCCACGTCGGTATTGGGCATATCGGGGTTGATCTCCTCCATTTCCACGAGTTTCTTGTAGGGAACCTCCGCTTCTGCAAGCAATACGTTCATATGGCCCGGCATTCTTCCGGCAACGGGATGGATGGCAAATTTGACTTCAACGCCTTTTTCTTCAAGCAATTTGGCCATTTCATTGCAGATATGCTGTGCCTGCGCCACTGCCAGTCCGTAACCCGGAATGATCACAACTTTTTGGGTATAGCTTAGTAAAACGGATGCGTCGCTGACCGATATTTCCTTGACTACACCAGCCTCTCGGTCACCTGCAGCACCTCCGCCGCCAAAGGCACCCACGATCACGTTGAGCAGGGAGCGGTTCATGGCCCGGCACATCAGGATGGTCAGGATCATACCGGCAGAACCGACGAAAATACCGCCCAGGATCATGGCCTGGTTGCTGTATATAAATCCTGCCATGGCTGCAGCAATTCCCGTAAAGGAGTTCAACAGTGAGATTACGACGGGCATATCCGCACCCCCGATGGGCATGACAAAAGTAACGCCATAGGCCAGGGTTAAGGCCAGCAGGATATAAACCAGGACCTGCTGGGTTTCGAAGGGTGCTCCACCCACCATGATGTAGATGGTCAAGGCAACAACCGCAACCAACATGAACAGGTTCAGGTAGGTTATAAATGGCGCGAAGATATCTCCTACTTTGCCATCCAGTTTACCGTAGGCAATCAGCGACCCACTGAAGGCAATGCTCCCGATGATCAGTCCGAGTAAGGTAACCAGTATGGATTCATTCGCCGGATTGGAGAACTCTATTAAAGCAACCAAGGCTGAAGCACCACCGCCGGTCGCATTGAAGAAACTCACCAATTGGGGCATGGCGGTCATCTTCACCCGGCGTGCAATGATAGCCCCGGCTATACCGGCCAAAAGAATACAGGCAATAACGATCACAGCATTCAGTGGTTGAATCAAAGTGCCGGTTTCATCGCGGTGCAGTACCAGGGTGGTAACCATGGCCAGGAGCATTCCCCCGGCTGCCCAGAGGTTGCCCCTTTTCGCGGTTTCGGGATGACTCAATAGTTTCAGTCCGATCACAAAAAAGATGGCGGCCAGCAGGTAACTGGCTTCAAGGATGATCTGTCCGCCGGTTACGCCCAGTTGATCCAGTGTAGTATTCATGATGGCTTATTTTTTCTTTTTTCTGAACATTTCCAACATCCTGTCCGTCACCACAAATCCCCCTGCTACATTCATGGTTCCGAAAAGTACGGCAAGGATACCCAGGACCATGTTCAAAGGATCTTCAAGCCTGGCATGTCCCACCAGGATGATACCACCGATAATAATCACGCCACTTATCGCATTGGCCCCGGACATTAGTGGTGTATGCAGAACTGAAGGGACGTTGGAAATAACTTCCAGGCCCAGGAAGATGGACAAGGCAATGATAAATATCGATTCCTTGTTGTTGTAAAAGAATATCAATAGGTCTTCCATAATCCTTAAGATTGAATGAGTTCTTTAACTTTTTCAAATTTTATTTCCCCGGCGTGGGTCAGGCAGGTCCCCGCTACCAGATCATCTTCAAAGTCCGGTTTAAAGTTGCCTTCCTCGCCGATGACGAGTTTCAGGAAATTGACTACGTTCTTACCAAACATGCGACTGGCATCCATGGGCATGTCACCGGGATAGTTCGACGGTCCAACAATACTTATCTGCTTATGCTCAACGACTTTATCATTCCTTGTCAGTTCACAATTCCCGCCGGTTGATGCAGCCAGGTCTATAATTACAGAACCGGGTTGCATGGTTTCAACAGTATCTTTTTTAAGCAGCAAAGGCGCTTTTTTTCCGGGAATCTGTGCCGTGCAAATGACAACATCAGATTTTACTGCATGATCGTGGATGGCCTGTGCCTGTTTCTGCTTATACTCTTCGGTCTGCTCCACAGCGTAACCCCCGGCTGCTTTATCATCCTTCGCCCCCTCAACTTCCACGAATTTGGCGCCCAGACTTTGCACTTCCTCCTTAACCGCTGAGCGAACATCAAAGACCTCAACAACAGCTCCCAGTTTACGGGCAATCGAAATGGCCTGCAATCCCGCGACACCGGCACCCAGTATCAGGACCTTTGCCGGTTTTATCGTACCGGCAGCAGACATGAACATGGGAAAAAATTTGGGTAATTTCATGGCAGCGTCAAGCACGGCCTTGTAGCCCGCAACCATAGCCTGGGATGAGAGGATATCCATGGACTGGGCGCGGCTGGTGCGTGGCACTATATCCATACTGAAGCAGGTTATCTCTTTACCGGCCAGATCCTTGACAAGGTCCGGGTTGAAAAAGGGACTGATTACAGCCAGCAAAGCTTGTCCTGATTTGAACTGTTTAAGATCATCGCCGGACGGGGGCGAAATAGAGAGGACCAGATCGGAAGCTTTAATGACATCAGCACGGCTGGCAATTTTTGCACCGGCTTCTTCATAGTCCGGGTCATTGACAAAAGCATTTTCACCGGCGCCTTTTTCTACCAGGACCTCTGTTTTCAGATCGACAAGCGCAGAGACACTTTCAGGCAGCATCACTACTCTGTTCTCTCCGGCCGGCTCTTTTAGTATGCCTGTTTTCATGGATTTACTGTTTTACCACTGAATGGGTTTAAGAAATACGGATGAGGATAACCGAAGGACAAAGGTATATCTTTCGGAAAAATTTTCATGATCCAGTTTTAAACAATTTTTTGAATATGTTGTATATTATAGAAAACAGGCTGATAATAATCATATCATTTCCCCATGCTCCCGTGAGGAGTTGTCTTTCAGGGGAACGTAATTATTTTAGTAATTTTATTGCCGTTCCGACAAAGATAAGCGATGGAAGATTTTTCTTACCTGGGTCATCTGGACATGGAAACCCTTGAGCAACTTTACAAGCAGTATCAGGATAACCCGGAATCGGTAGAGGCAAGCTGGAAGCAATTTTTCGAAGGATTTGAGTTTGCCCGTACCGCTTATGATGAGTTACCCGACCGGGGAACCTCAGAGACTTTCGACAAGGAATTCAAGGTCATTAACCTGATAGACGCCTACCGGAAAAGGGGCCACCTGTTCACAGAGACCAACCCGGTAAGAACACGCCGGAAATATTTCCCCACCCTGGACCTCGAGAATTACGGTTTATCCGATACAGACCTGGACACCAAATTTCATGCAGGCACCCAGGTAGGAATTGGCACAGCCACCCTGAGGAAGATCGTGGATCATCTGAAAACCACCTATTGTAAATCCATCGGAGCCGAATTCATGTTCATCCGGAAACCGGAAAGGATCAACTGGCTGGCCTCCCGTATGGAAAAGACAAGGAATGAACCCCGTTTTACCGTTGAGGAGAAAAAGGAACTGTACCTTCACCTGAAGCATGCCGTAGGATTTGAACATTTTATCCATAAGAAATTTGTGGGCCAAAAAAGATTCTCCCTGGAAGGAGCGGAAGTCATGATCCCCGGGCTTATTGCCCTGGTAGAAAGAGGAGCCGATGCAGGCATCCGGGAGTTTGTGCTGGGAATGGCCCACCGCGGAAGGTTGAATGTTCTGGCCAACGTGCTGCAAAAACCCTATGAGAGGCTTTTTAAAGAATTCAACGGAACAGAATACGAAGAAGGGATTGCCCTGGGTGACGTGAAATACCACCTGGGCTATGTAAATGACATCAAAACGCCCAATGGCAAGAAAGTCAGGATGAACCTGGCTCCCAATCCCTCCCACCTGGAAGCGGTTACCCCGGTGATCCAGGGAATCACCCGGGCCCTGGCCGACAGGAAATATGACAGCAGTTTCGATAAGATCCTGCCGGTAACCATTCATGGGGATGCAGCCATAGCCGCACAGGGCGTGGTCTATGAGGTCGTGCAGATGTCTGACCTGAATGCCTACCGGACCGGGGGGACCATCCACATGGTGATCAACAACCAGGTCGGCTTCACCACCAACTATCTGGAAGGTCGTTCCAGCACCTATTGCACGGATATTGCCAAAGTTACAAAAGCACCAATCTTTCATGTCAACGGAGACGATGCGGAAGCCCTGGCCCATACCATACAGATGGCCCTGGACTACCGGCAGGAATTCCGCTCCGATGTATTTATTGACATGTTATGTTACAGGAAATACGGACACAATGAGGGCGATGAACCAAGGTTTACACAGCCCATCCTGTATAAGGCCATTGCTGCACACCCGAATCCCAGGGACATCTACGGGAACAAACTTGTGGCAGAAAAAGTATACGAGGAAGAAGAGCTCAAGGAGTTCATACGTGATTTTGATGAGATACTGGAATCAAAGCTGGAAGTTTCTAAAAAATTAAAGAAAGTCAGTATCCAGCAATTTCTCAGAGAGGATTGGAAAGA
The DNA here is from genome assembly GCA_964420035.1 of uncultured Bacteroidaceae bacterium. Taxonomy (GTDB): domain Bacteria; phylum Bacteroidota; class Bacteroidia; order Bacteroidales; family SM23-62; genus CAYQQR01. The sequence continues at coordinate 38,788 of CAYQQR010000026.1, read as the reverse complement.
TTTTAAATATCCTGTTGCCGCCGATTTTGAGAAGACCGTTCACACCGGGGTCACAAAGAAATTTCTTATAGAAACGGCCAAAAAGATAAACACCCTTCCTGAGGATAAGGCTTTTTTCAAGAAAATTCATCGCCTTGTTGAAGACAGGATGAAAATGATCAAAGAAGACCGCCTCGACTGGGCCGTGGGGGAATTACTGGCATACGCCAGCCTGGTGAAAGAAGGGTACCCGGTCCGCGTTGCCGGACAGGATACGGTTCGGGGTACCTTCACCCACCGCCATGCGGCCTTCATCATACAGGATACCGACCAAAAGTATGTTCCCCTGCAGAACCCGGATAAAAACCAGGCGTCTTTTGAGATCTACAATACGCATCTTTCTGAATACGGTGCACTGGGATTTGAATACGGCTATGCACTGGGCCATCCCAGGGGACTGGTCATCTGGGAAGCCCAGTTCGGCGATTTCGTCAATGCGGCACAGGTAATTATAGACCAGTATATCTCGTCAGCCGAAGAAAAATGGGGCCTTCAGAACGGTTTGGTGTTGTATCTGCCCCATGGATTTGAGGGACAGGGTCCGGAACATTCCAGTGCCCGTATAGAAAGGTTCCTTTCCATGGCTGCCAATAACAACATGCACATTGTTAACCCGACCACACCGGCAAACTTCTTCCACATACTCAGAAAACATATCCATGCAGATTTCCGGGTGCCGCTGATCATATTTACACCCAAGAGCCTGCTGCGCCATCCCAAATGTGTTTCTACCCTGGCTGACCTGAGCGAAGATGTATTCTATGAAGTCATCGATGACCCCGACGTGGATGTCAATGACGTACGCCGGCTGGTCTTTTGCTCGGGTAAGATCTATTATGATCTTCTTGAAAGAAAAGAACATTTCAATGCCAGGGACATCGCGTTGATCAGAATAGAACAATTGCATCCCTTTCCCGTCAAACAGGTAAAGTCCATCGTTAATAAATATAAAAATACCCTGCTTACCCTTTGGGTACAGGAAGAACCAAAGAACATGGGTGCCTGGAGATATATCCATGATGAAATGGAAGACATTCAGCTGGTACCGGTCACCCGCCAGGCCAGTGGCAGTCCGGCAACCGGTCTGACCAAGCTGCACCAGATCAGCCAGAATGAGATCATGGATAAAGTCTTCAGAAGATGCGACTGTGAGCTGAACAACAAATACTGCGGACTGCAATGTATGGTGGGAGCATCGAGAAAAGAAATTCTGAAGCAGCATATGTATTTTAAATAGTCTATATTCGATCTTTATAAAACGATCATTGGAACCATCATGATTGAAATCAAAGCACCCAGTCCGGGAGAGTCGATCACGGAAGTCGAGATTGCCGGTTGGCTGGTGGAAAACGGTGAATATATAGAGAAGGACCAGGAAATCGCGGAAGTGGAATCCGACAAGGCCACCCTGCCCCTGGTAGCCGAAGCAGCAGGAAAGATCGAGATCATAGCAGAAGCAGGGGTGCCCATTAAGGTCGGGAAAGTACTGGCAAAGATCGATACCTCTGTTCGTAAAGCCGAAGAGTCAAAGAGTGAAAGAGCCGAAGAGCCACAGCGAAGCGGAACAACAGCGAAGCGGAAAGACAGCGAAGCGGAACCCTCCTCCGCTAAAGCTTCGGAGGGCACAGCAGGAAGCGGTGGCAGGGAAAAAACTTCTGACAAAATCAAGATCTCCCCGGTGGCAAAGAAGATGATGGAAGAAGATGGATTCAGTGTAGAAGATATCATCAAAGGTTTGAAGCGGATTACTTCCAGAGAAGTAGAAGCGGTAAAGAATTTCAAACCCGGTCAGCAGCCAGCGGTGCAGCAAACTGAGGAAGGAACCCGGGACGAGGAGGTCAAACGGCTCAGTACCCTGAGGAGGAAACTGGCTCAGCGTCTTGTAGCTGTGAAACAGGAAACGGCTATGCTCACCACCTTCAATGAAGCCGACATGAGCGCCGTCATGGCCCTGAGAAAGAAGTACCAGGAAAAGTTCATGAAAAAGCATGAGGTCAAACTCGGTTTCATGTCCTTTTTCGTTAAAGCAGTGGTGTCTGCCCTGAAAGAATTTCCGGATGTCAACAGCCGTATAGAAGGCAACGACCTGGTTACACCCAGGTATTATGATATCGGTATTGCCGTTCAGACCGATAAGGGCCTGATGGTTCCCATAATCAGGAATGCCGAAACCTTAAGTCTGGCGGGTCTTGAGAAAGAAATCCTGACCCTGGCCAATAAAGCAAGGGCGGCAAGAATCAGCATAGAAGAAATGCGAGGCGGGACTTTTACCATTACCAACGGGGGCGTTTTCGGTTCCATGATGTCCACCCCCATCTTAAATCCCCCGCAGGCTGCTATCCTGGGAATGCACAATATCGTGGAACGGCCTGCAGCCATTGATGGACAAGTGCAAATTCGACCCCTGATGTACCTGGCCCTGTCTTATGACCACCGGATCATTGACGGAAGGGGTTCCGTCAGTTTCCTGGTCAGGATCAAAGAATATATAGAAAACCCGGCTCAAATGATGTATCCGGGTATGGATGCCGAAAAGGCATTACTGGAACTATAATCAAAGCCTGGTCCTCCGCTATGGAATTTAAAGCGGATTTTGTTCTGAACCCAAATGTTAACGGAAAACTGGTTCTTGATCCGGAATTCAGGAAATTATTCCGGTCGAAGGATATGCTTGAATTTCACCAGGGACTCCGGAAATATGCCCCTACCCCGCTGCTGAAACTCACAGGACTGGCAAAAAGCCTGAAAGTCAAAAAGATATACTTAAAAGACGAATCCCGCCGCTTTGGCATCCACGCCTTCAAGATTCTGGGTGCCAGTTATGCAATGCACAGTTTTCTTAAAAAATACCCGGGTAAATACACCTTTTGCACGGCCACGGACGGTAATCACGGTAGGGCGGTAGCCTGGAGTGCACGTCGCCTGAAACAACGTGCCGTTATATATGTACCCAAAGACATGGTCAGGAGCAGGATCAAGAGCATCCGCGAGGAACGGGCCCGCGTTGAAGTAGTGGACGGGGGTTACGATGATGCACTTGAAGCCGCCCGGCTGGCATGCAGGAAAAAGAACTATATCCTGCTCCAGGATACCTCGAATGAAGATTACAGGAGCATCCCGCGGTATATCGTCGCCGGATATAAAACCCTGCTCCTGGAAATGGAAAATGAATTATTCCCGGCGAAGGCTCCGGAGGTGGATGTTGTTTTCACACAAACCGGCGTAGGCAGCTGGTCGGCCTGCCTGACCACTTACCTCAGAATGCGTTATGGCGCCGGTGCACCCAGGATCGTCTCAGTCGAATCCGTAGCCACACCCTGTGTAATGAATTCCTTCAGGAACGGGAGCAAAGCAGGGACCTATACCAGGGGACATACCATCATGGCCGGACTGAACTGTCCCACTCCTTCCCTGGAAGCACTGGAGATCATGAAACAGGGAACGGACCTCTTTATCAGCATTCCCGATTCCTATGCCGTCAAAGCCGTCAGAAGCCTGTATTATCCTTTTAAGAATGATCCCCGGATTTTTGCAGGTGAATCGGGCGCCGCCGGCCTGGCCGGCCTGATGGCCCTGTGTTCCGCCCCGGAACTGGCGAAAGCAAAAAAGAAATTAGGGCTCAAGACTTCATCCAGGGTTTTGGTATTCAACACCGAAGGCGTCACCGACCCGGAGCTTTTTGATGAACTCATGAAGACATTGCAGTAGTTCTCGGTTTTCGGTTTTCGGTTCTCTGTTCTCGGTTGCTGGTTTTTGCTAAAGTTTTGAAGTAAAATTATCAATTGATCATTCGAAGAATCTTCGCCTCTTCCACCTCCCACCTTAATTTCCTGGCGGCACGGGAGAGGTTTTTCTTCCAAAGGATCCTTTGTTCGTGGTCGTTGAGCATCTCTTTAGCTGTTGAAGCAATAGCTCCGGGTTCATGATGCTTCAGGATCCGTCCGATATCGTAGTGTTCTACGATTCGCCTCATCTCAGGCAGGTTCGAAACCAGAACCGGTATACCGGCATGGATATAATCGAAAAGCTTATTGGGCAGAGCATAACGGTAATTCAGTCCGAGGTCCTCTTCCAGCGAAATGCCCAGGGATGCCTGCCGGGTATAGGAACGCAGTTCCGTGAAGGGAATCCGGCCCATAAACAGGACCCTGTCCTTCAAACTTTCCTTTTCAACCAGTTTTTTCAGTTCATCTTCCAGGTCGCCGCTACCGAAAAGTTGCAGATGGAATCCGTCAAGATGCTTCATGGCCAGTATCATATTTTCCAATCCCCGTCCCAGGTTGAGCACACCCTGGTATACAATGGTCCTTTCCGGGTTACAAAACAATTGTTCGGGCCTTCTTCTTTCCCTTCTTTCATAGGACGGGCAGTTCATCACCACAACAGGCTCAACCCTGAATTGCTCCTTGTATTTTTCGGCAATACCCGGACTAACGGTAATAACATGGTGCAGTTTCGGAATGTACTTTCGTTCCAGTTTCTGCCAGAATTTTTTTATCCGCGGACGATGCCGGACCTCGGGAACCTCTGAAAAATATTCATGACTGTCAAAGATGAGTTTTTTCCCCTTGATCCTGGAAACCCAGTAATTGGGCAACAGGGTATCCATGTCGCAGGCCACAAGAAGGTCCTGCCGGCTGAACAAAAGAAGAAAAAACAAGCGGGTGTTGTAACAGGCATAGAACCAGGGTCCCCTGTTGAAGATCAGTCGTAACCTGCACAGCTTGTAGGGCCTTCGCTCCAGCGCCGTGCTCCCCGCCAGTCGTCTGCCGGTAAGTACAACCCGGTACCCCCCCTTCATGAGGGTCCGGGCCATTTTGTCCGCCCGCTGATCCGTCAGCAGATCATTGATTACCGTAATGCTGGCCCTTTTTGTTTTCATGGTTACAGAAAGCCTTTAAAGATATTAAAGTTTCGATGAAGGGAGTATCTTTGTTGCTGGTTTCTGGTGGCTGGCAGTTGGTAGAATTTCATACAACCTATGCTTCATATCAAAGAAAATATAGAACTAAGACCTTACAATACTTTTGGGGTTTCGGCCAGGGCCATGTTTTTCTTTGAACTGGAAAAGGATGAGGACATAGCTGAACTTGTCCAGTCGGGTCGGCTGCAGAAGCATCCGTACCTGGTCCTTGGTGAAGGCAGCAATGTTTTGTTTACCGGCGATTATCCCGGACTGGTCATTCGGGTATGTACAAAAGGAATTAAGATCATAAAGGAAGATCCTTTTCATATATGGCTCGAAGTGAAGGCAGGCGAAAACTGGGATGCATTCGTGGCCTGGTGCGTCGACAGGGGATACGGCGGACCGGAAAATCTTTCCCTCATACCGGGCACGGTCGGAGCCTCCCCCATTCAGAATATCGGGGCCTATGGTACAGAGATCAGTCATATGGTCGAAAAGGTTCATACAATTAATTTAAGTACAGGAGAATACAGGGAGATCGCCAACAGCGAATGCAAGTTCAGCTACCGCAACAGTATATTCAAAGCTGAACTTAAGGGGCAGGTCCTGATCACCTCGGTTATGTTTCGCCTCATGAAGAAAGACCACATACTTACCCGTCATTATGGGGCCGTGGAAGAACGTTTAAAGGAGTATGACGAAGTCAATATCAAAAACCTGAGAAAGGTCGTCTGTTCCATCAGGGAAGAAAAGCTTCCCGATCCGGCAAAAATTGGAAACGCCGGCAGTTTTTTCAAGAATCCCGTGGTATCCCAATTCCAATTTCTGGATCTGAAAAAAAAGTATACCGAGATTCCCTTTTACCCGGCCGATGAGGAGAATATTAAAATACCCGCCGCCTGGCTGATCGATCAGGCCGGTTGTAAAGGCATCAGAAGGGGGCAGACCGGCACCCACCCAGGGCAACCCCTGGTAATAATCAACCATGGCGGGGCTTCGGGCAAAGAAATACTCGAACTGGCAAAAGAGATCAAAGAGGTCGTCTTCAAAGATTTCGGTATCCGGCTGGAACCGGAAGTCAACATCATCAATTGAATATCCTTCTTTGATTCAGCGCACGACGGTATTCCCGCGCATACCGGTTATGCTGTGCCAGGGTCCGGGAAAAATGATGGTACCCGGAAAAGTCGGCCCTTGCACACATGTACAGGTAATCGTGCCTTTCATAGTTCAGAACGGCATCAATGGCCGCAATCGATGGAACAGAAATGGGTCCGGGGGGTAAACCGCTGTATTTATAGGTATTGTAAGGTGAATCTATATCCAGGTGATGATTCAATACCCGGTTCATTCCCAAATCACCCACGGCAAATTTGATGGTCGGATCGGCCTGCAACCGGATACCCTTTTCCAGGCGGTTGATATACAAACCGGCTACCCGTTTCATTTCATCATCCCAAATGGCCTCTTCGTCTACTATCGAGGCCAGGGTACTGACTTCAACCGGCTCCATATTCAATAATGAAGCCTTTTCGAGTCTGGAACCCGCCCAAAAGATCTTGTATTCCCTGCTCATCCGTTTCATAAATTCCTCCGGGGCCGTATTCCAGTATATCTCATAGGTATTGGGAATGAAGAGGGCATAAACGCTTTCCGCTGTAAACCCAATCTCGTCCAGCAGGTTTTTGTCCAGGAAGGCTTCCAGCAAAGCAGCGGAATCCGGTTCGATTTGTTTGCCTACAATACCGGCCAGCTCTGGCAGGGTGCAAATGTTATTGAAAATAAGATGGACGGGGGTCTGCCTGCCGGAACGAAGCAGGTTGATCAGTGCATTCAGGTTCATTCCATCCGTGATGTTATAGCGTCCCGGGTACACATGGTTATGGTAATTCTTTTTCCGGGCAAGCCACAGGAATGCCGAGGTATCCGACACAAATTCTTCTTCTTTCAGAATCCGTGCAACTTCCTCAAGATCACTGCCGGTAGGAATATACAGGATACCGGCCTGCTCGGCAGGAAGCTCCACCACCGGTCTGAAAACCTTCACATACAAAAGTCCTGCAATGAACAGGGCCGCCAATACGATAGCGACTGTCAAGACCTTGAATCCCAGTATGATCCTTTTATTCATCTTTCCTCAGCCACAATTTGAAGCGCTAAAATAATACAAAAATCATGCAGATTAGATACAGCTTGTACGATAATTTCTTAATTATGCAGCGTTAAATTGGCAGAAATGGAAGAAACCAAACGTATCGCCCTTGTGGCACATGACAACCGTAAAAAAGATATGATCGAATGGATTGAATGGAACTGGGAAAAGCTTATAGAGCACAAACTGATATGTACGGGGACCACCGGCAAACTGGTTGAAGAGGTCCTGGAGAATAAAACCGAAAAGTCAGGTAAGTCCTATGATGTTGTCAAATTGAAGTCCGGCCCGCTGGGAGGCGACCAGCAGCTGGGGGCATTGATCGCTGAAGGAGAGATCGATATCCTGGTCTTTCTCTGGGACCCCATGCAGCCCCAGCCCCATGATGTAGATGTTAAAGCCCTGCTCAGGATAACCGTTTTATACAACCTGCCGACAGCCTGTAACCGTTCCACCGCAGATTTCCTGATCTCCTCGTATCTTTTCAATGAAAAATACACCCAGAAGATCAAGGATTACGGGGAGTATATTCATCGACAATTGGAATAGGTTTGCTATGGCTTTTACCATACTAAACTATTAATAAAATCCTGATACCTGGACTCATAGGTCTCCCCGCCGGGACTCCCTTCTTCCTGCCAGAAAGCTAAGGCTTGGGCTTTACGGTCCTCGGGATAAGGATGGGTCAGGAACCAAACCGGACGGTTATTTTCACTCATGGGAATGATCTTATCGAAAAATCCTATGATGCCGACAGGGTAATAATCGGTGGCCATCAGATAACGGATAGAATATTCATCGGCTTCATATTCATTTTTCCTGCTGTAGGTCAATTGTCCCAGACCGCCGGCAAGCTGGGCAAGCAAAGTCTGCAGTGCTCCGGGATCCTTCCCGAGAATGATATTGACCAGGGTCGAATAACCATACTGTGCGGTCAGCACTTCCGTACTGTGCCGCTGGTCGGCATGGGCCATCTCGTGGGCCATCACCCCGGCGAATTGTGCCTCATCGTCCAGGTAGCGAATGAGGCCCGTATAAAAATAAAGGTAACCTCCCGGACAGGCAAAAGCGTTGATGGTCTCGTCATCATCCATCAGGTAGACTTCATAGGCAAAAAGATCATCGAAATCAAGCTCACCGGAAGCAAGGATCTTGTCCCGTATCCGTCTCAGATGGTTATAGGCCTCAGGAGCATCCCCATATTGAATAAGCGGATATTCATCAGGATTGGCAGCGATCTCATCCCGCATGGCCATGCCGAATTCAATGTCCTGTTGTTTTGTAAAAATATTGATCCCCCGATCATCTTTGCAGTAGCTGAAAAGCAGGAGGATCGCGATGCAGGTAAGGAATAATCTTTTCATGGTTCTCGGTTTTCGGCTAGCCAAATTAAAGATTATTCCAATTTTCCAATTAAAAACACAATGTTTGGCATCTTATTTATAAACAATCTTAGTTCAGGGCTTTGAGGGCCTTTTCGAGGCGTTCCATGGCGCGTTTCAGGTTTTCGTCCGAGTTGGCGTAGGAAATACGGATACAATTCTGTTCCCCGAAACCTTCCCCGGGAACCGTGGCAATATGACCTTCCTCGAGCAGGTACATGCACAGGTCCATAGAACCGTTAATGTGGCGGCCATGTACCGATTTCCCGTAGAATGCACTCATATCGGGAAAAACATAAAAAGCTCCCTGGGGTATGTTGCAGCGAACTCCCTCCATCTCATTCAGCAGTCCAAGGACCAGGTCCCTCCTTCTCAGAAAGGCTTTTTTCATTTCGCCAATGCAGGATTGATCTCCGCGCAATGCTGCTTCGGCGGTTTTTTGCGCCACGCTGGTCGCTCCCGAGGTCATCTGTCCCTGCAACTTGGTGCATGCCCTGGCGATCCACTGGGGGGCAGCCATGTAGCCGATCCTGTATCCGGTCATGGCATAAGCTTTTGAAACCCCGTTGATCACCGCCGTCCTGTCTTTCAATGCCGGGAATTCTGCCATGCTTGTATGATCCCCGATGAAATTGATGTGCTCGTATATCTCGTCGGTGATGATGTACACATGGGGATGTTTCTCCAAAACCTGGGCTAGCCCGGCCATCTCTTCCCTGGTGTATACGGCACCGGTTGGATTTGAGGGGGAACAGAGCATAAAGACTTTTGTATCCTTTGTAACGGCCCGGTCGAGTTGTTCCGGCGTGATTTTAAAATCCTGATCGATCCCGGCATGAAGGACCACGTTTTTTCCCTCTGCAATTTTGACCTGTTCCACATAGCTGACCCAATAGGGTGCGGGAACGATCACCTCGTCACCCGGGTCCACCAGTGAGAGCAGGGCATTGGCCAGGCAATGCTTGGCACCGGTGGATACAACGATCTGATCGGACTTAAATTCAAGATTGTTCTCCCTTTTGAATTTATCTGCAATGGCTTCCCGCAGTTCCGGGTAACCCGGTACGGGTGCATAAAATGAATAATTATCGTCGACGGCTTTCTTGGCTGCTTCCTTAATATGGTCCGGGGTAAAAAAATCAGGTTCTCCGACACTCAGGTTTATGACATCCACCCCTTTGGCCTTGAGGTCCCGGCCTTTTTGGTTCATGGCAATGGTCGCTGACGGGGACAAACTGGTGAGTCGTTTTGATAGGTTTTCCATGGGTTTTGTTTTAGATTATAAGAAATCAGCCTGAATATATAACAGCTTTAAAAATACATTTTTTAGCCCAAAAACCTTAATATTGTAGGCACAAATTAATTAAGAAACGGTCCTTATGGAAACGGTCCTGGAGATTAGCAAGTACCTGCTTCCGGCTATTGTCGTTATGGTGACGGCCATCATCATTATCCGTATCATGTTGAAAGACGATGAAAAACGAAGAAAGATGGAACTGGTCCTGAACAACCAGAAGACAACCCTGCCCATGAAGCTTCAGGCATACGAACGGCTGGCCCTCTTGCTGGAGCGTTTAAGTCCCGAATCCATGATCATGCGCCTGAACACTGCACAAATGTCGGCAAAGCAGCTCCACAGCGAATTATTGACAACCATCCGGGCGGAGTTTGATCACAACATAGCCCAGCAGATCTATGTCAGCCAGGAGGCCTGGGAGATCATACGCCATGCCCGGGTGAACCTGATCAAGTTGATCAATGAAACTGCAAACGAGGTAAAGGCCGATGCCGGCGGTATAGATTTCGGTAAAAGGGTACTTGAAAAAGAGGCGGAAATGGAAAAGCCGCCCACCAGGGCGGCCCTTGATTTCCTCAAATCAGAAGCAAGGCAGTTCTATTAATGACCTGATCACTTTATCAGGTCCACGCTTCTCCTGACGAACTTGCTCAGGTCCTCCCCTTTCAGCATGTTATTGGCTAGCATGGCCAGGTCGATCAATTGATTGACCAGCTTGTTCTTTTTGCCGTAATCAGCCAGAACCTTGTTTTTCTTTTCCCTGAGCTCCTTGAGCTGTTTATGGACCTCCTCAAGCTTATCCTTATCGGCCTGGGGGATCTCTTCATCCTTCTTTTTCTCCGGTGCTTTTTCCAGCTTGCTCACTTCCTCTTCCAGGGGTTTGATCTTTTCCCTGAATTCATCCGCCTTTTTGCCCGCGGACTTTTCCCGGGATTCAAGCACCTTGTGGATCAGCGGATGCCGGGCATTGATCACGAGCTTATAGGAGTCCGGCATTTCCCCATAGAAATTCATGCCTCCGCTGAGTTCCGACATATCTTTCATTCTCCGCAAGAACTCAGACTGGGTGATCATTACGGGCATATCGGCCTCACTCAGGTTTTCGATCTGTGGGATGCAGGAACGATCTTCTCCTGCCGCACCTTTAAATATCTCAACAAGGTCTTCCCGGTCCCGGGCCGAGAGCTTGACTTCTTCGAGTTCCTCCTTTTCTATGAGTTTGTCCAGTACATCCGCATCCACCCGGGTAAAGCGGGCATTGCTGAGTTTCTGCTCCAGGTGGTTGATAAAATGGGTATCCAGTTGTCCATCCATCCACAGTACATCATAGCCCTTATTTTTAGCGGCATCGATAAAGGAATATTGTTCTTCCTTATTGGTCGTGTACAGGTAAACCAGGGTTTTGTTCTTATCGGTCTGGTTTTTCTTGATGAGTTTTTCGTACTCATCCAGGGTAAAGTATTTCCCGTCCGTATTTTTCAGGAGGGCAAATTTCTCCGCTCTTTCATGGAACTTCTCCTCGGTCATCATACCATATTCTATAAAGAGCTTGAGGTTGTCCCACTTCTTCTCGAACTCTGAACGGTTTTCCTTGAAGATCTCTTCCAGCCGGTCGGCCACCTTCTTCATGATATGATTGGATATCTTCTTCACATTGCTGTCACTCTGCAGATAGCTCCGGCTCACATTCAACGGAATATCCGGTGAATCCAGCACTCCATGCAACAGGGTCAGGAACTCGGGCACGATACCTTCCACCGAGTCGGTGACAAATACCTGGTTGCTGTACAGTTGGATCTTGTTCTTCTGTACTTCGATATTGCTTTTTATCCTCGGGAAGTACAAGATGCCGGTAAGGTTAAAGGGGTAATCCACGTTCAGATGGATGTTGAACAGGGGTTCGTCCGACATGGGATAGAGATCCCTGTAGAACTCCGTGTATTCCTCGTCCTTAACTTCAACAGGCGGCCTGGTCCACAAGGGTTTGGTTTCATTGATTATCTTGTCCTTGCCGTTTTCCACCTCTTTGCCGTCCTTCCATTCTTTCTCTTTACCGAAGGCGATTTCAATGGGGAGGAAGCGGCAATACTTTTTCAGGATGCCTTCTATGTGCTGTTCATCGATAAATTCTTTCGATTCTTCGTCTATATGCAGCACCACATCGGTGCCGATATCTTCTTTATCGAAATCATCGATGGTAAACTCGGGCGTGCCTTCACAGGTCCACTTGACCCCTTTGGCATTTTCCTGCCATGATTTGGTGAAGATCTCGACCTTTTTGGCCACCATGAAGCTGGAGTAGAAGCCCAGACCGAAATGCCCGATGATCGCCTGGGTTTTATCCTTGTATTTTTCAAGGAATTCCTCGGCGCTTGAAAACGCGATCTGGTTGATATACTTGTCCAGTTCCCCGGCCGTCATACCCACTCCGCGGTCCCGGACGGTGATGGTCTTCTTTTTCTTATCCAGTTCGACCCTGATGGTCTGATCCCCGAGCTCTCCCTTGAAATCACCCACCGAGGCGAGCGTCCTCAGTTTCCGGGAGGCGTCGATGGCGTTGGAGATCAATTCCCTCAGGAATATCTCATGGTCGGAATACAGGAATTTCTTTATGATCGGAAAAATGTTTTCACTGGTTACGTCTATCTTTCCCTTTTGCATGATATCCGGTTTTTACGATTATTTGCTGCCATGGGAACAAACGGCATGCCATCGGCAGTATCCTGACAATTAGTCATGCCATGAAGTTCCCGAGTTCAGTAGGAAGCAGGTAGTAAGTAGTAGGCAGGTACCGTTATGACAGCCAAAGGCGAGCGACATGCGAAGCCGGAGCAACAGCGGCAGCGGAACGACAGCGCAGCGGAAATGCTAAAGAGCTGAAGAGCTGAAGAAGCTGAAGAGCAGCATAGCTACGGCGAGCGCAGCGAGCGAGAAGCAGCAGCAGCGGAACAATCACTTCAAAACGAATTCCTGACGTCGATGTCGGGCATATACTCCCAATATCCTTTTTTAAACACCAGTCCGTCGTAGGACAGATCCGGGCCGTAGAATTCGGGATGACCGGTCAGGGCGGGTTCAACGGGGGAAAGGTGATCGAAAACGATCATCTTTATCCCGCGGTCCCAGTGCAGCAACATCGCCACCTGGGCCGAATATTCGAAGACCATTCTTTCCTGCAGGCCATGGGGCGTTTTGAAGATGGGCAGACCGAAATAGAGGGATCCGTCGGGTTCGATGACCAGCACGTCAATATATTTTTTTGTGGTCAGCCGGTCATTGAAATCATGTCCGAGCAGGGTATAATAATCCTTGCCCTTATAGCGGGTATGTACGATGCTGTAGTACAGGGCCCCGTACCATTCGTCCGGGGTAATGTTCCTGTACAGGAACCGGTCCGGTACCGTATCACGGCTCAATAAACGGTGTATCTTCACCCCGTCCGTTCTGCTTTTCCGGTGCATGATAAAGCAGGCATATTTATGATGTCCCTTACTGAGGGGAACGTTCCAGTTAAGGATCCTGACCTCCTGGTCAAAGGAATAGACGGATCCCACCTGTTGCAGGGAATCGAATTCATAGTCGAAGGCCCCTTCCAGCTTCAGGGCCGCTTCCATGGAATCCATTATTCTTTCATTGAACCGGAGCCGTTCCTGATCCCCGGGGATATTCACGAGGGAATCGAAGAGCATATCGAGCCCGGTATGCATCCGGTCCGGTTTATCCTGGGCCCCTGACGTTTGAAATAACAGTACAATGGATAGTATGGTCCAATATAATCTTACCATCACCGTATCTAACCGCTTTTGTCCATGGCATCCAGGAGCATGTCGCAGGCTCGTTTGATCTCATTTTCTTCAATGATCAGGGGAGGCGCCAGCCGGATCGCTGTCGGACAGAACAGGAACCAGTCTGTGACCAGTCCGTTCTTCAGGGCTTCCCTGATGATCCTTTTGACTTTCCGGCTGTCTCCCATTTCTACGGCCAGCAAAAGTCCCTGCCCGCGTATCTCCTGAATGGCCGGATGTATAAGCCACGCTCTAAAACGTTTTTCTTTTGTGCTTATGGTGTTCAGGATGCCTGATTTCTGAAGGATGTTCAGGGTGGTCAAACCGGCTTTACAGGAAACCGGGTGACCGCCGAAAGTGGTGATATGTCCCAGCACGGGATCTTCCTGCAGGCACTGCATGATCTCTGTAGAGGCAATGAAGGCCCCCAGGGGCATGCCCCCGCCGAAGGCTTTGGCCACTGTGAGGATATCCGGTGTAACACCGAAATGTTCCATGGCAAAAAGCTTTCCCAGTCTGCCCATACCGGTCTGAATCTCATCAAAAATCAACAAGGCCCCGGTCTCATGGCATCTTTTTCTCAGCTTCTTCAAATAGGTTTTGTCCGGCACACGCACGCCTGCTTCTCCCTGGACCGGTTCAATGATGACCGCAGCGGTTTTCCGGGTGATCTGTTCCAAAGAGCTTATATCATTAAAAGGAAGGGTACGGATATCCGGGAGCAGGGGCCGGTAGTTGGTTTTACAGGACTCCTGGCCGATGATACTCAGGGTACCATGGGTGCTGCCGTGATAGGCATGTTCAAAGGCGATGATCTCGGATTTTCCCGTATACCTTTTCGCCAGTTTCAGGGCCCCTTCGTTGGCTTCACTGCCGGAATTAACAAAAAAGACCCTTTCCAGGGGGTCGGGAAGACTGTTCACGACCCGGTCTGCATATTCCACCTGTGGTGCCTGTATGAATTCCCCGTACACCATCAGGTGCATGTAGGTCCCGACTTGTTCCTGGACGGCACGGACTACCCCGGGGTGGTTGTGGCCCAGGGCGGAGACGGAGATGCCCGAGATCATATCCAGGTACTCCTTTCCACCGGGGCCGTATAGATAGATTCCCGATGCTCTTTCCACCTCGAGCATCAGGGGTTCCCCGGAGGTCTGGGCCAGGCGCTTAATAAATAAACTTCTATGAGATTCCATAGAGAAAAGAATATCCTGACGGACTATTTGATCATCAGGTTGATGTCCCGCATCAGCTTGTCCTTATAGGATTTACCGATGGGAATGGACTTGGTGCCCTCCGATACGTTGATCACTACGGAATTATCTTCTATGGCATTGATACAATCGGCATTTACGATATAGGAACGGTGCACCCGTATGAATTTCTTTTGGGGGAGTTTTTGCTCTATGGCTTTCATCGTAAAATGTATGGTAAATTTGTCGTTATAGGTGTTGAAGATCACGTAATTTTCCAGGGCTTCAATCCATAGTATCTCATTATACTTAAGTTTTACCAGGCTCGAGTTCTTTTTAATAAAGATCTCCTCCTTCCCGACCTTGTCTATCCTGTTCCTTTCATGCCGGGCTTCGGCTTTGTTGATGGCCTTGTAAAAACGGGCGTAGGTAACCGGCTTGAGGAGGTAGTCGGTCACATCGTACTCAAAGGCATCAACTGCATATTTTCCTTTGCTGGAAATGATGACAACCTGGGGGGGACCTTCCAGGCTGTCCATGAACTCCATTCCGGACATGTCCGGCATTTCTATATCGAGGAGGATCAGATCAACCCCGTCTTCGTTTTGTTTGATGCCGTTGATGGCATCCACGGGATTGGCATAGGAAGCAACCAGTTCAATACCATCTGTCTTATTTACCATTTCTTCGATGATCCGTCTGGACAACTGATCATCGTCGAGAATCACTACATTCATTCATCTTTAATTTATCAATGAATAGCATCCCTTAATCACTCCCAGCCATACATTAATCAAAGATAAAAAAATATTCAGGAATGCAAATCTATTGGTTTAAACTATTAACCATACTTACGATCCTTTAGAAATCTGGTTACCAGAGCGTCGGAATTCTTTTGAGATTTTTTTAACCATTCCAGTGTAAGCTCTTCACGTTCAGCATCCGTAAGTCTCCAATCCAAAGTTGAATTCCTGAGCCGGTTGACCAGGGTGTTTAAAATGATGGCTGCCGATACTGAAATGTTGAAGCTTTCCGAAAAGCCGTACATGGGGATTTTCAGAAATGCATCGGCATTTTCCAGCACTTCGCTGCTGAGACCTGTCAGTTCAGTGCCGAAGAAGAGGGCGATCTTTCCTTTTTCCAGGTCGAGGTCATCCGGTGTTTGATCCTGCCGGTGCGGACTGGTGGCGATGATGCGGTAATTCAGGTCCCTGAGTTTCCTGATGGCTTTGGGGCTATTGTTTTTCTCCTTTTTGAAGCGGTGCAGGTTCAGCCATTTATTGCTCCCCAGCGCCACATCCGGGTTGATGGTATACTCATTGGCGTTCTCTATAATATAAACATCCTGAATACCGGAACAGTCACAGGTCCGCAGCACCGCGCTGGCATTCTGGGGCTGGTAGATATCCTCGAGCACCACTGTAATGTAACGGGTCCGTTCCGAAACCACCTTCTGAATCGTTTTCCAGCGGTTTTCGGTAATCTGTGAAGCAAGGAATTCTATGAGTTCAGCTTTTTCTCCGGCCATGATCCAAAAATATAAAAATGAAGGGATTAAGGAATTCAGAATTAATTGGCACCGTTTGGCACCGTTATGACAGGGGCAGCTGCAGCAGCAGTGGCAGTCAATTATTAACCGCAAAGCTCGCAAAGAAGGCGCAAAGGACGCGAAGTCAGATGGCGGTAGGTAAATTTACAGCGAAGCGAGAAACAATGAGCGAAGTCCCGAAAAACAGCAAAGCAAGCTTTGCGTAATTTTTTGAGGATCCCTGCCTACCGGACAGGCAGGCTTGAAAATCTAAAGCAGCAAAGCTGCTAAGATTTTCGGGACGAATGAGGAACAGGCGAAGCCGAGTTGCAGCTCCCCCGAGTGCTCGGGGGAGCGAGAGACAACCGAAGACCACAAAAAAAGGCTGTCCGAATCGAACAGCCCTTTATAACTTTTACCTAGGTTAAAAATTATTGAACAGCGTCGGCGAGATCACTGCCAGCCTTGAATTTAACAACTTTCTTGGCACCAATAGTGATGGGCTGTCCGGTCTGTGGGTTCCGGCCGGTCCTGGCGTTCCTTTTGGAAACGGAGAAAGAACCGAATCCTACGAGTGCAACACGGTCACTTTTTTTCAATGCAGAGGTGGTGGTGTCAATGAAGGCATCGAGCGCTTTTTTGGCATCGGCTTTGGTAAGATTGGCCTCGCTGGCAATGGCATCAATTAATTGTGCTTTGTTCATAACGCGAAATTTTAGGGTTAGTAATATTAATAAATGTCTTTATCGTTGAACAAATATATACGATTATCAAAGGAAAGCAACAGCAGGCCTGCAAAAAAAGCCGAATTGTTGATAAAATGCGGGTTTTTGTTAATTAACCGGTTCATTTTACCGATGAACAGGGAGGTATATAACTTTTTGGAACTGTATCGGGACCGGTTCGGTGAGAAGTTTTAAAAACTGATTTTGAGGGTTCGGTCTTTCTAAAAGTAAAATACTTGTTATTTTTGCGGCGGAGGAATGGCAGAGTGGTCGAATGCGGCGGTCTTGAAAACCGTTGTCCCGGGGAATCGGGACCGGGGGTTCGAATCCCTCTTCCTCCGCTAAAACTACCAAAGTAAGCAACAAAGCATACCCGGAGAAAACAACTAACCCAAGAAACACGAGAGGAGGGATCATGAGCGGGCCGTGCGCCTGCCGGTGCGCAGCGAACTAATCCCTCTTCCTCCGCTAAAACTACCAAAGTAAGCAACAAAGCATACCCGGAGAAAACAACTAACCCAAGAAACACGAGAGGAGGGATCATGAGCGGGCCGTGCGCCTGCCGGTGCGCAGCGAACTAATCCCTCTTGAACCAATCTCCCCCTCAAGCATTACTATATAATAATAAAAAGAATCGTACCTTTGCCGCCATGAAGACGGATAAAAAGGGTCGGGATAAACTGACTTTTCCGGCCATGTTCGAAGAGACGGTAAAAAGGCACGGGAATGCAAAGGCCCTGGCGTTTGCGTACGGGGAGGCGCTGACCTATACACAACTGGACAACCGGATAAGAGCCTTAACGGCTATGCTCGAACAACTGGGGATTGAACCGGGGGACCGGGTTGCCCTACTGAGCCACAACATGCCCAACTGGGGTATCGCCTACTTTGCCATCAGCTTCATGGGCGCTGTTGCCGTACCCCTGCTGCCCGATTTCCACCCCTCTGAAACAGAGAATATTCTGAACCACTCGGGCGCGAAGCTTCTTTTTGTCTCCGGGGAGCTTCAGGACAAAACATCAGATATCCATTGCCCCGAACTCATTTACAAAATACGCCTGGATGATTTTACCAGCCTGGATTCGAAAGCTTTCCCGGTGAATTTCGATCCTTCACTCAGCAGTACAAAGGAGTATATCATAAGGGAGGAAGACCTGGCTGCTATTTTCTACACCTCAGGCACCACCGGCTCATCCAAGGGGGTTATGCTGACCCACGGGAATTTCTGTTCCAATGTGCGGGCCGGACTCAAATTGCAGCATGTGGATGAAAGGGACCGTTTTTTATCCATATTACCCTTGTCCCATACCTTTGAAAACACCATTGGATTCCTGCTTCCGGTTTTCAGCGGTGCAACCATCTATTACCTGGATAAGCCGCCTTCACCCTCGATACTTTTACCTGCTCTGAAGAAGATCAGACCCACCATCATGCTGTCGGTTCCCCTGGTCATTGAAAAGATCTATTTCAACAGGATCGTTCCGACACTTACCGCTAAAGCCTGGCTCAGGGCACTCATGAAGATTCCTGTGATGCGCAAAACATTGCACCGGCTCGCGGGCCTGAAGCTCAAAAGGACTTTCGGCGGAAAGCTTGTTTTCTTCGGGATCGGCGGAGCCAAACTAAATCCCGTCGTCGAACGGTTTTTGAAGGAAGCAAAATTTCCCTACGCCATTGGTTACGGCCTGACAGAAACCGCTCCCCTGCTTGCGGGTGCCGGAGTGGGAAAGGTCAGGTTCCAGTCAACAGGTCCGGCCATCGAGGGCGTGGAACTCAGGATACACAATCCAAATCCCGTTACCGGGGAAGGAGAGATATGGGCCAGGGGGCCCAATATAATGCAGGGGTATTATAGGGAGCCCGGGCTCACGGATGAGGTGCTGACTGCAGACGGCTGGTTCAAGACCGGTGACCTTGGCATCATGGATCATAGCCAAAACCTTTTCATAAAGGGAAGACTGAAGAACATGATCCTGGGTTCGGACGGCAGGAATATCTACCCGGAAGAGATCGAGTCGGTGATCAACAATTTCAGGTATGTTCTGGAATCCCTTGTCATCGAAAGAAAGGGGAAACTTCTTGCACTGGTGCATATCAACATGGAAGAATTATCGCACCAGATCGAAGTGAAAACCGATGAACTGATCGCTGAAATTAAGAATTACGTGAATTCACGGGTAAATGCATTTTCTCAACTCCACGCGGTCCAACTCCAGCCGGTTCCTTTCCATAAAACAGCCACGCACAAGATCAAACGTTTTCTTTATACCTGATTTTCGTTTGTTTATCAAGCTGAGACTGCCCCCTATCCTTTTCTCCCCGCGCCAAATTGCTTTACAGCTGATCTTTTTTTAAATTTAAATATCCGTTTCACCGGTTCATCTTATTAATCCCTAACCTCCAAGTCATGAGACCTCTTCCTCTAGTGTTAATCTTTGGGATAACCATCCCTCTAAGCATTTTCGGACAAAGCCACAAAACGCATTATTTAGATGTGCAGCAAAAACAACAGCTGATTGCCCATTCCGAAGCTTCGCTGGATTATGAAGATTTTAAGCGGGCCAGCCTGCTTAACCACGAAACAGAACCGCCCGGCAGGATGCTGGCAGAATCGGGTAATCCCCCCGACTGGAACTGGATAAGGCAATTCGGCGGATCCGGCAGATCTGATGGAAAAGATATTATAACCGATCAGAATGGTAATATTATCGTTGCCGGTGATTTTACAGACTCCCTTTTTATCGGTGAAGAAACATTCATCAGTACAGGGAAAACCGACGGGTTCATTGCTAAATTCGACCCGGATGGGAACCTGGTATGGTTCACCCCCCTGGAAAGCAGTGAAGCAGGAAATGTAAATCTGGCATCATTGGATATCGGACCCGACAACGAGATCTATGCCTGCGGATCCTTCACGGGTGACTATGTTAAAGCAGGGACGATAACCGAGGAGATCAAAGGGGACCAGGACCGCTTTTTTACCCGTTTGAATGAAAACGGGGAATTTGAATGGCTGCAGGGCTACGGTAACCCGGGACAAGCCTGGAACTATACCAGGATCATTTATGCAGGAAACGATGCGCTGTACACGGTCGTTCACGATCTGCAATCAACTACTTTTCAAGGTATGGTAGCAAGCTACAGTCCGGAAACCGGGGATTATATCTGGCACCAGCATGTAGCCAACTATGTCTGGGACATTGAATGGACCAACGATCAATTGCTCATCGCGGGCAAACTGGAAGAATCCGCTACATTTGGAGATTCCAGCTTTACCTATACCGGTCAACCGGCATTTTTTATCGCACAACTGTCATCCGCCAATAAATTCACGGGTGCTACTTTCTATTTGAACCCCGATGGGGAACCCGGCTTTGCCATGCTTGATGCCTACAATAATACAGACATCTACCTGGCAGGCTGGTACAGCGGCTCCCTTTTTTCCGGTGGAACGGAACTTACCAGTTCTACCCTACAACAGGCTTTCCTGATGAAATTGAATAGTGATCTTTCCTTAAACTGGACCAAATTTCCTGTTGAAGAAGACAATAAACTCCTGGCTTTGAATACAGATAACAACGGCGAGTTGTTTATCTATGGCTGGTGCGGAACGGAAGATTTTACTTTTGGAGGAACCCCCGGTACTGCAATAGGGCATAACTTTGTCTTGAAAGTCAAGCAGGACGGCTCTGTTCCTTATATTTCAGGCAGTCCCTTTGTTCGTGCAATCGAAGCGGTCGATGAAGACAATTTCTTCGTAACTGCTAATGAATCCAATGAAATAGCAGTCAATAAATATGCCCTGCAAGGTTCCGATAATATTTTTGCGGATTTGGTATGGAATGCCCCTATCACGAGCTATAACGGTACTGCTGCCGTGTGGTATATGCTGGACGTGGATAAGCAGGGGAATATCTATGCCCAGGGCTTTTATTATAACCGGATCAGTATTATGGGCAGAGTCCTGGATGGGGAAGGGATCTTCATTGTTAAGTTTGATGATGCCGGAAACATGAAATGGTTGAAAACCATTGATGCCACGGATTTTTCAACTTCAGGAATAAAAGTGGATGATTATGGAAATGTTTTTATCTGGGGCACTTTTGCAATGTACCTAAAGATCGAAGATTTACATTTTAACAATAAAGGGGGAACAGGAAGAGATGTGTATTTAATCCGCTTCGACCAGGACGGGGATATTAAATTCGTCAAACAATTCGAGGGAACCGGTCGGACTGTTGGTTCAGGAGGGATCGACACCGACCGGGATGGGAACAGTGTCCTGGCCATCTGGTTCAAGGACATTATAAAACTTGGAAATTTCGAATTTCAAAGTTACGACGAGAATT
This sequence comes from uncultured Bacteroidaceae bacterium, assembly GCA_964420035.1. Classification (GTDB taxonomy): domain Bacteria; phylum Bacteroidota; class Bacteroidia; order Bacteroidales; family SM23-62; genus CAYQQR01. The sequence continues at coordinate 17,432 of CAYQQR010000026.1, read as the reverse complement.
ACGATTTCGTCATTACCAAGATCGATCCCGAAGGCAACGTGATGTGGGCCAAGCATTTTGGGGGCGAAGGAGATGATATGGGAAGAACCGTTGCCGTAGATAAGGAAAATAATGTCTACGTGGGCGGAGCTTTTCATAAGAGTGTAGATTTTGGTGTGGATGTCTTAAGCAGGAACCCGGATTCATTCTGGGACATGTTCCTGCTCAAATTGAACGAGATCGGTCATCCCCTCTGGGTCAGGCAGGGAAACGTGGATAATATTGCCGTAAGGATCCATGCACTGGAACTGGATAATGGCGGAGATTACATATATGCCCTGGGAGTAGTGTACGATTCGGATGTTTTGACCATTCTTGGAGATCCAACACCCGTACCCACTCCAAACGGGACCTTTGTTGCTAAATTTGCCCAGGATGGAGATCATTCCTGGACCCGGATATTTGCAGGAACGGACTATATCTGGCCCAGTTACCAGATCGGTGTGGACGGGAAAGACAATGTTTATATCGGTGGCAGTTTTATCGGTTCCCTGACTTTACCGGATGAGCAGGTACTTGAAGGCTCCGGTTTCAGAGAATTCTTTATTGCCAAGTTGAATCCGGATGGAAATACCGAATGGGTCAAAACCGCAGATAATCTCGGGGCCGAAGTTCTGGATATTTTTGGACTGGACGTGTACGAAGAAGATGTGGTGATCGTGGGCGGCCGTACCTATCATGGGATGTTTATGGAGGATGGAACCGCCGTGAGCAGTAACGGGAAAAAAGGTTTTATAGGATTGCTGGGGGAAAGCATCCAGACCTGCGACATTGAACTGAAGATAGAAAAGGTCAACGCTGACCCCGGGAAGGAAAACGGCAGTGCAAGCGTAACGGTTTCCGGGGGAACCCCGCCATATGAGATATATTGGACGAATGGCGATTTCGGTGAAACCGCCGACAGCCTGGGAGCCGGCGAATACATGGTTTATGTATATGACTCCCGGGGCTGTGAAGAATTCAGGGTCGTGACCATCAACAACGTGGATGCACCTGTGATTGCTCTGAACAGTATTACGGACGCAAGTTGTTACAACTCCGAAGACGGGGCAATTGATGTACAGGTTACCGGTGGAACCCCACCCTATACCTACGCCTGGTCGAATGGCAAAACTACCCAGGATATTGACAACCTGCCGCCGGCACCCTATGAACTGATCGTAACCGATGCGGAGGGCCGGACTTCCATGGAAGAATTTGAAGTAAGGCGGCCCGAGAAAACAGAGATATCGCACACCTTTACCGAACCGGCCTGCAATGGAGGTTCGGATGGTTCCATATCCTTATTTGTCTTCGGGGGGACCAAACCCTATTCCTATTCATGGAGTACCGGTGCGACCACCGATTCGATTTATGGTCTTACGGCAGGCACTTATGAAGTTACCATCACCGACGCCAACAGCTGTACGTCGACCCGTAAGATCAATCTCAGCGAAAAAGAATCCCCCATGGTATTCCTTGAAGGCATCAATGAAATATCCTGCGGGGATGCGGATGGATTCATCAACATTACAGCAGAGGGCGGAACAGGCAATATAAACTACAGCTGGTCGAACGGTTCAACCACCCAGGATATCTCGGGACTTACATCGGGAGAATACACGGTAACGGTGACCGATGATGCCAACTGCAGTTCCATCCATACTTTTTTCATCGAAGAAGAAATACCGGCAAAAAATCCCATATGCGTGATCACCGTGGACAGCGTCACAAAAACAAACCTGGTTGTTTGGGAAAAGGCAAGTCCTGATCTTTATTATAATATTTACAGGGAAACTTCCGCCAAGGACGTTTATCTGCTTGCCGGAACCGTCATGGGTGATCAACTTTCCGAGTTCAACGACACGGTTGCCGATCCGCGTGTGCGGGCATTCCGTTACAAGATATCTGCCATAGACGAGTGCGGCAATGAATCTGAACTGAGTTCTTTGCACAAGACCATTCACCTTCGTACAAACGTGGGACTGGGCGGTACGATAAATCTTACCTGGGATGATTATAAGGGAATCGAGTATGACAACTTTGAAATCTACCGCTATTCGGATGCGGGAGGATGGGAGGAACTGGCCCGGATCAGCAGTGCCGATCATTCCTATACCGATCTGAACCCACCTTTAAAAGGAGCGATGTACGTGGTCAGGGTTCCCCTGCCCGAAGGATGCGATCCCTCAATAGGAACAAAGAAGTCTGGTGGCCCCTATTCCTATACCCTGTCCAATGTAGAAGACAACCGGGCAGCGGCAACCGGTGTTATCAAGGAAAATCCGATAGAACAAAAGATCGGCCTCTACCCCAACCCTGCCGGAAGCTATGTTTATATTAAGTACTCCGGTACGGCCGGTCCCGCGGAGATTATTCTCACCGGCATCCAGGGAAGGACCTTCCTGCAAAAAGAATGGGAAAACCAGCCGGATGGCAGGATGAAAATCAGTCTCGCGGGATATAAAGCGGGATTATACTTTGTCCGGATAAGAACGGCAGAAGGAATGACGGTCGGGAAGTTGATGGTGGAATGATTTAGTGATCTAAGGATCTAAGGTTTTAGGGTAAGTATAACCGAACTCAGGAACTTAGGAACTATTTCCTAAGTAATTTATAGTTCTTGAATTCCCCCAGGCGGGGGCCGAAGAGGAGGTTCTTCTCGATCCAGGATACGATCCGGTATTTGAGTTTATCGTGTTTGTTGCGGATGCGGTTGGTGCTGAGCGGACCTTTCTCCCGTAGCTGATCCTGCCAGTTGAAACGCTCGATCCAGTCCTTCATAACCGCCGGGTGAATGCCTTCAAAGCGGGGCAACCGGCCGAGGGGCCCGTAGTCGAACTGACCCTCAAAGAGTTTCTGATCCACCATGTCCTGCACCTTCCTTGCCCCTTTATGGTTCGTGCTGAAAGCCTTGATCTTGCTTTTCATGACCTCAGGCGGCCTGACCCACCCGTAATGGTAGACCCAGGCATCCACATCGGCCACACTGAGTTTATAGGTACCCTCCTGCTGACGGTAGTTCAAGCCGTCAAAATTTGGAATGCGCCGGAAAGATTGGGCCGATTCCCATGAATGAATGTCGGGATCGTTTCGGACGATCCGGATCTCCTTACGGTACCAGCAGTGAGAATCCCTATAGTGCAGGTAATCACCCCAGAAATGCCGGTATTTGAACAGTAATCCCTCGACTTCTTTGTCCTCCAGCAGTTCCCTGCACCTGGCCCGGATCACCGGCAGGTATTTTTCATGAATGACCTCGTCTGACTGGAGGTAAAAAAGCCAGTCCCCTGTACAATGCTGCATGGCAATGTCGGTCTGGTGTGCATGCTCCATGCCCCGCGGGTATTTTTCAATGTCCCAGACGGTATCGATGATCCTGATCTTGTCGCTGCCAATGCTTTCAATCTCCTCACGTGTCCGGTCGTCCGGATCGCTGTCGCCCAGGACCACAACGAATTCATCCACTATGGGAAGGATGGACATTACGGCCTCCTTCATCGGGTAATAAAGCTTCCAGGCATTTTTGCCCATGGTGAATCCGCTGATCTTCATACTACTGCGACTAAAACATTTGCAGGTCGTGCAGTTTCTTGTACAAACCGTTTTCCCTGCCGATCAGTTCCTTGTGTCTTCCGGTTTCCACTATTCTTCCTTCATCCAATACAATGATCTTATCCGCGTGCTTCACCGTGGAAAGCCTGTGTGCAATTACGATGGAGGTCCGGTTTTTCATCAGGTGAATGATGGCTTCCTGGACCAGCCGTTCCGACTCGGTATCCAGGGAAGAAGTAGCCTCGTCGAGGATCAGGATGGGCGGGTTTTTCAACAGGGCGCGTGCAATACTGATGCGTTGTTTCTGACCACCGGACAGCTTTGAACCTGCATCACCCACGTTGGTATGGTAACCCAGGGGAGTTTCCATGATGAAATCGTGGGCATTGGCTACTTTGGCCGCTGCAATCACTTCGTCTTCATTGATCTCGTCCTTCCCGAAAGCAATGTTGTTCATGAAGGTATCATTGAAAAGGATGGATTGCTGACTGACAATGCCCATCAGGTTACGCGAGTCTGAAATCCTGAACCGGTCTATCCTTTCCCCGTCGATGAGGATATCTCCCTTCACCGGGTCAATAAACCTCGGTAAGAGATCTACCAGGGTAGATTTACCGGAGCCCGATTTACCCACGATGGCGATGGTTTTACCTTTTTCAATGGTAAAATTTATATCCTTCAGGACCATTTCCTGCTCATACCGGAACCAGACATTCCTGTAGGTCACGGTGCTTTCGAAAGAAGGCTTGGGCAGGGCCCCGGGTTTATCTTTGATCGTCACTTTCGCTTTAAGAATTGTATCGATCCGGTCGGATGCGGCCATACCCTTCTGAATATTGAAATAGGCGGTTGAAAATGCCTTCGCGGGGGTTATGATCTGTGAAAAAACGATCAGGTAAGCGATAAAGGACTCGGAATCGAGCGCGGTCGTTCCGCGCAGAACGATCTGACCTCCAAGGTACATCAGGGCCATCATTACCACGGTACCTAAAAACTCACTGAGGGGTGAAGCCAGGTACCTCCGGCGGTATACTTTATTGACGATAGAGGTATAAAGGTTGTTGGTCCTTGAAAAACTATCCGCCACCCGCTTCTCTGCATTGAAGGCCTTGATGATCCTCAATCCTGATAAGGTCTCTTCGATCAGGGAAAGGATCATACCCATCCGTGATTGGGAGGTGCGGGAATGCGCCCTGAGATTCTTGCCAAGCCTGCCGATGAAATACCCGCTGAGCGGTAATAGAACGAGGACCAGCAGGGTCAGGGTCGGACTCATGTAGATCATGAAGGCCAGGTAGATGATGATGGTGATGGGATCCCGGAATACCATTTCCAGGGAGCTCATGATGGACAATTCTATTTCATTCACATCCATGGAAACCCGGGAAATAACATCTCCTTTACGTGATTCGCTGAAATAACTCAGGGGCAGTTTGAGTATCCTGTTATAAACATTGTTCCGGATATCCCTTACCACGCCGGTCCGGACCGGAGTAACATAATAGTTCGCGAGAAATTTAAACGCGGTTTTTAAAAAGGTCATGATCACCACCAGAAGGCTGACAACCAAAAGTGCCCTGCCCGGTCCCTGCTCTAAGATGATATTCGAGATCATGTAGTTGAAATTATGCTGAATACTCTGCGCAGAAAGAGCGAATGGAACCGGTTCCGTTATCATTTCTTGCTGCTGAAACAGGATCCTCAGGAAGGGAATTGCCATAACGAATGAGAACAATGCAAAAACGGCTGACAGAATATTGAACAGCACATTAAGCAGGGCGAAAAACCAATAGGGCTTAATATAAGTTAGGATCCTGAGAAAACTCTTCATATAAATAATGTCTCTGTCTAGATCAAATACCGGTATAATTGAAGGGTGTGATCCTGAGTAATTCCTCTTTCACGGAGTCGGAAACATCCAGGGAACGAATGAATTTCTGTATGCTTTTTTGATCTGCCTTTTGATCTTTACGGGTCATTTCTTTCAGTTTTTCATAAGGTTCCGGATATTTCTCCCGCCGCAGGATGGTCTGGATGGCTTCTGCAACCACCACCCAATTATCTTCCAGGTCAGCGTGTATCTTTTCTTCGTTCACCACCAGCTTGTTTAATCCCTTTAATAACGACTGGCAGGCCAGAATGGTATGCGCGAAGGGGACACCGATGTTCCTGAGCACGGTTGAATCGGTAAGGTCACGTTGCAACCGGCTGACGGGTAATTTCTGGGCCAGGTGCTCACACAAGGCATTGGCGACACCAAGGTTCCCCTCTGCATTCTCAAAGTCAATGGGATTCACCTTATGCGGCATGACCGAAGAACCCACCTCTCCTTTGACAATCTTCTGCCTGAAATATTCCATTGAGATATAGATCCACATATCCCGGGTCAGATCGATCAGTATCACGTTGATCCTTCTGAGATTATCCAGTAAGGCAGCCAGGTGATCATAATGCTCGATCTGTGTGGTGGTGTGTGAGCGCTGTAAACCACATTTCTCTTCAATAAAACGGTCGGCAAATTCGATCCAGTCGATCTTCGGATAAGCTGCATGGTGGGCATTAAAGTTGCCCGTCGCCCCGCCGAATTTGGCCTTCAGGGGAACCTGGTGCAGACAGTTCAATTGAATTTTAAGTCTTTCCACGAAAACACGGATCTCTTTACCCAGGCGGGTGGGACTGGCGGGTTGACCGTGTGTTTTGCCCAGCATCGGTATTTTTTCCCATTCTTCGGCCAGGTTGACCAATCTTTCCAATACCTCGTTGATATGCGGATAATAGACATGCCGCATCGCGTCCTTGATGGAAGCGGGAACAGCTGTATTGGTCACATCCTGGGACGTCAGGCCGAAATGTATGAACTCGCCGAATTCTTCCCATCCCTTTTCCCTGAATATCTCTTTCAGAAAATACTCAACAGCCTTTACGTCGTGATTGGTGATGTTCTCTATTTCCTTGATCCTTTCTGCATCTTTCAGGTCAAAATGCTGAATGATCTCCTCCAGCGCATTTTTCCGGTCCAATGGAAACTCTTCGAGTTGCGGAAGGGGAAGTTCGCAAAGGGCGATAAAGTATTGCAATTCCACCCACACCCGGTAGCGGATCAGTCCGTATTCCGAAAAATAGGGGGCCAGGGAAGCGGTCTTTTTCCTGTAGCGTCCGTCAATGGGTGAGATGGCAGAAAGATCCGTCAGTTCCATGTTACTTGTTTTGCAGCTCAAAGTTAGCAGAATTTTTAGAAGCCCCTGACTTTTGGGGGACGCACAAGACTGCTTTTTACTAAATTTGTCTATTATGAAAAAGATAAATAATTACCTCCGCTTTACACTGCTGTCTGCCCTGATCAGCCTGGCAGCAGCTCAACCGGCAGAGCAAGCCGCGGGAGACGGAAAGCGGCCCGTGATCTATACCTTCAGCATCATGGACCAGATCGCTCCGCCCACCTGGCGAACCACCCAGAAGGCCCTGGAACGAGCCATAGCCATGAATGCCGATTTTGTCCTCCTTCATTTAAATACCTATGGGGGATTGCTGGATGCAGCCGACAGTATACGCACCAAACTGCTGAACCTCGATATACCGGTGTTGGTATTCATTGACAACCAGGCTGCTTCAGCAGGAGCACTGATCTCTATTGCCTGTGACTCGATCTACATGCGGCCCGGGGGGAGTATTGGAGCAGCCACCGTGGTGAACCAGACCGGGGAGGAAGTACCCGATAAGTTCCAGTCTTTCATGCGTTCCACCATGCGCGCCACAGCCGCATCACATGGAAGAGATACCGTGATCCGTGGCGAGGACACCTTGCTGGTTTGGCACCGGGATCCACGTATTGCAGAAGCCATGGTGGATCCGTCCATTTACATAGAAGGGATCATTGATACGGGCAAGGTGCTTACACTGACTGCAGAGGAAGCTATTGAGGTAGGATATTGTGAGGGCATGGCCAAATCGAAGGAAGAGGTCATCCGCATGGCCGGCATCGAGGAGTACGATCTTTATGAATACCGGCCCACCGGATTGGACAAGGTCATCAACTTCCTGCTCAATCCGGTTATAAGCGGATTCCTGGTCCTGATGATCGTAGGGGGCATTTACTTTGAATTACAGAGTCCGGGCATTGGTTTCCCACTGGCCATAGCCATAATGGGTGCTTTGTTGTATTTTGCTCCCGCCTATCTTGAAGGCCTGGCAGAAAACTGGGAGATACTGCTTTTCATTGGCGGATTGGTACTGATCGCTGTTGAAATATTTGTCATTCCCGGATTCGGTGTAGCCGGGGTAACCGGTATAATTGCCGTAATGGCCGGATTAAGCCTGAGTCTGGTCGATAATCTCGTATTTAAGTTTGACGTTGTACGGGGCATCAACGAATTGATAAAAGCCTTTTTCATTGTGACCGTGTCCGCCTTCATATCCTTTCTTGTCTCGCTCTGGGTCGGGAAAAAACTTTTCACTGCCCGTGCCTTTTCCGGGCTGGCCCTGGATTCTATTCAAAATTCAGATGAAGGATATATTGGCGTGGACGTCACTGCCAGATCTCTTACAGGTAAAGAAGGTACCGCCCTGACGGTACTCCGGCCCTCAGGCAAAGTGGAAGTGGACGGGGAGATCTACGATGCCAAATCGGAAAGCGGTTTCGTGGATAAGGGGGACATTGTCAAAGTGCTGCGGTATGAAACAGGACAGGTGTATGTTTTGAAGGTTAGGTCAGTCGAAGAAGACGAATAACTGAATTCAGGATTCAGCCTGCCTGACGGCAGTCAGGAATTCAGAATGGGGTGTGGGGATTGGGTGTGGGTACCATTTGGCACCGTTTGGCAACGTTAGCACCGTTATAACAGCGAAGCGAAAAATTATGTCTAAATTTATAATAAGAGACTATGTAAAGGAAGATTACCTTAAACTGAAACAACTCTGGCAAGATACCGGCCTGGATTTTCCCGAACGGGGGGATGATGCCCAGGTGATCGACCTCTGCCTGGCCCTGGGAGGGAAGCTCCTGGTGATGATCGATGCTAAAAATGAACTACTGACAGGATCCTGCTGGCTCACATGGGACGGACGGCGGCTTCACTTTCATCATTTCGCGATCCACCCGGATTACCAGGGACAAGGCAATGCGAAAATCCTGATGAATGAAGTGATGAAGTATATCAAGAAAACGGGAGCCTTTGTAAAATTGGAAGTCCATAAAGAGAACCATAAGGCGATTGAATTGTATAAGAAGTACGGGTTTTTTGAATTCGAGGATTATTTGATCATGATGAAAAGATGAATTCAGGATTCAGCCTGCCTGACGGCACTCAGGGATTCCTTGCTACCGGTCAGGCAGGCAGAATAGAGTGTGAGTATTGAGTGTGGGTTTGGGTTGTGTTTGACAATCAGTTACAACCAATTACAACCAATTACCATAAATAACCACCAATAACCACAAGTATCATTTTACAAACCAATCATACACGATGAAACAACGAAGTCTGCTATACATCCTGCTCCTGCTGATACCGCTGACCTCCCGGGCCCAGTATGACATGTACCTCGAGAAATGGCCTGATAAGGTCATTGAGAAAGCGAATACCGGAGAAGCGGCGGATTATCTCACGGAAGATGAAAGACGGGTGATCCTGTTCACCAACCTGGCCCGGGCCGACGGTCCGCGCTTTGCAGAAACCTTCCTGGATCCGTACCTGGGGAGCAGCGGAACCGAGAAAAATTCTTATGTCCGGTCCCTCTACAAGGATTTGAAGGACACAAAAAGTTTACAGATGCTCAAACCCGAAAAGGATCTTTACGAGGTCGCCCGCGGCCATGCGACGAAATCAGGTCAAAAGAATCGGGTGGGTCACCAGGAATTCAACAAACGTTTTAAACCCCTGATGGGCAAATACAATGCAGTTGCAGAAAACTGCGATTACGGGCATTCCGGACCCCTGGACATCGTCATGAGCCTTTTGATCGACAACGGCATTGAATCGCTCGGGCACCGGAAAAACATGCTCGACCCGATCTACAATTCGATCGGGGTAAGCATACAACCCCATGAGGGTTACAACTACAATTGCGTTATGGACTTCGGCAGGAAGAGTTATTAATCAATCCTTGAGAATCATCATAAAACTTAAATTTAAATAAACCCATGAGACACGAACGGTCCCACACCAAGGTGGTTGCCACTCTTGGTCCAGCCTCCAGTAAACCTCCCGTTCTGGAACAAATGTTCCGGGAAGGAATAGACGTCTGCCGGCTCAATTTTTCACATGGCACGCACGAGGATCACCTGGCTTCCATGAAGCTGATCAAAGAACTGAACAAAAAAATGAACTGCAATGTGGCCATACTGGCCGATCTGCAGGGACCGAAATTGCGAATCGGTGAAATAGAAGGAGGTGAAGTGAAACTGAAGGACGGAGCGGAACTCTCTTTCGTGACGGAAGAATGCATGGGCAATGCAGAAAAAGTCTATATGAGCTATTCTTTGATGCCCCAGGATGTGGAAGTGGGAGAAAGGATCCTGATCGATGACGGTAAGATATTGCTTGAAGTCACTTACACCAACGATAAAGATCTTGTAAAGGCCAGGGTCATAAGCGGCGGACCCCTTTCATCCCATAAGGGGGTAAACCTGCCCAACACCAGGATCTCCATGCCCAGTTTGACGGAAAAGGATAAAAAGGATGCCGAATTTGCCCTGGATCAGGGGGTCGACTGGATGGCCCTGTCTTTCGTACGCTGTTCAATGGATATCGCTGAGCTGAAGGACCTGATCAGGAAAAAGAAAAAGCACGTGAGGGTGATCGCGAAAATAGAAAAACCCGAGGCCCTGAAGGAGATTGACCAGATCATTGATCTCTCCGACGGTATTATGGTAGCAAGGGGGGACCTTGGGGTGGAGGTCCCGTTCGACCAGGTTCCGCTGATCCAGAAGGATCTCGTTAGAAAATGCATTCTCAATGCCAAACCCGTTATCATAGCAACCCAGATGATGGAAAGCATGATAGAAAATTTCAGGCCCACCCGTGCCGAAGCCAATGATGTGGGCAATGCCGTGCTGGATGGTGCGGACGCCCTCATGCTGAGCGGGGAAACCTCTGTAGGAAAATACCCGGTGGGGGTCGTGAACAGCATGCAGAAGATCATCGATGCCACCGAGCAGGCTTACAATTTTTACAAGGATCATTCACCAAAAGAATTCAGCCGTACCTTCCTGCCGGATTCCATTTGTTACAATGCCTGCATGATGGCGGAACAAACGGGGGCCAAAGCCATAATCTGCTTTACCCATTCCGGCTATACCGCGTATAAAATTTCCAGCTACAGGCCCCGGGCCGATATTTTCGCTTTTACCGACAATGAATTGATCCTCAGGAAAATGTCTTTGGTCTGGGGGGTCCGGGGCTATATGGCCGAAGCTTTTAAAAATATTGATAACTATATTCAGTTCTCTATCGAAAGATTGCAATCTTTGGACCTCATTCATGAAGAAGATGTAGTGATCCATATCGGATCCACGCCAATACTGGAACGTGGAAGGACGAATGTCATAAAACTGAGCTATGTCTGAACAAAACATTGAACGCATCATTGAAGAAGTTGAGGGAAATTGGCTCCAGCAATTATACCAGTATGTTCGGGAACTTTTCCATGAACATCCCCTGCTCTCTCATGACCATGTACACCATTTCCGGGTTTGGGAATTCTCCAAAGAGATCATTAAACAACTTGACTTAGAAGGCTTCTATTTCACCAAGGAAGAGATCACAGGACTGATCATTGCCGTGTTTTTCCATGATGCAGGAATGATCAAAACCCTGGATAAAAGGCATGGGCAAGCCGGTATGGAGATGTGTTTGGAGTATTTCAAAATTCAGCCCCCTCTGTCAAAGGAATTGTTCCAGATCGTATTGCTGGCTATTCTCAAGCACGATGACAAGGATTACAAAAATAAATGGATCCTTCCCGGCTCCACCGACCAGAAAAGTCTGACCCATATCCTTTCTGTCGCGGATGACCTGGATGCTTTGGGTTACACGGGTATCTACCGCTATCTGGAGATATACCAATTAAGGCGGATTCCCCTCAACGAGATCCCGTTTAGAGTATACAACAACCTGAGCCGCAGGTACAAATATTTTATGTATACCATGAACAATCTCCCCGGACTGATCTCCCGGCACCAGGAACGATTTGAAGCATGTTCACGGTTTTTTGAAAAATGGAAAAAGGCCCTGGAAGAGGAAGGTCCTTTCCTGGAGGTTGCATATAAAATCATTAAGGAATTGGTAAACTGGAAACAGGACCTGGATCACCTGATAACCCTGGCCACTTCAGAAACGAATGAAACAAGCAAACAATTTTTCAAAGACTATGCAAAAGAAACCGCACTTTACTATGAAGCCATGGAGGAACATCAACTTGCCTTGTAGGTTTGTATCATTGATCCTATCGATCTTCCTGTTAAACGCACCGAAACTGGATGCTCAAATTCTTTCGGCTCTGGAAGAAAACCGTAACCTGAGCTACGATGAGGTTATTGCTGCTTTTAAATGCCTGGATGAATATTTCCCGGGAACCAGGTTTACGGAAGCCGGTAACACGGATGTCGGTAAACCCCTGCATCTCTTTGTCATCGACGGATCCGGCAATTTCACTCCCGGTGAAGTCAAAGAGAACCATAAAGGGGTTTTGTTCATCAATAACGCCATTCATCCCGGTGAAGCCTGTGGCATCGAAGCCAGCATCATGTTCATCCGGGAATTACTGGATAACCGGGATCAGTATGAAGAATTTCTTGACCGGTGGTGTATTTGCATTGTCCCGGTATTCAATGTCGGCGGCTACCTGAACCGGAGCCCCCTGTACAGGCTGAACCAGGAAGGTCCCGTGGATCATGGTTTCAGGGGTAATGCACGCGATATCGACCTGAACCGGGATTTTATCAAACTCGACACGGAAAACACCCGGTCGCTGGTCAAACTCCTTCGTCAGTGGGACCCCGATGTTTTCATTGACACGCATACAACCAACGGTTCGGATCATCAATATTCCCTGACCCTGATGCCCGCGCAATATAAAAAGCTACCCCCGGAGCTTGCAGCTTTGATGAAAGAAAAACTTCAACCTGCCTTATACAGTTTTATGCAAACCGGTCCCTATGAACTGATACCCTACGTGGTTTATAACCGGACCCCGGAGCAGGGTATTCTTGCAACCGACGACCCGCCCCGTTACGCCATTGGCTATGCTTCTCTTTTCAACAGTTTAAGCTTTATTACGGAGGCCCATTCCCACAAGCCTTATCGCGACCGGGTGCTGAGCACTTATGAATTTTTTCGTGCCATGGCCCATGCCCTGCCCCCGCTTACAGATGAGATCAGGAAAGGCAGAACGGAAGCGAATAAGACGATTCCCCCCGATCTGCAATATACCCTGGAATGGGAGGTGGATACAACGGTTTATGAAAAGATCCTGTTCAAAGGATATGAAATAGCCTTCCGGGAAGGGGAACTCACCGGCAGAAGAAACCTGTATTTCGACAGGAACAAACCCTATGAGAAGCTCATCAATTATTATCCGGCCTATAAGCCAGCCAGGACCGTACAGGCTGCACCCTATTACATCATACCCCGGGCCTGGCGCGAAGTGATTGAAAGACTGCATATCAACCGTGTTCAGATGTATCGTTTTCCCGGGGATACCCTGCTTGAACTGGAAGCCTATTATGTCACGGACTACAAAACAGCTGAACGGCCATATAACGGGAGATACTTCCACTATGATGTTTCTGTAAAAAAAGTGAAGGATAGCATTCAATTATACGCGGGGGACTATATCGTGCCTCTTGCACAACCAGCTGCCAAATATATCGTTCAGGTTCTGGAACCGGAGGGACCGGATTCTTTCTTTGCCTGGAACTTTATGGACGAGATACTGTCCCGGAAAGAGTATTTCTCTCCGGGAAATTTTGAAACCACCGCCCTTCGTTTACTGGATTCCATACCCGGTTTGAGAGAAGAATTTGAAGAGTGCTTGCGCGGCGATCCTGAATTTGCAGAGAGTTCCCACGGACAATTGAATATGATTTATTCCCGCTCCTCCTACCTTGAAAAAACCTATATGCGGGTTCCGGTCTACCGGGCCCTGAATGATTTTGTCATACCCAAGAACTCGATGGCCCATGAATGATCTACTGAAAAAAGCTTATGACCCGGATTGGTTCATGGAAGAAGGACATAAGCTCGTACAATTGCTTGCCTATTATTTAAAAACATTACAGGGCAAAGAAAGCATGGCGGTCCTGCCCCGTACCGAACCCGATAACCTTGCCCGGCATTACCGGGATAGATTGTTTGAGGAGAAAAAAGACTTTCACGGATTGCTCCGGGAAGCGCTGGCCCTTTCAAATCATTTACATCACAAGGGCTATGTCGGTCACCAGGTGAGCGTACCCGCCCTCAGCGGGTCCCTTACGCAAATGCTTGAAGGCTTCCTGAACAACGGTTCTGCCGTATACGAAATGGGACCGGTCAGCACTGCCATGGAAAAGGTGGTTACCGAAACCATGTGCGAAGCCATCGGGTACGGGAAACAATCCGGTGGCATCATGACTTCGGGCGGGAGCCTGGGGAACCTTACCGCCATGCTTGCGGCTCTGAATATTAAGACAGAGCATGAAATATGGTCTTCCGGAGTAAAGGGCAAAAAACCGGTATTCCTGTTCGGGGAAAATGCCCATTACTGCATAGCCAGGGCAGTCAGGATTCTGGGGCTGGGAGAAGAAGGTATCCGCACGGTCCGGGCGGAAAAGGACCATACCATGTCCCTGGTAGACCTGGAAAAGCAATACACGGAAATCAAAAACAGCGGTGCTGAAGTAACTGCTGTGATTGCAAACGCCTGCTCCACGGCTACCGGAGCATTCGACCCCCTGGAAAAGATCGCGGATTTTTGTGATAAAAATAAGCTGTGGTTCCACGTTGACGGCGCTCATGGCGGAGCTGCCATTTTTTCGGAAAAACACCGTTCGAAGCTGTCCGGACTGGAAAGGGCTGACTCTGTGGTCATTGATTTCCATAAAATGCTCATGACCCCAAGCATTATCACGGGGCTTTACTTTAAGAACGGCCGGAATGCCTATGAAAGTTTCGAACAGGAAGCCTCCTACCTCTGGTCGGCCGAGGGGCCGGAATGGTATAATTCTGCCAAATGCACTGTGGAATGTACCAAACGAATGATGGCCCTGCATGTATATGCCCTCCTTTATAACTATGGCACTGATCTGTTTGAAGCTTATGTAGACGAGACTTTTGAACGAGCGAAGGAATTCGCGGACCTGATAAACGAAGCGGATGATTTTGAACTGGCCAACGAACCGCGGGCCAATATCGTTTGTTTCCGTTACCTCAAGAACGACCTCGATTTCCATCAGCTGAATGCCCTGAACAGGACAATACGAAGACAGATCCTCAGATCGGAGAAATTTTACCTGGTACAGACCGAATTAATGGGCACTTTGTTCCTCCGCACTTCCATCATGAATCCGGCTACCCGCGTAGAGGACCTGAGGGTTCTCATGGAGCAAATCCGGTCTTATAAGCCGGGATAATCAACGAACATAAAAATCAAGCATAAGTCTGTCTTCCAGGTAAGCCTGCAGACGGTCGCCAATCTTTACCGGCCCTACGCCTTCCGGGGTGCCTGTAAATAACAAATCCCCCATTTTGAGGGTCATGAACTGCGACACATAAGCGATAAGTTCGTCGACCGCAAAGATCATCTCACGGGTATTGCCTTTTTGTAAGGTTTTTCCATTGATGTCGAGCCTGAAGTTAATATCCCGGATGTCTTTGACTTTATTCACAGAAATCAACTTGCTCAAGGGTGCGGAATAATCAAACGCTTTTGCAATTTCCCAGGGCAATCCCTTCTTTTTGGCCTCATCCTGAAGATCACGGGCGGTAAAATCGATCCCCAAACCAATGGCATCATAATAACGGTGTGCAAATTCTTTCTTTATCTTCTTCCCCACCTTGTTAATTCTGAACACCACTTCCACCTCATGCTGTATTTCCTTTGAAAACTCCGGATAAAAAAAGGGCTTGTTCCCCCGAACTATGGAGGAATCAGGTTTGAGAAAAAATACGGCTTTATCAGGGAGTGGGTTTTTGAGTTCCCTGGCGTGTTCAACGTAATTACGGCCGATGCAGATTAGTTTCATGGTTCTCAGTTCTCGGTTTTCAGTTCTCTCCCGATAGCTATCAAAGATTTTTTATGGGTTATTTATATTACAAATTTACTTAAATCTGAAGTCAATCTTGTAATTAAACAGCCATGGAACTTCTGGTTTAATGCCCTTTTTCTCTAATTTCGAAGGTAGATTGACATAATCTTCAGGATTTACGTGTTTAGGTTTGCCGTATAACGTAATAAATATTGTGTCCCCTTTAGCACTTATATCCCCATCTGACCAGGCAAACACTTCATTTGCCAGATGCTTGGCATCCCACTTTTTATAGTCTTGATTCAAGTTTTGCCTAAACTGATATATTGCTGCCTGGGCTAACATAGCCAGAGCAAGTTTCCCATATCGTACATTCAGGTTCAAAGTAGATGCTCTGTTCAACCCAAGGTCATTTTCAAAGCGAAAAAATTCTTCCACTGACCATCGTTTATTGTAATCTTCACAGATCAGGCTTTGTGCATCTTTTTTTGATGTTGTAAGGAATGAACGGTATTCATATTCACCTTTCTTTTCACCTAATCTTTCCACGATAAGTCTGTATCTTTTATCCTCCTCCTGTAGAAAATGGTATTTTGTTTCCGCGATAGCAAGTCCAGCCCATACTGGCTTAAAAGAAAGTTCCGGGTAGCGCTTTTTTATTCTTTCTAAATTTAATGCAGGCATTAAGATATCAAAGTCCTTGTGTTTACTGACATGGCTTACAATTTCTTTTGTAAAATGTTCCTTGTCGGCAACAACTACCGCCTTTGATTTGATTATTTTACCGGTTGCATCGATCAAATCAGTCGTTGCTTTTGAGATTGGCAGTCCTGATGATGAAATAGTTGCCATGATGGGCTGCCCGGTTTTCGTACATAAACTAAAAAAAGTCTGAAGCATCTTTTGGGAAGGAGCCGCAGGATCTTTCCTCTTCTTTGCCATAACTCGTTTAGAGGAGGATAATATCCTGTGGGGATCGATAGCTATTAATTCTCCCTGATAATGGTCAGACAAACGCCTTTGGATTCCCAGATTAATAAGCAACTTACTGCTTTGTTCTATACTGTGACGATCAAGTAAAGAATGTACCTGTTCATCGGTTACCAATCTGCCCATTCCATTGACCAGCTGGAAGCCTTGATGTCCAAGAGAGTTCCTCTTTCTTACCCGGTTCACGCATATTGCCGTCTCATTGATTAACTGCATGGCTATTCTTGGCTCAAAATCAGCATCACCCTTGCCTGTCCAAGCTTTTAAGATGTCCCAGGCTCCTAGCTTGATCAATTCAGGAATAAGCAACCATAATCCCACCGATGTTCCGGATACTTTTTGAGCCAGCATCTGTCTGAACTCACGTTCATTATCCGTCGGAGTGATTTTAACCCGGGTGTTGTAACGTTTGGTTTTGTAAGTGTTTATTTCAGTTTTCTGGTCTTCCTGAGTTGCTTTATGTAGCCCTTTTTTTGAAGGCCCCACTCGTTGATGGCCCTTTCGACACTCCTTTGACTTATAACATAACCAGCTTGTTGCATCTTTTGAGTAATTACCTCAGAGCTTGCTTCCGGATCAAGAAAACGATGTCTAATGATTTGTTTTTCTATCTCCTTGGTAAGGCGGTAGTTCCGTTTGGGACCTTGAGGTT
>CAYQQR010000025.1:54856-57547 GCA_964420035.1 uncultured Bacteroidaceae bacterium | reverse complement strand
CTGGTTTTTCTTATAAAGATACAAAATAAAACGCTATTTTAAACTATAGCCAAAACAAATCAATAAACTACCTCGCGGCAGAGCCACGAGGTATTAACAAAATTAATACTTCTTCTCGAAGCAGAGCTTCGGGGAACTAACCCCATAGAGATTAGAGAAAAAGGGCATTAAACCAGAAGTTCCATGGCTGTTTAATTACAAGATTGACTTCAGATTTAAGTAAATTTGTAATATAAATAACCCATAAAAAATCTTTGAGTACTCGGGGGAGCGAGTTACAGCCGAAGGCGGAAAAACAGCGGCAGTAGCAAGAGCCTGTGGTATTTTCCGTTTTTTCATTAGGGATGATTTCAGAGTAATCGTCTGTATAATGTGACCGAAAGAAAACAGCACGGTATACCAGCGACCTTATAATTTTAATTCTTTTTATCAAACCCATGTTTAAACAAAAAATTGTTTCCGGAAAATTTGGATTTATAATATATCTTACATTAATGGCCTTTTGGCTGTTGATCATGCCTGTAGCAAAGGCTCAGCAGGCTTTTACCCAGTACGGGAAGATTATATTTGGTTGTTATTCGCAAGATATGGATGAATTTTCAAGTTTTGCCAGGAAAGCCCGGGCACTTGGAGCAAGTCATATAACAATCACAGCCGAGGACCTGCCCATCGCCTATCATGACCTGGTACCAGCCAATGACCCTTATCCCGCGTGGATCATCACTAACCCGGGCCTGTTAAAAATCAGTCCTCCTGCTCTGCTCCAACCCTACCTTTCGAACTCCTACAGTGCAAGGATTATGGATATTCTGGAGCAACGAAATGCGGTACTAACAGATTTAGGTATGAAAGCCGCCTTTCACACCTTTGAACCCCAGGAGCTCCCGGATACCATCTTTGTTAGCTATCCCGCGTGGCGTGGTCCGCAGGTCGATAATCCCCTGCGTTCCCTCAAGGCACGGTTTGCTCCATCCATAACGCACCCAGCGATACTAAGTCTTTATTCTGAATCGATAAAACAGATAATAAGCAGGGGTCCGTCAATTGATATTCTTCAGATGCGAACCAATGATTCTGGTGCCGGTATTGAATGGAGCAAGGGGCTTTATGCAGGGCCCAATGGAAACTCCAAAACCCGGTATGTGAATATGGAAGACAGAATATCTACTTTCCTTTCTTGTTTACAGGATGCCGCTGAGGATGCAGGTGGCAATCTGGATGTTCACCTATATAACAGCAAAGAAGATCGACCGGACATGATCGCGTCATCTCTGCAGGATAATATGGCCATCGATAACTACGAGGGTCCTATCGGTACAACTTTTAAGTCAGATGTGGGTTCCCTATTGTATTACAGAAGACCATTTGCCCCCGTACCGGGCATTCCCTGTCCGGTAACTTTTTTACAGGAACTGGAAGCGGCCAATGAGCGGACAGCCGAACGTCTGTTTATCAATATTGGGGATCGCCTGAACAGGGATCTCTATTTGGAACTTTACAAGCTGTTTGTTGAACAGCCTTCCCGCAACATATCTGAAAGAATGGCCCTGTTAATGAAGGTTGCCGCAATGCAGGTCGGAGAGGATCATGCAGCTGAACTGGTCAGTATTTGGCAGGCCCTGCACCGGGCCGAAAAGACATCAAACTTGTTCAGTATCGGAGGATCTGTATTTATTCTTGGTCCGGTTCATCAGCGCTGGCTGACACGTCCCCTTGTTCCTTTTCCTGATTCCCTTCAACCTGAAGAAAGGGATTATTACAGAAAATACCAGTTCCAGGCTAGAAAGGAAAGCAATGCCAATGATCTGCTGGATCTACAGGGAAGCAGACTGATCAACGGCTTTGGTGGTTACAGTTTGGCAGTGAGAGCATTAAGAAGTATCAGGAGCGATATTCTTACGGCGCGCGGACAATTGCAGGTTATACAGGCAGGACTTCAGGGTGAGAAAAAAATACAATATGAAAACCTTGAAATGCGGTTGAAGGTTTTTAACTGTTTAATCAACAATGTTGATCACGCGATGCATTACCAGGTTGTTTTGGACCGGGCTTTATTGCGCAACAACCAGGCTGATCATGATCCGTCTTACCATTTCATTCAACCTGCAGATATCAAAAGCCGGCAGGAATTAAAGCGTATTGCCCGGGCCGAGATGGATAATACTGTTGAACTGATCCTTCTATTGGAATCGGCAGGCAGCATACCCGTGATAGATAAAGCCGAAACGGCAGAAAAGGAATACCACCGGTTGCTCGGGGCGAACCTGACCAGTCAACTCCGTAAGAAATTGTATATCATGGAAAAACATTGGGAGGATTACAAACAAATCTGGACAAATTGATTATTCTGAATATCTCAGGGGAATTCCAACTTTTTAATGAATGAAAGGTAATTTAGATTGATTCTTCAATTGTTTCAGGGAGGCAGGCAGGCGCAATCCGAAATTTATAAGGTCTCAGAGTATACACAGAGTGAAATTGAGGTACGCAGAGACATAATAGACCTTGAAAACATTGAGACAATGAGACATTGAGACGACGAGACGATGAGACGACGAGACGATGAGACGATGAGACGACGAGACGATGAGACGACGAGACGATGAGACGATGAGACATTGAGACGACGAGACGACGAGACGATGAGACGACGAGACGATGAGACGACGAGACGATGAGACGATGAGACGA
>CAYQQR010000025.1:0-54756 GCA_964420035.1 uncultured Bacteroidaceae bacterium | reverse complement strand
GAGACGACGAGACGATGAGACGATGAGACGACGAGACGATGAGACGACGAGACGACGAGACGATGAGACGATGAGACGATGAGACGACGAGACGATGAGACGACGAGACGATGAGACGATGAGACGACGAGACGATGAGACGATGAGACGACGAGATAATGAGACGACAAGATAATGAGGCAAGAGGGATTCAGGGATTAAGAGATCAAGGGGTTGTCATACGGTTGTCATACAATTGTCACGCGGTTGTTTTCCCGAAAATCTTAGCAGCTTTGCTGCTTTAGATTTTCGGGATGAGGAACAATGAGCGAAGCGAATGAGCAACGGCGACCCCGAGCACTCGGGGGAGCGAGTTACAGCCGAAGGCGGAATTCTTAAAAAGAAATTACACCTGCATCCGGATTGATTCTCCAAAAAAACTATCTTTGCTTAACATTGGTTTCCTTTTTCCCGGTTGTACCGGGATGGGATGAAAAGGGAATGCCGTGCCTCACCCGCCGCAGCGAGCGGAGGTGGGAATTCGGCAACAGTTCCCGCTGCTGTGAGTCCCGGCCCGCGAGGGTCAAAAGGTTCCTGAAGTTAAACCACTGTCTTTAAAATCGAATTTCATCGAGACGGGATGGGAAGGTTTCAGGAACCGGGACAAGTCAGAAGACCTGCCAATGAAACGCGGATTTTGCAGCCTGCGGTGAACAGGTGAGCGGATCAACGAGTGTTTCTCCGGCCTACCCTGAACATCGTTAGCTGCAAATCCCCCAACATGGATTTTTAATTGATGGCTTAACGATGAAAGATACCCCCATTTGTACGTTCCTCTTTCTGATCAACGCCAATGCCGATCCGCGCAGGCTATGAGAAGATCATTCTTTACCATAGGGCTCTTCCTCTATTGCCTGGGCATGCATGCACAGTACATTGCCGAAGTGATCGAATATGTGCCGGCCCCGGGTCAGTTCATCAATACGGCCTGGGGATCGCCCCGCTCAGCAGCCTCGCTCATCGGGGGTATCAATGGCGCTCTAAACCTGGGAGCCTTTGGCGGCTATGTAGTCTTCGCCTTTGAGAATCCCGTAGAAAATCACCCGGGCAATCCCTATGGCGTAGATTTCACCATCTTCGGCAATGCCCACCAGGCATGGTCGGAACCCGGGATTGTCTCGGTGATGAAGGATGAAAACGGCAACGGCCTGCCGGACGATACCTGGTACGAACTGGCGGGAAGCGATCATTTCTTCTCCACCACCACCAGGAATTACGAGGTCACCTACACCAACCCCGGCCTGGAAGATGCCGCCGATGTACCCTGGTCGGATAATATGGGAGGAACAGGGGTCATAAATGCAAATTCCTATCATACCCAGCCCTACTTCCCCCTGGCGGATTCATTTCCCGGGATCCATACCGAAAGCTACAGCCTTCAGGGAACCAGGCTTACCGACCCCGTCGATCGCAGCAATCCCTCGAACATCCGCTCCAACAGCAAAGCATTCGGCTATGCCGATAACCGGCCCAGGGGTTCAGCCCCTTACACCCTGCCGGATAATCCCTATACTTCAGCAATTGAAAATTCAGGGGGCGATGCTTTCGACATCGACTGGGCGGTGGATGAAAACGGGTCGTATGTCGACCTGGACCGGGTCCATTTCATCAAGGTCCATAATGCCGTGATGGCCGGTGCCGGGTGGCTGGGTCAGGTATCCACCGAAATAACCGGGGCCGTGGATGTGGCACCCGCCCCGGGAATGACCGGTCCCACAGAGCTGCTCGTCATCAGGGACCTCCCTGACACCCTGACGGGAAACCGGTATCCCCTTGAGGCATTTGCCTTCCGTAAAGGCCGCCATCAGCCCGGTGAAAAGATCAGCTGGAGCAGCAACCTGGCCGATGTCTGGGTAGACGAAAACGGGCAGCTGGTTTTTCACCGGTCCGGGGAACTCGTTCTAACGGCTTCCCTGGAAAGCAAACCGGAAATCAAAAGCACGATACGGGCCATGCTCCGGTATGCAAATCCCCTGAATTCTTTCGAAAGAGATCATCCACCGGAATACAAGCTTTATCCCAACCCGGCAAGCAAGTATTTCAGAATCGAAGGAGCCGGTGATGCCAGAATATCGCTTTATGATCTCGCCGGATGCAAAGTGCTGGAAATCAAGCATTATTCAGGGGACCCTCCCATAGCCATCGGTCACCTGCCCAAAGGGCTCTACATCGTCAACCTCCGGGAAGACGATGCTGAAACAAAATTTCGAATCCTGAAACGATAAGATGTACAGGCTCCTGATATATATTGCACTGGTACTCATCCACCTGCCCCTGTATTCGCAGGGAATAAGGGATTCCGTTTTCCGGATAAAACAGGTTGCTGTCAATGCAGAACACATCTTTGTCAAGGAGGAAGCCGGGATGAAGACAAGCCGTGTGGATTCCTTTATCCTGAATAAAAAACGAACCTTATCCCTGTCCGAACTCCTCTCTGAAAATACAAGCCTGTTTGTTAAGTCCCATGGCCGCGGTGCGCTGGCCTCCGCTTCCTTCCGTGGGACCGCCCCTTCGCACACCCAGGTCAACTGGAACGGCATCAACATCAATTCCCCCATGACGGGCATGGTCGATTTTTCACTGATCCCGGTGTATGTCATCGACGAAATAAACATCAAACACGGGCCCGCTTCGATCACCGACAGAAGTGGAGGACTGGGCGGCTCTGTGAACCTGTCCAACCGCCCGGACTGGAACAAGGGCTTTGACCTGAAATTTCTCCAGGGTGTTGGCAGCTACAAGAGCTTTGACGAATTTCTTCAACTGGGTTTCGGAAACCGGAAGATACAATCCCGCACCCGGCTGTATTACAATTACTCGGCCAACGATTATACTTTTGAAAACCGCGGGATTGGGAACATTGATCCGGCCGGGGGCATCATCGTGCACCCCACGGAAAGGAACGAACAAGCCGGTTACAAAAAATACGGCCTGCTGCAAGAGCTTTACTACAGGCCGGAAGATAAAAATGTACTTTCCGCAAAATACTGGGGGCAGGAGGCTTACCGGACCCTGCCCCGGGCCACCACTTACGAGGGACCGGACCATGCGAACCTGAACGACCAGCTCGACAAGGACCATAAACTGGTGGTGGACTGGAAACATTACAGGGATAATTCCAGGCTGATCCTTACAAGCGGCTATTCCGAAAAGCGGCTCGATTATAGTTTGAAAAACCGGGTGCCCGGACTGGGACTGATCCCGGCCATCTATTCTCAAAGCTGGCAGCGTACAACCCTGAATTATGCCTCCTACGCCTACGATATCAGTGAGGAACTTTCCCTGGAAGCCAGGCTGGATGCCAATTACCACGACGTTGTCACCGCCGATACTGTCAATAAAGCCGGGTACGACCAGGAACGTTTCGAAGGATCGGCCCTTTTATCTGTTCGTGAAAGCTTTGCTAAGCGCTTGAATGTGAACCTTATACTCCGGCAGGAATGGTTCGGCAGGGAAAGGGGCCCCATCATACCCTACCTGGGCTTCGATTTATCCCTGCTGCAAAGCACGGAGCTTGTTCTCAAAGGAAATATTGCCCGCAATTATCACCGGCCCTCATTGAATGATCTTTACTGGCAACCCGGTGGCAACCCGGAGCTGCTCCCTGAAACGGGTCTCAGCGGGGAGCTGGGTCTTGAGTACCGGCAAAGCCGCCAGGACCTTCTTTTTTCATCGGAACTCACGGTCTTTTCCTCGGATATCGATAACTGGATTATCTGGATTCCCGGTTATAAGGGTTATTGGGAGCCCCAAAACATCAGGAATGTGACCTCAAAGGGTATTGAGTTTAACATGGCTCTGCGCACCAAGCTGGGACCGCTCGGTTTCCGGGCATCCGGGACCTATGCCTATACACGGTCCATCAATTACGGGGATAAACTTGTGTGGGGCGATGAATCCTACGGCAAGCAATTGGTTTACGTACCCCTGCATTCGGGAAATCTGCTGGTCAACCTAACCTATAAAAAATTCTTTATCAGCTGGCAACACAATTCCTGCAGTGAACGCTACACTACTTCAAGCAACGACCTGAGCCGGCGGGATTGGCTCTATCCCTATTTTATGAACGACCTGAGCCTGGGGATGGACTTCCGGATAGCCAAGGGCGTGCTTTCAACGGAACTTAAGATCTATAACCTCTTTGACGAAAGCTACCGTTCAATTCTCTACAGACCGATGCCCGGCAGGCATTATATGCTGGTGCTCCTGATCAATATCTGACCCATGCGGTACCTGATGCAAAATATGATCATCCTGCTTTTGCTCATGACCTCCTGCATGAAGGATGACGAGCTCTGGGAGATGAACCGGCAGGCAGAACGGTTTCCGTACACAGGGCTTTTTGTGGTCAACGAAGGGAATTTTGCATACGGAAACGCTTCCCTGACCTTCTATGATTTGTCAAGCAGAACCGCTTACAATGATATCTTTTTTGAGACCAATGCCCTTCCCCTGGGGGATGTGGCCCTTTCCATGGCAATACGGGACAGTCTGGGTTATATCGTTGTCAACAACAGCGGCAAGATATACGCGATCAACATCCACAGTTTCGAATATGTGGGTAAAATAACGGGGCTTACTTCACCCCGGTATATCCATTTTCTGCGCGATACCAAAGCCTATGTCACGGACCTGTACGCAAAATCGATAAGCATTTTCAACCCGGCTGCTTTCGAAGTGACTGGAAGCATCGATGTAGGCAATAACGATTCCCGCTTCTACCAGCATCCCACGGAGCAAATGGTTCAATACGGCAAGTATGTTTTTACAAACTGCTGGAGCTTTGACAACCAGCTCCTGGTGATCGACAGCGAACAGGACCGGGTGGTGGACTCCATCCGGGTGCTCAAGCAGCCTAATTCACTGGTTATCGATAAGTACAGAAAGATATGGACCCTGACGGACGGCGGATATGAGGGCAGCCCTTATGGTCATGAAGAACCCGCCTTGATCCGGATTGATGCGGCAACCCGTGTTGTTGAAAAGACCCTTTACTTTGAGCTGGAAGACTCGCCATCAGAATTGAAAATAAACGGTACCGGTGATACCCTTTACTTCATCAACAGGCACATTTACAGGATGCCGGTCCATCCGGATGCAGAACCCGAACTGTTCATAGAAAGTCCATATGAAGGCACCTATTCCGGTGGATTTTACGGACTGGGCATCAACCCCTACAGCTCGGAGCTCTATGTGGCCGACGCCATCGATCATATACAACCGGGGGTGGTCTACCGCTACCGTCCCGACGGAACCCCGGTGGATACCTTCAGGGCCGGAATCATTCCCGGGGCGTTTTGTTTTAAGCCGGGAGAGTAATAAAGCTTTAAGGTTTTAAGGTGGCATGGTGGAAGGGAATGTCATGCAGTTATCATGCGGTTGTTCTTGGCTACTGGTTCCAGGCCACTGGTCACTGGACCCGAGACCTTGAGACGATGAGACATTGAGACAGGATACATTCTTTAATGTGGACGCAAGATGCAAAAGCTTGTGCAAAAGAGCTGAAGAGCTACAGCGAGCGGAGCGAGTCCCGAAACTCAATAATCAATAAGCTCCCCTGCGATCCGGGCCGAATCCAGGACATGTTCGAAGCCCCAGGCGTTCAGGGTCCTGGCAAAACCAATATCCGGCGCCAGCCAAAGGCTGTACTCCTCATCCGCCATTTCGGCGACATCGAAGAAAAAGGCCCTGCAGCGGGTCAGCAAAATGCTGTCGTTTATGACCACCGTATCGTTTTTGCTGGTGAGGGTCACCGTCCAGGTCTGGCCCCCGTCGGGATCAATATAATTCCAGGAATCATTCACATCGGCTTCCAGGTCAAGCCACAGGTATTCCTGGCTGTTCACATTCTTTAGCCGGTACACTTCCCCTCCCAGGGTCCTCCGGTAATACAGGGTACGCTCAGAACTGCCCATCTGCTGACGGATCTGGTAATAGCCTTTTCCGTTGATGCTGTCCTTCCGGGTTACCACCCTGAAATCCCCGGGCTCCAGGTACCAGTAATTGCCTACACTCAGGGGTAAATAATCGATCCGTATCTCATCTTCATCCTCACAAGCCGAAGTGGTGAGCATCATTAAAAGGATCAATGCAGAAAAGAATCTAATATTTCTCATGGTTTATTTCAATTTAGATGAAGCTGTCCGCTGATTGGTTGCAGGAAATGAAATTAAGCAATTTTTGACGCTCGAAGAAGGTAAAGGGTGTTTTTCAATTAAATTCACCCATTTATGGGATCCTTATCCGCTAAACTATTTACAGGTATGATTGTTTCAAAAGGGAATATAATGAATAAAAAAGCGATATAACTGCAATGAAGCTCAATATAAATAACCCGGTGATGGTTACCGGTATTACCGGATACCTGGGTTCCTGGATCGTTACATATCTTCTGGATGAAGGAGTGACGGTCCATGGAACGTAAGGGATAAAAACAATAAAGAAAAATACGCTCACCTGCTGGAAGCAGAAAAGAAGGCCAAAGGAAGGCTTGTGGTGTTTGAGGCCGACCTGCGGGACAAAGAAGCTTTCAGGGAACCCATGAAAGGATGTTCCGTGGTGATCCATTCCGCCTCACCTTTCATCAGTACCAAGGTGAAAGACCCGATGAAAACATTGATCGAACCGGCATTCCAGGGAACAAGAAATATCCTGGAAGCAGTCCATGCCACTTCATCCGTCAAACGTGTGGTGATCACTTCCAGTGTGGTCGCCCTATACGGAGATACCATTGAGTTTCAGGAAATACCGGGTGGAAAGGTTGATGAAGAGCATTGGAACCGGACCAGTTCGTTGGATCACCAGCCCTATGCCTACTCAAAAACCCTGGCTGAACGGGAAGCCTGGAAGATGGCTGAAGAACAGGATCGTTGGAGCCTTGCTGTCATCAACCCCGGCTTTATCCTGGGACCTTCCCTGACCCCGAGGAATGATTCAACCAGCATCGCTTTTATGTTGTCCATGGCCAAAGGGCAACTGGCCATGGGGGTGCCGGCACTTTCCCACGGGGTAGTCGATGTTCGCGATGTGGCCCTGGCCCATATCCTTGCAGCTTTCATGCCGGAGGTAAAAGGCCGTCACATCCTGGTCAACCGCATCATGGATATAAAAGACATCGCAAGGGTGATCAGGAAAAACTTCAACGGAGCATACAAAGTCTCTACACGAACCCTTCCCCGCTTTCTGGTGATGCTGATGGGCCCCATGATTGGCATGCCCGGAAAATATCTGCGACGAAACCTGGGTTACCGGCCCGAATTTGACAACAGCCGGAGCATAGAAAACCTGGGCATACAATACCGACCTGTGGAAGCGATTATCACGGAACATATAGAACAGCTCGAGAAGGACGGCCTGATCGGATAATCACACCCACACGCAATCCCCACACTCCCATTCCGAATCCCTGATTGCCGTCAGGCAGGCTGAATTCTGAATTCTACAACAACCCTTTCCGGCGCAGCATGGGTCCCGGGTCGGGTTCGCGGCCGCGGAAGCGTTTGTAGAGGGTCATGGGATCCTCGGAGCCGCCTTTACCCAGGATATTCTCCCGGAAGGACCGTGCCGTTTCCCTGTCGAACAGAGAGCTTTCTTTAAAGGCCTGGAAAGCGTCGGCATCCAGCACTTCGGCCCAGATATAGCTGTAATAGCCGCTGGAATAGCCCCCGCTGAAAATATGATTGAAATAGGTCGAACGGTAGCGTACCACGATCTCGGGGATGAGGTTGATTTTTTCCAGAGCTTTCCTTTCGAATTCATTCACATCCCATTCCTTCTGCTCTTCCTGGGTGTGCCAGTCCATGTCCAAAAAAGCCGCCGAGAGGTATTCCACGGTGGCAAATCCCTGGTTGAAATGGGCACTGGCCTTGATCTTTTCTATAAGCTCATCCGGGATGGCTTCCCCGCTTTCATAATGACGGGCATAGGACTTCATCACTTCCGGTTCTGCAGCCCAGTTCTCCATGATCTGGGAGGGCAGCTCAACAAAGTCGCGGGCCACGGAGGTCCCGGAGAGTTCCCGGTAACGGCAGTCCGAAAGCAGTCCGTGCAGTCCATGACCGAATTCGTGGAACATGGTCCTGACTTCGTCGAAACTCAGCAGGGCAGGTTTGTTCCCTGTGGGTTTCGAGAAGTTCAACACATTGGTGATGACCGGGGTCACTTCTTCTCCATTCATCCTGTATTGTTTCCTGTAGGAATTCATCCAGGCGCCTCCCCGCTTTCCGGGCCGGGGGAAGAAATCCATGAACAGGATCCCGATATGTCTGCCATCCGATTCCATCACTTCAAACACCTGAACATCGGGATGATACTTGGGAAGTTCCTCGCGTGGCTTGAACTGCAGTCCCCAGAGTTTGTCGCACAGCTCAAAGATACCGTCCCGGACGTTTTCCAGTTTGAAATAGGGCCGGAGGACCTCTTCGTCCAGATCGTATTTTTCTTTTCTCAGCTTCCCGGCATAATACCACCAGTCCCAGGGTTGCAATCCGGTTCCGGGGTGATCTTCCTGCAGCATGGCCTCGAGCTTATCCGCTTCCTCCCTGGACACGGGCAGGGCAGCTTCCCATATCTTATCGATCAGGTCATAGACCTGACCGGGTTGTTTGGCCATATTCTCCTCCAGTACATAATGGGCATGGGTGGGATAACCCAGGAGTCCTGCTTTTTCTATCCTCAGGTTTACCATCTCCCGGACGATGGCCTTGTTATCATTTTCATTATCGTTGTTGCCCCGGTTGATGTAGGCCGTAAGGATCTTTTCCCGGAGGGGACGGATATCGGAATATTGCAGGAAGGGAATCATGCTGGGCTTATGCAGGGTAAAGAGCCATTTGCCTTCCAGACCGGCGTTCCGGGCAGCTTCTGCTGCGCTCTTGACTACCCCTTCGGGTAATCCTGAAAGCTCTTCTTCATTCTCAATGATCAATTGGAACTTATTGGTCTCGTCCAGTACATTATCCCCGAAGGTGAGGGAAAGCACCGAAAGCCGGCTGTTGATCTCCCGGAGCCTGGCCTGGTCTTCTTCGCCGAGTAAGGCGCCGCCCCGGACAAACTCCTTGTAGGTTTTGTCCAGAAGCTTGTCCTGTCCTGCATCCAGGTCAAGCTTTTCGCGCTTGTCGTATATTTTTCTTACCCGGTCGAACAGGGCGGGATCCAGTTTGATGTCATCCCGGTGCGCCGACAACATAGGGGCCACCTCTTTGGCGATCTCCTGCAGTTCCTCATTGGTTTCCGCGGAAAGCAGGTTGTAAAAAACATTGCTGACCTTCCGCAATTGTTCCCCGCTGTTGTTCAGGGCCACGATGGTATTTTTAAAACCGGGTTCTCCCTTGTTATCGATGATGGCCTGTATCTCTTCTTTCTGGGTTTTCATACCCGCCTCAAAGGCCGGCATATAATGCTTGTTCTGTATTTCACCGAATACAGGAACTTCATAGGGTGTCCCGTAAGGGTTCAAAAAAGGATTGTCGTTCGATGCCATTCGGCCGGGATTTTTACATTGGGATAATACGATGGTTAAAACCAGGAGAAAGCTGAATTGTTTCACGATTGTAATGTTTTTGGTTTTGCATTTGTAAAGATAGTTTCTGAAGAAATTTATCTTTACATTGAATGGCATGTTATAAAAATGTTTAAATCTTCCTCACGGGAGTAACCATGCATTTATTTTCTTCGTATTGATCTTTACGAACCAATCCACAGCTTATTGTTATCCATCAGGGCCATACAAAGCTATTTAATCGGTGATTCGGATTCATTTTCCTTTGAACACCGGCTGATCAACGCTTACGGGGCTTTTACCGTATTGCTTTCCTTCATCGGGATCATCCTGAATTACCTGTTTCACGTGGGTGCTGTGGTTTTGCTCACTTCCGCAGGCTGTTTCCTGATCTCGGGGATCGCCTATTACCTTTCCAAGTTCAAGGGCCGGTATCCGATTGCCAGGCATATTCTTACCGCCACCCTGTTTGCAGTTCTGAATATTTTATGGTTTCACAGCGGCAGCTCGAACGGACCCGTCCTGTACCTGTATTTTCTTCTCCTGAGTATTATTTTGCTTGCCTATGATGGTCTTACGCGACTTGCCGTAATCTTGCTTTTTATTTTCAATATCGTTGTTTTATATACCATTGAATACAACTACCCGGAATGGATCAGCGGGCATATCACAGGTGATCAGCGTCTTTCGTACATTTATGCCACCATCATATTATACTTCCTGATCGGGTCGGGCATTATTCTTTTTGCCAAGATCAATTACCTCAGGGAAAAAAGAAAAGCGGAACAATCGGAAAGGCTGAAATCCATTTTTCTTTCCAACATATCCCATGACATTCGTACCCCCATGAATTCCATCATGGGTTTTTCACAGCTATTGGCGGAATCCGAAAAAGCAGAGGACAGGAGAAAGTATGCTTCTGTGATTTTGGAGAACGGCCAGACCCTGATGAATTTGATACAGGACCTGCTGGATATTTCAAGCCTGGAAGCGGGAAGTCTCAAGCTAATCCTTAAGCCGGTCCATATCAATAATGTTTTGAGAGAGATTAAGCGGACCTTCGATCAGCAGATCGAAATACAGAATAAATACAACCTGAAGATATACCTGGAAGAGGACCTTGAAGATCTTCATATCATAACCGACGGGCTGAGATTGCAGCAGATACTGCAACACCTGCTTTCCAATGCCTTGAAATTCACCGATCAGGGTTTTATCAGATTTGGCTATAAAACGGAAGACGGGATGGTTCGTTTTTATGTCACCGATACCGGTACGGGAATCTCCCGCTCGGATCAGAAAAGGCTTTTTGAATGTTTTGTAAAACCATGCGGCGACCGGAGTTTGAGTCGTTCCGGTACAGGGATTGGTTTGGCCATCACCAAAAACCTGGTGGACCTGCTGGGCGGGAAGATCTGGTTCGAATCCAAACCAGGGGTCGGTTCCACTTTCTACTTCAGCTTGCCCAACATTGAACCCCAGGGGGTTGAAGAACCGGAATACCGGCTCACGGAAGGAGAGGAATACCACTGGAAAGGCAAAAAGGTCCTTATCGTGGAAGACGATAAAACCAGTGCCATGCTCCTCGAGAATATGATCACCGCAGCCGGTGCAGAAGCTGTGCTGGCCGGGCATGGGCAGGAAGCCTTGAATGCCCTGGAACAATCCGGACCTTTTCATCTGGTCCTCATGGATGTCTCCATGCCGGTCATGGACGGTATCACGGCCACGAAAAAGATCAAGGAGCTTTACCCGGGATTGCCGGTATTCATCATCACTGTACATGCCAATGAGGCAGACCGGAGAAAGATCAAAGATTCCGGTTGCAATGAATTTTTCATCAAACCCCTGGATATTGATTCCTTTCTGGAGGCCGTAGACGAGGTCTTCGACTTACAGGATCAGAATTCTTAGGACCCTTTATTTTTAAGTTTATCCAACAAACGGGTGGTTACACTGTGCACCAGGCGTATATCTTCCTCCCCCAACAAAGCCAAACGCTGCATGATCCTGGAAACCACCCGGGGATTCCTGGAAAGATCCGTTGCTTCCAATACTTCCCTGGAGCGATCCAAAACCCGTTTAAAACTGTCAGGATCCCGGTCCTTGGGCAAATCCCCGGTTGTTTGTTCTTTCAATAATGACAGTTCATAGGCAAAGATCATGACCGCCTGGGAAAGATTCAGGGAAGGATAGGAAGCGGCCAGGGGAACGCTTGACACCAGGTCACAGGCAGCAAGCTCTTCGTTGGTCAGACCCGATTCTTCCCGTCCGAAGAGAATCCCGGTTGTCCCGGCCGCAATTCCCTTATCCAGGATGTTCTGTCGCAGCCCGGCCGGTTTCAGATAATCCCCTTTTACATTCCTTGTTTTGGCGGTGGTTCCCACGATAAGATCCAGTTCTTTCGTCATTTCCCCGAATTTTCGGAATACCCGGGCCCTTTCAAGGATGTTGCGGGCTCCATGCCCCATTTTTAAAGCTTCCCCGTTCAGGTGGTCGCGGGGATCCACCAGCCACAGCTCTTTGAAACCCATGGTTTTTATGGCCCGGGCCGCCGAACCGATGTTTCCGCTGACGGCAGGCTCAACCAATATGAATATTATTTCCATGATCCTGTTTTCAGTATAAAATTAATCCATCTTGTGCAAGTAGGGGCAATGGTTATTATTGTTTATTTTTATATTGGTACAACGCGAGTGGATATGTTTGACCGGTATTATAGGATATTGGGGCTGGAACCCGGTGCGGATGAGGAAGCCATCCGGAGGGCATACCGCAACCTGGCCAAAATCCATCACCCGGACGTCAACAAATCTCCCGATGCCCATGCAGGCTTTGTCCGTATAGCAGAAGCCTACGAAATACTGATCAAGAACAAGAAGCTATTGGGTGAGGGCCGCGAAATGCTTTCCGAAGAAGACCTCCGTGAACGTTACAGAAAATTCTTTGAGGAGGCCCGCGAAAGAGCCAAAGAGGCGTCCAGGATGCGGTACGAACGACTAAAAAAGGAGCACGAGGCCTTCCAGCAAAGCGGAGCGTACGATCTCCTGCTATTGGGCCGGCTGGTATTCAACATAATCCTTCTGGTGGCAGCGATCGGGGCCATAATATTCCCCGTTGTAATGGCCTTTCATTACGGACTGGCGCAATTTTTCGGACTCATCTATTTCTGGATCGTAGGGGGATTCCTGCTGGCTTACATTTATTCCCAGAGAAAAACCTTTTTTAAACCCGGCAAATTCTTTTATAACCGGGACCGGCTAAAAGAATGGATCCGGGAACGCAAGGGGAAAGGGACGGAAACCTGCCGCTACAGTGTTCCCGAGAAAGCCAATGCCCTGCCTTTCCGGATCAGCATGCTCCTTGTAAAGGATGTCAAGCTGAAAAACGAGGGTTTCCTTCGCCATCACGTGGGTTATGATCGTAAATACGTGAACCTGAGCATACCCAGGAGCCAAAAAGCATTCCGGTCTCACCAGCTGGTCAGTCTGCTGAAGTTCCTGATCCTGGTCGGAGCCTTCTTTATCATTCGCACCGAGAGCTGGTTCTGGCGCTTCCTGATGGGTATGGTCACCGCCTGGAGCGTGTCGGTACTGCTGCTAAGGTTTTTGGCGGTAAAATCCAAAAGTTCCTACCTGGCCACCGGTAATAACCTGCTGAAGATCGCCCTCTGGGTCGTTCCGCTGATCCTGCTAACCCGGGTCGATCCCCTGGGGAACCTTTATACCCATGAAGCCTTCGGGGCGGTGATCCTGATGAACCTGATCTTCCTGGACATCATCCTGGATCCCCTGTACCGTTTGCTCAAGATCGACAGAAAAATGTACCGCCCCCTGGGAAAACAACCGGCCCGGATCGAGAAACACCTTGACCAGGGTTACCAGTTTTTCCTGGATATCCCGGTTTGGAGCACCATTTTTCCCCTGGTAAGATGGTTTGTCTGAAAATGAAGTATCTTTGATATACAAGTAGCACGAACAAGAATTTGATTAAAGCCAGTAACCATGAATAAATTTTTTCTCCTGACCCTTGCTGCCATTCTCTGGCACAATGCATTTGCAGAACCGGTTAAAGTGGACTCCAAAATCAGTCATGTGACCGTCTTTCTGAAAGGCGCCCAGGTCACAAGAACCTCCACGGCCAATATCCTTCCCGGCAAAACAGAACTGCTCTTTCCGGGGTTGTCGGACAACCTGGATCCCAACAGCATCCAGGTCAGGGCCAAAGGCAATTTTACCGTATTATCCGTAAATCACCGGATCAATTACCTGGAGATCCCCCAAAAAAAAGAGGAAATAGAAGCACTGAAAAAGAAAAGAGATGAACTGCTCAAAAAAATCTCAAAAAATCAATACCTGCGCTCTGTTTATCAATCCGAGGAACAGTTAATCATGGATAATACCAAGCTGGGCGGAAGCCAGACCGGAGTGGATGTGATGGAACTGGAAAAAGCTTCAAATTTCTTAAGACAAAGATTAACAGAAATTAATAATAATAAACTTGAACTTGAACTTGAACTAGCTGAACTCAATGAATCCCTGACAAAGATCAACAGGCAACTTTCGCGGATGAACGCCATTAAGGAGCGATCCACTTCGGAGATCATGGTCCGCATATCTTCAAAAACATCGGGGAAGGCCGAATTTGAGCTTTCTTATTTGATTCAGAATGCCGGCTGGACCCCGTTTTATGATCTTAAAGTTAGGGACATTGCCAGCGATATAGAAGCAAATCTTCAAGCTAAAGTATACCAGTTAAGCGGATTCGACTGGGAAAAAGTAAATCTGATCCTGTCCACGGGAGATCCCAGTGTAGGTGGCGTAAAGCCTGTTCTGCGGCCCTGGTACCTTAGTTTCGGCTTCGCCCGGCCCAATATCGGTTATATGGAGGATCTTTCCGAAGTACAGATTCGGGAAAACCAGATCCTCATCAGCGGCAAGGTGTTGGATGAAAACGGGAATCCCCTCTCCGGGGTACGGGTATCCGGGAAAGAAACCCAATTCTCAACCACAACCAACAGCAGTGGGAACTATGCCCTGCAGGTACCTGTGAATACAAAGGAACTCAGCTTTGTACAAGCCGGATATGTCAACGTGGTTATGCCCATACATTCCTCCAGGATCAACCTGAGCATGTCGCCGCTTTTGGAAGCACGACCCCTTGGAGCCACGCCAGAAGTATCAAAGAAGAAAAGCAGAACGGACTACTATGAAGCCCAGGAAATGTTGGATGAACCGGACCTGGCCGCCCCGCCCCCGGTCACCGGCCAGCAACAGGCCACCAGCTATGAGTACGGCATCGATATTCCTTATACCATTAAATCAGATGGGAATAATTATTCAGTTGACATACAGATTGTTACTATGCCGGCGGAATACAGGTACCTCTGCATCCCCAAGATAAAGGAATCCGCCTTCCTGTTGGCGCGCTTCAGTGGCTGGGACCAGTACAAACTGCTTTCCGGTTCGGCCAACCTTTATTTTGAGGGCACTTACCTGGGCAAGACTTACCTGAACACGGAAATCACCGGCGACACCCTGGAGATCTCCCTGGGACAGGATGCGGATGTGAACGTATCGCGTACATCCCTCAAGGAATTCACCCAGAACCAGTTTATTGGTCCGAACAAGAAGGTAAGCCGAGGCTTTGAGATATCCATCCGGAACAGCAAGCAGGTGCCTATAAACCTGTTACTGAAAGACCAGTTCCCGGTATCGACTCACGAAGACATCAAGGTGAAATACCAGGAATATTCCGGGGCCAAACTGGATGAGGAGGCCGGTTTTCTCAGCTGGGAAATGCAGCTGGAGCCCGGGGAGAAAAAAGAGGTTCTTTTGCGTTACGAGGTGACCTATCCCAAGAAACAGAATGTGGTCCTTGAATAAAGCAATAAGATGTTTGCTTACAGATATATACTCATTGGGTTTATAACTACCTGGCTCATGGTAATACCAGTCATGGGGCAGGAGGAAACGCAGTTCACCCGGACCCGCATGGGGCAGTTTCTCACAAAATTCAATTGGTCGGTAAACCTGTATCCCGGTCTGACCCGCATGCAGCTGACCGATGCCAGCGCTGGACTTACGGATAATGATTACACGCTTCATACCGGGTTCACAGGGGCATTGGGTTTTCGTGCGGAACGCTCCCTGGGGGAAAAATGGCAATGGGGAACCGGTCTGAGCGGAAGCATGGCGCACCTGGTTTACCGCCAGACCCGGCTGGTTCAGGAAATATCCGACCCTGATTTCAAGGATCTGTATACGGAGAAGAACATGTACCTGGGGCTACCCCTGTTCCTGTCCTGTTATCCCGGACTTCGGCACAGCACTCCCGTGTTCAGTACCGGATTACGTATCGATCGTCTGCTGCGGTCACAAATGTACCTCGACCTGGATGACGGCTGTACCGGTTGCGTACCCTATGATTACGACATACGGGAATACCGGCGGGACTGGCAGCTCTGGATGCACCTGACGGCAGGATACCAGTACCAGGTCAGCAATTTCTACCTGATCTTCGGCTTGCGCTACGAGATCAGCCTCACCAATCATGTGGATGTGGAATCACGCGAAACGGCCCTGATAACCGACCGGGGTTACCAACGGCCATATGATTATCCCGGCTATCTTTCCCATCGTTTTTTGCTTCATCTTGCAGTAAAGATCCCCGGAAAATGACCTTCAAAACATCCACTTCGGCGCCCCCTCCGGAAAAAAATGAGCATTGGCTCTGTATTTTGCTGAATATCAAACATCTGGCAACACTTTCTTTGTGAATTTTCTTAATGAAAAATTGCCTTTTTTATGTTAATTAAATTTATATTTACACCCCTTTTTAAAACAAAACCATTTATGGACTATAAACACACGTTTACCTGAGTTAGCAATGATAAGTAAATACAAAAATGATTTGCTTGAAGGCGGGGCCCTTGAAGTGAATCATCCCCAGCAGGGGTTGGTTTTGGGAAACCGTATTCCCAGGGATTACTTCCTCACCCGGGGCACCGGGGAAAGTGACATCACCATCCATGCCGGTTCTTACCATCTTGCCCTGCGCACCGCCGGCATCGAACAATTCAACATCATCACCTATTCTTCCATCCTTCCGGGCATAACCCGGGAGGTCCCTAAACCGGAAAACATGACCCATGGTTCCGTGGTGGAGTCCATCATGGCCGTGGCCCATGGAAACAAAGGCGAACGGGTTACTGCAGGGATTATCTATGGCTGGCTGAAAAACAGGGTAAGCGGTGAACGTTACGGGGGTCTGGTATGCGAACACAATGGCTCCTGCACCGTCCCGCAGATAAGGCGATTGCTCTCCCGTAGCCTGGAAGAACTGTATGTCAACGGATTTGAAGAACAATATGAACTGGAAGACATTCTCGTAGAGACCGAGTATTTCGTTCCCGGCAAGAAATTCGGCACCGCCCTGGTGGCCCTCTGTTTTACCAATTACCTGTACCCGGTTATTGCCGCAAAGCATTCGAGCATTGCCTCTTAAAAATTATCCTGCATATCTTGGACTTGAACCCGATTGGACCGATCCGGGAAAGGCACGGATTGTCCTGATCCCGGTACCCTATGACAAAACCAGTACCTGGATCAAGGGCTCCGACCGGGGTCCGCTGGCTATGCTGGAAGCCTCGGCAAACCTTGAACTGTATGATATTTCTACCGGTAGTGAATTATACCGGAAAGGGATTTACACAGCACCACCCATCCTCTGTGACGGGGGCCCCGAAGAACTGGCCGGCAGGGTAGCCGAAAAAGTGAAGGTTACCCTGGACAGGAATCAGTTTCCCGTCCTGGTCGGCGGGGAACACAGCGTTAGCATTGGCGCTTTTCATGCCTTCAAAGAAAAGTATCCCGGCCTGGATATTTTACAGCTGGATGCCCACGCCGATCTGCGTGACCATTATGAAGGGTCTTCCCATAATCATGCCTGTGTTATGGCCCGGGCCCGGGAACTGGCGCCGGTCGTACAGGTTGGCATCCGAAGCATGTCGGCAGGGGAGAAGTCCAAACCGAAACCCGGCCGGATGTTTTTCATGGAACAAATTCGTAAGAACCCGGACTGGTCCGGCAAGGTTCTTGGTATGTTACAGGGACCGGTCTATCTGACTTTCGATTTGGATGTGCTTGATCCATCCATCATGCCCTCAACGGGAACGCCCGAACCGGGGGGATTCTTCTGGGACGAAACCATGGCATTTCTCAGAAACCTCGCGAGCCGCCACCAGGTGGTCGGGTTTGACCTGGTTGAACTCTGTCCCAATCCGGTCAATAAGGCTCCTGATTTTTTGGCGGCCAAGCTGATATACCAGCTTTTAAGTCTGATTCATTATCCAAAAGCACTATGAAAAAAAAAGAATTTTTGAAAAAGGCGGTG
The DNA here is from genome assembly GCA_964420035.1 of uncultured Bacteroidaceae bacterium. Classification (GTDB taxonomy): domain Bacteria; phylum Bacteroidota; class Bacteroidia; order Bacteroidales; family SM23-62; genus CAYQQR01. The sequence goes on along the minus strand of CAYQQR010000025.1, from coordinate 36,824 downwards.
GAACACCTGGACATTACCGCATTTGATGCCCGTCCCATCATCGATTCAATGCGCAAAATGTCCTTTACTTCCAGGGATACGGCCAAGGCAAGCGATATTTTCCTGGGCATGCTGAAAGACCAGGATTGTACCATCATTCTGACCCTTGCCGGATCGACCAGTGCGGGAGGATGCATGCAGGTCTATGCCGACATGATCCGCTACAACTTGGTGGATGTGGTGGTGGCCACCGGGGCCTCCATCGTGGATATGGATTTTTTCGAAGCCCTGGGATTCCGGCATTACCAGGGCAGTCCCCACGCCGACGATAAGAAACTCAGGGAACTCTATATCGACCGCATCTATGATACCTACATCGATGAAGAAGAATTACAGCAATGCGATCACACCATCTATGAGATCGCCGGTCAGCTGGAACCCCGGCCCTATTCATCAAGGGAATTCATACAGGCCATGGGGAGATGGCTGAAAGAAAACGCCGTGAAGAAGGACTCTTTGGTCGAGCTGGCATACGATCATAAAGTGCCTGTATTTTGCCCGGCCTTCTCCGACAGCAGTGCAGGTTTCGGTTTGGTGAAGCACCAGTATGAAAATCCCGAAAAACATCTGAGCATCGATTCTGTCAGGGATTTCCTGGAACTGACCCGTATCAAGATGGAGGCCCGCACTTCAGGTCTGTTCATGATCGGAGGAGGTGTTCCCAAGAACTTCGCCCAGGATACGGTGGTCTGTTCCGAGATCCTCGGACAACCGGCCCCCATGCATCAGTACACCATCCAAATCACCGTTGCCGATGTCCGGGACGGGGCCTGCTCCAGCTCAACCCTCAAAGAAGCATCCTCCTGGGGAAAGGTGGATACCCGCGACGAACAAATGGTCTATGCCGAAGCCACTACGGTGCTCCCCCTGATCGTCTCCAATGCCTATCACCAGGGTGCCTGGAAAAACAGGAAAGCCAGACATTGGTCCGATTTACTGACAGAATGACATTGGCATCATTTATGATAGAGTCATTTATCGATATATTTATATTCTTAAATAAGTAAACCAATGGAAATACAACCCGTGCAATCGATGAATGATCTGAAAGAAAAGCTGGCCAAAGAAAAGCGTTCTTTCCTCTTGATATACAAGGCCGGTTCGGAGCAGAGCGACCGGGCCTACAAAAATTTTACCGTGGCGGCAAGCGACATACGGGACATAGGATTATTCAGTGCCGATGTGAATTCCGTCAGGGACATACATCCCCATTATCAGGTAACCACAGCACCGGCACTCCTGGAATTTCAATGTGATGCATTTAAAAACAGCATTAAGGGGGCCCATGATGGATCTTATTACCGGGCCGTTATTGCAAACGCCGTTTATGTGGCCCGGGCAGAAAAGGAAGGCAAAAAACTCAAGTCGGTGACGGTCTATTCCACCCCGGCCTGTTCCTGGTGCAATACGCTGAAATCCTATTTAAGGAAGAACAACATACGCTTTACGGACATCGATGTTTCCCGCAACGAGGAGGCGGTCCGGGAAATGACCAACCGGAGCGGTCAGCAAGGCGTTCCCCAAACCCTGATCAACGGAGTAGTGGTTGTTGGCTTTGACAAAAGCAGGATCAACCGTTTGCTGGAAATACAGGGCTAAATTATCTTTGTGTAACTTTTCTGAAAAATATAAACTGAATACACGATGAAAGAATTGCAACCGATCAACCAGAACGTCCTGCTGGACATCAGTGAAGAAGAAAAAGAGCAGACTACAAAAGCGGGGATCATCATTCCCGATACTGCCAAAGAAAAACCCAAGACAGCCAAGGTATTGGCGATGAGCTCGATTGAAAATCCCGAGATCACCGTAGGTGATACGGTACTTTTCAAGGAGTATTCCGGCACGGAAACCAAATTTGAGGGAAAGACCTACCTGGTGATCCCTTATGCCGATATCCTGGCCATGGTGGTGGAAACCGAAAGCATCTGATCTGCACCGCTTCTGTAAAATATTCCTGCTGATATGGCTTGGAGCGGTTATATCCAATCTCCCGGCCATGGGGCAGGACGTGGATTATGTCCGCTCACTGATCGAAGACCTGACCGGTCCCGAGTTCCATGGCCGCGGTTATGTCAGGAAGGGGGATCTTCGTGCCGCCCGTTATATCCGGAAGGTATTCCATGCTGCCGGTCTTTCCTCTCCTTTTCCCGACATGTTCCAGACCTTCCCGGTGACTGTCAATACCTTCCCGGGTAAACTGTCCCTGTCCCTGGACGATGAGAAACTGGTTCCCGGTGCCGACTACCTGGTCCATCCCGGCAGTCCGTCCCACCGGGGAAAGCATCCTGTCCTTTGGCTTGATCCGGAGGATCTGAAAAATGATTCGCTTTATAAATATCTGTGCAAAGGCCAGGAAGGAAAATTTATCGGTCTGTCAACCAAAGATCTGCAGGAACCAGACCCCTTGATCCATCCCCTGATCCATTCGCCGGAAATTCCCATAGAGGGTCTGATCCTGACCCGGGGAAAAAAACTTACCTGGTGGGCGGCCAAAGACCGTATTCCCCGTCCGGTGATCTATGTTATGGACAGCATCCTCGAAGCGCCACCCGGGGAAATCAGCCTTAAGCTCCAAAGTGAATTCCTGGAAGCCTATACCACCCGGAATGTCTTTGCCTGGATCCGCGGCAGCAAACAGCCCGATTCCCTGATCCTGTTCACCGCACATTACGATCACCTGGGCAGAATGGGCCGGGAAACCTTGTTTCCCGGAGCCAACGACAATGCCAGCGGTATTGCTTTGATGCTCGACTTTGTCCGCCATTACGCCCAGCCTGAAAATCAACCGGATTACACCCTGGGTTTTCTTGCCACTTCGGCGGAAGAGCTGGGGCTGGTGGGTTCCTTATATTTTGTACAAAATCCTCCCCTTCCCCTTCAAAAGATCCGTTTTCTTCTGAACATTGACCTTGCGGGAACCGGCTCGGGAGGGATCACCGTGGTGAACGGTAAGGTTTTTACCGCGGAATACAATATCCTGGACTCGCTCAACCGGGCACATGATTACCTGCCTGAAATCAAAGCACGGGGTGAAGCATGCAACAGCGATCATTGTCCCTTTTACAGGAAAGGGGTTCCTTCCTTTTTTACCTACACCCGCGGCGGTCCGCCCCATTATCACGATATCAGAGATCGTTCCCAAACCCTTCCATTGACGGGTTATGAACCATATTTCAAACTATTAAGGGATTTTATCAATTCCCTGCAAAATCCCTAACTTTGATGTCGTGCTCAACCATCAAAACTGTTCATGGCTCAGGAATACGTGTTCCCGGGAAATAATACACCGCTGCCGGTCGTTGCTTGATAATAACGGACCCCATTGTATCATACGTAAATCCCAAAACACAATGCGCAAAATACTTCTGTTCGCCTTCATCCTTAGCCTGTTGCTTGGCTGCAGCAGGAACGACCAGACCAAAGAATGGTATACTTTTGAACCCAACAACCGCCGGGAAGGTTCGATATTGGGCATGGCCGACTGGCTGGATGCACCGGCCGGCAAGCATGGCTTCTTGACCTACCAGGGCGAGGACCTGCTGTTCGAGGACCTGGAACCCGTAAAATTCTGGGGGGTGAATATCTGCAATGCAAGAGTTGCCCCGGATGACAGTCTGGCAGAATACTGGGCCGGCCAGCTGGCCCATTTTGGGGTGAATTGTGTACGCTTCCACAAATTCACCTGGCACGGGAAAACCGAGGGGATCGGTTCTGCAACCAGATCAACACGGCTTAATGAGGACCGGGCAAGGCAATGGGACCATTTTGTAAACAGCCTGAAGGAACGCGGGATTTACACCGGCTGGTCCCATATCTACGGTCACCGCCCGCGGCCTGCCGACAGCAGCCGGGTAATGGCCTACGACGAGATCATGGAGGCCCACAACAATCATCTGAAAGGCAGTACCTACGGCCTGGTCAATTTTGCCAGGGACCTTCAGGACCTGAACATCGAACTAACCGTGAACATGCTGGAGCGGACCAACCCTTATACCGGTACGCGCTACGCGGACGATCCTTCCCTGGCATTCATTGAATTGCAGAATGAAGACAATATCTTCTGGCCTTCCACCCTCTCGGCCGTCAATCAATGTCCCAGCTACAAAAAAGAATTCTGCCGCCAGTTCTCTCAATGGCTAAAAGATAAATATGGCAATCATGAATCCCTGGTGAAAGCCTGGGGCAAGGAGGCCCTGAATGCCTATCCCGAGTTCCAGGAAGAAGAGCACCTGGACAGCATGAACATTTATCCCATCGCGCATGAGTGGTATTATTCACCGGAAGGTTTGCAGGATCAGGAAGAAAAGCGGGGAACCCGCCGGCGCCTGCTGGATAATGCCCTTTTTCTCTATGAAACCCAGAAGGATTTTTATAACCGTTTTATCCGGGCAATCCGCGAAACCGGCTACCAGGGCATCATCGTGGGCAGTTGCTGGCAGGCGGGCAGCGGTATCACTCATTATTACAACCTGCATGCAGACTATCGTGCGGGAATGATCGACAGGCACAATTATTTCGGCGGAGGTACCGGTCACCGCCTGGTCCCGGGCAAAGTGAACAACCAGGCCATGGTCAACAACCCCGGTTCCGGTCTGCTGAGCAGCGGCTTTCAGCAGGTGGTCGACCGACCCTTCTCGCTGAGCGAATGGATCAGCAAGCTCCCCAACGAATGGATCGTTGAAGGTACACCCATCATTGCCATATACGGACTGGGCCTGCAGGGCTGGGACGCCTCCTTCCAGTTTGCAAACGACGGGCCCGATTATACGAATACATTGGATTCCCGCACTGTATACAATATCAACGCTCCCACCCAGATGGGACTCTATCCAGTCCTGGCCCGGATGATCTACCGGGGCGACGTGAAGGAAGGCAAGATCGTTGCCCGCAGGTATGTGCATGTTCCATCGCTGGCCGAAGGAAAGATCGGATTCGGGAAAAAAGTGAAGCAGGAAGGGGACAACAAGAGCATCTCAGGGGATTTATCCCCTGAAATCCTGGCTGCAGGCAGGATCGTTCTGGACTTTTTCCATCGTTACAAGGAAAGCGAAGTACCGGATCTTTCAGAATACATCGACGAAGAAAAGCAGGTGATCTTCTCATCCACCGCTCAGCTGAACTGGCACTACGGCGATTCCGGCTATTTCACCCTGAACACACCGGGGACACAGGGGGTGGTCGGTTTTTCAGGCAAGAAGATCCTTTTCCTGGAAGATGTCACCCTGCGCACGGAAAATCCCTTTTCTGCAGTTTTCGTTGCCAGCCTGGATAAAAGCTGTCCCATCAGGCACGCCGATTCGGTACTGGTGGTCACCCTGGCCCGTACCCGGAATGACGGCATGAAATACAGTCCGGCAGGAGACACCCTGCTGAAACGGGGTTCCGAACCCATCCTGGTGGAGCCAGTCAGGACCCACCTGAAATTCAACAATAAGATCCCGTCAAGCATCCTTCCCCTGGACCACGACGGGATCCCCACCGGAAAGATCATCGATGTCCAGGGTGAAGAGCTTTTCCTGGACGGGAGAGCGTACAGGACGATGTATTACCTTGTGCGGTTCAAGGAGGACTGGAATTAATTATTTAATCTTCCTCCGATAGGCCTGGATCCTTCGATGACGGTTCCAGCTCCATGCAAGAACGAGAACAAAGATCACCGGCAGGAAGACATTGAGCCAGGCAAGGAAAACTTTGAGCGATGCGTTCATGGGGTCTATCCGTGGAGTGGCAATCTCCTTGCTCTTGATCGTTATCAGGCCATTTGGATCCGAGAGCCATTCCAAGCTCTGGGATAAAAAGAGGATGTGATCCCCGGGCAAGGGTTCCGGTACCTGGGGAAAGGTCTTAACAAGAAAATCCCCTTCACCCACCACCACCATCCTTCCCACCGGGGCCAATGTAACAGCCGCCGCCATGGGGAACTGTTCCCCGACCCAATCTTCATCGCTCCAGCTTTTTTCAAGATCCACTATTAAAGGCACTTCCCGAACATTGCTCTTCCCCGATGACAGGATCAGGGGAACAAAAGAAACACCGGACTTACCTGCCGGACGGACCTCGCTGACAAAGGAAAAAGCGATCTGCTTAAGTCCGTCCGTTATGGGATGATCACCGAAATTAACGGCCCGCAGTAAATAAGGAAAAGAGACGTTGGAAGTAAACCTGAAAAACCCGCTTTGTTTTTGAATGGCAATGGAGCCGCATTGCTTGTCCACCACAAAATTCGTCTTTATCAGTATCCCCCGTTTTTCCAGCCAGGGAGCTATGCCGGTCCTGACTTCCGTCCCGGATTGCGACTGCAGGTCCATCCGAACCCGGTCGGCCGCCAGAAAAATTCCTCCGCCCCGTTCCAGAAATTGTTCCAGGTATTGCAGCCGGGCCGGTTCCACAGCAGAACGCGGCCGGATGAAAAGGAGCAGATTGAGCTCTTCCGGAACGGACCCATGCAGGTCAATCTCCCTGATATCATAGTATTTTTCCAGTGGAAAAAGGGCTGCTTCCAGGCTCCGGATTCCTGCAGAACCCCCTTCCCGGATGATTCCCAGCAGGGTTTTGTTCCGGGTGCTTACCGCCAGGATGGCCCGGGAGATTTTATATTCCGGCCCGTGTGATAACCCCGCCAGGGGAACTATTTCCTGCCTCTTGCCGGAACGTAATATGAGCCGGTCCTGGATGTTCTGTTCCGAGGATTCTTCTCTGCAGGGATCCTTATAAATAACTTCCAGGTGCTCCCTTGATCTTCTTTCAAAAGATTCAAGCAAAGACTTGACCTGCCTGACATATTGTTTTGAATCAAACCAGGACCGTTGTGAAAACTGTGTTTCGATCCCCACGGGTTCCTCCAGTCCGGCGAGAATCTCCCGGGTGGGCTCACTGACGGTATATAGCTTGTCCTCCGTAAGGTCGATCCGTACGGGATATTCCTTAAAAACCAGGTTCGCCACGAACAAGGCTCCCGGAATCAAAAAGAAGCTCAGGTATGTTTTACCCTTTTGTATGTTCAAAACTACAGGTTCATCATCTTAATTCCCTGATGGACAATAATATAATATATATTGCTGCAAAAATGACGGATAGCATATAAAACAGGTCCTGTAGCTCCAGCACCCCAAGGCTCATAAGCTGAAAACCGGATTGCAGACCCACTGCACTGAAAAACGGACTGATTTCCGGGGGTAAAAAACTTGCCAGAATCCCGTGAAAAAGTAGGCTCAAGCCGTAGGCCAGGATAAGGGCCCACACCTGCTTTCTAAGAAAGCCACCGGCCATCATGGCCAGGGCTGCAAAAACCGCCCCCGTAAGAAAGAGCCCCAGGTAACCCCCCAGTATTGCACCCCGATCCGGGTTGCCGGCAAGAGCCAGGGTGATGCCGTAAGGCAAAGTCAATACCAGCAGCACTATGAGAAATAGAAGCAAAGCAAGGTATTTCCCCAACACGATCTGGAAAATGCCGACCGGCCGGGTCAGGAGCCATTCCAGGCTTCCATTCTCCCGTTCCCGGTTTATCATTCGGAATGCGGGCAGGGGCAACAGCAGGAATAAACCATGATAAGCGACATTAAAAAAATCCCTGAGGCTCGCACTCCCCCCGGCCAGGAGTCCTCCGTTGAAAATCCAGGTAAACAGGCCGCTAGCAAGCAGAAAAAGGATTGCCCAGACATAAAGGAGCTTCTGATCGAGCATCCGGATCCATTCATGCCGGGTAAAGGTCCCTGTCAATCTTAAAGGCCCTGACTTATATAAAGTTTGCTTATCGATCGTCCCGTTTTTCCGGTTCTTCCATTCTCAACATGCGCCCTTTTTGCAGGGCGATGATCTTGCCGGTTAAATGTACAGCCTCTTCTTGGTTTTCCGTGGCCAGGATCAGGCTCTTTCCTCCCGATATGGAACGGATTAATTTCCAAATCGCATGTACCTGCCCCGGATCAAGACCGGAGGTGGGTTCATCCAGCAGCAATAATTCCGGGTCATGCACTATGGCCTGGGCCAGACCGGTCCGTTGCCGGTTTCCCAGGGAGAGTTCTTTAATCCTCTTATGTTTTTCCTGCCCTATCCTGCAGACCTCCATAACCTCCCTTATTCTTTCCTTTAAGCTCTGTCCGGACAGTCCCTGGAGTCTGCCTGCAAATGCCAGATACTCCGGCAAGGGCATGTCCGCATACAGGGGATTGTGCTCAGCCAGATAACCCGTCTTTCTTTTGTATCCAAAATCCCGTGTTTTGATCAAAACACCGTTCACACGAACAAATCCCCCGTCGGGCGGCAGGAACCCGCTGATTACCCGCAGGAGGGTGGTTTTGCCCGACGCCCTGGGTCCGAGGATGCCGATCCGTTCCCCTTCTGCCAACTGTAAATTAATACGATCCACACCGGTACGGTTAGCGTATTTTTTACTAAGATTGTGGATTGCCAGGTGCATGGAGCGTTTTTCTGATGCCGACCAGGCAAATTTAACAATTATAAAGTGCCCGAGTCTTTGGAATTCAATCCTTTAACAAGAATTAACAGTAAATGAGCACCGAAGCCATGAAAACGCCAGGATCGAAATGCACCCAGGCCGTTCACGCGGGAAGTTTTAAAGATGAGGCGACCTGGGGGATCAACACACCCATATTCACTTCCACCTCTTACCAATATCTGGAAAACAAGGAGATCATTTATCCCCGTTATTTCAACATCAAGAACATGGACATTATCGGGGAGATCATTGCAGTGCTTGAAAATGCCGGGGCAGGGATGTTTTTTGGTTCGGGGATGGCGGCCATTACCACTTCCCTGTTTACTTTTCTGAGCAAGGGAGATCACGTGGTATTTCAGAAAGGCCTGTACGGCGGAACCCATCATTTCATCCAGTCCGACCTGCAAAGGCTGGGCATCGAGTTCACCATTGCAAAAGAGAATGATATCTCCACCCTGGAAGCATGCATTCGGAAAAATACCCGGGTGTTGTATATTGAAACCCCTTCGAATCCCTTGCTGGGGATCACGGACATTTCTGAGGTGGCCAAGCTTGCCGGGAGTCATGGTCTCCTGACCATGATCGACAATACTTTTGCTTCTCCCATCAACCAGAATCCGCACGATCTGGGTATGGACCTGGTCCTGCACAGTGCCACAAAGTACATCGGCGGTCATCATGACCTATGTGCCGGAGCCGTTACCGGTTCATCAGAACATATAGAACAGATCCGGCAGAAAGCTTTGAACTTCGGGGGCAGCCTGAATCCACTGGACTGTTACCTGCTGGAGCGCAGCATGAAAACCCTGGCTGTCCGGGTCCAAAAACAAAATGAAAACGCTTCGGCCGTGGCCCGCTTCCTGCAAGCCCACCCGGCGGTAAGTAAGGTCTGGTATCCCGGTCTGCCCGGTCATCCCGGCCATGATATCGCCAAAAAACAAATGCGCGGATTCGGCGGTATGCTATCCTTTGATCCGGCAAAAAAATCACAGCACGAACTCCTGTCCAAGCTGAAACTTATTCAACCGGCCCTCAGTCTGGGCGGCGTTGAATCCATCGTATGTGCCCCCGGTGAAACCTCCCACCGCCTGCTGAGCCCGGAAGAAAGGGCCGCCATAGGCATCACCGGCAACACCCTTCGTCTTTCTATGGGGATAGAAAGCAGCGAAGACATCATGGAGGACCTGGACCGGGCCCTGGTTTGAGATCATGGCCGTCCAGAATGAAATTAGTATTTTTGATCACGGGCATTTTCTTACATGGTCCGAATTTTAACTGTCATATTGTTTCTGCTGTTTCTGACCGGTCCAGCCGTCAGGGCTCAGGGAACGGGACCCTGCAGCCGCGACAGTTTGTACCTGCTGATGGATTTCTGGGTAGGGGATTGGTGGGTTACCGATACGCTGGGAAACCTTACCGGTTCCAACCGGATCGAAAAGATCCTGGATGGTTGTGCCTTGCGGGAGCAGTGGTTATCGGTGACCGGAACCGCGGGCATGAGCCTGTTTTACGTGGACGGTGAAACCCGGGAATGGAAGCAGGTCTGGGTCACCAACAATGCCCTGGCTCCGGGCGGTCAGAAGAACAAGACCCTGGTATATGTGCACGGGGACCGGAGCGTTGTCTTCCAGGGTTCCTGCAAAACAAACGGCCGCGTTATCTTCGACAGGACCATCCTCCAACCCCACCACGAGGACCTGGTGCTGCAAACCATCGAGATCTCCAAAGACTATGGCAAGACCTGGGAGAAGACCTTCACGGGGATCTATATCCGGAAGGGATCTTCTTTTGATATCTATTCCAGTCGGTGAATCGACGTTAATAATCAGGCTTGGCAGGTTGTTATTTCATGCATGTTTCTCGCCTTCGGCCGTTTCTCGGGACTGCGCTCACCGTTTCTCGCTCCCTCCGGTCGCTGCTTCTCACTTGCCGCGATCATTGCAGCCGAGTAACAAGCGCAGCGGGGTAACATTCATACCCGAGCAAAGACTTTAGTAAATCAAATCATCCCAGATGAAAATTATTCAACTCGAATTTGAATAACCGCCGGTTCCAGGCCTTCTGCCCTGGCTTTGAGTTCGATGGCCCCCTTTTCCCGTGTGGATTGAATGACGGCCAGGCATTTCCCTTCATACAGCCTTCGGTGATTGGCCTTGTAGCATTCATGGCTGAAGGGGTCGCCGGTATCCAGTCCGAGGAGTTTTCCCGGACCACGGATCTCGAAATCCACCCTGCGGTCATCGTCAGAGACCCTTAAACCGATCTGATCTTCCAACCGGACCGTTACATGGGCCAGATCTCTCCCGTTGGGTCTCAGGAGGCTAGTATCGGTTTCCAGGACAATTTTTTTGGGATTACCGGGGGTAACCAATTGATGGGTACTCAGTATCTCATCATTGACTTTACCCACGGCTTCAAGGGTACCGGGCATCCAGGGTACAGTCCATTCGGGTACCCGGCTGGTGGTATCGGATCGTATCTGTTCGCCCAGGGATATATTGCTGAGGAACAATTCAACCTTTTCGCAGTTGGTGTAACACACAACCTTTTTCAGACTGTCGCCTGTCCAGCTCCATTGACTGGTGGTTTCGGGCAGGTCCCACTTCGATTTGGGTTCTATGGTGGTATCCTCAACAGCCAGGAAAACGAAGGGCTCATCGGTCCAGTAGCTTTTCCTCCTGTAATACTCCGGTTTGGGAAAACCGGCCAGGTCAATCAGTCCTTCAGACCAGCTCCGCTGGGGCCATCCCTTGCCGATCCAGTTCCCGGCCTCACCCAGGTAGTCTATGCCCACCCAGAGAAACTGTCCGATGAGGTAATCAAGCTCCTCAACTGCTTGCCACTCTTCCTCGCTATAAAAAGCCTCGGTGGCAACCATTAACCAATCCGGGTGTTTTTCCCGCATGGCACCAAAATCTTCAAGATAATTAAAGCCGGTAATATCCGAGGCCTGCAGGTAACCGTATTCTTCGGCAAAATCATGATGCTGGCAAGCCAGGGTAACCGGCCGGGTGGGATCCTCCTCTTTCACCAGCCGGATCATTTCCTTATAGAGGTCCAGCGAGTGCGGGTCGCGCTGGTTGGGAATTTCATTGCCCACGCTCCACATGATGACCGAAGGGTGGTTCCTGTCCCTTCTGATAAAGTTCCTCAGATCGTCCCGCCACCATTGTCTGAAATACATATGATAGCCATAGCGGGTTTTGCCGTAGGGCGATTCGGAAAGGCCGGGCATCCATCCCTGGTCCCAGACATCAAAGGCTTCATTAAGTACCAGGAAGCCCATCTGATCACAGAGATCATAGAATTCGGGCGCAAAAGGATGGTGGCTGGGCCGGAGGGCATTGCATCCCAGTTCTTTCAGCAACCGCAGCCGGCGTTTCCAGGCATCTATGGGCACTGCCGTACCCAGGGAGGCGGCATCCTGGTGTATGCATGCGCCTTTCAGTACAATGCTGCTGTCATTCAGAAAAAATCCTGAATCGGGGTCAAAATGAAGTTTCCTGATCCCGAACCTGGTGGTCAGGTCGTCCAGCATCCTTTCGCCGTCATGCACCTGGGTATGTAGGGTATACAGGGCCGGTGTGTCCACCGACCATAAGCGTGGTTCCTGCAGAATGAAATGATGCTGAAAGCTTTCCCTGCTGAAATCATGCATTTCTTTTTCCACGGTCTTGCTGAGCACCAGCCGGTTGTCGGGACCATAGATATCCGAAACCAGCCGTATGTTTTTGGAAATGCCGCTATTTTCTTCACGGTTCAGCCAGGTCTGCCTGTCGGTTTCTGGAAAAAAATCGACCCGCAGGTCGGTTTCAACAGTAATTTTAGCTAATGAATCGGAAACTTCCGGGGTAGTGATCCTGATACCGTCATGATCGACATGCAGCGAATGGGTTGAGATCAACCATACATGCCGGTATATACCGGAACCGGAATACCAGCGGCTGCTGGGCTGCCGGCTGTTGTCAACCCGGACCACCAGGACGTTTTCCACCGTATCACCGAAGACCAGGTGGGGGGAAAGATCGTACCGGCAGGTGCTGTAGCCATAGGGGCAGGAACCCAGGGACCGGCCATTGAGCCAAATTTCACCGGCCCTGTAAATGCCGTCAAAGCGGATATAGAATTTACGTTGATCTTCATAGGAGGGAACGTTAAAATGCTTTCTGTACCACCCCACTCCTGCAGGTAAGTAAGCGCCCCCGTCACCGGTGGGATGGGTAGGGCTGAAATTACCCTCTATGCTCCAGTCATGGGGCAGATCCAGGGTCCGCCATTCCGAATCATCAAAATCTTTTTGCCAGGCTTCCCGGGGATCTCCCAGGCAGAATTTCCAGTCCCTGTCGAAATTTATCACCCGACGTGAGACAGTTTCAGGCTGTGCAAATAAATTCAACGACAACAGAAAACATGCAAAAAAAACGATTCTTTTCATTGAAGTCTTGGTTGAGCTCTTTACTGTAATTATTTATTTATTGCCCTTTTTACGGACTCCCGCCACTTCTTCGGGATGTACAGGGGTTGCTCGGTTATCAAAGTGGGTACGAATATAGGTCAGGACATCCGCAATTTCCTTATCCGACAGATAACTTTGCCGGGGCATGACATTGCTGTAAAGTTCTCCGTTTACCTCGATGGGTCCTTCCAGGCCAAAGAGGACGGTCCCGATCAGCCTTTCCTTATTGCCTGATACCCAATCCGTATTGACAAGGGGAGGGAAGAATCCGGGAACGCCGCTTCCGTCGGTCTGGTGACAGGCCATACAATGTTTTTCATATACTTCCCTGCCCGGAGCCTGGACTTCATGATTAATTTGTTCTCTCTCCGGTTCCGCAACACCGATCGTATCAAAGCTTTGCTCTTTTGAGCGGCAAAAAAGTATAAACGGAACGATCAAAAAAATTATAAAAGGAAGGTTTTTCATGAAAAACAGATTATGATTTTTAATTACCGCTGTACATGATCCTCCATATGGTCCCTTTAACGGAATCGGAGATATACAGACTTCCATCGGGGCCCTGGTCGATCCCCATGGGCCGGTGTTCTGCCTGACCGGGTTGCATGACGGTTTCCCTGCCGGCGAAATTATCGGCAAAAACTTCCCATGGACCTGAAGGCAGGGCCCCCTCAAAGGGAACGAATACCACATAATATCCTTCCTGTTCCTGTGGAGCCCGGTTCCAGGAACCATGAAAAGCGATGAAAGCTCCGTATTTGTAACGGGCAGGAAATTGTTCCCCGGTATAGAACATCAGGTCGTTGGGAGCCACATGACCGGGGAAAGCCATAATGGGATCCTTCATATCCGCACAGCGGCCGGCCCTCTCGCCGTCTCCGCCATATTCAGGGGCCAGGACTTTCTTCTCCCTGAACTGGTCGTAGTAACAATAGGGCCAGCCAAAATCATCCCCGTCTTCAACCAGGAAAAATTCCTCTGCCGGGAGCTGGACCCCGTCATCTTCGGTATAGAGTTCAGGGAAAAACTGATGCAGCTGGTCGCGACCGTGTTGCACCACGTAAAGATGGTTGCTGTGGAAGTTCCAGTCGAGTGCCACGGCATTCCTGATACCCGTAGCATAATGATACCCGTCTTCCACCTGTTTTTGCCCGGGCACATCGGCCTTAAAGCGCCAGATGCCTGCCTGACGTTCCAGCTGGGGACAGGGATCCTGCCCGGCGGATCCGGGTGTTCGCATCTGTTCCATGCATGCATTGGAGGGTCCCCCTGCATTAACATACATATTGCCGTCTCCATCGAAAGTAAAAGGTTTGACGGCATGCTGGTATTGCAGGATAAATCCGCCGGCAATGATCTCCGGTGAGGGTTCCGGAAGCAGTTCATTCTCTTTGAACTTATAGCGCATCACCGCCGTATCGGAAGCGAAATAAAGGTAATCCCCGCGGATATCGATACCGGTACCCGGGTACTGGCCGAAATATTCTATGATATCCATCCTGCCGTCTCCGCTTGTGTCCCGCATGGCAACAATGCCATTGCCCTTATCCAGGGTACGGAGCGCCAGGTAAACATCGCCGTTATCCCTTACGACCAGATGCCTGCCCCTGCCCAGGTCATCGGCAATGATAAAAGCGCTGAATCCTTCCGGAAGAATCAAATTTGCATTATCCGGGTCGGGTTCAGGTGTTTTGTCATTCTCGTCGCCCTGATGACAAGAAAATGAAACAGCTGTGAGCAGCATTAATATCCATGAAAGCGTTCTTGTCTTCATAATTAATCTCCCAATTGGTTTATCGACGAAATTACGAAGATAATTGGCAAAGTGGAATTACAGAATGAATAAAAGCTCCGGAATACCGTTCCGGAAGATATAAAGAATCTAAATTCCTGCCTGTTCTGTTTTCTGTCTTGTTTTATTGGATACAGAAATGTAATTTCCCATGCTCATCATCATACATGCAAATATGTACCCCGGAATATCCCTCCTCATCATCATTCTTATGCATTCCGTACTTACGCTTCAGGGTCAGAACGGCAATTCTGTCCGCTCTTTCGGGTGCGGTGACCCCTGGGTTGATGTTCGGGATGGCAGGATCTATAATACTGTATCTATCGGAGATCAGTGCTGGCTCAAAGAAAATCTGAATATAGGCAAGCGGGTGGATAATTTCACCCAGACAGACAATGGTATTATCGAGAAAACCTGTTATGATAACGATCCCGTACATTGTGAAACCTATGGCGGGCTCTATACCTGGGAAGAAGCCATGGATTATGAAGTGATCGGGGAATCCCGGGGGATCTGTCCGGCCGGATGGCACATTCCCTCCCTGGAGGAATGGAAGAAACTGGATGAATTTTTGGGTGTGGACCACAGCGGAACCCATATGAAGGTCCCGCCCAGCCATGTTCCTGCATGGGATGGAGATAATTCCAGCGGGTTTACGGCCCTTCCGTCCGGGGAAGGATACGACCGGTATTTTGGTCGCGTGGGCATGTGGGCCCTGTACTGGTCTTCCACGGCAAGAGGGAAAGATTACGCCTGGTTTGCACAGTTGGACAATTATTGGGCCTTGGATAAATATACCATACTCTACCTGGGTAATTACTATCTCAAGAGCAATGGTTTTTCGGTCCGTTGTATCAAGGACCCTGAACGATGAATCCCAAAACCTGTTTCATGAACTACGGGAAAAAACAACGCTTCTCTTCAGTACCTGTCACCGGCATGGCTTTACTTGCCATGAGCTTTCAGGACTGCCGGTCTCCGCAAGAAGATCGGTCCGGGCCCCGGGAACCCCGCCTCAATTTTCTATGCATCGTCACCGAGGATATCAGTCCTTACCTGCATTGTTTCGGTGACAGTATTGCATTAACACCTAACCTGGACCGGTTGGCCAGGGAGGGGGTTAAATTCACCAATGTTTTCTCCGTTTCCGGGGTATGTGCCCCCAGCCGTGCCGCCCTCATCACCGGTATGTATCCTGTCTCTTTTGGGGCCCAGCATATGCGCACCAACCGTGAAAACCTTCCCGACAATGTCCCTCCGTACGAAGCCGTTCCGCCTGCTGAAGTAAAATGCTATACCGAATTCCTGCGCGTAGCCGGTTATTACTGCGTGAACAACAGCAAGGAAGACTATCAGTTCGATGCTCCCGTTACCGCATGGGATGAAAGCAGCGCCTGGGCCCATTGGCGAAACCGCCCGGAAGGCAAAGCTTTTTTCGCCATATTCAATATAGGGACCACCCACGAATCACAAGTCTGGGACCGGGCCAACGACCCCCTGGTGATCAAACCCGAAGCGGTAAAGATCCCGCCTTTCTACCCCGATACCCGGGCCGTCCGGCGTGACATATCCAGGGTGTATGCCAATGTAACGGTGATGGACCGGGAAGTTGGAGAAATTCTGAATCAGCTCAGGGAAGACGGGCTGATGGATTCGACCATCATCATTTTTTATTCCGATAACGGGGGTCCTCTGCCCCGGGGGAAAAGAGATATCTATGACTCCGGCCTGAAGGTTCCCATGATCATCCGTTTCCCGGAAAAAAAGCATGCAGGCAAGGTGGTCAGGGACCTGATATCTTTCGTGGATCTGCCACCGACCTGGTTATCCCTGGCCGGTGTTGAAGTGCCTGAATACATGCAGGGCCAGGTTTTCTGGGGTTCTCAAAAGGCAGCTTCCAGGAATTATATTTATGCCGCACGCGACCGCATGGATTCCAAATTTGATACCCGCCGTGCGGTTCGCAACCACGAATACAAATACATTCGCAACTTTCATCCCGAGATCCCCCGGTACCTGGACATTCAATTCCGTAAGAAACTGGAAATGATGCAGGATTTATTGCATTTAAGAGATGACGGAAAATTGAATCCGGCCCAGATGCATTGGTTTGCTGAACATAAGCCCGAAAAAGAGCTTTATCACCTCCCTTCCGATCCCTGGGAAACCAACAATCTGGCAGGCAAGCCCGAATATGAGGAATTGCTGTCCCAGTTCAGGAAGATGCTCAAAGACTGGATGGAAGAGATCGATGATCCCGGTGCCATCAGTGAGAAAGAGCTGGTGTGGTCGATGTGGCCCGAAGGCGAACAACCCCTGACCGACGATCCCGTCATTCAAAGCCGTCGTGGGAAGGTCAGCATTAAATGTAAAACCGACGGTGCTTCCATAGGATACATCATCAACCGTTCCCGGCAGGACAGGCCGCAACACTGGCGCATCTACCAGGGAAGCTTTGACCTGGAGGTCGGGGACACACTCACCGTGGTAACACACCGGATTGGCTACAAACCCAGTAAACCGGTTATATACGTCGAAAAATAAATTCTGTCGCTTTGTTGCTCAGGACATGTTCCCGGTAATCAGCGCGATAGGAATCAATAACAATGCGGTCAGGATGATTTTGAGCACCAGGCCTGCCCATCGAAAATCCCTCAGCTTCAATAGGTTGGCACTGTAAATAATGGCATTGGGCGGTGTTCCCATGGGGGTCATGAAAGCCAGGTTACAGGCCAGGGTAGCCGGAACGATCAGGAAGAGGGAATTGATGTTGCGACCCATGGAAACGGCAATAACTACCGGTATGACCACAGAACTGAGGGCCGTGGCGCTGATAAATTCTGTGAGAACGACAATGATCAACAGCAACAGGACCAGAATACCCCAGTTTCTTATACCGGTCAGATCCATGATGGACAATCCCATTGTAGAAATAACTCCGGTCTGATCGAGTGCTCCCGCCAAACTGATGGCTCCTCCGAACAGAATGATGACATCCCAGGCCAGGTTTTTGGTGTCTTTCCACTCCAGAAGGGTCTTTTGATCCTCTTTGCCCGAAGAAAGAATGAACAGGAAGATCCCGGCTATGATGATGATGCTTGTATCGGTCAGCAAAGAAGTGTCCAGCAGAACATTGATGCTGTTGCGGAAAAGCCAGAGCGCAATGGTAACCAAAAATACAATCAGTATCCTTATCTCCGCCTTACTTATTTTTCCCAATCCGGATATTTCCTTTTGTATATATCTTCTTGCTATTGAAGTATCGCTCCAGCCAATGCGAAAAAACATTTTGGCAATCAATACATAAGCTACAAACAAAGAAAGAATTACCATAGGCATTCCAAACATGAGCCATTCGGTAAAATCAATGGAATGACGGGTATATTGATTCAGATATCCCACCAGGATCATGTTGGGCGGAGAAGCGATCAGGGTTGCCATTCCTCCGATGGTGGCTCCATAGGCTATTGAAAGGAGAACGCCCACCGAGAATCTCTTCATTTCCCTGCCCCGGAATGTGTTCTCTGAATCAAGCAAGCGTATAATGGACAGACCGATGGGCAGCATGATAACCGCGGTTGCCGTATTGCTGATCCACATACTTAAAAGAGCTGAAACCAGCAGGAAGGAGCCCATGATACGGCCCGGACTGAAGCCGATCCATTGAATGATCCAAAGGGCAATACGCATATGCAGCTTCCACTTTTCCACGGCCAGGGCCAGCAAAAAACCGCCCAGGAAAAGAAAGATGACCGGACTGGCATAGGGGGCGGCTGCTTCTCTCAGATCAACAACCCCCATTAGGGGAAAGAGAACCAGGGGCAGCAGGGAAGTAACGGGCATGGGGATCACTTCGGTGATCCAGAGATAAACCATAAGGAGGGCAATGGCCAGTGCTTTTAATCCTTTGGGATTTAATCCGATAATGTCCCCTGGATTGATCAGGATGACCGCGAATATCAATAGTCCCGGAAGGAATTGGCTCAGTTTGCGAATCACGATAGCTTGGGTCAGTCTTTGAAAGAGCTAAATTTATGGAATAAAACGTCATATGGCAAAACTTTTGTTCCTTTGCATCTTTGAAACGCCGGCAAAGTGAGCTCGTTTGAAAAGAAATTTGTCTCTTTCCCCTTCCATCCCGGGTCTACCCGGATCTACTATGGTTACATCATAATTGCCCTGGGAACCCTGGGTATGATCATGAGCATTCCGGGGCAAACCATGGGGGTTTCTGTTTTCACAGATTATCTTCTGGAGGCCTTAAAGATCAGCAGGAACAATCTTAGTCTGGCCTACATGATCGGAACCATCGCCAGCGGATTTCTCATCACCTATTCAGGAAAGCTTTACGACAGGCTGGGAGCAAGGCTCATGGCTGCAGGCTCCGGCATGATGCTGGGCGTAATGTTGTTGATTTTCACCCGTATCGATCGTGTCATCGTGGGGGTGGATCAATGGCTGCCTTCTGTTGGCTACGACTTGCTGGCGGTGTTGGTCATGATCCTGGGCTTTTTTGGCATCCGGTTTTTCGGGCAGGGTATCCTGACTTTGGTCTCCCGGAACATGGTCATGAAATGGTTTAACAGAAAAAGGGGATTGGCCAATGGCTTTATGGGGGTTTTCGTTTCTTTCGGCTTTTCCATTGCCCCCCTGATATTGAATTTTTTAATCCGGGAAGTCAACTGGCGCGGAGCCTGGCTGATCCTCGCGGTTATCGTGGGGGTTTTTTTTGTTATCACGGCCCTGCTGTTGTTCCGGGATAATCCTCAGGATGCCGGATTGATTCCGGATGGTAAGATTAGAAAACAGAAAAAGTCTTCCGGGGTAGTCAGCACCCCGGCAAGCAATTACACCTTAAAAGAAGCCCTGGGAACCTATTCCTTCTGGCCCTTTAATTTAAGCATTGCCCTGCATGCCTTATATTTTACTGCTTTTACCTTCCATGTGATATCCATCTTCAGGGAGTCGGGCTGGAGCGAACAGGAAGCCCTGGCTATTTTCCTTCCCGGCTCCGTTATTGCCGTTGCTTTTCATTTTCTGGGCGGCTGGGTCAGCGATTTTGTTAAACTTAAATACCTTTTGATGTTTTATCTCACGGGACTTATCCTGTCCATGGTAGGGGTCATTCAACTGGATCAGACCAAAACAGCCTACGTTCTGGTTTTTCTCGGAAACGGTTTTGCCACAGGAATGTTTGGTGTCATAAATTCAGTTACCTGGCCCCGGTTTTTCGGGGTAAAGCACCTGGGGGCCATATCCGGTTTCGCCATGAGCTGGCTGGTAATCGGTTCTGCCCTGGGGCCTTATTTATTCAGTCAATCATTGCATATCACCGATAATTACGATTTTGCCTTGTGGGTGTGTGTTTCGGTATCGTCGATTCTTTTTATATTGGCCTTGAAAGCAGACAATGTTAATCCTATAAAACACGATGAAAGATCTGAAAAGAAACTATAAGATCCCGGCCACGGCCGGGGAGGTCTTCCGTGCCCTGACCAATCCCCTGGCGATTGAATTGTGGACCGGCTACCCGGCGGAGATGAAAGATGAGGCGGGATTTGAATTTTCGTTATGGGAAGGCGATATCACCGGTCGCAACCTGGAGATTGAGCCCTTTCACAAGATAGTTCAGCAATGGTATTTCGGGGAACAAGAAGAAGCCTCCATGGTCACCATCCTCCTGGAAGAAAAAAATAACAACACCCTGGTCAGCCTGGAACACACCAACATTCCCGATGAGATATTCACCAACATATCCAGGGGATGGAACGAAACCTATTTCGCAGCCCTGCGGGATTACTTCAAAAGCTGATAAGGCCTTTCAAACCGTAAATAATATTTAACTTTAAGGCTCAATCCTTGTCGATATGAAAAGAACAGCTTCCCTTGCATTGTTGGTCTTGCTAACCCTCTGGACAAGCTTTTCCGTTTATGCACGTAGCCTGGAAGAGATCAAAAAAAGCGGGCGGATCATTATTGCCATGACCGAGAGTGACTACAACACGATAAATTACCCCCTTGCCCAGGAATTTGCACGCTACCTGAACGTGGAATTGATCATTCGTGAGATAGAATGGGAGGAAGCTTTTATGAAAGACGGGGACATACCGCGGGGTATGGAGACCGATCCGAATGTGGTTTACACACCGGACCTGTTCGACAAGGTGGACGCTGTATTTTCCACTTTTACCATCCTTGAATGGAGAAAGAAACTTTTCGATTTTGCAGAAACCCTGAATTCAGCCGAGATTATTGTTATATCGGCCGGTTCGGATGCCCCCTCAGAGTTGAGCCAGCTGGCCGGAAAACGTATTGCTTTCATGAAGGGTACCAGTTTCCAGATGCGCATGAATAAACTGAATTCTGATATGGGCGGAAGCATTGAACTCATCCCCACCCAAACCAGTGAAGAAGCCAAAGAAATGCTCCTGGGCGGTGATATCTTTGGTGTGTTGCTGGATGCTGACGAAGCCCTGAATTTTATTTCCGAGCACAGCGATGAGCTCCAGCTTTCCCTGCCCATCAGTCCCATTACCAAAACCGCCTATGCCGTTGAAAAGAACAATCCCCTGAAGAGGGAGATTGAAGATTTTTTCGAAACTATTGCCAGCAACGGGGTACTGGATGATATCTTCAACAGGAAATTCGGTCTTACCTATTCTTCCTTCATCGAACAACTTTCAAAAAATGCCCTGCTGGAAGTTTACCACCGCGACCTGGATGAGATACTGAAATCGAAGAAACTGGTCATCGCCCTGAGGGAGCGAAATTTCGTATACGATGAAGACAGCAAGCAATTCATGCATGCCCTGGCCGAGGAATTTGCAGAGTACCTGGGTGTAGAGCTGGAATACGTGATCACGCCCTATTTCGCCAAATACTGGGAAACCGATGACGGACGTGTAGTGAAGGACAGCAGCTATACCCCGGACTGGTTCAATTATTTCGATCTTGCCTGCGAGGTTATGGCCCCCCTGGACTGGCGCAAGCAGAAGATCGATCTGGTCGGGATCTATCCCTCGGAATACCATGTCATTGCCAAAAAGGAAACCAGGATAAACAGCATCAACGACCTGAGAGAACTGAAAGGTATTACCGGTAAGGGAACCATTTACGAGGACATTCTCAACAACAACAATATTATCAATTATGAGTACACCACCGTAAACCAGTTCATTCCCATGGTGGATGCCGGCGAAGCGGACTATACCATATTGTACAATGCCTTTCTTGAACTGAATGATTACCCCGACCTGGAAACCAAAATATCGCTCGGGGAGCTTGAAGTATGCTGGGGCCTTCGCTATGATCAGCCCCGGCTCAAAGCCATATTACAGGAATTCCTGACTTCATCCCGGGATAAGGGTTTGATCAGGGTCTTGCTGAAGGCCATTTCAGGAAAAACCCTCCAATCAACCGAGGACTTTATCAACAGCTATTATGAAAGCTTCCAGGTCGGACAGATACCTTACGTACTGTATGGGGCAGATGAGGGCCTGCCCCAGGAAGATGTATTTTCCATATTCCAGGATCAAAGGGGATACATGTGGTTCGGGACCAATGCAGGGGTCAGCCGCTACAACGGCAGGGAAATGGAGGTCTTTACCACCAGGGACGGCCTGGGAGACAATACCGTTCTGGACATCAAACAGGATAGCCTGGGTATACTGTATTTTGCCACCACCCGGGGGATATCGGTATATGTAGACGATCATATTGAGGAAACCCTCTTCCCGGATATCTCTTTCAAGTCCATTTACATCGACCAGGAGAATAACCGCTGGTTCCTTGGGGACAACGGGGTTTACATGCTCGATAAGGATGGAACCACCCACCACCTGAATAAAGAATTCCCCGAGCTACCCGTGAACGTTTATGCCGTAGATGAGGACCCTGAGACCCTGAATAAGTTCCTGGCCACCAACCAGGGCATCTGGTACTATGCTGTAGCCGATCATACCCTGTATAAACTTGTGGATGAAGATTGCTATTCGATATTCGTCGATGTGAACGACAGTATCTGGATTTCAACCAAAACGGGACTTTACCTTACCGATCTGAATGATTTGAAACAAGGCCTTTTTGAAGGTCGTTCCAGGAAGCTCAATGAATTTCTGAATGTAACCGATAAGATCGTCAAGGGCATATCACAGAACCGATACGGCTCCATATGGCTGATCACGGATTCCGAGATCCTTCAGGTTTTGTCCACCGACCAGGAAGCCTTCAAATATGAAGAGGAGATTGGCCTGAAAAACAACAATATCCTTTCTTTTCTTGTCGACAAGGAAGATAATATCTGGATTGGTTTTTCCGGTGGACTGCAGCGACTCACCAATAAAAGAGGACTGCGCAACTTCTATCCCAATACCATCAACTCCTATATCTACTCCGTTACCGAGGATGCGCAGAAGAGAAAATGGATTGCTTCCAACAATGGCCTGTTTTATTTCGAGGGGGAAGAACTGGTGAACATTACCAATAGGCTCCAGCCGGCATCGGAGCGCTACACGGTAAGCAAGCTGCCCAACGGTAATGTCCTCGCCACCAGCGATAAAGCTTTGTTCGAGATTGATGCCGGCACGGTCAGGGTAGTCCGGAAAAATGTACTGCCCCAATTAATGCGCGGACTGGAGAATATACTGGTCACCAAGGACGAAGAAATTTTCATATTGACCGGCATCAACGGGGTTGTCTACCATTTTGAAACCTTCAAAAGCGAACCGGTGGCTCATGAATCGCGCCACACCTCGAATATATACCAGCTTATCGAGGTCAATGACCGGGTGCTGGGGGGCAACAACTCCCAGATTGTCGAATGGACCGGGGATGCATTCGACGCTGTGGATGACATAGGTTGCAATATCTGGTCCATGGCCTATAATGAAAAAAAACTTTGGGTCGGGACCGAATGTGGACTGGGTATCTATGAAGATGGAAAATACAGTAACATCAGCCTGGGGTCGGGCGAGAATATCGTGGTTAAATCCATATACCCGGCCAAGAACAGGAACTACCTCTGGCTTGGAACCAATTACGGTTTCTCATATTTCAACAAAACCGACTGGGAGGTCGACTTTACCATCGATTCCAAAGACGGCCTGTCGGGTAGTGAGATCTCTGTTTCCGGTTTGTTCGTTGATTCCAATAATCTGCTCTGGATCGGCACCTATCACGGGATCTCCACTTTCAACATAAGGGCCAAAACCACCCGGGGTTTTCCGCCGTTGTGCTACATCGAAACCATCTTACTCAATGGGGAGGAGATATCCAGGGAAAGCGGAAGGATCTTTAAGCATCATGAAAACAACCTGGTTTTTGAGATTGCCGGGCTATCCTATTCCAATGAAAGATCCATTGAATATGAGTTTTACCTGAGGGGACTGGAGCATGATTATTCCATGTACAACAGGGGTACCGAATACCGGGCCTATTATAATAACCTGCCCCCCGGCCGTTATGAATTCGTTTACAAGGCCAAAGGAAAAAACAACATCTGGAGCTACGCCCAGAAATACGAATTCACCATCAAGAAAGCCTGGTATAATACCTGTATCTTCCGGATCGCCGTGCTTATTGTTTTTGTTACACTGTCCTGGTTGTTCTATAAAGTACGGGTGCGCCAGATCGAGGCTCAAAAGAAAAAGCTGGAACAACTGGTTAAGGAAAGAACCCGTGAACTGGAGGAAGCCAATGCAGAGATCGAGGCCCAGCGTGACCTGGCTGAAAAGCAAAGGGATCAGATCAGTGCTCAGAAGAAAGAGATCACCGACAGTATCTACTATGCAGAACGCATCCAAAGATCACTCCTTCCGGCCCGTGAAAAATTAGATGAATGGCTGCCCGATCATTTCATCCTCTTCAAGCCCAGGGATATCGTGAGTGGTGACTTCTACTGGGCCAGCACCAAGGACAGTAAGATCATCATTACCGCGGCCGACTGTACCGGTCATGGAGTTCCCGGAGCTTTTATGAGCATGCTGGGTATCGCCTTCCTCAACGAGATCGTTAATAAATACCAGGATCTCAGGGCCCACCAGATATTGAACTATCTCCGGAACGAGATCATCAAGGCCCTTCAGCAAAAAGGAAAGGAAGGGGAACAAAAAGACGGGATGGATATGGCCCTGATGATCATCGACCTGGATAAACATACCCTGGAATACAGCGGGGCCAACAACTCCCTGTATCTGATCCGGGATGGTGAACTTATGGAGACCAAGGCCGATAAGATGCCCGTAGCCATCCATGAGAAAATGGAAGATTTTTCCCTGCATGAGATTAAACTGAAAAAGGGAGACGCCCTGTATATTTCTTCGGATGGCTATCCCGACCAGTTCGGCGGACCCAAAGGCAAGAAATTCATGGCCAAACGTTTTAAACAACTGCTGCAGGATATCTGGGACAAGCCCATGGGTGAGCAAAAGGACATCCTGGATAAGAGCATTGAAGAATGGAAGGAAGGTTATGACCAGATAGATGATATTGTGGTTATCGGGGTTCGGACCTGATGCGGTATGCATGAAAATGCCGTCATGAAATATTTCTTCTTCCTTGTTCCCCTCACTTTACTGATAGCATGTCAGCAAAGCGGCTTTCATGGAACGCCCGGGGCAACTACTGATTTTCATCTGCCTAAAGTGGTTGGGATCCATTTGGATGGCGATATTGCTGAATGGAAAAAGCAAGGTTCCGGGGTTCATTTGATGGGGTTACCCGATCCTGTGACTTATGCTGAAAAGGATTTTTCTGCCTGGTGCAAAATGGGCTGGCAAGACCCGGCAGTTTTGATCATTGCCGGTGACGTCACCGATGACAGCATCAGCGGTGCTGCAGATAATCCCTGGCAAGCCGATGGTATTGAATTCTTTTTCAATGCAGGATACGGATCCCGTGAAATGATCCAGGCCTTTCTGATCCCGGCTTATGAAGGTGGTGACACCCTGATCGAACGGGATTATCGCAGAAGTATTGACCGGAACGAATTCCCGTTAAAACTGGAACACGCGGTTGCAAGACATGATTCCGGCTGGTCCTTTGAACTGGCTTTTCACCTGGATGCTTTCGGGACCACATCTCCTAATTTCCTGAAGCCTGGCTTACAGATCCTGGTACACGACAGGGATCCCGCCAAGAATGGGGCTCCGCCCTTGAAAACCCTGGCATTTCATCCACTGAATAATGCCTGTTATAATCCCTATGCTTACAGGAAGCTTATCCTTTCAGACAAAGATAATGAATGCATCATGCATGCTTTCAGGGGAACCATCCTGGATGACAGTTTATTAAAAATCCGGTTTGCCGCCATGGACTCTTTTATGGCCGCTTCCATCCGCATTCTGGATGAAAAAGGCACTTTGTTCCCTGACGGGGGGCAAAGCCATGATGTCGTTCATGGATTGGACATGGACATCCCCCTGGCTGAAATTGCCGGTTCCCATGTTGCTGCCTATTTGAACGGACAATTGGCGGAAGTGCTGGCCCTGCCTCTTTTGCCACGTCAGTACAAAGGGGAGGGCCCCGACTATAGTTTGGGACGGGAGATAAGGGTTTTCAGCTATATTAACCGGCACCAGCCGCCGGATACCGGGGCGATTCTGTTTACGGGCAGCTCCAGTATCCGTCGCTGGTACAGTCTACCCCTTGACCTGGAAGGATATTCGGTTATAAACCGGGGCTTTGGCGGATCCACGATGCGCGAGCTGGTTCATTATGCCGATCGCATCGTTTTACCTTACCGAGCCTCCGATATATTTGTCTACGAGGGCGACAACGACCTGGCCAGGGGATATGAGACCGATACCATTATGCAAGACTACCGGCGATTCATTCAATTGGTGAAAAAGGAACATCCCCCCACCCGTATTCATTTTCTCTCTGTAAAACCTTCCATAGCCAGAACGCGTTTGCTGGAAGATATGCGGGAACTGAACCACCGCATCGCTGCACTGGCAAAAGAAACTCAGGATTGCTATTTTGTTGATGTATTTAATCCCTTGCTCAATAAAAAAGGATTACCGGCCCCGCGGTTATTTGTTGAGGATAATATTCACCTGAACGACACCGGGTACCGGATATGGACCGGGATCATCAGGGATCACCTGGATTCCCTGAATAATAATGCAGAAAGAGCCGCGGCGCTCAGGCCAGAATAACCTCAACGGGACAGTGATCCGAATGAAGGACCCCGGGTCTGATCCTTGCACCCAAAAGCCTGTCTTTTAAGGAAGTAGATATCATATGGTAATCAATGCGCCAGCCCAGGTTCTTTTCCCTTGACCGGGCCCGGTAACTCCACCAACTGTATTGATCCGGTTCCCGGTTGAACTCCCTGAATGTATCTATAAAACCCAATTCGATAAACCGATCCATCCAGGACCGCTCTTCCGGCAGAAAACCGGATGATCTCTTATGCCTTTCCGGATGATTGATGTCAATGGGTTTATGACAGATGTTAAAATCCCCGCATATTAAAAGGTCCTTGCCCTCCTGAAGCAGGGATTGCAAGAAATTGTAAAAATCATCCAGGAACTGCATCTTAAATTCCTGCCGTGCATCCCCGCTGGTCCCGGAAGGAATATAGATATTCATGACGGAAAGATCCCCGAAATCGGTTCGCAGAACACGGGCTTCGTCATCATATTTTGGGATGTTCATTCCCGGCACTACGGTATCCGGTTCCTGTTTGCTGAGCGTAAGCAACCCGCTGTAGCCTTTCTTCAATGCAGAATACCATAGATGATGATAGCCGGCTTTAAGAAGAGGGCCCAGGTCGACCTGTTCGCTGCCGGCCTTGGTTTCCTGTAAACATATTATATCTGCCCGGTCTTCCAGAATCCAATCGTACAGGCCTTTTTTAGCTGCCGCACGAATTCCGTTGATGTTGTAGGAAATGATCCGTTTGGCCATATCTGAAGGAATAAAATCCCGAAAATACAAGCTTTTCATTAAATTATTCACCATAAGAACTAGTTTTGCATAAAATCAGAGACCATGAACCAGGAAGGAACGGTTTTGCTTTCTACCGGCAGTTGGTACCGGGTTATGGCCCCGGATGGTTCAAAATATGAATGTAAACTGCGGGGCAAAATGAGAACCCTGGAACTCAGGGGTACCAATCCTGTGGTGGTGGGTGACCGGGTGGAATTTTCCCTGCCGGAAAATGAAAATCCCGGATTGATTACAGCGGTTCATCCCCGCGAAAACTATATTATCCGTAAAGCATCGAAACTATCAAAATCTTACCAGATCATTGCTTCCAACCTGGACCAGGCCATTTTGATGGTAACCATTGCCAGACCGGTAACCCATACAGAATTTATCGACCGCTTCCTGATGACTGCAGAAGCTTACAGCATCCCTGCCGTACTGCTGTTCAATAAGCTGGACGAACAGGATGAAAAACAAAGAAAAAAATACCTGCATCTGCGGGCTATTTACGAAAAAGCAGGATACCCCTGTTGCGGTATCTCGGCAATCAATGCAGAAGAAGTACACGAGCTGGGGAGTTTGTTTTATGATAAAGTGAGCCTGGTGGCCGGAAATTCCGGGGTAGGCAAAACCACCCTGATCAATATGCTGAATCCCGAACTGGACCTGAAAACCACTTCCATCTCCGATCAT
Organism: uncultured Bacteroidaceae bacterium; assembly: GCA_964420035.1. Lineage (GTDB taxonomy): Bacteria > Bacteroidota > Bacteroidia > Bacteroidales > SM23-62 > CAYQQR01. The sequence goes on along the minus strand of CAYQQR010000025.1, from coordinate 8,453 downwards.
CACCAGTCGGGCAAACATACCACCACCTTTTCTGAAATGTTTCCGCTAAAAGAAGGCGGATATATTATTGATACCCCTGGTATCAAGGGTTTTGGACTGATCGATATGGAAACAGAACCGATTGACCATTACTTCCCCGAGATCTTTGAAGCGGCCAAAGCCTGTAAATTTAATAACTGTACCCACGTTAAAGAGCCTGGATGTAATGTTATCCGTGCCGTTCAGGAGGGAGAGATTAGCCGGGAACGCTACCAAAACTACAGGAAAATATTATCCGATATCCCTGCCAAATACAGATAAGCATAAATCAAATTGGCTTTGTCAATAATTTATTAAATTGATGCCTTCAATATTTTTCCAATAAGAGCCATGCGTTTCATTCTTAAAATCCGGGGGTGATCAAACATGAGAAGATACAATACATTCCTTGCCATCCTGGTCCTTGTCTTCATAGGTCTCAACCTGTTTATTTATCTGAGCATTCGCCCGCGCTGCATTGACTATTATAAAGAATATGCAACCAGCCTGGTTGAAAAATGTGGCGGCAAGATGGAACAGGTCAGCATGCACTTTGAAAGTGAAGCCAATTTCATTCTCTTTTCCAATGACCTTAGCGCTATCTTCGAGGACCTTGTAACCAGGATCAGGGGATCGAGAAAACTGGAATCTTTTTATTCCGAATATGCCGACCTGATCAAAGACATTACCGTTTACGACAACCGGCTGAATGTATACAGCCTTTTTCGCGATAACAAGAATATCTTTATTTCCGATTACTACGTCTCCCAAAACCAAAAAGCCCTGGTCGCGAGAGATCAACTGATCAAGGAAAATGAAAAAGAGATCTATTACCTGCCTGTATTTAAAGGAAAAGACGAAGTAGTTGGTAATATTGCAATGAATTTAAATCAAAAAGAGTTTTTTAATAAAATATTGGATTACTATCGCAACCTTGCTTGTGCCGTGTTGTTCATGCTGGATGACCAGGGGGATTTATATCTCCAGCCACCCGATATGAAGCTGGACAGTCTTGCTTTACCCCTGGAGTTGCTTTCCGAACTGGAAGCAGAAGAAATAGGTGCCCGGTTCGGGGAAATACCCATAAAGGACTTTTCCGATAAGGTAGTGGTCGCTTACTATCCTGTCCGTTTTGTGAAAGACGACTATTATATTCTTTATTTTCTGGACCTCTCCCGGACATTGAAGCCCTACTATAACCGCCTGATCCTCATTTCTGCACTCAGTTTTATTATTGTTGCTTTCCTGGCAGTGCTTATTTTTCGAAGAAAGTCCTGACGCCCTGTGGCAAAAATTCTGGATATAGAAGATTTCCTGTTTTCAAAACCGGACATACCGGTATTGGACGTGCGCACCCCGGAGGAATACATACAGGGGCACCTGCCGGGCAGCTTGAATCTGCCTTTGTTCAGTAACGAGGAAAGAAAAGTGGTGGGCATCCTGTACAAGCAGAAAAGCAGACAGGCATCGGTTAAAAAGGCCCTGGAACTTACGGGGCCTAAAATGAGGAATTTTGCTGACAGAGCTCTGGAATACGCGGCGGGCAATGCCTTGAAATTGTATTGCTGGCGTGGAGGAATGCGGAGCGAAAGCATGGCCTGGCTGTTTGAAAAACTGGGGATCCCTTGCCTTCTGCTTCACAAGGGCTATAAAGCTTATAGAAAACTTGTATTATCAGTATTTGACAAAGAATTGAAAATTATTGTATTAGGCGGTCTGACCGGAAGTGGAAAATCATTTATTTTATCCCACCTGAAACAGCGGGGGGACCAGATTCTGGATCTTGAACAATGGGCCCGGCACAAGGGTTCTGCTTTTGGCGGGTTGGGCATGCCGCCGCAATTCAGCAATGAATATTTTGAAAATCTCCTGGAACATGATCTCCGCATGAAGGATCTTTCCAAAAGGATCTGGGTGGAGGACGAGAGCCAGAACATCGGGAAGAACCAGGTACCCGCGGCCTTATTTAAACAAATGCGTCAGGCCCATGTCATACAGCTGGATGTACCCTTTGAAAAGAGGGTTCACCGGCTGGTAGAAGAATACGCGGGGATCCCGAATAAAAGCTTAACCGTCGCTTTAAAGCGTATTTCCAGGAGGCTGGGAGAAAAAAGATACCGGGAATGTCTGAAAGCACTCGAAAAAGACGATTATGCCTTCGTCGTGCGGGAAACCTTAAAATATTATGATAAAACCTATACCTATGGACTCAGCCGCCGCAGTCAGCATATGATCCATCCTGTGTCTGTAAAAAACCCGTGCGATCCGCAGCTTCCGGACCGGTTGATCGATTTGGCCGGTGAACTTCAGAATTGATTTCTTATTTAATTATGTAACTTGTTAGATATTTATCATAAATTTGTTCCATAATAAAAGTGGGTATGGAAGTAAAAACGATCATACAAACCATGGGGTCCATTGCCAAAGTGGAAGACCTTAAGGTTCTGCATACCAATATATTACCCAACACTATGGTTATGGAGGAGTCGGAACCTTTTCCCGGTTATCACGGGGCGAATCTGCCGACCGGCAAGGAACCCTTTTGGCTGTTCTTTCTGACTCAGAAGCCTTACTCCCTGGAACGAATTATTCGCACCACCCAGAGTATAAAGAAATATTTCAAGCTTGACTTTGACGCCACAGCGGGAAATATCTGCATGTACAATGACCGGTTCGGCTGCATCCGGATCAGGAACCTGGGACGATATGAACTGATAAGCGAGTTACAGGCCTGTTACCGCGACGAGGGAATTAAATTATTGAAGAAAAAGAAGATAAAAGGTCAGGCCATTATCCAGATCAAAAAATATTTTGAGCTTGAAATGCTCAAAGAGGGCCTTTATAAAGATCTTGAAGACAAAAACATGTTTTACCTGGTGATCTCTGAGAACCTGACCTGGAAGCATTTCAAAAAGATCACCGAACACATCAAGCGGAACCACCCGGAATGGCATTTTGATGCTGCATTGGGTTCCGTCTTTTTCAAGGAGATTCTGGATGTGGTCCGGATCTATTCAAGTGATATTGATCCGGATCAATTAAAGATGCTCCGGGAAACTTACGAGAAAGAGATCAGGAAGGTTTAATCCGTCTTCGCGGTCCGCTTCGGCGGACGAGAAGGTATGGTATAATTGGCTTCGCCGGGCCCGTAAACCCGGTTCCCCGGAACCTGCTCCGGAATTCAGGGTCCGGGACTTGCCCCGGGGTCCATGCCAATTGATTTTCCGGACCGATCTTTTTTGGCCCTATCCCGGGCCAACACGAGTTTAAATATCTTATCCGACCTTCTTAAAGTTTCATCCAGTGGAAAGGAGCAAAGGGAGCCCCGCTGAGCAGTTTTGACATTTTTATCATGAACCCGCAATTCTTTGATCCTGGTTTCAACAACCCCGGTGGTAGGACCGGTGATCAGTATTTCGTCCCCAACAGAAAGAGAACCGGTCTCGAGCTTCACCTCGGCAACACCCACTTTTGAGAAATAGTTCGTACCCTTGCCCAGGTATACTTTTTTCTTAGTAGCCTGTGAACCGTAACTTCGGCTCCATTCACCCATGGATTTACCCAGGTAATAACCTCCCCAGAATCCCCTGTTGAAGACAGTCCTGAGCTTTTCTTCACAGGTGCGTATCTTTTGCCCGGTGTAGGTCCCGTTCAGCCAGGCATCGATGCCTTCATTGTAGCAAGTGGTAACGGTTTTAACATATTCCGGAGATCGCGCCCGGCCTTCAATTTTCAGCACTTTGACCCCTGCATCCAAAATCTGGTCGAGAAAGGAAATGGTACACAAGTCCCTTGGTGACATCAGATACTTGTCCTGCACGGCAATTTCGTCATCGGTTTCCAGGTCGGTAATCTTATAAGAGCGACGGCAGATCTGGAAGCAGTCCCCGCGGTTTGCAGAATGGTTGGCAATATGCAAACTCAGGTAGCATTTCCCGGATACGGCCATGCACAGGGCTCCGTGTACGAAGAGTTCGACCTGCAGCTTTTGCCCGCCGGGTCCGCAGAGTCCTTCTTCTTCAATCTTTTTTGTGATCGCTCTGATTTGTTCCAGGTCCAGTTCCCGGGCCAGTACCATCACCGATCCGAAGCGTGCATAGTAGCGAACCGCTCCCATGTTGGCTATGTTGGTCTGGGTGGACAAATGAACCGGCACGTCCAGTTCATTGGCGGTTGTGATGACCGACATGTCGGAAGCGATAACCGCATCCACCTTGTTTTGCCGGGCATGGTTCAGGAGTTTACGCACCTCTTTTTCTTCATCATTGTATACAACTGTATTCAGGGTCAGATAAGCTTTCCTGCCTGCCCGGTGCAATCTTTTTGTTATTTCGGGCAGATCGCCGGCATCAAAATTATGAGCCGACCGGGCACGCATATTCAGTTTACCCAATCCGAAATATACAGCATCCGCTCCGGCCTGAATGGCCGCGTTCAATGAAGCCATGGAACCGGCCGGGGCCATCAGGATCAGATCTTCACGCCTGGTCTCTTCTGGATTAATCATCGATCTTATTGACTACTTTTTGAGTACAATTCTCATGGTGGTGCCGGCTCCTTGTTCCGATGCATGAACAAAGATCTTTCCGTCATGGTAATCTTCAATGATTCGGTTGCTCAGGGAAAGACCCAGGCCCCACCCTCTTTTTTTGGTGGTATAACCCGGCTTAAAAATGGTTTTGTATCTCGATTTTGGGATCCCTTTGCCGGTGTCGGACAGGTCAACGTACAATACCTGGGTATTGTCGGTAACCTTAAGGTCGATCTGTCCTTTGCCTTCCATGGCATCGACCGAGTTTTTACAGAGATTTTCGATAACCCATTCGAAAAGGGAACGGTTAAGAGGTACCCGCGTGTCCGGGTCCTGCACATCCAGATTGAAGACTACCTGGTCGGATAAGCGGCTTTTAAGGTAATCCACGGTCTCGTTCAATACATCCGCCATGTTTTCTCTCTTTAATACGGGCCGGGATCCGATCTTTGAAAAACGTTCGGTGATGGTTTCCAGTCGATTCACATCTTTGGCCAGTTCCTGCACGATCTCCGGGTCGGCATCCCGCTCTTTAAGCAATTCCAACCACGCGATCAAGCTGGAAGTAGGAGTACCCAACTGGTGGGCCGTTTCCTTGGTCAGGCCGAGCCAAACCTGGTTCTGCTCCACCTTCCTGGAATAGCTGAAAGCAAAATAGGAAACCGCGATGAACAACAGGATTACCCCCAGCTGTACATAAGGGTAATAGGTAAGCTTTCTCAGGAGAATGGTATTCCGGTAGTAAATATAATCCCTGTCCTCCGGACCGATGTAGATCTCGATGGGCGGGTTTTCTTCCTTCATTCTTTCCAGGATCCTTCTGTAAGCAAGATCATCCATAATCCTGGTGGAATCGATGTTCCGGAAACCTTTGAGGTTCATTTCCGAATCGACCCATATAACCGGAATGGAAGTATTGTTTTCCAATACCTGTAACAAAAAGCCATAATCCTGTATCTCCCGGGTGGGATCGGCCAGTTTACGGGTAGCTTCAGCCCACAGCTGTACTTTTTTCTCCTCCTCCCGCGCAAGCTGTTTCACTAGCCTGTCGGTAAACATAAGCGACCCTGCACCGATCAGTACCGCGAAAATGAAAAGGACGAATTTCCAACGCTGTTTCAACCTGTAAATGTTCACATCACTTGCTTTAGTAGATTGCTTCTGATATTAAAGTTGAATCGGGCGATTCCTCCCATTCAATCTTAAACTCTGGTTCATTTTTCTTTTTGCCGGGTGTCTTTTTAAGGCTTTTCTCATCTTCTTCCTCCCACTCAATAATGAAATGCTCCCCTTGTGCATCAGGTTCGTCCGGAAGCCCCGTAATACTATCCTGCTTGAACATTCCAAATTCTTCATGCAGGATGGATCTCAGCTCCCTGGATTCTTCATTCATCCTTTCCTTAAAATGATCCGCGGCCGCTTTCCTGTCATAGGAAATTTTCGCCCCTTCCGGGGTGTTTTGTATGGACAGGAAAACGGCCGGCTTTCCAACATCCGTTTCCTCAATATAGGGAAATTCTTTAGTCTGTCTTTCTTTTTTCCACTTGCGGAAAAATATATCGCTCATCAGGAGCTTTACCCGGTAATGATACATGTTATCGAAGGGATGGTTCCCGGATAAAGTCATGTCCAGGGCGGAAGACTCTATTTCCATTTCCGGGATCACAACAATATTGTTGCGGATAATGATCTGGTTTTCCAGCTTTGAAAATTTCACATGCTGCAATTCAGAAATATCGATATAGGCAGATAGCTTTTCCAATGGCTCAAATCCGATCAGGGCTCCTTTCCTGATCACAAAATCTGCCTTTGCCAGTAAAGACTCTTTTTGCAGTCTGAATGTTGTATCCGTCCTCGCGAAAAACTTCAGATCGCCTGTCAGTTTTCCCCTCAGGTGTTGCTTTTGAATGACCTTCTGTCCAAAGTCTTTGAACGCGGTAAAAAGCTCCTGAATATCGATTTCCTTCAGAACCAGGTCGGTATTGATCCCCACCCGTCCAGCTTCAGCGACCACGATTTCCCCTTTGCCCTTCATCTGTCCCGACATGCCATTGAAGCTCAGTTCATAGCACTGTAATCTTTTTGGATCATATCTAAACCAAATATTGAAATTATCAACATTAAATTCTTTATATACAAACTTTTTGATATCTGCCCTACACTTGATGTGGACCTTTTCAGGCCAGGATATCCCTTGTTTTTGTACTCCTTCTTTTTTATTTCTATCCAGAAGCAGGGCAAAATTGGTATAATCCGATATTAGTTCAATCTGCATCCACAGAGATCCCTGTCCGTGTAAAACATCCAGCAGGTTATCCACACGACCCTTGATACGGTAATCGTTGTCTCCCAAGTTAAAAGAGAGATTTTCAAAACTTTGGTAATCCCCCAAACGGATGCGGCCCCGGATTTCAGTAAAAGGCTCGGTGTGCAGTGCCAGTTTAAGCATCCCGGATTCCAGATCAACCTGTCCGTTCCATTGAAAAGCCTTTAATGCCTGCAAGTCCGGAAATTTCCATTCCTTCAGCGCACCCGCGGCACTTATCGTGAAATTGCCTGTGCCCGACAGGGATTCTACTCGTGAAGGTCTTTTTATCCATAAGTCGTCCAGAGACTCGAGATCGAGTTTACCTTTAGTTTTAACTTTAATTTGAGGTTTCACTAGGTTAACCATTGTAAAAGAACCACTTATGTTACCCAGATTGCAGCGTGCATCCAGTTCTTTAACTTGTACCCTGGTGGTATGGGCCGCGCGGTTTCGGCCATTATCGTAGTTCCCTGAAATATTCAGTTCCCAAAAACGCGTGTTGGCTTCAGGTATCTCAAACCCACCGCCGGTCAGATTAAGATCCAGCTGGATGTGCGGATTTTCTCTGGGACTGATCCGGCCTTCCACTTTTCCTTGCATCGCGAGGGTACCGGACAAACCGGAAAAGTTTTTGTGAACCCAATGGTCCTTATGCAGGAGTTTGACCAGGGTTTGCAGGGAAGCATTTTCTGCATGAAAGACCAGTCCGGCTTTTAGTCCGTCACCCCTTTGAAGGGTACCATTAAAAGTAAAATTCATGGTTCCCATCCGCAGCGTCCCACTTTTAATCTGAATGTTCTTCTTTTGCACGAGCATGTCCAGGTTTATACTGGCGGGCAGCTCGCGAAAGAACAGGACTCCTTCCCGTTCCATCTTGTGCAGATGAAAACTGCCCCTGGTATTCAATGCATACTCATCCCTGGCGAAGGTCCCGTTCAGGTCAAGGCGTTTCAACCGGGCCTGCACTTCCAACTGTTTTTTAAGGTTACTGATCTGCAGCCGGCAATTGGTCAGGCGCATAGATTGCAGTTCAACAAATCCGCTAAATCCTTCTTGTTTTTTGCCAAAGAAATAACTGTAATTGGGTTCTCCTTTTTCATCCGTATGTAAATACAGGCTGCCTTGATCGGCATGAAGGGAATGTATGGCATATTTCTTTTTTAGGAGATCCAGCATATGAATCTGTACAAAAAGCTTTTCAAAGCCGGCCAGGGTATCTTGCTTTGTAGCCTGCCGCGGGGTTCGCGGGCCGATAAGAAAGACCTCTTTGAAACCCACGGTTGCCATGGGGAACTTCCTGATGAGGCTCAGTCTGGCAGATTGGTATTTCATTGTACCCGGGATGTTCTCGTTCAGTTTTTTCTGAACGATCTCCAGCAATTCATCCTGGAAAATAAATCCCCCGATAAGCAGCCCCGTGATAAACAGAAAAAAAAGCAGCAAAAGCCAACGAAACAATATTTTCAGTCCCCTGATCATTTACACTGAAAGCATCTTAGGCATAAAACTGAATGTACCATGAATTTATTACACTAGATTACACTAGCCCGAGTTTCCGGGTTATGATTTCGGTATAAATATAATCAATTGTTAGTC
>CAYQQR010000024.1:0-58310 GCA_964420035.1 uncultured Bacteroidaceae bacterium | reverse complement strand
TTAATATCGTAAATATTTGTTTTTATCTTAGAATACCGTCAGGCAGGCTGAATCCATACCGCCTACCGCCTAAAGTTTTCCCTTGGTCGATGGCAGTCCCTGCCCTTCCTCGAGAGAAATGGCCTGTTTCAGTGCCCTGGCGAATGCTTTGAAAACAGCTTCTATCTTATGATGTTCATTTGTGCCTTCTGCCTTAATGTTCAGGTTACATTTTGCGGTATCGCTCAGGGACTTAAAAAAATGCATGAACATTTCCGTCGGAACGTCTCCGATATATTCTCTTTTAAGCTCCACCTTCCATTCCAGCCAGGGCCTTCCTCCCAGGTCAATGGCCACCTGGGCAAGGGCGTCATCCATAGGGAGGACGAACCCGTAGCGACTGATCCCTTTCTTCTTGCCCAGGGCTTTATTCAGGGACTCTCCCAATACCAGGGCCGTATCCTCTATGGTGTGGTGTTCATCTACATGCAGATCACCGGAAACATCCACCCGCAGGTTTATACCGGAATGTTTGGCAATCTGTGCCAGCATATGATCCAGGAATCCCAGGCCGGTTTGCATTTGACCTTTTCCGCTTCCGTACAATTGCATTTCAACAAGAACGGAGGTTTCTCCAGTCTTTCTTTCGACCCTTACCCTGGATTGCTCTGCTAAAAGAAAGTCATAAATCCTGTCCCAGTTATCGCTGATCAGGGTACAATATTCTTCCAGGCCGGCTTCCTTCAATTCTTCTTCCCTCTCCGGATCCGCGAACCATATGGCACGGCTACCCAGGTTCCGGGCCAGAATAATATCGGTCAGGCGGTCCCCCAGGACCAGTGAGGACTGCAGATCATAGCGGCCATCCATGTATTTTTCAAGCATGGCTGTACCGGGCTTCCGGGTTGGTGCCTTTTCTTCGGGCAGGGTGGGATCGATGTGGATCGCATCAAAGGTCACCCCCTCGTTGCGAAAGGCAGTTATCATTTTTTCCTGTACTTTTTCATACTTTTCCCTTGGATACTGTTCCGTCCCCAGTCCGTCCTGGTTACTGACCATGATCAGTTCATAGTCGAACGCGCGTGTGATCCGGTAAAGATTGCGGAACACGCCGGGGATGAACTCCAGCTTTTCAAGTGAATCGACCTGGAGATCCTCGGGTGGTTCCACAATAAGGGTTCCGTCACGATCCAAAAAGAGGGCTTTCTTTTTCATGCCTTATATTTTTCCATTGAACGAATCAAACTCCGGTTTTCTTCAGGTGTACCCACCGTAATGCGAAGGCAGCCTTCACAAAGGGGAAGCCTGGAGCGGTTCCTGACGATCAGGCTGTCGTTGGCCAGGTGCCTGTACAGGTCGTCGGGGTCTTGTACCCTGACCAGCAGGAAGTTTGCCTGGCTGTCAAAAACTTTCTGCACAAAAGAAAATGAACCCAATGTTTTTGAGAGCTCTTCTCTCTCCTCTATTATCCTGTCGCGGTACTGCTCCATTTTTCCCCTGTTTGCTATGGCATCAAAGACGATGGCCTGGGTTTGGGTATTGACATTATAGGGATATTTCACCTTATCCATATACCCGATGATATCGGGATCCGCGAAAGCCATACCCAGTCTCAATCCGGCCATTCCCCAGGCTTTGGAAAAGGTTTGCAGCACCACAAGTTTTTCAAAACCATTCAAACGGGACAGCCAGCCGGGATCATCGGCAAAATCGATATAGGCCTCGTCTAAAACTACGATACCATCAAAAGACTCCAGAATTTCCACTATGGCTTTTTCTTCAAGGAGGTTAGCTGCAGGATTGTTCGGAGAACACAAGAAGATCATCCGGGTTGCCGGGTTTACGGCATCCAGGATTTTCCCGGAATCCAGGGAAAAATCGGTATTCAACAGAGCCTCTGTTACGCTAACATCATTCACTCTTGCCGCCACGCTGAACATCCCGTAAGAGGGAGCCATGGTAACCATTTCATCCCTCCCCGGTTCACAGAATATCCTGAAGAGCAGATCAATGGCCTCATCGCTTCCATTACCCAGGAAAATATTATCAGTGGGTATGCCCTTGAGCCATGATATTTTGTTCTTAAGCTTGCGCTGATGCGGATCGGGATAACGATTGTAGGGTTGATTGAAGGGATTCTCGTTGGCATCCAGAAATACGGCCTCTTCCCCGTAATATTCATCCCTTGCCGAGGAATAAGGGACCAGTTCCCGGATGTTTTTCCGTACCAGTGATTGAATGTGATTTTTCATAGCGTTCGTTGTCAGGAAGTTTTGTTATCAAGTCTTACGGAAACCGCCCGGGCATGTGCATCCAACCGCTCGGCCAGCGCCATTCGTTTTATTGCCGGTCCCAGGCGATCCAGTCCGCCCGCCGTAAGTTCCTGGAAGGTAATTTTCTTTTGAAAGCTATCCAGGCTCAGGCCGCCGGTATACCGTGCAGCACCGTTTGTGGGAAGGGTATGGTTGGTACCTGATGCATAGTCACCAGCACTTTCCGGGGTCCAGGGACCCAGAAAGACCGATCCGGCATTTTCAATTTTCTCAGCTACAACCCGGTAGTCTTTGCAATTGATAACCAGGTGCTCCGGGGCGTAGGCGTTGATTATGCTGATGATCTTTTCCATATCATCTAAAACTATGATCTTGCCGTGCTTCAGTGATTCTTCCGCTATCACCTTTCTTGGGAGGCTTTCAAGCTGCTTTTCAACCTCCTCCATGACAGCTTTTGCCAGGGCATCGGAACCGGTGACCATCAGAACCTGGCTGTCGGGTCCGTGTTCCGCCTGGGAGAGCAGGTCAGATGCCACAAAGCTTGGATCGGCCTGATCGTCAGCGATCACTGCAACTTCTGAAGGTCCCGCGGGCATATCTATGGCCACACCTTCCAAAGTGGCCAGTAGCTTGGCAGCCGTGACATACTGATTGCCCGGACCGAATATTTTGTCGACACGGGGTACCTGTTCCGTTCCATAAGTCATGGCCGCTATGGCCTGGGCACCACCGATCCTGTAAATCCTTTCCAGGCCAAGCATACCCGCCGTATTAAGGATCACCGGATCTACAGTACCGTCCCGGAGAGGTGGGGTACACAGCACGATCTCGCGGCAGCCGGCAATCTGAGCTGGTATGGCCAGCATCAACAGGGTGGAAAACAAGGGTGCAGAACCACCAGGGATATAGAGCCCCACCTTTTCAATGGGTACAGCTTTTTGCCAGCAGGTCACACCTTCCATGGTATCTATCTTTGTAACCGGCATGGCCTGGGAAGCATGGAACCTTTTAATGTTTCCGGCAGCCAGACGTATGGCTTCCTTCAGTTCCTCATCCACCTCCCCGCCGGCTTCATCAACAGCTTCCCTGCCGAGCACAAAACGATCCAGCCTGACGCCGTCAAATTGCCCGGTATACAACTGAAGGGCTGTATCACCTTCATCCCGTACCTTATCCATGAGCGTTCGTACCATACCCAGGATCTTTTTTTTGTCGTGAACCGGCCGGGCCAGTATGGTATCCCAGTTTGATGGTTCCGGGTTATTTATTATTTGCATTGAAGGGTTCATTACAATATCATTTTTTCAATTGGTATAACCAGTATTCCCTGCGCACCCAAGGCTTTCAGGTCATCAATAATTTTCCAGAATTGTTCCTCGCTCAGTACCGAATGGACCGAGCTCCATCCTTCTTCTGCCAGGGGCATAATGGTTGGTGATTTCATCCCGGGGATGATCTTTACAATATCCTTCAGCTTGTCGCTGGGGGCATTCAACAAAATGTACTTATTGTTCCGGGCATTCAATACTGCCTTGAACCGGAATACCAATTCATCCAGTATTTTCAACTGTCCGGGTTCCAGATCAGGACTTCTGACAAGGACGGCTTCGGAGTCCATGACTTTTTCCACTTCTTTCAGTCCATTGCTGATAAGGGTTGAACCTGTACTTACTATATCAAAGATGCCGTCGGCCAGGCCAATACCGGGAGCTATCTCTACCGAACCGCTGATCACGTGTATTTCAGCTTGAATACCCTGACTCTCCAGGTATTCTTTCAGAATAGCCGGGTAAGTGGTGGCAATGCGTTTTCCGGAAAACCAGGTCAATTCCGGATAATCTACTTCCTTCGATACAGCCAGGGACATACGGCAACGGGCGAATCCGAGAGGCAATACCGATACAAGTTTCTGTCCTTTTTCTGCAATGACGTTTTGTCCCACAATACCAGCATGGGCCACTTTATCTGCAACATATTCGGGAATATCATCGTCCCGGAGAAAAAGCAGCTCTATTGGAAAATCGCTGGAGGCCGAGACCAGCTTACGGTTACCATTGGCTACATGTATACCCGTTTCCGTAAGTAATTGAAGAGATTTTTCACTGAGCCTGCCCGATTTCTGAATGGCAATCTTTAGTTTTTTCATACTGCATGAATAAAAAAAGGTTTGCAGAAACTGCAAACCTTTATTCAGTTATTTGACCAGGTCTTTTTCTGCACATAACATCCTTATTCCCTGTGATGGGCGTACTCATGATGCAATAATGCAGTGTTCCCGTTCATTTGTTCAGTTTGAAAGCACAAAATTAAGTAAAAAAATTATAATATGTTGCATTTCGACCATTTATAACGATGAATTAACAGTATCAGGGGATGTCCTTAATCAACCGATTAGCGTCTGAGCTTTTGATGGCATCGAAGATCTTTTCATGAAGCGACATAAATTGAGGATAGAGTCTGAACTTTGTCCCGACGGGAATCCCGGTATTTTTCCTTGCAAGTTTTTCCATCATCAGGCCGGTGGTCAGCTTATTGATGTCCATAGCCGGCATATACCCATGTTCTTTGGGCTTTGCGGTTACTGCCTCCGCGATAATCTCACTGTCAATGAGTTCATTTATAACTGAACGGACCACCCGCAGGGGAACCTCCAGTATCTTAGAGATCTGATCCGAGGTGAGTGGTCGCTCCCCGGTCTCAAATTTTTTAACCACCAGGTAGGTGATCATATAAGCAAGAACCTGGCGGTTGTACGGACTTACCTCGAGGGGGGTGGCTTCAAATTCATATTCTTCGATATTCTGATAGGCAAAGGATAATTCGGCTCCAAAGAGTACGACCAGCCAACTGATCTGCATCCAGATGAGGAAAAGGGGAAGTGCCATGAAAGAGCCATAGATGGCGTTATAGGAACTCACAAGAACCTGGCTGTTAATATAGAAGGATTGTATCAATTGAAAGATAATCCCTGCAATAACAGCCGCCGGAAAGGCATATCTGAACTTCACCCGGGTATTGGGCATAATGATGTAGATCAGGGAGAACAAAAGAAATATGGAAAAATAGGGGATCAGTTTTAAAAGGGATTGAATGGCGGGCGTTATGGCTCCGACAATCTCACTGGATTCTGAAACTTTAGCCAGGGTGGTTGAAATAAAAACATTGGCCGAAGAGCTGAGCAGCACCAGTATGGGTGCGATCAACATCATAGATAAATAATCGCTGAATTTTCGCAAGAAGGGCCTGGATTTTTTGATCTGCCAGATATGGTTAAAGGATTTTTCTATGTTTCCCAGAACGCGCATTACCGAATAGAGCAAAACAACCAAACCTATCCCCGCGATAAATCCTCCTTTTGTGCGCTCCAGCATCGAATTTGCAAAATTAATGACGGTGTCTGCCAGGTTTCGCATGGCCGACTGCTGAGCTCCTTCATCAAAAGAATCAAGCAATCCCATGATCTCATTTTCCAGCCGGTCCTGGAATCCAAAACCCTTGGCAATACCAAAGGCCATGGCCACAACCGGTACAATAGACAGCAAAGAAAAGAAAGTCAGGGAAGAAGCCCTCAGGCTGATCCGGTCTTCTGTAAAACCTTTAAAAGCCAGCAGGAAAACCCTGATTTGACGGATAATCCATTGAATGACGCGTGGATACTGGTCCATATCCAGGTGCCATACATCAGAGTGAATGAATTTAAGATAGTGCTTCAACTTGCTCATTGCTTCATGAATTATAAAGTAAAAATAGGAATTATGAATATAAAAAGCATTGAATTATCTTTAGGGTAGAATCATTTTATTCATGAAGATCAAGACACTGCATATGGTAGAAGGGGCCAAAATGGCCCGGGGACTGACCGTTATTATTGATGTGTTCAGGGCCTTTACAACTGCTTGTTATGCTATCAACGCCGGTGCCGGGCGGATCATACCCGTAGCCAGTGTAAAAGAAGCTTTTACCCTGAAAGAAAAACACCCCGGGTTTATGCTTATGGGTGAAGAAAATGAACAAAAGGTCCGGGGTTTCGATTTCGGAAATTCTCCGGCCGAGATCCAGCAGGCGGGGCTTGATGGCAAAACCTTGATCCAGCGAACCAGTGCCGGCACCCAGGGTATCGCTAATGCTTCGGAAGCCGATGAGATCATCACCGGGAGTTTTGTTAATGCCGAAGCCGTCATCAAGTACATACTCCGAAAATTACCCCGCGAAGTGTCCCTGGTTGCCATGGGTTACCGGGCCCGGCAAAAATCGGAGGAAGACAGTTATTGTGCGCTTTACATTCGTAACGGCCTTGAAAAGAAAGACAGTCCTTTTGAACTTTGGAAGAAAGAAATAGCACTGACCAGCGGAAAGCGTTTTTTCGCCCGGGAAAACCAGGCTTTTTCTCCCGAAGAGGATTTCCACCTGTGCCTGGCGCTCAATGAATTCAACTTCGTGCTCCGGATCGAACCTTTCGGGAACGGATTTGTTCAGTTAAAGAAATTCATTCCCTGAGATGCAAGATCCTTTTTCACGTTTGTTCAGGAAGATAAGGGATTATTACGCCAAACGGAGCACCTTCAACCTGATCCTGGATATCTTCTTTTATGTTTTTCTCGTATTGCTGCTCATCCCTGCCACCCGCGCGGAGATGGCCACCGTGGGGAATAAACTCCTGACGCGTACCCCCGGGGCGAAAAGGGATGCGAAGATGGTCCGGCTGACCGATTCCGACTATCGTTGGGGATACCAGGACCTCGAAGGGAATCAGCAGTCTTTTGCTTCACTGAAAGGAGAAGTGATATTCCTGAATTACTGGGCCACCTGGTGCCCGCCCTGCATCGCCGAAATGCCCAATATACAGGCACTTTACGACAAGATGGGCGACCGGGTCCGGTTTGTCCTGCTCAGCAGTGAATCACCCGAAGTGATCAGGGAATTCATGAAAAAGAATGATTACCGTTTACCTGTATACCGGTCATTCGGTAACCCGCGCCCAATTTTTCACAGCAGGGCCATTCCCACAACCTATGTCATAGCACCCGATGGGCGTATCGTAGTTAAAAAAACAGGTTCGGCCCGCTGGGACAGTGAACGGTTCGTTGCTTTGCTTGAGTCGCTGCTGGAATAGTGCTGAACGGTGCCAAACGGTGCTGAAACCGTTATGAACCGTTTATTACCGTTCTACACTGCTTTCCGGTACCGCCAGGAGGCCAGGCTGATGACTATAACCGCGCAGGCCGAAAGGGCATAGATCTCGTGAAGGATATCCCCGATCCCCGAGCCTTTCAGGAGGACCATCCTGATGACCCGCATGAAGTACGCGAAGGGGTTGATTATATTGACTTTCTGGGCCCATTCGGGCATGCTTTCCACGGGAGTAAAGATCCCGCTCATCAGGATAAAGGTGAGCAGAAAGAAATAGTTCAGAAACATGACCTGCTGCTGGGTACGGGACACTGCAGCAACCAGCAAACCCGCACCCAGCATAACCAGGAGATAGATAGCCGTGAAGAGATAGAGGGTCAGCAAACTGCCAACAAAGGGAAGATCGAAGAAATACCGGCCGACCAGCAGGCCAATGGACAATTCAACAATGGCGATGATCCAGAAAGGCAACAATTTACCGGTGATGAACTGGTACTTTTTTATGGGGGTTACGTTGATCTGCTCGGCCGTGCCCATTTCTTTTTCCCTCACCAGGTTCAAGGCCGTGAGAAACATTCCCACGATGGTCACCAGGATCACCAGGATACCCGGAAGCATATAGATCCTGTAATTCAGTTCCGGGTTGAACCGGAAAGAAGGAACGATCCGAATGCCGGCTCTCCGGCTCAGCTGATCCGGTGTAATAAATCCGGGAATGATCTCCCTGTTGAAATCCAGCAGTGTATTTTGTACATATCCCCGGATCAGGCCGGCAGCGGTTCCGTTGATGGCATTAATGATGACCTGGACCTTTGCATTTCCTTCCCTGTACAGATCTTTCTCAAATCCGGCAGGAATGTGCAAAATCATATCGGCATGATCTGCCTTGAGATTACCTTCGGCCCGTTTCATGGAAAAGTCCTGATCCACGTAAATAAAAAAGTCAGGAGCGGTAAGCTTAGCGATAAGCCGTCGTGACATGCTGCTTTGATCCTTATCGACCATACTGACCTCAATATCTTTCATTTCCAGGGTGGCGGCATTTACCAGTAGGACCAGTTGAACCACCGGTGCAATAAAGATGAAGAGAAGCATGGTTTTGTTCCTGAAGATCTGCGTAAATTCTTTTTCCAATAAATACAGTATGGTTCTCATCTTTACTTAGTTCAACCTGTTTTTGAATTTGATGACCGAGATAACAATGAACAACACCAGCATTCCGGTCAGGACCAGGGTTTCTTTCCAGACAAACAACAACCCGGTACCCTTCAGCATGATATTCTTCAGTATCGTAATGAAATATCTTGTGGGAAAAACGCTTGCGAGCCATTGCAATAAGAAGTGCATGTTCTCAATGGGGAAGATAAATCCCGATAAAAGCATGGTGGGTAAAAGAAGAATGAAAACCGAAACAAACATGGCTACCTGCTGGGTTTTGGCCATCGTTGAGATCATGATACCGATAGAAAGTGAAAGACTGATGAAAAGCATGGTTTCGAACAACAACAAACTCAGGCTCCCCTTAACGGGCATCTTGAACACAATGGTTCCCATGGCAATTACTATCCCTGCATTGATGAAGGAAAGCAAAATGTAGGGCGTGACTTTTCCAATGATGATCTGTACAGGTTTTAAGGGAGAGACCAGCAATGCTTCCATGGTCCCGGACTCCTTTTCTCTGGCGATGGAAATGGAAGTCATCATAGCACACAATATGATCAGGATCAGGGCCATGGTCCCCGGAACGAACATATAGGCACTTTTCAGGTTTTCATTGTAGAACATTCTCACCTCCGGTGCGATCATAAGACTTCCCTTCCCCATGTTGTATTCCTGCAGGTAATCATTGATGATCCCGGTGGTATAATTGACTATGAGATTGGCCGTATTGGCATCTGAAGCATCGGCCAGGAGCTGTATGCCGGCTTCTCCGGATCGTTTTAGTTCTGCAGCGAAATCTTCCTCGAAAACAATCACCTGTCGTATATCGCCCTCCCGGAAAATTCTTTCCACGTGTTCATTGGACTCCAGGTACCGGTCCAGGATAAAGAAACCGGATGAAAAGATCTTGTCGGTGATCTCCCGGCTCACTTCATCGCGTGAGGGATCATAGACCGCGGTGCGAATATCCTTGATCTCGTTGGATATAACATAGCCGAAGAGCAGCAACTGAATGACGGGCATAAGGAAAAGGATCAGGACGGTCCTGTAATCCCTGATGATATGAAGAAGTTCCTTCTTTACGAATGCTGCAAACCGGTTCATCTCATGAAATTTTTGCCCTGGCAAGTTTCAGAAAAACCCCGTTCATGTCGGGGGCCTCGTATTTTTCCTTCAGGTTGGCCGGTGAATCCAGCGCCGCGATCCTGCCTTCGGTCATGATACTGACCCGGTCACAATATTCAGCTTCATCCATATAGTGGGTCGTCACAAATACGGTCACGCCGCTTTCAGCTGCCTTGTAGATCATCTTCCAGAATTGTCTTCGTGTTACCGGGTCCACCCCGCCCGTGGGTTCGTCAAGAAAAACAATGGGGGGTTTATGGAAAATGGCAATGGAAAAGGCCAGCTTTTGCCGCCATCCCAGGGGAATATCCCGGATCAGCTTATCCCGCGAGTGCCAGAAATCCAGGTCGTCCAGTAATTCCCGGGTCCTTTTACGGATGTGCTTTCTGCTCAGACCGTAAATGCCGGCATAGAAACGTGTATTTTCTTCGACGGTCAGATCTTCATAGAGGGAAAACTTCTGGCTCATATAACCTATGTTTTTCTTGATCTTTCCCCGCTCGGTATAAACGTCATATCCCGCTACTTTCAGTTCACCCGAGGTCGGCAGCCATAATCCGCACAAGATCTTTATGGCTGTAGTTTTGCCTGCACCGTTCGCCCCCAGGAAACCGAAGATCTCCCCTTCCCTTACCGAGAAGCTTAAATGGTCGTTCGCTACAAAGGATCCGAACTTTTTGACCAGGTCCCTGACTTCCACTATGGATCTGTCAGAATTCATCTCCGACCTCCTTTTTGCGCAGCAATTCCATAAACTGGTCCTCGATCCCTGCCCTGACAAGTTCAACCTGAACCTGCTGATGGCCCCTTTCGCTCAACTCCTTATGAATTTGCTCCTGGGTGATATCCGGTCTTTTATCGACATAGTGAAGCGAATGCCCGAAAAGATGGACCGAATAGCTGTGCTTGTAATCCTCAAGGTCGGTAAGCAGACCATACATATTTCCGGCACGGAGGGCAAAAAGCTTCCGGCCGAAGGATCGTTCTATTTCCCCGGGCGGTGCGATCTGGAGTATCTTCCCGTCCTGTATCAGGCCTACCCGGTCGCACTCGCCGGCCTCATCCATGTAAGGCGTGGAAAGCAGGATGGTCATTCCTTCCTTCTTCAGGTTCATCAGCATTTCCCAGAATTCTTTCCGGGAAACGGCATCCACCCCGGTGGTAGGTTCATCCAGAACCAGCAGCCGGGGTTTATGGATCAGGGCACAGGACAGGGCCAGTTTCTGTTTCATCCCGCCCGACAAGCGGCCTGCCAAGCGATTACGAAAAGGTTCCAGCTGCCTGTAAATATCCTCTATCAGATGGTAGTTCTCTTCGATGCTGGCCCCGAACACCGAAGCATAGAATTCGAGGTTCTCCCGGACCGATAGGTCGTGGTACAGGGAAAACCTTCCGGGCATATAGCCAATGATCCTTCTGATGGTCCTGAAATCCTTGATGACATCGAGGTTGCTCACGCTTACCCTTCCCTCGTCGGGCAGGATCAGGGTGGTAATGATCCTGAACAGGCTGGTCTTTCCCGCCCCGTCGGGCCCGATCAATCCGAAGATCTCACCCTCCCGCACATCCAGATCGACTGCATCAAGGGCCTTCGTCCCGTTGTAGGATTTTGAAACTTTATGGACTTCAATAGATTTCATAATTGTAAATCGCGGATCGCGGATTGAGCGTGGGTTAAGCGAGTGTGTGTGAATCCGCTATCCGAAATTTAGAATTTAATTTCTCCTGGCATTCCGATCTTTATCCTCCCGTCATTTTTTACACGAACTTTGACTGCATAGACGAGTTTCACCCTTTCTTCCTTGGTCTGGATGATCTTGGGGGTGAATTCCGCCTCGTCCGAGATCCAGGTGACGATACCGGAGGTTCTCTGGTTCTCTTTTTCATTCAGGTCAAAATAGACCTCAACTTCCTGGTTGATTTTCAGATGAGGCAATTGGGCACCGGAAATATAGACCCTGAGGATCATCTCATCCAGGTCGGCCAATTTATAGATGGTACGGCCCGGGATGGCCAGCTCGTGCGCTTCAAGATAAGTTTCAAGTACATTACCTTTTACAGGATTAATGATATGGCAACGGTCGAGTTGATCCCGGGCCTGTTCAATTTGGGCCCAAATCGACCGGATCTGCTGCCTGATGGTCAGGCCCTGACCGCGGGTGGCTTCGATGCGGCTTTCCAGAACATTCAATTTGCCCTGGAGATCGTCAAGCTGTTTTTGGGTTGCGGCATCCGCGTCCAGCAATGCTTTGGTCCTGGTTATCTCGCGCTGCAGGTTTTCTTTTTCACGCGTCTGGACCTCAACCTGTTGTTTCAAGTTCAACAGTTTAGCCCGGGCTGCACCCCTGGATGCGGTAAGTTGTTTCTTCTGCAGATGGTAGGGTATGGTATCGATTAAGCCGACTTCCTGCCCTTGCTCCAAACGCATTCCTTCACGAAGGTCGAGTGCAAGGATATTGCCTTGCACTTGAGCGGGTATTAAATATTCGCGGGCCTCGAAATTGCCGTAAGCATCGGCTTCCTCATTTCCGTTCTTACAGGAATTCAGAAAAACGAGCACCAGCAAGATTAAAGTCATGTGTTTCATGATATCGATAAAATAAACTACCTCGCGGCAGAGCCACGAGGTATTAACAAAATTAATACTTCTTCTCGAAGCAGAGCTTCGGGGAACTAACCCCATAGAGATTAGAGTTTCCCAAGTAGGTTCATATAGTTAGTACGGGCCAGCTGCAACTGCAGCTTTTGCATTTCCAGGGTCAGCCTTGCCTGGTTTTCTTTATTCAATTCACTCAGATAATCGGTTTCGGTAACGATCCCCTTATCCAGCCTGGCAGCCGATGCCCGGGTCACCTTTTCCAGCAATTTTACCACCTCCTCACTGGTCTCCAGTGCCTTTTCGAGTCTTTTGATCTCCCTGAGCAGATCTGCTTCCTTCATTCTTACCGACTCAATGAAAGAGGATCTTTTCGTTTCCAGCAAGGCACCCTGCAGTTCCAATATTTGTCTCTTTCTTTTGGTTTCATTGTAATCCCAGATATTCCATTTCAGACCTGCACCGAAATTGTAGTAAAAATCGAACTCATCGGCAAAGAAGTTCATTCCCGGGGGATTGCCGTAGCCCAGTTTACCGAAGGCAAATACTTTCGGTAAGCGCTGACTTTGGATCAGCTCGGCCCGGGCTTCCAGCAATGCCCCTTGACGATCCAGCAGGGCCAGTTCCGGTCTGTGAATACTGTCATCAGCCACGGATTGAAACCCTGGGGCGATCATCCTGGCCCTCAAACATTGGTCGGAACCCGTGAGTTCCGCCAGCATTTCCCTCCGGGCCTGCATGGAGGTCCTGAGATCAAATTGCTGCTGCTTTACCCGCAACAGTTCCGCGTCCATATTGTACAGATCGGCAGGATACAAAACCCCGTTCCCGACTGCAGAAGCTACCGACGACCTTCTTTTCTCAAGCTCCTTTATTAACAAAGCATTTAATTCTTCTCTTTTCTCAAGCAGCAGGATATTGAAGAACAACTGGTTTACATTGGTTTTCAGGCTTTGCATGTCAATCGCAACCCGGTCCAGTTCGGCCCGGTGCTCCACCTCTTCAACCTCCCGCTGCCGATGGGTTGCGCCTCCGTCATACAGGGTTTGCTGCAGGTCAAGGGACAGCTGGTACTGATCCTGGCGGGGCTGAGGAAATGTGATGCCGGGAACGGAAACATCCCCGAATTCCGGAATGTCGGAATGGTAAATGAACCGGCCGTTCATATCCAGTTCCGGATACCAGTTGTTGCCGAGGTTCTTCATGCTCAGCTGTTTGGAACGCTCCAGGAGTCCGGGACGCCTGCTCACGGGATTGTATGCTTCCAGGAACCGGTAACAGTCACTGAGGTACAAAGAATCCTGAGCCGGAGAAGTGACCGTACCTGCAAGCCAGATAATATGCCAGAGAAGCTTTTTACAAACCGATTTCCTGATTATCTTATTCATGTCTTTGGTTTTCTGTAATGGTTCAAAAGCAACTGCAATACCTCTTTCAGGTGAGATTTACGGTCCTGCAGAAATACACGGAACTGTGTTTCCTTACCCTCGAATGCCAGGTAAGTAACCAGGGGTTTGGCAACAAAGGGGAAAATGACCATTCCCAGCATATCCATTACGAAATGCCGGGAATCCAATTGCTCCACCAGTATTTCATCCATCATCCCTGTGATTTGCTTTACAACAATGGAGGGGGTGAAAACCGCTGATTCTACTAATTCCAGCAATCTTCCGGGATTCACCGTTAGTTCGTGCAGGAAGAAATGCGGAAGATAGGGATGCACCAGTAAAAAGTCTATATAGACGTCCACGAACTGCTCCACCTTATCTTCCATGGGACTCTCGGCCAGAAATATGTCACGGAAACTCCTGATCAGATCCTGCAGGGCATCATGAAAAACAGATTCGAACAGCCGGTCCTTGCTCCGGAAATAATAATGCAGCAAGGTCCGGTTAATGCCTGCTTCATCCGCAATGTCCTGCATCGATGCACCGGCTTTACCTTTTTGCATGAATACTTTTCGCGCGGCCAAAAGTATTTTCTCTTCGGTATCCTGATCTTTTTTCATTTTACTTTATTGTTAATCATATGGGTTATACATATATGTTAAACTTTTATGTAAAAATATTGTCCTTTTGCAGAAATTCCAAATGAGTGCAGTCCGAAAATTTTAAGTATTATTGCATCTTAAAATATCATTTAGCTTATGAGCCTTTTCAGATATACATTCATCTTATTGCTTTTGATTGTTATTCATTCCTGCAGCGGTTTGCAGGATGATCCCTCATTTACACAGGAAGAATTTCAAGATCATCTTTCTTTTCTGGCTTCGGATTCACTGAAGGGAAGATATCCCGGCACACCGGAAGACCGGGTTCTGGCCGAATATATCGTGAACGAATATCGCGGGGCCGGACTGAAAATATTGGCGGACGACGGCTTGCAGGTATTTGAGATCACCACCGATCTCAGCTTGGGCGACAGCAATTGGTTCAGGGCGGAAACAACCGAAGCCCTCCTTGAAGAGGAATTCATTCCCGCGGGATTTTCGGCCAATGGGGGTGCATCAGCTCCCGTTGTTTTTGCCGGATACGGTCATGTAAGCAAGTCGGATCAATTCATTTGCAATGACTATGAGAACGTTGATGTATCCGGCAAATGGGTCCTGGTACTGGATCAGTTGCCCGACTTCATTCAAGAGAAAGAAGAAGATGAATATCCGGGATCGAGGGACAAAGCCATGCTGGCTGCAGATCACCAGGCTTCCGGTCTGATCATCATCAGGAACAAGGATGAAAAACTGCCTGAGCTTGAAAAGGGAGCGGCCCCGGTGCGCATTCCGGTCATCTTTATCAGCAGGACCCTGGGAGAAAAGTTGATGCAACAGGCGGGACTGGACCTCCGGGTATTGGAATCCGGGATCGGGAAAGAACAAATGCCCGTCGTCCGGGACCCGGGCCTTAATCTATCGGCCCATGTACAACTTGTCGAAGAAAGATCGAAAACATTCAATACCCTGGCTTTGCTGGAAGGATCGGATGAGCAGCTCAGGAATGAGCTTATTGTTGTCGGGGCCCACCACGATCACCTGGGAATGGGGGGCTTAAACACTTCTTCCAGGCAGCCGGATACTGTTGCCGTTCACTTTGGTGCCGATGACAATGCTTCCGGAGTGGCCATGGTTCTTGAAATAGCAGAGTATATTGCCGCCCTTGAAGAAGGACCCCGGCGGTCCATGCTCTTTATGACCTTTGGAGCCGAAGAACAGGGCCTTATCGGTTCGAAATACTATACCCGGAACCCGGTAATGCCGCTTGATCAAACCTACATGATGCTGAATATGGACATGGTCGGGCGACTCAATGAAGATACGCGTTTACAGATCGGTGGTACAGGTACAGCTGCAGAATTCAGCAGACTGCTTGAAGGAATGGGCGGGAAGGATTCATTTAAACTGGCTCTTTCGGAAGAAGGTTTCGGACCCTCCGATCATTCAGCTTTTTATGCCAAAGATATTCCTGTATTATTTTTTTCAACCGGGGCCCACCCGGATTATCACACTCCCCGGGACAATGTCGAAGGCATCAATGCCCGGGGTATGGTCCTTATCGGTGAGACCATATCCGGTTTCCTGCTTGAACTGGCCAACCGGGATTCTGCCCTTACTTTCACCGAAGCCGGACCGAAAGAAAGAAAAGGCAGAAGATATGCCGACATGAAAGCAACCCTGGGGATCATGCCCGATATCGCTGCAGATCCGGACTACCAGGGGATGAGGATTGAGTTCGTTACCCCTGGGAAGCCCGCTTCCCGGGCAGGCTTAAAAAAGGGAGATATCATCCGGGCCATTGAAGGAGAAACCGTACAAAACGTATACGACTACATGTACAGGATGAAGAACTACCGTCCCGGCCAGCAGATCATCGTTACCGTGATGCGGGATAAGGAACGTATTGATTTTTTGGTAGAATTATGATCGGAGAGCAATGAAACAGACGCTATTTTGGATCCTTGCCGTTGTGATAACGATTGGATCCGTGTTTTATCAAAGACTTACAGGGCCGACCCATCCGCTCAGAGTAGAGGCAGAACTGAATGAAAAGGAATATTCCCTGAGACTTACCCGCTCGCGTGCTGACACGACCGATGCCGAACTGGAATTCAACCTGCCCGGCAATGAAGTGACCGGATTGCTGGTATACAGAAGGTTCCCGACAAATGATCCCTGGGATACCCTGATCCTGCAGCCCAATAAAAACAATTTATTATCGGCCATGGTATCCGGACAACCCCCTGCAGGTAAAATTGAATATTATCTCCTGCTGGATAACGACGATGAAACACTTCGGGTACCTACCGAAGGATCGGTAAAGATGCGCTTTAAGGGCCGGGTCCCGGCTGCCATTATCCTGCCTCATGTGATGTTCATCTTTACGGCCATGCTGTTTTCAACCCTGGCAGGATTATTTGCTTTAGGCCGGCTGAAAAGAGCCCAATTGTATATGAAGCTGGCCATTGTGTTTCTCCTGCTTGGAGGATTTGTCATGGGTCCCATCATTCAATGGATGGCATTTGGGGATTTTTGGACGGGATTTCCCTTTGGCGGGGACCTGACCGACAATAAGGTCGTCATCGGTTTGGTATTCTGGCTTGGTGCTTTGATCCTTAACCTGAAAAAAGAAAGACCCTGGGCTATTGTGGTAGCTTCCGTGGTCTTTCTGGGGATCAACCTCATACCTCATTCAGCGTTGGGATCTGAATACAATTACGAAACCGGGGAAGTGGTTACGGGAATGATCCTTCCTTTCGTTTTTTCACAAAAAAAGAACCCCGTCCGGTAACCGGACGGGGTTCTTTTTGATTTCTTTGTCGAGAAGACGGAGTAGCCTTCAACACCTTCTTATTCAGTTTCTTCCTCCACTTCAGCAGCGGCAGTATCGGCTTCCATTGTCTCCTCTCCCGTCATTTCTTCTTCCAAGGTATCCATATCTTCCTGAACCTCTTCGATCAGGTCATCCATGGCTTTTTTGGCTTTTTCACCAGGACTTTTACATGATACTACTGCAAAAAGAAATCCGAGAACAACGACAGTTAGGAATAGTTTTTTCATGGGTAAAGGTTTTTTAATTGTCCGTTAAAATACTAATTCTTCAGTTTTTACAAGCGTTTCAGAAGAGAAAATTAGGAACAAAATTATTGTAGTTAAGCTAAATACCACATTTTCAGTAATTTGGAAATAAATTAAAAACATATTATTTTAACTTGCAGCAATAAGAAAAAATCATCGTCTTTAGATTGAAAAGGAAAGGATCAGAACATATCAATGTGCACCGGGAGCTTATTGATCAATGCAGGGAAGGCAACAGGCAAGCTCAGTTTGCAATATACAAACTGTATTACAGGGCCATGTACAACACCTGTATCAGGATTGTAGGAAACAGGGGGGAAGCTGAAGATGTCATGCAGGAATCTTTCCTGGCAGCTTTCAATAAACTTGGCTCCTATTCAGGAAAAGTAAGCTTCGGTGCCTGGCTCAAAAAGATCGTGGTGAACAAGTCACTGGATCATTTGCGAAAACAAAAAATGCTCTTTGAAAGCATTGATGATGATCATATCCATCCGATAGCAGATCAACCTGCCGGTGAAAAAGAAAAGGAGGCAGAACCGGATTATAACCTCGAGCGGATCAGGCAGGCTATTGAATCTTTACCGGACGGATACCGGATCGTGTTATCGTTGTACTTACTGGAAGGTTACGACCATGATGAAATAGCCGAAATAACAGGAATTGCACCTTCAACAGCCAGATCGCAATATGCCAGGGCAAGAAAGAGATTAGCAGAATTGCTAAAAAAAAAACTGAAAAAAATGACGGAACTGAAAAAGATAATACGGTCCAACCGTGATGCCTTTGACCGGCATGAACCTCCGGCCGGGCATTTTGAAAGATTCCGGAACAAACTGGCTGGAAGCAGAACCATTCACCGGAGCTTTACCGGAAGCCTGATGCGGGTGGCTGCGCTTGTAGTCCTGGTTCTGGGCCTGACCTATATGGTCCACCGGTTAACCCGGCCTGCCGGAATGCAAAACATACTGGCAGAAGAACAGGCGGGAATGGAATATATAGAAGCAGAGCGATATTACAGCTCTATGATCGATAACCGTTTTGAGCAGATCGAAAACATGAAAGGCTTTGACCAGGAACAAAAACAGCTTTTACTGGAGGAGATCAAAGAAATGGACAAGGTTTACCAGGGGCTGAAAAAGGACCTTGAAATGACCCGTGATGATGAACGGGTTATCAGTGCTATCATCGCTCATTACCAGATGAAACTGGAAGTAATGAACAGGATCATGACAAAACTGGAACAATTACAGGATAATAAAAAGGACCAAGAAAATGAAAAAATGGAAAGTTAAATCAGGAACCGTTTCCTTGTTGTTGCTGTTTTTAATTTCTTCAGTATCCTTTGCACAGAATGAAATAACAAAGGAATATCATGAAGAATTCACGGTAAGCGATGCAACGACGATGATTCTTGAAAATAAATATGGCGACATCAATATCAGGAATCATAAAGGAAACAAGGCTATCGTTGATGTAGTCGTCAGCGTCCGGGCCAGGAACAAAGAACGGGCGCAACGGGCGCTGGAAATGATCAACATCATTTTCGACGAACCGGGAAACGAAATTTCCGCCCGTACCGAGATTGACAATCGATTAAGTAAATCGGGATGGGGCAATGACCTGGATTTCTCAATTGATTACAGCGTGCAGGTCCCCCGCAATTTGAACATGAACATAGCCAACAAATACGGCGATATCTTTTTTGATGAATTGGCAGGATTCGTGCAGATTGACCTTAAATACGGCAATATGAAAGGTAATCAGCTTACCCGGGGTAAGGAAAAACCCTATTCGACCATGAATCTCAAATATTCAAAAGCCATGGTGGAAAAAGCAGGTTGGCTGAACCTGAATATGAAGTATTCAAAACTGCAGCTTGACCGGTCGCGGGCCATGGTAGTGGTCAGTAAGTACTCCAAGCTCTACATCGACCGGATCAGTTCCATTGTCGCGGAAAGCAAGTACGATACCTATGAGATCGACAGGATCGAAAATTTCGTTGCAGAAGCAGGCTATTGCGATTTCGAATTCGGCAGCCTCTCGGGAAAACTTAAGCTGGATACCAAATACACCGACGTGGATATCGACAGGGTAACCAAAGGTTTTTCGTCCATCACCATTTCGAACAGCTATGGCCGGTATAAGTTGGGTATCGATAAAGATGCCTCCTATGATTTGAATGGCAAAGCGGCTTATGCAAAAATCCATTATCCGGACAACAGCAAGGTCAGCCGGATCACTGAAAGCAATTCAATGGAAGTATCGGGCCGTGTCGGGAAGGGCGATGATGGCTCGGTTGTTAAGATCATTACCCAATACGGCAGTGTGCATTTGGAGGATTAGTTGATTTAGTGATTGGCTGGTTTATTGATTATTTGATTATTTGATTGAAATATTCGGCGGAAGCGGTTCTTCGGGGCCGCTTCTTCGCGTTACGGGTTACGGGTTACGCGTAATTGTGACCCGAAACCCGTAACATTTCCATTATCCACTTTACATTTTACATTACATTTAAGGCATAAATCCTATACCATGAAGAAAACATTCATAATTGCCGGATTTCTATTATTCACTTTTTGTATTACGATGATGGCCCAGGAAGAGTGGGCCATTATTGTTCACGGGGGTGCCGGCAGGATCAACCGGGAAGTCGTTCCCCCTCCCGCTGAAGCCATGTACACCCGGTCATTGGACGAGGCCCTGGACATCGGCAGCAAGATACTGGAGCAGGGTGGAAGCAGCCTGGATGCCGTAGAAGCCGTGATTAGATATATGGAGGACAACATCCTTTTTAATGCCGGCAAGGGAGCTGTTTTAAATGAGAAAGGTGCCGCTGAACTGGATGCATCCATCATGGATGGCAGAAATTTGAATGCCGGTGCAGTAGGCGGCGTCAAAGATATCCGTCATCCCATAACCGCCTCACGCAAGGTGATGGAAGAAAGCGAACATGTATTCCTGGCCGGTGAAGGGGCCAGTGAATTTGCCCGGGACATGGGCCTGGAAATGGTCGACCCCTCCTATTTTCTTGAGAAAAAACCCTGGGATGCCCTCCTGTCCCCGGCAGACTGGCCGGAGAATAAACCGGGTACGGTGGGTTGTGTCGCACTGGACCGGGAAGGTAACCTGGCCGCGGGAACTTCGACCGGCGGGAGGAGGAATAAGAAATACGGGCGTATCGGCGACTCCCCCGTCATCGGTGCAGGCACCTATGCCAGTAATACAACCTGTGCGGTTTCCTGCACCGGTGAGGGTGAATTTTTCAT
Organism: uncultured Bacteroidaceae bacterium; assembly: GCA_964420035.1. Taxonomy (GTDB): domain Bacteria; phylum Bacteroidota; class Bacteroidia; order Bacteroidales; family SM23-62; genus CAYQQR01. Next base: position 37,712 of record CAYQQR010000024.1, on the reverse strand, counting down.
CCGCTATGCCATTGCTTTCGACGTTCATGCCCTGATGGACTATAAGGATCATTCAGTCTATGATGCCGCTTATGACGTTATTCATAACAAACTGACCGGTGCCGGTGCAGACGGAGGGGTGATCGTTTTGGACAAGGGGGGAAATATGGCCATAGAATTCAATACAGGCGGGATGTTCCGGGCATACAGGAATTCAAGTGGTTTATCGGGTGTGGAGGTGTTTAAGTGATTCAGGATTCAGAATGAGTGTGTGGGGATTGGGTGTGGGTGTGGTTTAATCCGTAATCCGTAATTCGTAATTTTATAATAACATGAAATCCTTATCGATTATTGTAGCCTTTGTCGTGGTTCTGTTTTCTTCCGGCTGTAAACCGGACAAAAAAAAGACAATGCGCCCGGTAATTGCTTCAGAGTGGTGGGTGATTGCACCGGAGCCGGATCTTTCGGAGCTGGGATTGCAGCTCCCGGGGGGACCGGGCATCAATGAAACCAACGACCATCATATTTTCAAAGCTTCTGACGGGCGGTGGCATCTTTGGGCTTGTGTCAGAAATACTGCAGCAGGGAGGATATTGGCTCACTGGCAATCGGAGACACTCAGCGACCCGGTTTGGGATTTTACCGGAGAAGTGATCCGGGCCGACCGGAGTGCCGGGGAGAGCCTGGTCGATTGGAAAGGCCAGGAGTTCATCCAATCTCCTTTCATCCTTAAGGAAGAAGGGAAATACTACCTGTTCTACGGGGGATATGACACCGGTCTGGACGCGGCAGGGGACAGCCTGGACCCTGCCCTGGATTACAATGCCGCTGAAAAGCAGATCTGCCTGATGACCTCTGACGACGGTCTGGAGTGGGAAAGGTACCGGAACGAGCAGGGCCTGAGTCGCGTATTTATGGGACCCGGTGCGGTCCGTGATCCCTGTTTCAGGAAATTCGGGGATACCTGGTATGTATATTATGCCGGTCATCATAACCAGGACCGGGACCAGGCGGCCTTTTATGTACGAACCTCAAAAGATCTGATTCACTGGTCGGACTGGGTAATAGCCCATTTCGACAGCAGTTCGGTCGGCCATTGGAAGCCCGAATCACCCTTCGTTGTTGAAAAAGAAGGCGCTTACTACCTATTCAGAACGCATGGCGACGGGGATGCGGGAGTTTATGTTTTCAGAAGTTCCGATCCCATGAATTTCGGTTCTCCCGATCCATCCGATTACTTTGTTTGTACCCTGGAAACGATGGCCCCGGAGATTATCCGTGATGAAAAAGGCAATTATTACATTAGCAATATCCGTGGTGAGGGGGGGTATGCCATTCATCTGGCAAGACTTAAATGGGTAGCGGATAGTGCTCAGGCAAAGCAATGAAAAAGGGATTTTTCAGGTCCTCTTTATTATATTCCAGTGGGGCCATCCCGGGATATTGCAGGACCCGGCAACCCGCTGCCACGGCAATGGCATGTCCCGCAGCGGTATCCCATTCCATGGTGGGACCCATCCGCGGATAAAAATCTGCCTTACCCTCTGCCAGCATACAAAACTTTAGTGAACTGCCCCTGGTGACCCTGATGAGGCTTCCCAGTTTCTTTTCGATGGCTTGTATGGCCCCCTGTGTTTCTTCATTCATATGGGAACGGCTGACTATAACTTTGACCGGCCTGGCCGGCTTTTTTCTTGCTGTAATGATCCGCTCCTTTTGTGTTTTAAGATTTTTATGGTATGCTTTACCGCCGGATCCTACATACCAGGTCTGGTGCAGGACGGGGGCCTGGATAATGCCCCATACAGGCGTTTTATGCTGCATCAGGGCTATGTTGACCGTAAACTCGTCATTCCGTTTCAGGAATTCCCGTGTGCCATCCAGGGGATCGACAAGCCAATACCATTCCCATTGATCTCTTTGCTGATTATCAGGTATGTGACCCTCTTCACTGATAAGCGGTAATCCCGTTTCAGCAAGTATTTCAACAATCACATGGTGGGCATTCCTGTCCGCCAGGGTAAGGGGTGTATCATCTTCTTTCTGAACCACAGTAATCTCACGGCTGCTTTTATAAACATTTAAGATCTCCTCTGACGCCCTGTCCGCAGCCTGCATGGCTTTCCCCTGCAATTCCTTCAGTATATCTTTCATTCATCAGAAATAAAGGAGTGACAGAATGAAAATGGTAACGATCCAGTATAAAATGGTAAGCGGGAATCCCACCCTGAAAAAGTCCTTGAAAGAATAACCCCCCGGACCATAGACCATCATGTTGGTCTGAAAACCGATCGGGGTCATAAAGTTGGCTGCAGAAGCATAGGCCACTACCAGTACAAAAGGAAGCGGGTTAAGTTCCAGGTTCAACGCGGTTGTCAGGGCAATAGGGAAGATCAGGGCCGCTGCAGCTTTGGCCGTAATATAGGCAGCCAGTATGGAGGTGATGAGATAGATCCCTGCAATTATGCCCACCTTTCCCAGGGGATAAAACAGTCGGATGATGGAATCGGCAATCAGGTCTGCCGCACCCGTCTTGGTCATAGCCGTACCCAAAGCCAGGGCAAGTACAATGATGATGGCAAGGTTAAAATCGATGCTCTTCGGAAGCTCCTTCGGATGGGCCAGTTTCATGGTCAGTGCGGTAATGATCAACACCACCAGTCCCATGAACAGGGATATCACATTAAGCGCGGCCAGTAAAATAGCCATTATGGTTCCGCCGAAAAGGATATAGATCTTATAGCGTTCGATCTGAACAATGTCTTTAACCTTGGAGATAAAATAGAAGTCCTTGGTATGAATGGTACGTTCAAAAAAGTTTTCTCCGGTAAAGAGCAGCAAAACATCTCCTGCACGAAGCACCACTTCTCCCAGCTTACCGGTAATGCGTTCACCGTTCCGGTGCACGGAAATAATGGCGGCATCGTATTTGGCCCGGAAATTGGTGCCTCGAACCGTTTTATTGATCAGGCCGGAATTTTGTGAGACCACCACTTCAACGATCTCTGTTCTTTTCTTTTTGGACAACTGCCCCACCTCGGGCCAGGACAACCCCGTACTCTTATCCATCATCGCGACGATGGCCTCTGTATCACCCGCGAAGACAAGAATATCACCTTTGTCCAGCAGAAACTCCTGACCAAAAGATGTAATCTTCAGTCCGCGCCGTTGCACCTCGACCAGGCTGAAACCTTTCTGATGTCTGAACCCGGCTTCATCCAGTGATTTACCTATCAGTGATGATTTTTCCCTGACTTTGGCTTCTATCAGATATCTCCTGGTCTGGTTACTGAAGTCTTCGAGAAGTTTAGGTTTTTTGGGCATCAACCGGTCGCCAAGGGTGATGAGATAAACATAACCCAGTATGATCATGGGCAGTCCCACCGCTACAAAATCAAAGATGTTCAGTTCCGGCATGTCCGGGATAATATTCTGATCCACGATCAGACCGTTTACGATAAGGTTGGTGGAGGTACCGATCAGGGTGGCACATCCTCCCAGAATAGCTGCATAGGAAAGGGACATCAGAAATTTAGACGGGGAAATGTTATTTTTTCTGCACCAGTTATTAACATAAGGCATCATCAGGGCGACCAGCGGGGTGTTATTCAGGAAGGCAGAGAAGCCCGAGATCATCAGAACCATCCGGCTGAGAAAACCTTTATAGCTTTTGGCCGATACAAAAACCCTGTCAAAGATCAACTCTACAACAGCAGTCCGGCGTATGATTTCGCCCAGAAGCAAAAGCATGAGGATCACAGCGATCTGTTCATTGGCAAAGCCACTGAGGATCTCTGCAGGGGTCAGCACTCCAAATATACCCAGAATCGAAATCCCTATCAGGAAGGTAAATGCCGGTCCTACAATCTCCCTGTAGAGGGATATGAGTATAAAAACCAGCACCAGAAAAACAAGTATCTGGTCAAAGTTTATTATCATCCTCGTCATAGGCAGGTGATCCTGCCTGTTATCAATAAGGCACTAAATTTTGAAAGAGTTCAGAAATAGCTCAAATTAACTAATTATTCGTCAGAATGAAAAGCACCGGTTAGAGACTAATAAAGCCTTCAAATCTCCAGGCGGGACTTGAAAGGGAGGAAAGTCATAAAATCGGCATGATGCACAATATAAGATTCAACGCTTCGCTGTACCATATCTCCTTCCCCGGCATGCGTAGCAATAATATGACAGACCGCGGGAGGCATTCCGCACGCTTCTGCAATAGAGACGCCGGAAAAAGGATGCCGTAAATATTTTCCATAGGTCCCCTGTACTGCTTTCCCGTCTTGCAAATCATATTCCAGGAGCTTGCCCACGTCTGCAAGGATGGCCCCGGCAATTAACACATCCATGTCAACCGTCAGTTCTTTACCCAGAAATTCAAGGGTTTTCTCACCGCAGAGTTTGGCCATATGAACCACACATCGCTTGTGTTCCATGAATGTAACCTTCAGGTCGGGTACCTTCAGGGTAAAAGGAATGGTGTTCAGGTCCTCTGCTGTTAAAACGCTGCGTTCCATGGCCAGTTCCCAGGTACGGGCCGTTTTCTCACGAAGCTCCTCATCCCGGATCCAATCCAGTTCCGGCCATAGACTCAGTATTTCAGATTTCATGTTATTATAAGATTACGGATTACGGATTAAAAATAATGTTACGCGTTTCGGGTTACGAGTTACGCGTAAATTTTAATGTAAAACCCAGCGCGCTACTATTACCCATTAATTCCATTCTGAATCCCTGACTGCCATCAGGCAGGCTGAATCCTGAATTCAGAACTCCCTGATTATTGCTTCCGCCATCTGCCATGTCGAGGCGGCACCCTGCCTGATTACATCCGGACTGCCCCGTGTCTTAAGCATATCATACGTGCGGACCTTGCCTTCTTGGATAACCCGGGCGATCGAATTTCTTATCTTTTCCGACAGTCCCTTCTCCCCTATATGATCCAGCATCAGACAGGCAGAAACGATCATGGCTATCGGGTTCACAATGGATTCGCCGTATTCGGCATACTTAGGTGCTGAACCGTGGGTAGGCTCAAAAACCGCCACTTCCTCACCAATATTCGCGCTGCATGCAAAACCCAATCCACCGATAAGACCGGCAAACCCGTCCGAGACAATATCCCCGAACATATTCCCGGCGACGATCACCCCGTAATCTTCGGGATTCTTGGTGAGCCACATCATCTGTGCATCGATATTGGTGTTCCAGAGCTCAATTTCAGAATACTCCGTTTGGATCTCCCGGGCCATCTTGTACATCATCCCGGATGTTTCGCGGATAACATTGGGTTTCTCACAGACCGTAACTGAAGAATAACCGTATTCACGTGCATAATCGAAAGCGGCCCTGAGGATCTTTTCGGTTGCCCTCCGGGTAAAAATTCTTGTTGAAACTGAAATCTCTTCCCTGGGGACCGATCCGAAATTCTTCGAAAACTTCGGATGTGTTTTTAAAGCCTGGTATACTTGTTCGGGCGGATCGGACCATTCTACTCCCCCGTATAAGCCCTCTGTATTCTGCCTGAAGATTACGGCATCTATTTCCGGTTCTTCTATACCCCCATCCTTGCCCCTTCTTATAAAATTCAGCGGATTACCCTTATAGGTGCGGCAGGGCCTGATGCAAACGTCCAGGTTAAAATGTTGCCGGAGTCCGACAATAGGACTGGAGTAAACAAAACCCTGATCCCTTAGTTCGGGCAAGAGCTCCATGGATGCTTCATCTTTCGGCTTGGAAGTTATGGCACCGAAAAGGCCGATCTTATGTTTTTCCAACAATTTGATGGTCCGGTCTGGCAGGGGATTTCCTTCTGATTTCCAGAATTCCCAGCCTATATCGGCATGTACATAACCGGCTTGCAGCCCGGCTGCATCCAGGACTTTAATACAGGCTTCCAGTACGGTTTTACCGATGCCATCACCCGGCATGGTCACAATGGTTCTTTTGTTCATAATTTTAGTCAGTTCTTCGCTAAAGTGAAAAGAATAAATTGTAAAATTAATGGAAATGCACGATCTTCATCCGCTTATGTTTATGTTCTTCATTAGCTTTAGAAACTTTGTAATCGCACCTGGATGTCTCTGGAACAATTGAAACCTGATGCAGTTTGGCAATTCTTTGAAGAGATCTGTAAGATACCCAGACCTTCGAAACATGAAGAAAAGATCATTGCTTACCTGATCGATTTTGCGCGGCAAAGGAATCTCGAATACAAGAAAGACAAGACAGGAAATCTGCTTATCTCTAAACCGGCCCCTGCAGGTTCTTCAAAGAAAAAAACCGTCATTTTACAGGGTCATGTGGATATGGTTGGAGAAAAGCATGGAGACGTCGATCATGATTTTCACAAGGACCCGATCATCCCGCTGGTTGAAAACGGCTGGGTTATTGCTGAGGGAACAACCCTGGGCGCCGATGACGGCATAGCTGTTGCAGCCATGATGGCGATTCTGGATGCCAAAGACATCGAGCACGGTCCCCTGGAGTGTCTTTTTACCGTAGATGAAGAATCCGGGCTTACCGGGGCAAAGCAGATGGAAACCGGCTTTATCACAGGTAAAACCCTGATCAATCTCGATTCAGAAGATGAAGGCGAACTTTTTATTGGTTGTGCAGGAGGTGTAGACACCCTGGGATATCTTCCCTTTAAATATCGTCCGGTTCCCAGCCATTCAAAAGCTTATAAGATTAAGATCAATGGTCTGAGAGGAGGCCATTCGGGGGATGAGATACATCTGGGACTGGGTAATTCCGTGAAGATCACCGACAGATTCCTGTGGAATGCCTCCCGTGCCTATGGCATTAAACTTGCAAGCTTACAGGGTGGAAATATGCGCAATGCAATTCCCAGGGAAGCCACCGCCAACTTTGTTGTTAAAGAAGCTCATGCGGCAAACCTGGAAGACTTTTTCAAGTCCTTTTCGAAAACAGTTAAAGAAGAATATAAAAGCGTTGAATCCGGACTTGAACTCATCCTTGAAAATACCGGCCTGCCGGATGCCGTAATCAATAAAAATGCCCAGAAGAAACTATTGTATCTACTGTATGCTCTACCGCACGGAGTTATTGCCTGGAGCCGGGAAATTGAGAACCTCGTGGAGACATCGACCAATCTGAGCACTGTTGAAATGAACAAGGACCAATATTTCCTGATCACCACCAGTCAGCGCAGCTCTGTTGAATCAGCCAAGAAAGATATAGCCTCCCGTATGACGGCTACTTTTGAAATGGCAGGGGCTAAAGCATTGCAAACCGATGGATACCCGGGCTGGAAACCCAACCGGTCTTCTGAGATCGTAAAAATTACGGAACAGACCTACAAAGATCTGTTCAAAGAAGATCCCAAGGTCAGGGCCATACATGCCGGCCTGGAATGCGGACTGTTCCTCGAGAAATATCCTGACCTGGACATGATCTCATTCGGACCGGAAATCAAGGGAGCGCATACTCCGGATGAACGGCTGGATATTGAAAGCACGGAAAGATTCTGGAAATTGTTGCTGGAAGTCCTGCGACGACTTGATTAGTTCAGCAGGCAGTCTTGAGAATTCAGCCTGCCGGCAGGCGTAATCCGTAATCCTTAGGTGGAAAGCAGCAAGCGACCAGAGACAAGCAACCAGAAGCCAGATTATTCGTCGTTATCGTTTACCAGTTCATCCTCCTCGTCGAAACTGGCATGGTCCCCGTTGGTATAATATATACGGATTCTTGCCGTATCCCTTAAAAAATCAACCCGCCCTATCTCAATTCTATGGATATTCAGACCGGTCCGATCCTTGAGATCCGCGAGTAATTCATCCCTTCGTTCCGGTTTGATCATCTCGATTTTTTCATAGTTAATGGTCTTCCTGTATTCCCGGTTGAGCAACCATACCCGTTCCAGAATAAAAGCAGTTAATATGACGAATAAATTGGTGGCCACCAGTTCGGCATAACTGACTTTTTTATTGGCCAGGGCGTTGATCACCGAGATGCCTATAACCACGAAGAGGTAGGTCATTTCCCGTATCGGGATGGGGTTGGTCCGGTACCGTATGATCCCGAATATGGCGAATAAGCCAAGGGCCAGGCCAATCTGCAGCTTTACATTTTCCAGAAGGAAACACAACAGAAATACGACAGTGGAAACAAGGATGAATGAAAAAAGGTAGTCTTTCCTTCTCGTGATGAGATAATAAAAACCATAGGCCAGGATGATCACCGTGGCCATATTGAAAATATAGCGAACCAGGAGCTCCAGGAAATCTTCCGTATCAATGATCTCGATGCCGAAAAGTTCCATTGGCTGACTGGCTTGGAGTATGATGGCTTCAAGCATATTTTACGCGGTTGATGAAGTGAATTTTTTCCTTAAACCTGTTCTTTTTGATGTCCTCCATCAGCAAGGCGATCCCCAATCCGTACTTGCTGATGTTAAAGGATCTAATGCTCCGTTCAAGCAGCAATTTAATGAAAAAAGATTCAGATGAAAAACGATCCCGCTTTATTTCACTGATTACCAAGCCATTCATATGAGCAGTTTTTTCTCCGTGGCTAAAGCGAACGCCTGTATCAATAGTGATGCGCTCGATACGTTTTTTATCGATCAGGGTTATCCGGTTGAATGTGGTAACAAGCTGAGGACGGAGAACATCCGGGGATACCGGCACATTTTCCCCGATAAAATTTTTCTGCTCATGATCCAGTGGCCAGGAGCTTTTAGATTCCACGCGTTTTTTTGTGGTCCGTTCCTTGTTGTCTTTTTGTTTTACCTCAAGGAAGCTTAATCCCGAATCCAGATATTCCCGGAACCTGATCTTATATCTGGGCCTGACCCCATTATGATGATCATGGTAGCATTGCAGGCAGGGTGTATCCAAATACCGGGTCCTGTACGAGAATTTCCGATCATGATGTACTTCAAGCACTTGATAATAGGGCTGGCATGCATCCAGGAATTCCGGCAGGTGTTCTTCCCGGAAAAGGTATTTAAAATCCATCCGGATCATCATTCTTACCCTTTCCAGCTCCTGCAGCGATATGGAGCGATAACGATTTAACAGGGCAGCCAGCATAGGTTTCAGGTATGTATATTAATTTATTGTTAACAAAAATAAACGAAAAGAAGCGATATTAAGATATATCTTTCAAAGATTGCTATTATTGCTATTTTTAAACCAATCGCAATTATTCTATGCAAAAATACAGATGCACCGTTTGCGGTTACGTCTATGATCCTGAAGAAGGAGATCCTGATGGAGGGATCGCTCCGGGGACTCCATTTGAAGATATACCGGATGATTGGCAATGTCCTGTTTGTGGTGTAAGAAAAGAAGATTTCGAGCCTTTCAGTTTTTAATTTCCAACCTTCAGGTTCTGATCTGTCTTACAACATCCAAAACGGTCCCGTCCACCCATTTCACGGCAGCAATTACCTTTTCCGCGAATTCAGGTTTGTCGGGAATACCACAGATCTTCTCCGCTTCTTCCTTAAGTTCCTGGATGGGCCTTATAGGTAACTTGCTTTTCTTTGTTTTTTCTATCAGGTCCTTTCTATTCGGATTTATGGCTATTCCTCTTTCGGTTACTATCACATCGATCATCTCTCCCGGTCCGCACAGGGTAGTGACTTCATCCCTGATCACGGGGATCCGGTCCCGGAACAGCGGAACAGGCAGCATCACGACTTTTGAAAAGAGGCAGTTCTGCCATCCCCCGATACCATGAAGCAGGATCCCGTCGGAATGGGTGACCACATTGGCATTGAACCCAACATCGATCTCGGTGGCACCGAGAATAACCACATCGACCATACCCGCGAAATTTCCTTTGCCATGGTAATTGTAACTGGTAAAGGGGGAAGTCCAGACATGTCGGGGATTATCCCGCATCGACCGGACCCCTTCCAGGTCAAAGGTCTGTCCATCCAGTATATATTCCACCAGACCTTCTTCAAGCATGGAAACAAGGTATTTATTGGAACCTCCCCGGGCAAAGCGGGCCCTGATCCCTTTTTCTTTCATGAGGGCTTTAAAATACTCTCCCACAGCCAGGGAGGTCCCCCCGGCCCCGCTCTGGAACGAAAAACCGTCCTTTATGATACCGGCTTCATCGCAGAAACGGGCTGTCAGCTCTGCCAGCAGAAGACGGTCGGGACTGCGGGTGATCCTTGTGGTTCCCGAAACGATCTTTTCCGGTTCACCGATGCCATCCAACTCTACCGTGCAGTCCACGTAATTTCCCTGTATCTGCCAGGGTATGCAGGGAAATTCCACCATGTTGTCGGTAGCCACTATGACTTTGTCGGCATACTGTGAATCGGCCAGGGCAAATCCGAGTAAACCACTGGCTGAGGGTCCGTACAAGCCGTTGGCATTTCCAAAGGCATCGGCACAGCCGGCTCCGATCACGGCAATATCGATCTGCACTTCCCCGTCCTGTATGGCCTGGTAGCGACCGCCGTGGGATCGCAAAACCCCTGTCCCTTTCATCTTTCCCTCTGAAGCAAAGCGGCCCAGGGGACCGTTCATACTGCCTTCGATATGATGGATGGTACCATTTTCAAGGTAGGGGATCAAGTGTTCATGACAGGGGAAAGAGGCAGAAGGAAACCATCGCAGATCCTTTACGCCCATTGCACGGGCGATATCAAATACTTTATTGGCCAGCAAGTCGCCGTTCCTGAAATGATGGTGGGTCGAAAGGGTCATGCCGTCCCGTAGTCCGCATTTTTCAAGTGCTTCCCGCAGGGAATCGACTTTTTTATTGCCGTCGGACGGAAAGTTCCCGCATGATTCGATCCGGGGTGCGTGCTTCCGTCCCGCGGGTTGATGTTTACCCGCTCCTTTGAAGGGAATGACTTTCCGGCCGTTGATGGATTCCGGGATCATTCGCCCGGCTGCATTCTTTTGTTCTCTCATGACGGGTTCTTTTCCTCCGTTAAACCATATTGTTTCGCTCTTTCGACCAGCCGCCGGGCCCGTTTTACCACCGGTGTGTCGATCATCCTGGAGCCCAGGGCCACCACGCCCAGACCTTCCTTTTCAGCTTTTTCCGCTGCCTCCACTATCTTCAGTGCATACTCGAGCTCTTCGGCTTCCGGTGCAAAGGCCATTTCGACCACGGGAACCTGCCTGGGATGAATACAACCCATCCCTTCGAAGCCCAGGGCTTTGGAACGACGTACATTTTCTGCCAGTGCATCCATATCGTCCACATCTGAAAATACCGAGTCAATGGCCTGGATGCGTGCAGCCTTGCAGGCATTAACCAGGCGGGTACGGGCGTAGAACGACTCTTCTCCTTCATGGGTTCTTTGTACACCAAGGTCTGCGGTGAGATCCTCCAAACCCAGGGCCATGGCAACAACGCGACCGGAACAGCTTGCTATCTCAAAAGCTTTTTCGACACCCAGGGCGCTTTCAATGATGGGCATAAACCAGATCGTATCCCTGCAATCCAGAGTGTTCAGCTTTTCTTTCACCTGCTGCACCTGCGCCGCGGACTCGCATTTGGGGACGAGTATCATTTGGGTACCATGACCGGCAACATGTACCAAATCTTCCAGTCCGGACGGAACCTGGTTGATCCGGACCATGCGTTCGGCCCCGTGGAAATTAACACCGCGCAAGGCATTTCTTACCAGGAGGCAAGCCTCTGCCTTTTTGGAGGGGGCTACAGAATCTTCCAGGTCAAGAATGATCCCACCCGGCTTATGGATGCCTGCATTGATCATCATGCTGGGGGTATTGCCCGGGAGATACAACCGGGTGGTCCGGAACCTGTCGCTGGAAGACGGACCCCTGTTTTCCGGGATCCTCCCCGGAAGCCATGGTTCGATGTTCCCCTTCAAAAGGCGCGTTGCCGCCTCAACCCGTGCTGCAATCACCCAGTCCAGCGCACCGGAATCTTTAATGGAGATCAGGGCATTTTCTACGGTAAAATGCTGCATCATGGCACAGACGAGCTCGCGGATCCCGCGGCCGTAAAGAACCTCTACCTTGCTTTCCAGCTCCACCTGTATACCGCCCGAATTCTTCAGTTCAATACTTACCTGGCAATCGGAACGGACTTTTTCCCCGTGGTTTCCTGATGTCGCGATTTTAGCCATATATGGAATTTTCCACTAAGTTACTATAAAAAAACCGCCACGCGGAACGTGACGGTCTTTTCATCCTGGTATAAGAAGCTTTAGGGCTGGACTTTGACGACTATGGTAATTGAACCGGTATTGCTGGCACCATCGATGGAAACCACTTTGATCAAACCGTATTTTCCACCGGCTGTCTTGAAAGCAATCACATCATCAGCAGCAAGCTGATTGGCTTTGTTATCTGATGGTTCAGAAGCCGGAATAAGTTCGGAAGAAGCTTCGATATCATCAAATGCAGACGCGGATTTGGTTGTGGTCGCAAAGCGGGTGTCGTTGTTGGTAGACCAATTGGCCGGTGCATTTCCGCCTGTGCCGAAAACCTCGTTCAAATCGGTCAGGTTATCCGGGGCCGACAAGGTTGCTGCATTGGTTGCTCCATAGAAATATACAAAATCAATAACATCGGAATTGGCGGCTGCATCTGCCAACTTGTAGACCTGCCCGTTGGAGGAAGCAAAGGAGCTTCCGGACTGGGCGTTGTTCTGAGCACCAAGTGTAGCCTGGTGTTCATCGGCAGCTTCAACGGAAACGGTTATGGTGAATTCTTTGACAGCGGAATTTTCATTTCTGTCGAATACCTCAAAGGCATATAAATAATAGCCATTGTTGATCGGGGCTTCCGTAATCAGGGTATCCCTGTAGTTGTCATTGGGAATAACCTCATCGGGATAACCTGCCAGGTAAGCACCGTCTCTGGTCACTTCCATACTGGTCAGGTTCTTATCGCCTTTTACGGCCAGCCATGAAAACCGGAGTACTGCCCCGGGGTCAACGGTAACATCGCTTGTTATGAATTCCTGCTGATTACCGGCGAAGAAACTCAGGGTGGGCCCTTCGGCTTCGGCAGCGTCTTCACAGCCTGTGAACAAACCGCCAAACATGATAACAAATGCTGCAAACAGTAAAGTCAGTTTTTTCATTTTTCTTGAATTTTGGGATTATTTGACCACAAAAGTATTAAATAGATTGAATCAAAACATCTTAATACCCTTCTTTTTTGTCTATCCTAAGTTTACCCGGCCCGGGCACCTCGGAACGCACCAGGCGGGGTGTTTTGGTTTGCTTTCCTTTTTCATGCTGGGCAGCTACGCGTTCCCCTCCACCGCCCAGTTTGGCTTTTTCCCGAAGGTCGATCAGTTGTTTAATCCGGTCTTGCTGGTTCATAGGTATTATTGTCATGCGGTTGTTAATCTTCCGAGCAGAATTCGGTCAATACCCCGAAGGTTGATTTGGGGTGGAGGAAGCCGATGTTCAGCTCTTCCGCTCCTTTTCTGGACTTATGGTCGATCAAATGAATACCTTTTTCTTCTGCTTCTTTAAGGGCGGCGCCCGCGTTATCAACAGCAAAGGCGATATGATGGATCCCCGGTCCCTTTTTTTCAATGAATTTACCGACCGGGCCTCGCGGATCGGTACTTTCCAGCAGCTCTATCTTGGTTTCCCCTACCTTGAAAAAGGCGGTCCTGACTTTCTGGTCCGGCACTTCCTCCTGCTTATAACAATCCAGTCCAAGTACATTTTCATAATATGCAATGGCTGCAGGCAGATTGTCAACGGCAATACCGATGTGTTCTATTTTGTCAATTCTCATGTCATTAGCTGATTTGTTCCGAAGAATAGTACAAAGTTATCTCCGGAAAGAATGCAGATTTCTGATTTTTGTCAGAGGTAATAAACAATTGGATATATTCTTTAACATATGCTGGTTACTGGTTGCTGGCCAGAAACCAGAGGCCAGTAGCTATCCGTCAAAAACGAACCAGCCTTCATTCAGAAGAAAATCGGTTAAAAACTAATCAGTGAGCGACTGATAGATCACCTCCTGGATATTGGTTCTGACATCCATTTCCACAAGCTTCTGGTTGAACTGGTCGGGAAAGAGACGGTTGGAAAGAAAGACGTAGATCAATCCGGTAGCAGGGTCGGCCCAGGCGATGGTTCCGGTAAAACCGGCATGACCGAAACTTACCGGCGAGGCACGGTCACAAACCGGACCGGGTTCTTCTCCGTTCAACTGGGGTTTATCAAAGCCCAGTCCGCGCCGGTTATCTTCCTCCTCAAAGTGGCATGTATTGAAGTATTCCAGGGTTTCTTCACGGATATATTGCTGTTTTCCGTAGCTTCCCCCGTTGAGATACATCTGCATGATCTTGGCCAGGTCGTTCGCGTTGGAAAAAACACCGGCATGACCTGCCACGCCTCCAAGCATGGCAGCACCGGGATCGTGCACGTATCCCTGCAGCAATTGTTTGCGCCAGTAGATATCGTGCTCTGTCGGAATGATCCTTGATTTGGGAAAGCGATTCAGGGGCAGGTAACCGGTCAGATTCATACCCAATGGAATGTAGAAATTATGATAAACGTAATGATAGAGCGATTTTCCAGTCATATCCTCTATCATTCTCTGGAAGAGGTAATACCCCAGATCGCTGTACCGGTAGTTACCGTTTTCTTTAAGTTCGGACCGCAATATAGTTATCATGATGCTGTCGCGGTATTGCCGGTTCAGATAGATATCCTCCGCCACCTTTACAGGATATTCCGGGCTGTATTCCCCGCGAAAAGCATCCGGCTTAAAACTGATGTTCCTGTTCAGGTACGAATGGGCGCCCAGTTTAATGGGATGGGAATCGGAAAAACGCTTGGCAAGCAGGGGTTCACCGGGGATGATGGGATGAAGGGTCGAGCGGTAGAAGGGTATCCAGGCCTGCAGTCCGGCCCGATGGGCCAGTATATCCTTCAGTACCAGGTCGCCTTTTTCGGAAGTGTCGGTTACGGGCAGATAGGTCTTCAGGGAGTCTTCCACGTCAATGAGACCTTTATCCACGAACTGCATGATGGTCGGCACCGTAGCAACGATCTTGGTAATGGAAGCTATATCATACAGGTCGTCCCACCGGACTTCCCGTAAACTGCCATAACTATGGTGCC
Organism: uncultured Bacteroidaceae bacterium; assembly: GCA_964420035.1. Taxonomy (GTDB): domain Bacteria; phylum Bacteroidota; class Bacteroidia; order Bacteroidales; family SM23-62; genus CAYQQR01. Next base: position 22,666 of record CAYQQR010000024.1, on the reverse strand, counting down.
CGAATGTTTTATGATAGACCACGGCATTGTTGCGGGCCACAAGTACCTGGCATCCTGGCATGGCCCTTTGTTCAATGGCATCCTGAGCCAGGGAATCGATTTTATTGAGCATTCCGCTCTCCATATCAACATCTTCGGGTACGGAATAACGAAGACGGAAATAGCCTTCCGTATTCATGCCGCTGCCTTCCCTGTACTTGCCGGCACTTACTGGCATTTTACCGTTCACCGGAAAGCCGCCGAACAGGGCCTGGGCAGCCATGCGCTGACTGTAAACATTGTCCTGGTAGGCCATAAGCAAAGCCTCAGGGTAGGGATACCTGGTGAGATCGTCCAGGCAGTATGGATTCCCGAAGATCACAAGACTAACATGGTAGCGTTGGTTAAGGCGGTCGACCAGGGCCCAGCTGGCTGCAGGGATACCGAAATGGCCCGCATGGCTCATGGAATGGGCATGCAAACTGACGATAAGCCGGTCGATGGGCTTCTCCAGTCCTTTGAACCGGATATCAAAACTGTCGGCCATGAAATGAGGAATGGATTGCCCCTCGATGGCCGTGTACAGTTCCAGGTATTTACGAAACTCGTTCAGGCTGTCGGTACCGATGGAAAGTGCATAATAATTCTGTCCGGCCAGGTCGGTAAAGGGAATGATCTCGTTTTTGTTCTCCAGGAGGGTTAAAGAGGCTTCTGCCAGTCTGACCTGAAGGAGTTTTTCTTCAGGGCTGAGCAGATCACGGTAGAGGCCTTTTACAGGAGGCAGGATCATGCTGTCCAGGCCGATCCATTTTTTGGTACGCAAAATCTTTTTACATCGCCTGTTGATTTCTTCCATACTGATCTCTCCCCTCCGTATCGCTCTTTTTATGGAATGAATGGTCCTGGATATATCCGAGGGCATCAAAATGATGTCGTTGCCCGCCCGGGCCGCCAGGGCTTCTGCATCACCCGGCTTGTGATGATTCCCAACACCCCGCATATTCATGGCATCCGTGGTTATCAGACCCTTGAAACCCATTTCTTCCTGCAAAAGTCCGGTCACGATCTTTCTGGATAACGAAGATGCAAGGAAGGGGGTGGAATCCAATGCCGAAACATTCAGGTGGGCCACCATGATCCCCGTAATTCCATGTTCTATGGCCTCCCTGAAGGGCAGCAACTCGGTTGAATCCAGGTGCTGCCGGTTATGCCTGATCAGTGGCAGGGCGTAATGGGAGTCGGTGTCGGTATCGCCATGACCGGGAAAATGCTTGGCTGCAGAAAGCACGTGTTCCGACTGTAAACCCTTAAAATACGCGATCCCTTTTGCCGCAACCCTTTCGGGATTTTCTCCGAATGAACGATAATTGATCACCGGGTTCCTTGGATTGGTATTCACATCCACCACAGGGGCGAAATTGAAATGGATACCCGTTCGTTTCAACTGCCGTCCGATGAACCGTCCCATGCTGAATATCAGGGAATCATCCTCAATGGCCCCAAGGCTCAATTGGTGAGGGAAATCGGGAATGCTGTCCAACCGCATCCCCAGACCCCACTCGGCATCCTGGGCCATCAGCAAAGGGATTTTGCTGACAGACTGAAGTTCCCTGACCATCTTCAACTGACGGGAAGGAGTGCCCTGAAACATAATGACCCCCCCCGGTTTGTATTTTACTATGGTTTTTTTCAAATGCTCCAGGTGGTCCTCTCCCCTGTTCGAATATGCTGCAATCATAAGCATCTGGGCAATCCTTTCCTCCTCTGAAAGGGAGGCAAACACCGAATCCACCCAGGGATCGGATTCCCTGAGAAATGGTGGATCCACGGGAACATTTCCTTTCCTTCCCATTTTCTCCTGACCGGGATTTCCCGAGCCTGTAAGAAGAAAAACCGATAACAATATCCATATCGACGGTAAACGGTTCATATCGGGCACAGACTGAAAATTGCAAATATAATCAGCATACCGCATTATTCCTGAGATTATTTTCAACAGCATATTCGGAATGACTTCCCGTGGTTAAGGAAATGTTATATTTGTTTTTGTTTGCTTCACTTCAGAGCTAATTTAAAATTCTTAATCATGAAACTTATATTCCAGTTTTTGTTCTTTTTAATGTTCAGCGCCGGTTTGCTGGCGCAAGAGGGGACGGGGCTTCTCAGGTTTCCAACCATATTCGGCGATCAGATCGTCTTTACTTATGCCGGTGACCTTTACTCGGTAAGCAGCGAAGGAGGAACAGCAAGAAGGTTAACATCAGATGAAGGATATGAAATGTTCGCCCGCTTTTCTCCCGACGGCCAAACCATTGCCTTTACAGGGCAGTATGACGGGAACACCGAAGTGTATACCATCCCCGCCAGGGGAGGGGTACCCAAAAGATTAACCCATACCGCCACACTCGGCCGGGACGATATTGCCGACCGTATGGGACCCAACAACATTGTGATGGCCTGGACGCCGGACGGGAAGGGAATCACCTACAGGTCCAGGAGCGTATCTTTCAATTCTTTCATCGGCCAGCTTTTTTCAGTACCCCAGGAAGGCGGCTTATCGGAGCAACTACCCCTGCCAAGCGGAGGCTTCTGCTCCTATTCACCGGATGGCAAGAAGCTGGCTTACAACCGGATATTCAGGGAATTCAGGACCTGGAAATATTACCGGGGCGGGATGGCCGACGAGATCTGGATCCATGATTTTGAAACCAGGGAAACGGTTAATATTACAGAAAACGAAGTTCAGGATATTATACCCATGTGGCACGGTGACGATATATATTTTCTCTCCGACCGGGATCGCACCATGAATCTTTTTGTATATCACACCCGGACCGGTGAGACGGAGAAACTGACTGATTTCACGAAATACGACATCAAGTTCCCCTCCCTGGGAAAGGAATACATCGTGTTTGAGAACGGAGGTTACTTGTACAAGTTCCACCTGGCTTCGGGTGATTACGAGCAGGTACCGGTATACATCCATAACGACCAACTGTTTGCCCGGAATGAATTCAAGGATGCAAGCAAATTTATACGGGACAGGGACCTTTCTCCTGACGGTGAAAGGGCCCTGTTGAGTGCCCGCGGAGAAATATTCACCCTGCCTGCAGAAAATGGATTTACAAGGAACCTGACCTCTACCCCCGGTGTACATGAACGGGAAGCCGTTTGGTCGCCCGATGGGAAATATATAGCCTATTTATCGGACCAAACCGGGGAATACGAGATCTGCATGCAGAAGCACGATGGCTCGGGGGAACCGGTTCAATTGACATCCGGAAACCAAAATTATATGTACAGCATCAAATGGTCGCCCGACAGTAAAAATATCCTTTGGAGCGACAGGAAATTCCGCTTGCGCTATGTCCACATCGAGGATAAGAAGGTCACCCTGGTAAGACAGGGAGAACTGGGAGAACTCAGGGACTATGACTGGTCGCCCGACAGTAAATGGATCGTTTTCACCGATACTGAGAAAAACGGTTTCGATGCCGTATACCTTTATAATCTGGAATCCGGTAAGATCACACCGGTAACCGACGGTTTCTATGACAGCGACAATGTCGCTTTCTCACCTGACGGAAAATACCTGTATTTCTCCTCTTCCAGGAATTTCAACCCGGTTTATTCCAACACGGAATGGAACCATGCTTATGTAAACATGGAAAAGATCTACCTGGTGACCCTTTCGGAAGAGATCCCCAATCCCTTTGCTCCCGAAAATGATGATATCGAAAAAAAAGAGGATAAGAAAGGGGAAAAAGATACGGATTCTAAAGTGACCCGTATTGACCTGGAAGGGATAGGCGAAAGGATCCTCGCCCTTCCCGTGGAAGACGGCAACTATTTCAGTCTGCAACCCGCTAAGGACAAGATCTATTATCTCTACATGGCCACCGGTGGCAATGGATTCCAAGCCAAGGTGTTTGACCTGAAAAAAAAGAAGGAAACTGAGCTGGGACAGAATATACAGTTCCGTCTTTCTGCAAACCAGTCCAAGATGCTCGTCAAAAAAGGCGATCAATACGCGATCATCGATGCCCCTTCGGGAAGTATCAGTATGGATAAACCCATGGACCTTTCGGAAATGAAGGTGCATGTCGACTACCAGAAAGAATGGGCCCAGATCTTCGATGAAAGCTGGCGGCAATTGCGGGATTTCTTTTATGTTGAGAACATGCATGGACTGGATTGGGAGGCTATGAAGCAAAAGTACCAGCCCCTGGTGCCCCATATCGCTCACCGCAATGACCTGACCTATGTTATCGGAGAAATGATCGGTGAGTTGAATGTAGGACATGCCTACGTACTCTCGGGAGAAGACCGTCCTTCACCGGAACGCGTTAAAGCCGGATTGCTCGGAGCAGATATCAGCAAGGACGCATCCGGTTACTTTAAAGTCGATAAGATCCTCAAGGGGGCCAATTGGGACAAAAAACTCAGGTCGCCCCTTACCGAGGTCGGGGTAAACGTGAAAGAAAACCATTACATCCTGGCCGTTAATGGCAACAGTACCAAAGAAGTAAAGGATCTCTACAGTATGCTGGTGGACAAGGCCGGTAAGAAGGTGGAACTAAGGGTCAACAGCAAACCTTCCCTCTCCGGAAGCCGTAAGGTACTGGTCGTGCCCATCGACGACGAGGCCCAACTTTACTATTATAACTGGGTTCAGAATAACATTAATACGGTCAATGAAAAAACCGGCGGCCAGATCGGGTACATTCATATCCCGGATATGGGACCGACAGGACTCAATATTTTTGCGGAATATTTCTATCCCCAGTTACTTGACAAGAAAGGTATGATCATCGACGACCGCGGTAATGGCGGGGGCAATGTTTCCCCAATGATCATCGAAAGGCTGAGGCGGGTGATGACCCATGCCCAGATGATGCGGGGTATTGACATGGGATTCCCGGTACCCAATGAAATGGTACTCGGTCCCAAGGTACTGCTGATCAATTATGCCTCGGCATCGGACGGGGATCTCTTCCCTTACCAGTTCAAGAAACTTGACCTGGGAACCATCATAGGGACACGCACCTGGGGAGGTGTGGTCGGCATACGCGGCAGCCTGCCTTTCATTGACAGCGGCTCACTGAACAAACCCGAATTTGCACATTATGCTTCCGGTGAATCCGCGTGGATCATCGAGGGTGTGGGTGTTGAACCGGATATTGTCATCGATAACGACCCGGCCCGTGAATACCAGGGTATTGATGATCAGCTTAACAAAGCCATCGAGGTCATCCTGGAACAGCTGGATGAGCAGTATACCCCGGTTCCCCCAATTCCAGAGGCGCCGGATAAGAGTAAATAGGAAGCAGGAAGTGATAAGAATAGGATGATCCGGTGTTTCATTTGGCGAGGATCTTCAGTTCGGTCCGGCGATTCAAGGCCCTGCCCTCTTTTGTTTCATTGCTGGCAACAGGACTGAATTCTCCGTAACCTTTGGACCGTATACGGTCCGGTTCAATTCCATTGTTAATCAGATAGTTAACAACCGATTCGGATCGCTTTTCGGAAAGCTCCAAATTATAAGCTTCCGTTCCCCGGCTATCGGTATGGCCACCGATCTCTGCCACCAGGGAGGGATGTTCATCCATAAAACGAACGACCCGGTCGAGTTCTACCCGGGATACTTCTTTTAGTGTATAGGAATCGAACTCGTAAAAGACATTTCTGAGAATGATGCGTTCTCCGATTTCGATGGGCTGGAGCGGGATATCCATCAGAAAGGGTTCTTCATGGGTATAGACCCGTTCAATACTGAAATGATCGGAATAAAAAAGATATCCCGGGTGGGAAACATTCAAGGCGTAGTTGTCATTAGCCGGAAGTACCACCATAAAATCACCCTGGGGGGACGCTTGTTCATGAAATTTCACCTTCCCGGTACGGATATTGATCAACTCACAACTTGCAGGCAAAAGTTCACCGGTTTTCTCGTCATAAACTTTTCCCTTAAGATAAGAAACCAGGTCGGGTCGTGCTTCCTCATAGAGCTTGAATTTGTAAATGTCCTTACCTTTTCCGCTCAGGCGGTTCGATGAGAAATAAGCTGTTTTACCGTCTCTGGAAACGATAAGGCCTTCCTCCTGATTACGCGTATTGATAGGGTATCCCAGGTTTATTGCCTTGGACCAGGCTGAATCGGTTCCGCGGGTGTAGAACAAATCGAATTCTCCCATGCCCGGCCAGCCATTGGAGGAAAAATACAGGGTCCTGTCATCGGTGTGAATGAAGGGAGACTGTTCGTGTGCCGGGGTATTGATGCTGTCACCCAGATTTACCGGCTCCGACCAGGTTCCGTCTTCCTTGAGTGTGGAATACCACAGATCCAGTCCCCCTTTACCTCCCGGTCGGTTACTTGCAAAATAGAGGGTTCTGCCATCGGATGATATGCTGGGATGCTTTTCCGAGAATCGGGAATTGACAGGGGGCCCGAGGTTAACGGGCTGACTCCATCCTTTTTCCAAACGGCGGGTATAATAAATGTCACACATGCCCATTCCATTTTCACGGTTGCAAGCAGTGAAGAAAAGGTATTTACCATCACTGGAAATGCATTGCGCCCCTTCATTATCCAAAGTATTCAAAGGTGCTCCTGCATTTTTTGCCTTAGACCAGTGGTCATTTATTTTTCGGCTATAGAAAAAATCCTCGTGCCGGTTTCTGTAAACCTGGGGATCATCGGGATCGATGGGCAGCATGACGGTAAAGACCAGGATACTCTCATCAAGGGAAAGGCTGGGCCAATATTCATCCCGTTCCGAATTGATGCTGTCGCCGAGGTTGACCGGGTCGAATGGAACAGGAGCTTCCAAAGCTTGCAAGCCAAACTCGGCATTCTGCAAAACACCCTGAGCCATGTCCCGGGTTCTCCGGTTATAACTACCGGTGCCCAGGTACTTTTCTGCATGTTCTTTGGCACCGGCATATTCTCCGTTTTTTAACTCCAGTACGGCAAGGTTCAGGTAGGCGGGTGGAAAGAAGGTTGGATTGATCTCTATGGCAGAACGGTAGGCACTGATGGCCCTGTCGTAATTTTTGGATCCTTTGAAGGACTCAGCCATCAGCAGATAGGCTTCCACGAATTCCGGTTCGATCTTTATCGCCTTGCCAAGAGCTTCAATGGACTTTTGGAATTCCATGAGTCCATGATGCTGTCTGGCTTGTTCATAAAAGGAAATGGCCCTTTTTGAAGTAATGGTGTAGTCCCACTGTGCTGTTCCGGTGGGAACAGCAATGATAAAAACAAACCATGGGTATAACAAAACCCGCTTCATAATCTGGTAAAATAGCTGAAATTAGACTAATAAACAATGGTGCGGGTTAATAACTGCAAATAGTGTGCTAAAAACCAAAGACCTTTTTCATCTTATCGAAGATGGCCGTATTTTCATAAAAGCCATGAAATTCGCTGGCACCCGGTCCGTATGCAAATACAGGTACCATCAGGGCTGAATGTCCATCCGTATTGAATCCGGCCTGCAGTGTATTACTTTCTTCATCTCTGCCATAGAGGACCATGCCGCCGGTCTCGTGATCGGCTGTGACGATGAGCAGGGTATTGGGATTCTTTTTGGCAAACTCCAGGGCCTGTCCGACAGCCCTATCGAAATCCAGAACTTCACGGACCATATATTCCGTATCATTGGCGTGCCCGGCCCAATCGATCTGGGAACCTTCCACCATCAGGAAAAAGCCATCCTTATTTTTGCGAAGAACCTTCAGGGCCATAGCGGTAGCATCCGGCAGAAAATCTCCTCTTTTTGAAGCAGGGGGCATGTGAACACTATCGGCAAGAACGACAAAACGCTCCTCTTCAGGCAATTTGTCCGGCAATCTACGAAAGATGCCGTAACCCCGTGATTTCAATGTATCGGTCAGGACCAATCCGTCTTCCCGCAGGTTGAAATGGTTCCAGCCACCTCCCATGATCAACTCAAATTCAGTATCCAGAAAGTCCTTTGCTATGGCTTGATAATCATTTCGGTCGGGATGATGTGCAACAAATGAAGCCGGCGTGGCATGGGTTATGGCACTGGTACTGATCAGCCCGGTTGAAAGGCCCGCTTCTTCAGCATATTCCAATATCGTCTTCAATTCTTTTCCTGTTGTATCCACGGCAATCCTGCCATTGTAGGTCTTGGTACCGGTAGACATGGCCGTACTACTGGCTCCGGAATCGGTAATATCCGACCCGGCCGGTTTGGTATTCTGAAAACCAATATGCCTTAATTTGGTGATATTCAGGGGTATATCCGAAGCCATGATCCCGCTTTGAAGCTGGGCAATACCCATACCGTCCCCAATCATGAGAATGACATTAACATGTTCAAAACCAGTGAGTTGCTCGCTTAATGAAATCTGCCTGGGTGATTCTTTGCACCCTGCCATCAGGGCGGCAACGGCCAGGACAATGATTATTCTTTTCATGATCAGATGATTTATCTTAGCTTGTAAACATAAAATAACCGGGAAAAGTTTATGATATCACTGTCTTAATAAATTGTTATGATTTTCTTTTACCGGTTGATAACCAAACAACAGCCCCGATCAAGAGCCGCAAGACCAGGAGGATGGCATAAATTACCGGGGTCAGGAGCAATACAACGTGCAAAGAGGAGATTAACTCAATGGCCGGTGACCTGTAAATGATGATACCGGCAATATTCATGATAAAAGCCGCTGCAAAGCTGACAGCCAGAAATAATAGTTCTTGCTTTTGTCTTTTAACCGTGATGATAATATCCCGCATTTTGATCCATTTTTATTTCTTCAGGAAAATAAACGATCTCATCATTCAACATGGATTCATAGCCCATGAGGGCGGCTATGCTCGCGTAGTAGGCTTCTTCGAGCAATCCCGGTGTGACCTGGTTCTCACGTACCGACTGAACAAATGCTTCCAGCTGGGTCCTTGACCCGTCCAACTCGGGTTCCTCGTCTACAATGTACCGACCTTTGTCCTCATTGGGGTCATCCGGAACCCAGCTCGCTCCGCCCACGGGTATGGCATCAAATAATTTTTGTTCGATGTGATTCAGCAGCTGCACAATACCCGGTGCAGGCGGCGGATTTTCGCTCCACATCTTTCCTGCCTCCAGCTCCATGGTTCCTTTGGGCCCCATGATCTGTTCCTCAAATCCGTATTGTGCATTACTGGTCATGGAATCATAAACCAGGTGGGTGCCCGAAGGGTACCGGTAGACCAGGTTCACATTGTCAAAAACCTCCCGCCCGTCATTCCAGTAATTTATACTACCGGAACCATAAACTGCTTCCGGATGCTCTTTCAGTATCCAGTTGGCCACCTGTATCTGATGCGAAGCCAGTTCGGTCATTAAACCACAGCTGTATTTTCTGTAGAGTCTCCAGTTGATCTTCTTTTCCAATTCGGGTGAGGGCACCGGTCTGCGCCAGTCATTATTTCTGTGCCAGCAGGCCCGTATTTGGGTTATCTTTCCGAGTCTTCCTGCACGAATCATATCGATTGCGTTCAGGTACTTGACATCAAACAATCGTTGGTACCCAATCTGCAGTATCTTCCCTGATCTTCTTCGTGCATCCACCATCCTTTTGCAGTCTTCATAGGTCATGGCCATAGCCTTCTCACAAAAAACGTGCAATCCTGCCTCCAGGGCGTCCACTGTCATACGGGCGTGCTCAAAGAGGGGGGTTGCTATCAGTACGGCATCCAGCTCCTTTAACTCCAGTATTTTCCTGTAATCCACAAAACCTTTTGCATCCGGTCCGATCAACTCCTGTGCCCTGTCAAAATGCGGAGGATAATTATCACAAAAGGCAATGATCTCCAGTCCGGGAATCTCCTGCAGAAAATTCAAAAGATAGGTGCCACGGGATCCCACACCAATGAGCCCCAGCTTAACTCCGGCAGCGCTCCCGGCCTGTAAACCCGCGAATGCACTTCGTATCCAGGGCAGTTGGAGTGCCAGGTAACCGGAACCTGCATAAAAAGCAAATTTCTTCAGAAATGTACGTCGGTCATCCATGGATAGAATCAATCAATTAGTTAACGATAATACGCTGGCTATGTTTTGATCATTGTATTCAACATCTACAATCCGGACACCCGAATAGTTTGACAGAATTTTTTTTCTGTCCGTCAAGGGAGCGAGTATCAGGGCAGTTGATAGCACTTCCGCTTGAATGGGGTGCCGGGATATCACGCTCAGGCTCCGGATCCCTTTAAGGGCCTCGGCATTGTGCGGATTGACCAAATGTCCCCGGCCATTTGCCTTTCCGCGAAGATTATCAGGGGTCAGGCCGCTTGTAGACATGGACTGATTGTATAAATCCAGGCTATGCACAATCCGGAGCGGATCGAATGCATTCTGTATGCCCAACCTCCAGGGTCCACCGTGCGGATGATGCCCCAGGGCCAGAACAGAACTCTCTCCAAAACTGATGAGGGCATCACGGACATCTTCCTGATCGAGTATTTCACGTATCTTTTGAAGGGCATATCCTTTTCCGTATCCGCCAAGATCCAGGCTGGTTTGGCCGGACAAAAAGCCGATGCTTCCCTCCTCTTCATCGAGCTGAACATATTTCCAGCCTGTAGCTTCCTTCAGGGCATCAATTTCGCTCTGACTGAATTTTTCTGCTCTATGGTCCTGCCGAAGATCCTGCAGCTTCCCGAGTGCGGGATCAAAATAACCCAGGGTACCCTCATGATATGAAGCACATTCTTTGAGAATGGCCATCAATTCCGGGTCGATCCCGATCTTTTTTCCGAAGGCATTCTTATTGATCCGGGTAATTTCGCTATCCTCCCGGTACCAGCTTAATTTGCCTTCTATCTGTATAGAAGCACGTTGGACTCTGATAAATATTTCTTCGGCCCGGGATGCTTCTTTACCACATAGGATCACATCCATACGGGTGCCCATGCTTCTGAAAGTATTGTGATATAATTTGCTGTCAGACAGATATCTACCCAATAATTCCATTTCTTTCAGATTGCTATCTTTTCTCCCTTTTGATCGCTTTCTTTTACTGCCTCAATGATCCTGATAACCTTTAGTCCTTCTTCGGCAGTTACTGCAGGCGAGGCATTCTTTCTTATCACGGCTGCTATATTGTCGTAGTAGGCCAAATAATTACCGGGAAGGCTCTTTATCCGCTGCCGGTGTTCCTTATCATCCTGTACATAATTCAGAATGCCCCGGTTATCTTCGTCTTCTTCCAATCCCCAATCGGGGAAGGGAGGCTTGCCTTGCTTCAGCATTTCCTCCTGCGGATCCATGCCCCATTTTTGAAATGAACCGTGGGTCCCGTGCAATTGGTAACGGGGTCCGTGCTCCCTGACCAGGTAAGAAGCTTTCAGAATCACTTTAAACCCCTCATAATACAACCAAATATCAAAATAATCGTCCACCTTGCTGCCGGTACGGTTTTTCCGGATATCACCATAAACAGCCTCCGGCATACCGAACAATACCAGAGCCTGATCGATCAGGTGCGATCCCAGGTTATAAAGGGTACCGGTACCCAGGTCAGGATTTTCCTTCCAGGAATCCTGTATAAAATTACGAAACCTGTCGAAATGAGTCTCATACTCGACCAAACGGCCCAGTTGACCTTCACGGATCACCTTTTCTACGGTCAGAAAATCGGAATCCCATCGCCTGTTTTGGAATACGGAAAGCATCAGTTCTTTTTTCTCCGCCAGTTCAATCAGTTCCCTGCCCTCCTCAACGCTCAGGGTAAAAGGTTTTTCCACCACAACATGTTTGCCCGACTCCAGGGCTTTGAGCACAAAATCATGATGCAGGTGGTCGGGGATGTTCACGATGATCAGATCCACATCCTGCCGCAAAAGATCCGCGTAGGCTCTTAGCGTCCTGATCTCCGGGTAAGTCTTACGGGCCTCGTCCTTGCTTCTTTCAAGCACGGCACTGAGCTCAAACTCAGTATGCGCCTCCAAAAGGGGGGCATGAAAAACCTTTCCCGACATGCCATAGCTTGCTAATCCAACCTTGATCCTATCCATAAAGTTATTTTATAAAATATGCTGTTCGGTCCCCTGACTACCGTCAGGCAGGCTGAATTCTGAATTCTTGACGAGGCATATCCAGTGCCCCTCTCCCGGTGCTTTCAGCTCAAAATTTTCCGAAGGGGTAATCGCTTCCGGTTCATTCCAGCTGGAGCTCATGACCTCAAGCCAGGCCAGGTGGGTATTTTTGCTAAAACCGGAAAGATCAATCTTCACTGAACCACCATTGGTAAAATAGACCGCTGCTTCGTGATCCTTCCAGCATCTGCAAAAGGCTTCATTGGTATCCCGGTCTTTCAGCATAACATTGGCCGGTCCCCCCAGGAACCAATTCATCTGTTCTGTCAGGCTCCTCATGCTTTTGATCACCCCCATGGAAACTTCATTCAAACCCTGACCGGAGGGGGGCCGGTGAAAACGGGCACTTGCGCTTCCCATAAAGATGTTCCGTATAAAGGACTCGATGGCATTTCTTGTGGTTTGGTGCCGGCCCCCGTCGTTACCGTATATTTTTACATTGTTCATGGGACGCGCCAGGCCTATGAACTTCAGGTACTCTTTTAGCCTGAGTCCGTTTTCCCAGTGTTCGTCGCCGGAATTATGGTTATTCTGTGATATATCAACAAATGAATAATATTCCGGGTGATCGAAAGTTTCAAAATGGAAGGGATGGGAAAGGTCCCAGGGATCCCACATTTCCGTTGTATGAACCTTTTTACCTTCCAGGAGTGCTTTCTTTCTGATGTATTCCGCCCAGAACTGCCCCCAGTCTGCATTCACCGAGGTTTCGTTGTCCATGCAATACAGGACATGATCGTACTTCAGACTGTGGAAAAGTACTTTGTCGACGAATTTCTTCTGATAATCAAGTACCCGGGCCAGGGCCATCTGCCGGGGTACGGACCGGAAAAAGTTGTTCTCTGTAAATACCGGGTGGGTTTCTACAAAAGGACTGAGTTTGGAGCGCCTTTCATCATAATTGATGTTGTTTACCGGATTGAATGGATTTTCCAGCCAGTTGCCCCTGTAGAAATCAAAGGTGGCCCATAGCTCCATCTGAACGATGATTGATCTTTCAGCGGAAAGCGCGAGGAAATTCTCAAGTCGGTTCCAGTAAAGTTCGTTCCACCGGTTCAGGTCATACAGGCCATCTTCCTGCCGGTAGAAGGGCCAAAGGTTACCACTGTCCCTGCCCGACAGGGTATTCCTCACATAATTTCCACCCACCGAGACCAGCCGGTCCAGATGTTCTTCCAGGCCGGGCATCTGGAACAGATTATCCTCATCGGATCCGCCAAGGAGCAAAACGGGAGAACCATCAAAGCTCCAGTAAGAAGGATACAGCTTGCTGATATCAATGCTATCCTGGACTACCGGTTCCATACCGCCCCGGTTGCAGGCTCCGGTCAGGAGCAGAAGGCTGAGGCTCAAAATAAAAACTTTCATAGCTGACAGCGCTTAGCGGTTCGCGAAATTTTCGAACAACAGGTCCACTTCCTTGTCGGTGGCCAGACTGCCCGACTTGACCAGAAGTTGATGCCGGAAGGTGACCGACTCTCCCTCGGCAAGGGAGAAATTAAGTTCATTTTCTCCTTCACTGAACACCTTCTGTCCCAGGTTATTGGCCGCAAAGAGTCCATAACCCCGCGCGTGCCAGTATGCCGGGTAACCCGGATTGGAGGGATGATCCATAATGACCAGGCTCACATCCCCGCCTTTTTGTTCGGTATGCAGGGCAACCCATCGGGCCCGCTTGCCCCATGCTTCCAGACCCTCGATGCCTTCACTGGATCGATAATGACCCCGGGCACCTGTGGTATCGACCACTTTGACTTCGGTGGGATTACCGGATGCATCCGTATATATCTGAGGCTCGTCGGTTGGATGCTCAAAAGCTCTTGTCACGCGTACGGCAAACAATCCTTCCTTATTGTCCCTGAACAGTATATTTTCCCGTGCGGTCAGTTTCGTGCTCCGGGTAATCGTTCGCATACTGTCGTTCCCCCGGAAAGTGAATACCGTGGTTTCTTCAAGCAGCAGGCGGGGAGGCTCTTCTCCCCCGGCCGGGGCCATCCAGTGGGTTAAGACTTTTAAAACAGCAGAATCCTGTCCATCGCTCATACCCAGGATGTCCCGGTGCTTAATAAATCCATATCTCACCTTATTTTCTTCCGGGATCGCGTAAGAATTATTCCAGAAATCGTAACCGTTGATATCCCCGTAATTGAACCAGACACCTATATGATGCGGATGGTCCACCCGTTCCCCTTCCCTTGGATCCAGCGGGAATCCGCGGGTTACGATATTACCGTTCGCTGCTTTAACAGGGTAAAGCACGGGCTTTTCAAGATTTTCCGGATAGATATAAGCCGTGAAGAATTCACCATCGATAAGTATATCGACCGATTGGATACTGTCATTCCGGATTAACTGAATCCTCTTTTCCCGGGGCCCCGGGCCACAGGAGATACAAGCCAGGGTTATGATCAGAAGCATCATAACCCGGGCATATTTTTGTATATACATAAGGCTTTCCGAATTAGTATTTGAATACCTGGTCGCCCACCATAACCTCCTGGGTGACTTCATCAAAGGTAGATTTATAGCCGCCGCGCAGGGATGCCGTGGTCATGATCACAGCAATGGCATGGTTGTAGCCGGCCTCGACAGGAGCATTGGTCTCTTCGCGGGAACGTACGCATTCCATCCAGTTGCGCGTATGCGCCGAGGTCATGTTATCCACACCGGTATCGGCCCCGGTAGCCATGTCGGCAGTTGGTAATTCATATTCCTCAAGCCGGAAGGGTTCCATACCCATCGCACTGGCATGGTGCCCGGTGAGTCCGCCGTCGGCCGTAACCTTGTTGGATGCCAGGTTCAGGGTGCCTCCGTTGGAGAAATAGAGTTCCTTAACGCCTCCTGCAGAATTATGCTGACGGGAACTGTATACCACCTGGAATCCTTCTCCTTCCTTACCGGAGCCATAATCGAAGACTGCGGTCATGGTATCAAAATTTCTTCGCCCGTCATTCCACATGTAGATACCTCCGTTGGCAGCAACCGAACGGGGATGGTCAATACCTGTAAACCAGTGTACGGTGTCGATCTGGTGACACATCCACTGACCGGGAATGCCGCTGGAATAGGGCCAGAACAGTCTGTATTCAAGATATTTCCTCGGATCCCATTCTTCCCAGGGCCTGTTCATCAGGTACCTTTTCCAGTCGGTATCGGATTCTTTGATATCCGCCACCAGTTGCGGTCTTCTCCACCGTCCGGGCTGGTTCACATTCCAGGTCATTTCAACGATGTTGATCTTACCAAACTTACCCGAGCGGATGTATTTATTGGCTGCGTGATAATTTGGTCCCGACCGCCTCTGGGATCCAATCTGGATAACCTTCCCCGAATCCTTGGCTGCTTTCAGGCCGGCCCGTGCATCTTCCATGGTTTCAGCGAAAGGTTTTTCAACATAGGCGTCACATCCTGCTTCCACTGCCTGTTTGGTATGCAATGCATGCTGAAAGTCGGCCGTACTGATGATCACCGCATCGGGCTTGTACTTCTCGTACAATTCTTCGTTGTTCCGGGCCAGTTTGACCTTGATGCCTTTCTCCCTGAAATATTCATCCGCTTCCTTTCTTCTCCGGTTCCAGATGTCGGAGACCGCGATGATCTCAAAGTTCAGTTCTTTGTTATGGGCCAGAAAGGCAGGAATCAAGGAATTTTTGGCCCGGTCGGAAAAGCCTACAATGCCGACACGAATCTTGTCGTTGGCCCCGGGAATACGGGCATGGGCCTCGGCACTCAGCCCCAGCCCTGCAGCATAAACGCCTGCCGTTCCCAGTGCCGCTTTCTTAAGGAAATCCCTTCGGTTTGAATCCATAGTGTTCGTTTTAGGATTTAAGGTTTTAGGATTTAAGGTTTATATTAAAGATTTAGAACATAAACTACCTCGCGGCAGAGCCACGAGGTATTAACAAAATTAATACTTCTTCTCGAAGCAGAGCTTCGGGGAACTAACCCCATAGAGATTAGATTAGAACTTAGAACTTTAATCTTGATGTCCCTGAACCAGACTTCATCTCCATGGTCCTGTAAGAGTATATGCCCTGATTCCGCTTCGCCAAAATCGGGCCAGATCTTATATTTGCTGTCTGCCACCAAAGTCCTGAAGGCATCACTGCCTCTTTCGTATTCCAGGACTTTCCTCCCGTTTAACCAATGTTCCACATGCTTGTCCCGATGCAGGATTCGTGCCTGGTTCCATTCGCCTATGGGACGGGCATGTTTATTTTCAGCAGGGATCAGATCATACAGGGAAGCCAGGGTTCTGTTGCCATCTTTGCCTTTTTGAGCATCCGGATGGCGTTCATCGTCCAATATCTGGTATTCCGGTCCGATAGCGGAACCCGTATAGTTTTCTTCCTGTTCGGTAACAAAATATTTTATACCGGAATTGGCTCCGGGCGTTAATTTAAATTGAACTCTCAGGTCGAAATCCCGGAATTCCATATCGGTCACAATATCCCCTCCATACCTGGATTCTTCACCACCCGAGGCAACCACTTTAAGAATCCCATCCTCAATAAGCCATCCTTTCCCGGGAAATTCATCCTGGTAGGCCCGGTGCCAGCCATGGGTGGTCTGACCATCCCAGAGAAGCATCCATCCTTCTTCTTTCTCGGGCTCACTGAGCCGGTTCAGCAAGGTCCCTTTTACAGGAAGGGGATCCTCCGCCTCTTTTACATATTTTTCGGGTTCTTCAGTAATGATCCGTATATCTTTCCATTTAACGGATATACCCTCGGTCCAGGGATGTTTATCCGCGTTCACCGAATGCACCTGCAGGGCAATAAACCCTTCCTTATCCCAATCGTCCACCAGGTTGGCACACATGACCCCGTTGATAAAGGTCCTTATGGAAGAATCGATCGCTTCAACGCGGTAATGATTCCATTCCCCGTTCTTAAATGCATTCCGGCCTTCTTCATTCTCAGAGAGATCATAAAGCCATCCCCGTCTGGCTTCATCATAAATACCGCCGCTGTAAGCCCGGTCGCTGGGATCAATTTCTACCTGGTAACCGTGGACCCGGCCATCCCGGTATCCCGGATATGCATTGCTTCGTATCTGAATGCCTGAATTTAACGGGGTATCCACCATCACATCCACCTTCAGGATAAAATTACTGAAGGTATCCACCGTGCAAAGAAAGGAGTTTGGTGTATGGGCCACCGTAGTCCCAACGATCATATCATCCTCAACCGTATAAATGGCCGCTCCATTTCTTTGAACCCAACCGGTCAGGTCCTCTCCGTTGAATAATTCCTGCCAGGGTTCCTTTTTCGTGTCCGCACACGATGCAAGGGCCAAAAGAATGGTCGTTAGCAGAATAGAAGTTAGTTTAGAATTCATGGTGTTATAATTAAATGTTACGGGTTACGGGTATTCCGTGAAATTACAACTATTCTGAATTTATTACAATTCCTTTGCGAGTTCCCTGAGCCAGGCCCTGAGCTCCTCCCCAATCTCAGGGTGTTTCAGGCCAAAAACGATGTTGGTTTTAAGGAAATCAAATTTGTTGCCTATGTCGTATCGCTTGCCTTCGAACTGCAATCCATACATTTTTCTTGACCGCGATAGTTCAGCCATGGCATCCGTAAGTTGAATCTCTTCGTTCAAACCGGGTTTTGAATGCCTGAGTTTTTCAAAAATATCAGGCGTGAGAATATAGCGGGAAGCGATAGCCAGTCTGGACGGGGCCCGGTCGGCAGAAGGTTTTTCTATAAGCTTTTCGATGCGGTAAAGTCTCTTCTTCACTTCAACGCCCCCGACAATGCCGTATCTGGATACCTGGCTGGCTTCAACTTCTTCAAGTGCCACAACAGGGTTCCGGTATTTATCATAAACATCGATCAGCTGACGTGTTACCGGTTCACCCCGGGACTCGATCACTGTATCTCCCAGCAAAACAGCGAAAGGTTCGCCGTTGACATGGTTCGCGGCGTAGCGAATGGCATCACCCAGACCGTTCATCTCTTTTTGCCATATGAAATGTATATCGGCCAGGCGGGTAATGGACCGGATGGACTCGAGCTTTTCAAAGTTCTCCTTGATCCGCAGTTGATCTTCCAGTTCAAAGCTGCGATCAAAATGCTCCTCGATAGCCCTCTTGCCCTTTCCTATTATCATCAAAACATCGGTTATACCCGATGCAACGGCCTCCTCAACCACATGTTGAATGGTGGGTGTATCGACAATAGGAAGCATCTCTTTGGGCTGGGATTTGGTTGCCGGAAGAAACCGGGTGCCAAAACCTGCTGCCGGTATGACTGCTTTATTGATCATATTCCCATGCTGGTTGATGAAACAATATTGGGTTTTATCACTTCAATGTTCAACTGATCCATGCGGATCCGCAGCTCATCGAACATGGTCTCGTCCCGGTAAGTGCCAATGATGGCCCCCCCCGACCCGGTGAATTTTGCACTGGCACCGGTATCCCTTGCGACCCGGATCATTTCGAGATTCTCAGGAGATATATCCATGACCTGTTTACGTACATCGAAATTCCGGTTCAACAATTCAGGCAGCTCATCGAAGAGCCCCTTTTCAAGTATTTCCCTGACTTCATCCGTAAGATCGGTCCAAATCTTTACGGCCTCCAACACATCCTCCTGACCAAGGTTATACTTTTCACGCAAACTGTAATGAATTAGTTCTGAACCTTCGGAGAGATCCTTCCTGTAGGCAATATAGAAGTTCGGGGGAAATATGTCCTTCCTGAGAATCATATACCTCCCATAACCCTGCTTACGCATCAGGTATTTGTTGAAATCCATGTATACCGGGCATTCATAGGCCTGAACCACCCGATCCTGCAGACCAGCCGGAATTCCCAGCTCCATCTGTTCAACAGAGAGGACCAGGTTGGCCAGTTCATGCCCGGGCATGTCCAATCCATAATACTGCATCATGGCTTTCATCAACGCGGTTATTATGGCACTGGATCCCGCCAATCCGAGCCGGAAGGGTATGTTGGATTCATACTGAACCGTAAAATTCTTGTTTAACTGAACATCCCGGGCAGAAAAATACTCATGGAAACGTTTAATGGCGGCCTTGATCAATCTGAGCCCACCATAGTAGCCGTAAAGACGGACATGCTGAGAAAGCCCGTCAATCGATTCGAATACCGCGGAATCATATTTCGAAGGGATAATCTTGACCTCGGGTGACTCGTACAAGCTTACCTGAGCCGTGAAGTTATCAAAGGGGAAGGCAATTGTCTTACCGTAATATCCATCGGAAGGATTGCCCACCAGGGCTGCACGGGGAAAAGATCTTGTTTTAATGACCATAGGTCTTTGATTTATGATTTATTTATTTATTGATTGATTGGTTGATTTTATATAAACGTGGTTTTGATAGGCCCAATTTCGAGAAAAAGTATTGAAAAGATACATAGATAACCCCAAAACCATATTTCATGCTTCTTCTCAAATTGATAGAGGAGGCCTCCCCAAAATATTTTGTGGGACAGGTTATTTCTGCAATTTCATGTCCCGCGTGAAAAATCTGTGCAATAACCTGGTTATCAAAAACAAAATCATCTGAATTATCCTGGTAATTTATCTTTTCGAGCACCTCCCGGTGATAGGCCCGGAATCCGGTATGGTATTCGGACAATTTCTGATTGAGCAAAATATTCTGAAAAAGGGTCAGGATCCTGTTGGCCAAATATTTATACCAGGGCATCCCGCCCTTGAGCGCTCCTTTGCCCAGAATTCTTGATCCCAAAACCACATTATATACCCCATTGGCAATAAGATAGCACATGGAGTGGATCAATTTGGGTGTATACTGATAATCGGGGTGCAGCATCACGACAATATCCCCTTCCACCTCAAGGGCCTTATTGTAACAGGATTTCTGATTGCCCCCGTAGCCCAGGTTTTCCTCGTGTACAATGATGTGCTTTACGCCAAGGTTTCTGGCTATTTCAACGGTCCGGTCGCTGCTGCGATCATCCACCAGGATAACTTCATCCACAATATCAAACGGGATCTCCCTGTAGGTCTTTTCCAGCGTCTTCTCAGCATTGTAAGCAGGCAATACGACAACGATCTTTTTATCCTGAATCATTCTGCACGGTCTTTAACGGCAGGCCGCCGGACACAAAATACAAAACCATTTTTCTCATACAGTACTTGCAATTCCGGGAATTCATTCAGGTAATCTTCTTTTTTGTCAATCTTCATGACCACATATAAGGGGCGTTCAATATCTCCTGATAATAATTCCCGGGTATCCCGGGGCTTTGTTTCTTCTTCAGGCGGTGGTTTCCTGAAGTAATAAAGGTTAGCGTAAGATTTGAAACCCAGGGTTCTCATATAGGCATCTTCACCGCTGTGTTCCTTATAGAATTCGACAGCAGCTGCCTGGGTGTATTTTTCAATCCTGCCGGTTAAGGTATAAATTCCCAGCAGGGTAAATAAACCGGTTGCTATAAATAAACCAAGGTAGCCTGTTGCTGCATTTCTCCGGGTATACAACAAAGTGCCAATTACCGCGAGTAAATATAGAACTCCTGTCAGGCTAACGGTCCAGGGCCAGTATACCTGGGCCTGAAGGGTTCCGATTGTGAAAGGATCCGTAATGATCCCCTTGTCGATCCATCTCTCAAAATTATTCGCTACATACGGGAAGACGATCATCACCAGGGCATACAGTCCGCCGATAAATCCCAGGAACACATTAAGCCACCGGTAACGGATCATTCTTTCCTTGCTGATCTTAAATAATGAATAAGCCCCCAGGTAAGTGATGGGGAAATAGGCCATCGAGGAATAGTGAACGATCTTGGTCTCGACGATGCTGAACAGGATCAGTACCACCCAGAAAAGAATAATCATCCAGCGCTTGAAGCGTTTCTGGAAAGGTTCGTCGTAATAAGAACGTTTGAATGCTTTCAGGGCATAAACCGATGCCGGGAAGACCCCTGAAAAGAGGATCACAAAGTGATACATAAAGAATCCGCCATGACCGGCATCCTGGGTGGTAAAAAGCCTGTACTGATAAACGATGAAATCAACTACGACATCAACATTTCCGGTTATTATCTGCAGAATGAACCAGGCTCCGCCAACCAAGATAACCAGTAAAATATATAACAGGACCTGGCCCGCGGTGATTTTAAGGGTAAACCTGTTGATGGCCCAGTAAATCCCCAGGGTAAATAAAAAAACGAGCAAGCCGGCCGGACCTTTTGTAAGGATCGCCAGACCAATGCTTATGGCGGACCATACAAGGAGAAGGTTCCTTCTGCGTATCCCTGTCCCGTCGTTGAAGAAAGCGAACAGGCTTACAGAGATGAAAATAAACAGGTTGAACCAGGGATCGATGATACCTGATTTAAAATAGAAGAATGGCAAAATGGATCCCGCGTACACCAGGGTCCAGTATATCCCGAATCTTTGTTCATATAACTTCCTTCCTAACAGAAAGATCATCCACAGGGTCAGCATGCCCGCAACGGCATTGGGAAAACGGGCGGCAAATTCATTGATACCGAATATTTTCATGGAAAGGACCTGCAGCCATGTGAAAAGCGGGGGTTTCTCCCAGAAGGGCTGGTAATTGATCTGCACGTCCAGATAGTTTCCCGTGGCGATCATCTCCCTGGCCGATTCGGCAAAATTGATCTCATCCCAATCGAAGAGATGCACTCCGCCAAGTCCGGGGATAAAAAGCAATCCCGATAGGACCAGGATCAGAAGCTGTATGATGATGGAACGCCTCAAGTAGAAAAGGTTATTGATGGTTATTGATGGTTATTGATGGGGTCAAAAGATTTGGTACGGTCTGATATCGATCCATTTTGCCTTTATTTTCATCATTAAGGGATACAATAAAAGTACGGTTCCTGTTCCCAGAACCGAACCGGCCACTACATCTTCAAAGAAATGTTGAGACAAATATACTCTGGATATTGCAACCAACAAGGCGGGTAAAAAAAGAATCATTCGAAAACCAATATTACGGGTGAGCAAGGCCAGCGTGAAAAAGAGTGCAAAGGCAGTAGTTGCGTGTCCCGATGGAAAGCTATGTTCATAGTGGATCTGCACTCCTTCAACGAAATGCAGGTCCCTCCCGTCGAAAAGGGCCGCCGGCCGCAGACTATCTGCAAAAATCAAGCGTTTGAAAAATTGTGCCAGTAAACCGGAAAGCGCGTAGGCTGAAAGGATCAATAAACCCCATCGAATCCTGAAGGTCAGGAATAGGACACCCACAACCACCGCGAAGATCCCGTCCCCCAACCAAGTGCCGTATCGCATCAAAATATCCAGAAAGGGGCTATGATGCTGGTTCAGGTAAAGATATACGGTCCCTTTCCCTGTCGTCAGCAGAATACCCACCGCCGTCGCCAGGAAGATATAATAGAGAATCAGGAAGGGATTTCTGCTAAACATATATCATTGATTGCGGATTAAAAAATACTGTTTCGAGTTACGCGTTACGCGTTACGCTCAGTCTATGCCTGAATAAGATTGACTTTTATTTTGAACCACTTATCAGGTACCGTCGTCCCTGCCTGCCGGCAGGCAGGCTGAATCCCTGACTGCCTTTAGATTAGTGGTATCCTATTTTTTAATT
>CAYQQR010000023.1:0-60027 GCA_964420035.1 uncultured Bacteroidaceae bacterium | reverse complement strand
GTATATCTGATCGTTATGGCGATTTATCCTTCGTGTCGTAATAAACTCACGCTAGTTGAAAAATTCTATGATATTATTGAAATCCTTGAAGATCCAAATATAAGGGCGAATTTCTTTAAGGAATTATTTCATTATAATTTACGAATGATTTAGACCAAAATATAAGAACCATGTGGGCATGACGTGAGTCATACCTTCATAGAATTAATTAATCCAGCCCCGAGATCTTCTTGATCTCGTTCAATTTATTCAGGGCCTGGAGGGGCGTCAGGTTGTCGATGTCCAGGTCGCGGATCTCGTCCCGGATCTGCCGCAGGACCGGATCCTCCAGCTGGAAAAAGCTCATCTGGAAGCCTTCCCGGTTCTCTGCCAGACCGGAAACGGGTTTGGAAAGACTGTTGCGTTGGTGTGACTTTTCGAGTTCCTTTAAAATATCGGCTGCCCGGTGCACTACCGACCTGGGCATGCCGGCCATGCGGGCCACGTGAATGCCGAAGCTGTGCTCGCTGCCTCCCCGTTCCAGCTTTCTTAAAAAGATCACTTTATTATCCAGTTCCTTCACAGAAACATTGTAATTCTTAACCCGGGGATAAGCCACCTCCAGCTCATTCAACTCGTGATAATGCGTGGCGAAGAGGGTCTTGGCCTTGATCTCAGGGTATTCATGCAAAAACTCCACCATGGCCCAGGCAATGCTGATACCGTCGTAGGTACTGGTCCCCCGGCCTATCTCGTCCAGCAGGATCAGGCTGCGCTCCGAGAGGTTGTTCAGGATGCTGGCCGCTTCGTTCATCTCGACCATGAAGGTGGACTCACCCAGGGATATATTGTCGGAAGCCCCCACCCGGGTAAAGATCTTGTCCACATACCCGATCTTAGCCGAATCGGCAGGTACAAAGCAACCCACCTGGGCCATCAGGGTGATCAGTGCGGTCTGGCGCAGCAGGGCCGATTTTCCCGACATGTTCGGTCCGGTAAGGATGATGATCTGCTGCTCCTTGTGATCCAGGAATACATCGTTGGGAACATAGGGATCCTCCGGGGGAAGCATGGTCTCGATCACCGGGTGCCGGCCTTTCTTGATATCGATCACCAGGGAATTGTTCACTTCCGGCCGGATGTATTTGTTCCCGAGGGCCACCTCTGCAAAAGAAAGCAGGCAATCCAGCCGGGCCAGCAGGGAGGCATTCACCTGCAGGGCGGGGATATAATCCACCAGTCCCAGGACCAGCTCGTTGTAAAGCTGCTGCTCCAGTTCCAAAATCTTTTCTTCGGCCCCCAGGATCTTTTGTTCATACTCCTTAAGCTCCCCGGTAATATAGCGTTCAGCGTTTACCAGGGTCTGCTTGCGTATCCACTCCGGGGGCACCTTGTTTTTGTGGGTGTTGGTGACTTCTATATAATACCCGAACACATTGTTGAAACCCACTTTCAGGGAAGGGATTTCCGTGCGTTCGCTCTCCCGCTGTTGCAGCTGTACCAGGAAGTCCTTGCCCCCGTAAGCAACATCCCTGAGCTCGTCCAGTTCCTTATTGATTCCCCCGGCGATTACATTCCCCTTTTGAACCAGCTGTGGCGGGTCGGGTTGTATCGTTGTTCCGATCTTCTCCCGGGCGGTCTCGCACAGGTTGATCTGGTCCCCAATTTTGGTCAGGACCTCCACCTTGCTTTCCAGGCAACGTTTTTTGACAGGGATGGTGGCTTCCAGGGCCAGTTTCAACTGGACCAGCTCACGGGGATTGATACGGGCGGAAGATACCTTGGAAACCAGTCGTTCCACATCCCCCATGGAACGCAATTTCTCTCCTATCTCTTCCCTGCTGTCCTCTTCCCGCATGAAATATTCCACACCGTTCAGCCGGTCGTTGATCGAAACCACATCTTTCAGCGGCAGGGACAACCAACGCCGCAACATTCTTCCCCCCATGGGTGAACGGGTATGGTCCAGCACTTCCAGCAGGGTTCGCCCGCCTTCCTGTATAAGCTTGAAGATCTCCAGGTTGCGGATGGT
Organism: uncultured Bacteroidaceae bacterium; assembly: GCA_964420035.1. Lineage (GTDB taxonomy): Bacteria > Bacteroidota > Bacteroidia > Bacteroidales > SM23-62 > CAYQQR01. The sequence goes on along the minus strand of CAYQQR010000023.1, from coordinate 58,016 downwards.
AAAGCGGTCGAGCCACACGTAATGATCCTCCTCGATGCGGCTGATGGCAGAAATGTGGCCGGATTGCTCGTGCCTGGTGATCTCAAGATATTGAAGGGCCGCACCGGCACTGATGATGGCCAGGTGCATATCTTCTATGCCAAAACCTTTCAGGGAAGTAGTTTGAAATTGCTTCAATAAGCGCTTTCGTGTATTCTCCCCGGTGAAAACCCAGTCGTCCAGTTTAAAAAGATAATACTTGTTCCCGAAGATCTCCTGAAACCTGTTCAAATGGGACTTTTCCACCAGGATCTCCCGCGGCTGGAAGCTGCTGATCAGCTTGTCGATATATTCAAAGTTTCCCTCCGAAGCCATGAACTCACCGGTGGAAATATCCAAAAAGGCCAGTCCTGCCCTTTCTTTCGTCAAATAAACGGATGCCAGGAAATTGTTTTCCTTGCGCTCCAGCACCTGGTCGTTATAAGATACGCCTGGAGTAACCAGCTCGGTAATTCCCCGCTTGACGATCTTCTTGGCAGTCCTGGGATCCTCCAGCTGATCGCATATGGCCACCCGCTGACCGGCACGCACCAGCTTGGGCAGGTAATTGTCGAGGGCATGATGGGGAAATCCGGCCAGCTCCACATAGCTGGCCGCCCCGTTTGCCCGTCGGGTAAGGGTGATCCCCAGGATCTCGGAAGAACGGATGGCATCCTCCCCGAAGGTCTCGTAAAAATCCCCTACCCGGAACAAGAGGATGGCATCCGGATGTTCCGCCTTGATCCGGTTGTACTGCTTCATCAAAGGAGTCTCAACTGCTTCTGCCTTGGCCACGAATCTCAGAATTATTCAGTTCGTCAAATTTAAGTATTCACCAAGTGAATTGAAATTGAGTTTAAAATTATTTATGATTTATTAATAAACAGACTAAATGGACCACGGACGACGGCATGTTTATAGGTTTCGATAATTCTTTCCTCGATTTGGGAGTAATTTGACTCTCCTCGCTGCTTGCCGCGAGGAACCTTTAGCCCGGCGGAGCCAATCATCGATTAATTGTTTATTTTAATGGTGCTCGCTTACCCCGCGGCAGAGCTACGGGGAATGCGCTCGCTTAATTCATCAAAAACCCATTATCTTAGTATGCAAAACTCAACCTATGAAGAAGATATTACTGCTTGGGGCGGGGCTTTCAACCCACAGCCTGGTCAAATACCTGCTGGAACACGCCGAAAATAAAGGCTGGCAACTGCTGATAGCGGATGCCAACGAGGATCTTGCAAGGGAAAGGGCCGGGGACCATCCGAATGCTACGCCCACCCGTTTTGAGGTATTCGATACCCAGGAACGCAATACCCTTATCGCCAACAGCGACATCGTTATATCCATGCTGCCGGCCAACATGCATCACCTGGTGGCGGAAAGCTGCCTGGAACACCGCAAACACATGGTAACCGCCAGTTATGTCTCCCCGGAAGTCAAAATGATGCACCCGGAAGCCCTTCGCAAGGGGATCCTCCTGGCCAATGAACTGGGCGTGGACCCGGGCATCGACCATATGTCGGCCATGAAAGTGATCGACGCTTTGCGAAAGGATGATGCACAGATCTATATCTTCGAGTCCAACACGGGCGGACTGGTGGCGCCGGAACACGACAATAACCCCTGGAGATACAAGTTTACCTGGAACCCCAGGAACGTCATCCTGGCCGGACAGGCGGGCGGCAGGTTCCTGCATAACGGGAAATACAAATACATCCCCTACCACAAGCTCTTCAAAAGAACCGAGATCCTGAAGGTCCTCGATCTGGGCGAATTTGAGGTCTATGCCAACCGCGATTCCCTTAAATATCAAACGACATACGGATTGGCAGAAGTTCTTACCATGTTCCGGGGAACCTTCCGCCGGCCGGGATTCTGTGAAGTATGGGACGCCCTGGTACAGACAGGTTGCACCGATGATTCCTTTGTCATAGAAAGATCAGACGAACTCACCTACAGGGATTTCATCAATTCTTTCCTGGCCTACAACATCCACGACAGCGTCGAGACCAAGCTGGCCAGGTACCTGGGCGTCAGTGAAGGTTCCGGACTCATGGAAAAGCTGAAGTGGGCCGGGTTTTTTGAAAAGGAACCCATCGGATTGCCTAACGCCACCCCTGCACAGATCGTTCAGAAAAAACTGCAGGAGAAACTCAGCATGGCCCCGGAAGACCGGGACATGATCGTGATGCAGCATCAATTCGAATACGAAATGAAAGGCAAACCGCACCGCATTGTGTCCTCCATGGTGGTCCAAGGCAAAAACCAGGTGGATACCGCCATGGCCATGACCGTAGGATTACCCGTGGCCATCGCCACCCGGCTTATCCTGGAAAACAAGATCACAGCCACCGGGGTACAGCTCCCAATTAGCAATGAATTTTATGAACCCGTCCTCAAAGAGCTGGAGAAATCCGGGATCAGGTTCATCGACGAAGAGCAGGAACCGACCTATCCGAAGATCAAGCCGGTGGTGTAAGCGTTAATTCTTAACGCGTAACTCGTAACAATCTTACATCTTCCATCTTTCATCTTACAATGTTAAATAATACTCCCTCGTCAACGACACATACTCCGGTGTATAGACATGCCGCTCCAGTTCAATGGCAAACTCCTCTTCTTCTATCTTCCCGGTATAATCCTTCTGCAATTCTATCAACACCCGTTTTACTGCCTTATCAGGGGTGGGCCTGACCCGGTCCCCACATCCAAAATCTTATTGAAAGAGGAATCTATACTGACCCAGTTTCCCAGCAAAACACCATCGGTACCGACCTTCATTCCCGAGCGGTCGTGACGCACCGAAAATTGCTTGATCCTGAAAACAGGCATGGTCTTACTTTACCGCAAGGTTTTTAACCCGTTTCTTGATCTTTTTCCTGTTTTTCTTCTCGCGTTTCCGGAAGGCATAACGGGCATATTCTGTATAAAAATCGTGGTTGGAGAGCTCTTTATGCAGCTTTTTATACCAATCTTCATCGGAAAACTCTTTTCCCATTGCTCTTTCCATCTCTTCTTTCAGGATCTTTGTCTTCTTCCTGAAACCCTTTTTCCCGATCTCAAAAGCCGCGGCATCACAAAGGATTTTGTGAATGGTTTCTTCAGGTTCCTTTTCCAGCTTTGTGGCCAGCATGCATTCTTTTACCCGTTCTATCTTGGGAGCAGGATATTTCAGCGTGGATAAAAAAGTTTCCGCGATCTGTGTACTGGCATCCTGGTAGGATTCATAGGACATGGAAAAACCGGTTTCCAGGAAAAGCGCTGCCAGGGCCAGGATTTCCATTTCCTCTTCACCAAGCTGGCAATTTTCTCCGATCTCGATACACCAATCATACAATTCCAGGGCATGCTGGTAATTATGATAGATCATGTAACCGGGAACCTTATCGATATAAAAATCCCTTATAAAGGTTTTAGCAGCATGTATGAGTTCTTTTCGCTCCATAAAATGCAATTTACTGAATTAAGCAGGACCTTGTCTTAAAATCTTTCAAAAATACCCGGACCGAAAAGAGCATAATCGAATTTTACAGGATCCAAGGGATCATACAAGCGCATGACTCCGGTGAGTTCCTCAACTGCCTTCCAGTCATTACTTTTTCTATGCAACAAACCCAATTTCCTGGCGACCGATGCCGTATGAACATCCAGGGGCATATACAGGGCCGCGGGATCAATATTTTCCCACAAACCGAAATCCACCCCACTTTGATCCAGACGAACCATCCAGCGAAGGAACATATTCAGGCGTTTTGCAGAAGAGCCGGATTGGATATCGGCTATATGTTTTTCTGTTCGCTTAAGATGCATGGGCTCTAAGAAAAGTTCCCTGAAAAGAATCAGTGCGGACCGGATATCACCCTCTTTTTGATATCCCGATGTGAATGCCGCTTCCAGTCCGCCGTACTTTTGATAAAGATTTCTCAAGCTTTCAATAAAAAAGACACAATCCGGGCCCTGGAAAGTACGATGAACAAATGACCGGCAAACTTCCCGGGCCCGGTCACCGGCCTGCATTACAAATTCAAAGGGGGCATGGCCCATCAGCTTCATCATTTTTGAAGCGCTTTGAATAATGATTCTACGCTGACCCCAGGCGATGGTGGCCGTTAAGAAAGCACTGATCTCAATATCTTCTTTTTTTGAAAATTGGTGGGGAACGGAAATCGGATCGGTATCCATGAATTCAGGACGATTATATTGATCGACCTTCTCTTCTAAAAAAGCTTTTATTTCATGCTTATCCATCAATTCCTCAGACAACTCTACCATCCTTCAGTTCGATCATTCTGTCAGACATGCCTGCCAGTTCCCGGTCGTGGGTCACGATCACAAAAGTCTGGTTAAACTCTTTCCTGAGTGTGAAGAAGAGCTCGTGCAACTCTTTCTTATTGTTGGTATCCAGGTTACCGGAGGGTTCATCGGCCAATATCACCTTTGGATTGTTGATCAGGGCACGGGCCACGGCTACCCGCTGTTGTTCCCCTCCCGATAATTCGGAAGGTTTATGCTCCAGCCTGTCTGTGAGCTTAAGAAAACCCAGTATCTCCCTGGCCTTTTGCTCCACTTCACCTGCCTTTCTTTTGGCAATATACCCCGGGATGCATACATTCTCAAGCGCGGTAAACTCCGGCAGCAAATGATGGAACTGAAAGACAAATCCTATCTGTTCATTCCGGAATTTTGAAAGGGTACGGTCCTTAAGTTTCAGGGTATCCTGGTTCCCAATCAGGATGGTACCGCTATCCTGCCGGTCGAGGGTACCGATGATCTGCAGCAGGGTGGTTTTTCCCGCCCCACTCACCCCGGTAATGGCCAATATTTCTCCATCGGCTACATCCAAATCAATGCCTTTCAAAACCTGCAATGAGCCAAATGATTTCGTCAAATTCCGTACCTGGATCATGGAGCTGTTCTTATTAGCGGATAAAAATAAAGTAAATATACATTATATAGATAACCAACAGCAGGGAACCCTTGGGCAGGTCGAGCCTTCTTTTCATTCTCCTGGTGATCATGATCAAAACATACAGGAGCAAGGATATGCCCAATAACCAGAATATATCAAAACTCAAAAGCAATGGATTGATCCCCACGGGCCTGATGATGCTGGTAATACCCAGTACGCTCAGTAAATTAAAAATGTTCGAACCAATGATGTTCCCGATAGATATGTCGTCCTCCTTACGATGCGAAGCGATCAGTGAGGTGGACAACTCGGGCAGGCTGGTTCCCACGGCCACCAGTGAGACGGAAATAAGCCTTTCACTGATACCGATGCCGGCAGCTATCAATGCCGCGTTATCCACAAGCAGATCCGCCCCGAATGCCAGTCCCAACATACTTATCAGTACCAGGGGTATGGCAACGATCAATGAATATTCGGGCTTGGGGACCTTGACCCTTTCTTCCGGTGGAAGCTTCTTGCGGGAAAGCTTCATGGAAAAAGCAATGAAAGCTATCAATAATATGATGAATATGATCCCTTCGAAACGCTGCAACTCCAGGTTCAGAACAAACAGGTAAAATAATACGGTAGCCAGCATCATAAAGGGCCAATCGAACCAAAGGCTCATCGGTTTGACCGCTATGGGCCTGATAATTGCCGCCAGGGCCAAAACCAGGGCAATGTTGGAGATATTGGAACCCACCACATTATATACGGAAATATCCTGGTGGCCATGAACAGCGGCCTGCACACTCACCAGCAGTTCGGGAGCCGAAGTGCCGAAAGCCACTACGGTCATTCCCACTGCGAGCTTGGTCAGATGAAAATGAAAAGAAAGCGCTACGCTGGCCTTGACAAGGTATTTGCCACTAAATAAGAGCAAGCTTAAACCGAGAATTAGAAGCAAATACTCCATGAAATACAGGGGGGCTTATGATTTTCCTGACAGGAAGTTAATCCTTTTCTACATTCCTTTTCATATCCCGGACATCATCCATAACATCATCTGAAGACCTTTTGAGGTCGTCTTTTATCTGATTGAATTCCCGGGATATTTCCGGTTCGCTCTCGTTGATCTCTCTTTTGATCTCATCGGTGGCCTTGCGAAATTCCCGCAAACCTTTTCCCAGACCCCTTGCCATTTCAGGGATCTTCTTCGAACCGAAAAGGATCAAAACGACCACGATTAAGATGAATATCTCCTGACCACTTATAAAAAGCAGTTGACCCATATCGTCCTGTTATTGCTATACAAATATAAGGAATCAAGCGCTTACTTTTTTCCTTTCGAAACTTTCTTCTGATCATGTTTGAAGATCGTATCGTAAACTACAGGACTGGCAATGAACAGGGATGAATAGGTACCGACAATGATCCCGATCAGCAGGGCAAAGGTAAATCCACGGATCACCTCGCCACCGAAGAGGAAAATCGTTAACAGTACAAAAAAGGTACTCAGCGAAGTACTGAAGGTACGACTCAGCGTACTGTTCAGGGCCTGGTTGAGAATAACCTTTCTTTCCCGTTTCCTGTAGATACCCACGTACTCGCGAATCCTGTCGAATACCACCACGGTATCGTTGATGGAATAACCTACCACGGTCAATATTGCCGCGATGAATGCCTGGTCAATCTCCAGTGAGAAAGGCATGATACCGTGCAATATGGAAAACAGACCCAGAACGATGAGTGCATCGTGGGTCAGGGCCGCGACAGCCCCCAGGCCGAATTGCCAGTTGCGGAAACGTATCAGGATATAGATAAAGATGATCACCAGTGCAAAGAGGACCGCCCATACGGCCTGTACCTTGATGTCATGGGCAATGGTCGGACCGACCTTCTGGGAGCTTTGCCTGTATTCCTGAATGAATTCCTCCATGGTCACATCGGTTCCGAGTAAGGGTTGCAGTCCGGCATACAGCTTCTGTTCCACTTCATCATCCACGGCCACATCACTTTCCTCGATTTTATACTTTGTAGTGATGCGAACCTGGTTATCCTGACCGAAGATGATCACCTGGGGCGCTTCGTCAAATTCATCTTCAAGAAGGTTCTGAACCTCCAGGGTATTGACGGGTTCATCAAAGCGAACCACATAGGTCCTGCCCCCGGTGAAATCCACACCCGGATTCAATCCCTTGGCAAAGAGGGAAACAATACCCGCGATAATGATGAATGCAGAAACCAGGTAGAAGTTCTTACGAATTCCAATGAAATTGACATTGGTGTTTTTAAACACATTTTCGGTTAATCGCGTGGCAAAGGTCAGCCTGCTCTGTTTTCTAAGGTAAACTTCATAGATCAAACGGGTGATGAATATTGCAGAAAACAAGGAGGTAAGAATACCATACACCAGGGTGGTGGCAAAGCCTTTGATCGGGCCCGTACCGAACACCATCAGTATGATCCCGGTCAGGATGGTGGTAACGTTGGCGTCAATGATGGCCGAATAGGCATTCTTGTAACCATCGGCAATAGCCAGTTTCAATCCTTTGCCGGCAGCGATCTCTTCCCGGATCCTTTCATAGATAAGCACGTTTGCATCAACCGACATACCGATAGTAAGTACAATACCGGCAATTCCGGGCAGGGTCAGAACGGCACCCAATGAGGCAAGCACACCCATCAGGAAGAACATATTGGCCAGCAGGGCAATGTCGGCCACCAATCCGGCCCGCCTGCTGTAATAAAAGAGCATGTAAAAGAGTACAACGATAAAGGCGATCAGGAAGGACTTCAGGCCCGAATTAATGGCTTCCTGACCCAGAGAAGGGCCAACTATGGTGTCCTGTATGATCCTCGCCGGGGCAGGCAGGGCTCCTGATTTAAGAATATTGGCAAGGTCCTGTGCCTCTTCCGGGGTGAAATTACCGGTAATGGACGACTGTCCGCCGGTGATTTCCTGGTTTACAACCGGGTGTGAATGAACGGCACCATCCAGCACGATGGCGATGATCTCACCCACATTCTCCCGGGTCAGCCGGGCCCAGGTCTTGGCGCCTTCAGAATTCATGCTCATGGACACTTCAGGGGATCCTCCACCTCCGCCCGAACCATATTGTACGCGGGCATCGGTGATCACTTCACCGGTAAGAGGAGGCTGTCCTTCCCTACCGGTAATTCTTAAGGCATGCAATTCATAATAACTTTCTGTTTCGTCCCCGGGTAGCGGGTAAGCATCCCACATAAACTTAAGATCCCTCGGAAAAACAGAGCGTACCCGTTCCCTTCTCAGATAATCATTGATCTTTCCTGTATCTCTGAAATGAGCAAATCCAACAACCGAACCCCGGCCCAGGGTATTATCCCGGTTTACGTTGGGTTGTAAAAAAGCAAACAAAGGGTAGTCCCGGAGAATATCCCGCGGTGCCAGTCCGGTATCGGCCAGTGTGGTATCCTGTTGCAGCTGTTCCAGCAGGGAAGGCTGATCGGCAGTATCCTGGCTCTCTTCCTGCAGTTGCTGCAACAGACCGGGTTCTTCTTCCTCCCCGTCTTCTTCGGTGACTATAGTTTCCTGTTGGGGTTCAAGGATCTCTTCCGCTTCCCTGATCTCCTTGATCACCTCATTGGCTTCCAAAAGATAAGGATATACTTCAGGGTTGTTGTAGGTTTCCCAGAACTCCAGCCGGGCCGTTCCCTGCAGAAGCTTCCTGACCCTTTCGGGATCTTTGACCCCGGGAAGCTGGATCATAATCCGGCCATAGGTTTCCATTCGTTGAATGTTGGGCTGAATCACCCCAAAGCGGTCTATCCTGTTTCTCAGGATGTTGAACGAATTGTCAATAGCGACCTCGGCCTCTTCCCTTATGAATCTCAATACTTCTTCATTGGTAGCGTCAAAATCCAGCCGGCTCTGATTTTCACGGGTCCTGAACAGGCTTACAAGCTGGCCCTCAGGATAAATCTCTTCATAGGCTCGACCGAAAAGTGTAACAAAATCTTCCTGGCTATTCCGCTGGTATCTTCTGGCCAGATCCAGGGCCATATTGAAGGTATCGTCCTGGCTGTAGTTGGTCAGGCTGCGGATCAATTCCTCAACGGAGACCTCGAGGATCACATCCATACCTCCCTTGAGGTCCAGGCCCAGGTTGATCTCTTTTTCCTGCACCTCCTTAAAGGTATTACCCAGGAAACTCCATTGGCTCTTAGGAAGAGAAGCAATGGAATCGAGGTAAGCGGTTTCCTTCTCCAAATTTCCATCCGCGTATTCCCTGGCATCCTGCTTGACTTTGTAAGCAACGAAAGTGAAGGAAAGCTGATAGATACATACCAGAGCAAAAAGAATGGTAAAAGTGATGACGACGCCCTTATTACGCATTGTATTCTATTTTAATACAGTGATTTTCACGATTTTTTCAGGTCGGCAAATATATGTATTTTTTTCGACAAGACCTATGATCAGGGCCCCCGGTTACGCGTAAAAAAAGCGGGTCAGAGCCCGCTTATAATTCAGTATAATCTTTATTAGAACAGCTTCAAATCATCCAGCACTTTCATGGTAGATTTGACATGACCGGCCGATTCGTTCAATAATTTCTGTTCCCCTTCATCCAGCTGAACCTCGATGATCTCTTCAATCCCGTTTTTGCCCAGGATAACCGGGACCCCAAGATAAACATCCTTCAAACCATACTCCCCGTTCAGCCTTACACTTACAGGAAATACCCGTCTCTGGTCATCGACAATAGCTTCTACCATCTGGGCTGCTGCAGCGCCCGGAGCGTACCATGCCGAGGTTCCCATGAGGCTGACCAGCTCGCCACCCCCCTTACGGGTTCTTTCAACGATCTTTTCAATGACCTCCCGATCCAGGAGGTCAACAATTGGGATTCCGTTCACCGAAGTAAAACGGGGAAGGGGAACCATGGTATCTCCGTGACCGCCCATCAACAAGGCATGCACATCCCTGGGAGATACATGCAATGCATCGGCAATAAAAGATTTATACCGGCCCGTATCCAGAATCCCGGCCATTCCAAATACCCGCCCTGCAGGCTTATTTGCTGCCAGGTGTGAAGCATACACCATTACGTCCAAAGGATTGGACACAACCACCACGATGGCTTCAGGGGAATATTTGATGACTTTCTTCGTGACATCCTTAACAATTTCACCATTGGTCTTGATCAGATCGTCTCTTGACATGCCCGGTTTCCGGGGTAGTCCGGATGTAATGACAACCACGCCGGAACCTTTGGTTTTCAGGTAATCGTTGGTAGACCCGGTAATCCGGGTGTTATAGCCATGTATGGGTCCCGCCTGGCGCATATCCAATGCCTTACCCTCTGCCATTCCTTCCTTAATATCCACCAGGACCACTTCCCTGGCCAGGTCTTTATGCGCAATACACTGGGCACAGGTGGCTCCGACATTACCTGCCCCTATGATGGTAATTTTTTCCATAACATTAAATAATAACAGTCTTTGAACGAACGACCTCAAAAATACACTTTTCCCCTTTAATGCAAAAATCGAACTATATAAATATCTTCAATTATTATTCTACTTATTCCACCAGGGTTTCAAAGTTTTCTTCGAGGGGTCTGTCATGTTGAAAATCATAAAGGGTCAACCTGCGCAGGTTATAGAAATAGCTCCAGTAGTTCCTGAGGGTATTCAGGTAATTCCTTTTGGCATCGTCTTTCTCTGCCAGGGCGATGTTCAGGTCGGTTACACTGATCTTGCCGATGCGGAATCTTTCCTTGCTCACATCATAGCGAAGCTGGGCGATGGTATCCGCTTTTGCAGCAATCATCAACTGATCATCCTGCAGATTGAATTGCATGACCTGGAGCATAACCTCCTGCTCAAAGTCTATTTTGTCCTGTTTTACATTGGTTCGCACCACTTCCTGGGAAGACCGGGCCATCTTATACTGGCCCCGGCCCAATCCCCAGTCCAGTATAGGCACTTCCAGACCCACCGTTATCCTTTGCTGATCCAGGGGATTTACATAAGCATTGCTGAAATCCACGGCCGTCTGGGTAAGTCCGAGTGAAGCAAAAAGATTGGCATTTATCCCTTTTTCGGCCCGTGCCTGAGATACGTCCCGGTTGGCTTCCAGCAGCCTTCTTTCAAACTCGAGGATATCCGGACTGTTTTGCCGGGCTTGTTGCAAAGCTTCTGCCACCTCTATTTCAAGTTCGGGAATTTTATTGGGTAGGATCAGGTCAATGGCGACTGTTTCGTTAAAACCCAGAAAAGAACGCAGCTGAAATTCATTGATATCCAGTTGCATTTTGGCTTCATTCAGGGCCGTTCCCGCGTTCAGCAAACTCAATTCCATGGTCAGCAACTCATTCTCGGCAATGGTCCCTATGTTGTATCGCCCCCTTGCAATCTGGTAAAGCGTATCGTTGTTGCTATAGTTTACTTCGGCAATCTGAAGATTTACCTGTGCTACTGCAAGCTGGAAAAAATATTCAACTGCTTGTTGGGAAACCCGCTCATAGGCTTCCAGAAGCTCCTTTTTGGCCTCCTCATATTTCAGGGGTTCAATCTGTCGTTCCCATTTGAATGCATTGTATGCACGGATCGGCTGACGGATTCCAATGCTTACCGGGGTGGTCAGATAAGAGGTTCCTCCATCCTTTGTGAGCAGATCGATTCTCTCAAGCTCCGACTGCATAAAAATACTCCCGCCCGAGAAAGGTATGTTCTGATTGAGTCTCATATTAAGGGAATTATTCATCAAGCTTCGCTCAACGAATTTATCGGAACCATCATCCTGTGGTAGTCGCTCGATGGCCCGGGTAAGACTGGGCAAGGTAGACTCAAGATTCAGCCTGGGCAGGAATTTTGCCCGGTGCGTGCGGTACTCCCAGTAGCTGCCCCGGAAGCGGTGCCTGGACATAATGGCAATAGTGGATTGTTCCCTTGCAAGGTTTATAACTTCATCCAGGGAAAGCCTGAGTGTTTGTTCTTGACTAGCACTGTTAAGGCTTCCAAAAAGAAAAACACTTATCAGCAGGACAGGACGAAAGCTTGAGAAATAATTCTTACTCATATCGAAGTGATTCTATAGGATCTTTTTCCGAGGCCCGTTTTGCCGGGGAAAAACCGAAAATAATCCCTACCCCGACAGATACCAGGAATGCCAGAAGCACAGAAAAAGGAGAAACAATGGTTTTAATGTTGGCCAATTCTTCTATGGCGACCGACAGGCCGATACCCAATATCACACCCAGCAGTCCGCCACTTACGGATATCAGGACAGCTTCAGCAAGGAATTGGATTACGATATCCTTCTTTTTGGCCCCGATGGCCATGCGCGTACCGATCTCCTTGATCCTTTCCATCACGGAAGCAAACATGATGTTCATGATACCGATTCCGCCCACGATCAGGGAAATACTGGCAATGGCCCCCAATACAATGTTGAATATATCCTTGGTTCGCTGCTCCTGCTTCAGAAGCAATTCAGGAACTGTAATTTCATAATCCCTGATCTCCTCATGCCTTCTGAATAGCATGCGGCTGAGAACCTCGGTGGTGGGTTCTATATCTTCTGATTCATTCACCTGCACGATGATCTTATCCAGTTGATTGTAATTCCTTGAGGTGTTTTGGTTTGGATTGGAACTGATGGCAAAGAACCAACGACCACGATATCCTTCCTGAGTACTCTTTAGACGGCTACTGACCAGGGCCCGGTTTTGATACCGGAGTAACATGGTTTTAACCGGTATATAGATATTATCATTAAATACATTTACCCCGCTTTGCTCAAAGGCGGTCAGGTTTATTTCATTGGCCTCCAGTACGCCAATGACCTTGAGCCAGTTGTTGTCGAATTTCAGGTACTTACCCAGTGTTCCTTCCTTGGGAAAGAATTTATTTTGAATATTCGAACCGATCACACAAACCGGGAGTCCCCGCTTCTCCTGGTCATCACTGAAAAAACTTCCACTTTCCAGTTGCAGGTCGTATATCTCGAAATATTCATTGGCCACACCCAACATTTTTGCTTGTTCCCTCCTGCCCGTATGCTGAACATAGGAGTTCATGGAGATTTCCGGACTGATCATCTTAACGGTGGGAACAACTTCCTTGATGGAAGAAGCATCCAGCAGGGTGAGGCCGGGAGAGAATTTCTTCTTTTCCTTTTTCCCGTTTCCCTCGTTTCCCTGGTATTCCGCCGGTGTTACAATAGGGGTGATAAGGATGTTGTTTACGCCCACCATTTTGATCTGTTCCAAAATCTCCTGGCGGGCACCTGCACCAATGGCCAGCATGCTTATCACTGCCGCCACACCGAATATGATCCCCAGGGCAGTAAGCAGGGATCTGAGCCTGTTGGTCATGATGGCCTCCATGGCGATGATGATGTTATGCAAGTAACGGAGCATCTTTAATTGCGGATTAATTAAAAATCGTTTCGCGTTTCGGCTTAGGTGTTACGCGTGTATTTTTCATTTTCCATTTTCCATTATTGCTGAACCCGGCGACGTCTTGTTCGCGGAGATTCAGAAGTTTTCCGTTTTCCCTGCTCCTGCCGAAGGGAGTCTTCCGGGGCTTCTTTCCGGGCTATGATCTCCGGGATCAGTTCTTCTCCCCTGAGCTTATAATCCTCTGCATCGGACGGTTTGGAAAGAAGGACCCTCTCTCCTTCCTCCAATCCTTTTTCAAGGATGATCTGATTCTCATTGGCTGCTCCCAGCATAACAACCTGCTTCGTGTGATTTTTCTTATAGACCCAGCTGATGCTGTCATTACTGTGAACGGCTTCCAGGGGAATATGAAGTACGTCTTTATATACATCCGTAACGATCATGTTCGAGGTGGTCATGGAGGGCCTCAGGATGGAATCGTATTCATTCAGCTTGATGGTTACCTCAAATACCTTGGCATCGGTATTGGGCAATTGTTCGCCAATGTTGGCAACATCGTCCACAACACCGGTATATGATTTTTCCGGAAAGGCATCCACCCCAATCCGGACCTGCTGCCCTTTTTTGATCTTCCTGATATCGATTTCATTCACGTAAGTCCTGGAAACCATACTGCTCAGATCAGGAAGCGTAGCTACCGTCAGGTCCCAGGGCTGAACCGTGGAACCCACCGTTCGCTTCTGACCACTCCACTCTTTTTTATAAATAACCATTCCCGGAGATGGGGCTTTGATGATAAAATTCTCCAGTACTTCCTGCATTTCTTCCATCCTCCTGTGCTCCTCGGCCAGTTCGATGGCCACATCGGTCATATCGGCCCTGGCACGTTCCACCTTGAGCTTGTAGTTCTTTTTCGCCTGTTCATAGGCTCTTTCGGCTTTGTCCAGGTCGATCTGTGCCTGCCGGATGGTGGCAGGAGGTTCGAACTCCGACTGTTCCAGCTTGATCTTTGCTTCTTCGACAGCGAATTTCAAATTGATGAGCTGATCCCTGAGTTCCCTGAGCTGTATGGTTGTATCGATCCTTGTTTTATCATACCGGGATTGTTCCTGTTCCACCTGGTCCATGATGTCCTTCAGGGTGTTATCCGCCTCGGAACGGTCAAGGGTAGCCACGTAATCCCCTGAATCAACCAGGGTGCCTTCCGGAACCAGGTCCTGGATCTTAACATCCCGGATCCGCAGCCTGCGGCTACGGAGTTGCAAGGGGGCATTGATCTCTGTGGATCTTTCCGCCTGCAACTCACCGGTTACCGTTACCAGGATCTCAAAATTACCCCGTTCAACTTCCGCTTCCAATATCCTTTCCTTTTCTCCTCCCGAGGCTATTGAATAGATTATGGCAGCGGCCAGTAAAGCGCCGATAATGATCAGGGTTATTAATGTACCTCTTTTCATATTGAAATTAATATTGTGTTAAGGTCTCGTACAAAAAAACTGATATTGCTCTGAATTGTTATGGGAGCAACAAATTTAGTAATAATCTCGAAAAGGTTCCTTGGTTCCTATCCTGGCCGGGAGGCAGGTATGCCCGATTATTGAATTAATTAAAGATACTTCTCAATCTTAGCAATCAAGTCTGAGGATAGGTTTTCTGCCTCAACCTTGGTGGCAGCTTCGGAGTATATCCTGATAATGGGTTCGGTATTTGATTTTCTGAGCTGGATCCAGCCTTGCTCCATATCGACGCGTATCCCGTCCCTGAGGTCCATTGGATATTGCTTGTAGTTATCCTGCACTATTCTGAAAATCTTATCTATACCGGCATTCTCTGCCAGCTGTACTTTTTCTTTATTGATATAATATCGCGGGTATTGCATTTTCAGCTCCGAGCATTTCTTCCCGCTTTGGGCCAGGTAGCTCAGGAAAAGGGCTGTGCCCACCAGGGCATCCCGGCCGTAATGCAAAGGAGGATAAATAACCCCTCCGTTCCCTTCTCCACCGATTTGGGCGTTTACCGATTTCATTACCTCAACAACATGAACTTCACCCACGGGAGCCGCGTAATAATGCCCTCCCCTCAATTCGGTAATATCTTTCAGTGCCCGGGAAGAAGACAGGTTGGATACCGTGTTGCCGGATTCTTTGCTCAGGACATAGTCGGCAACGGCCACAATGGTGTATTCCTCTCCAAACATACTGCCGTCTTCACACACCATGGCCAGACGGTCCACATCGGGATCCACCACCAATCCCAGATGAGCCTTTTGTTGCTGTACCAGTGCAGAAAGGTCGGTCAGATGCTCCGGGAGGGGCTCCGGATTATGGGGAAATTTACCGTTTGGCTCACAATACAGTTGTATGACTTCCTCTACCCCCAAAGCCTCCAATAAAACGGGCATGGCAATGCCTCCTACAGAATTTACTGCATCAACCGCCACCCTGAGTCTGGCTTTCCGGATAGCTTCTGTATCCACAAGCTCAAGTTCCAGGATTTTTTCAATATGGACCTGCAACAGGTCCTGGAGTTTACGGATGCTGCCCAGTTGGTCTACCGGCTCAAAAATAAAACCATCCGTGCCAGCCAGCGCCATAATTTTTTCCCCTTCTTCTGAAGAAAGGAATTCTCCCTTATGGTTCAATAATTTGAGGGCATTCCATTCCTTTGGATTATGGCTGGCCGTCAGGATGATGCCTCCGGCAGCCTGTTCCAGCATAACGCCCATCTCAATGCTTGGGGTGGTGGCCAGACCGGCGTTAAGCACTTTGATACCCATGGCGACCAAAGTGTTGCATACCAAGCCTTCCAGCATAGGTCCGGAAGGTCGTGCATCGCGTCCGACCACAATGCTCCTATCATGACCTTTTTCCCGGATCCAGGTGGCATAGGCTGCCGTGAACCGGACCACGTCAATGGCGGTTAGGCCCGTTCCGGCCTTGCCGCCAACAATCCCCCTGATACCCGATACAGAGCTGATGAGTGTCATATCTACCGGTAGATGAATTAAATTTTTAAAGGTAATAAGTATATTCCTACTTTTACGTGATCAACAGGGAATAATGGCAACAAGAAAAGGATCCGGCAAAAAGAAACCGGCTCCCGCGAAAATGGAACTGCATCGTCTTAACAAGTTCATTGCTGCATCCGGAATTTGTTCCAGGAGGCAGGCCGATGAACTGATATCTTCGGGAAGAATCACTGTTAATGGTAAAACCATTAGGGAGCTGGGGACCAAAGTCACAGGCAAAGAAAACATCAAGCTGGATGGTAAAACCATACAGGGAGACAAACCGGTATACATCCTGTTGAATAAGCCTAAAGATTACATCACCACCGCCCGTGATCCGGGAAAACGGAAAACAGTCATTTCCCTGGTCGCCCCCAAGGTGAAAGAAAGAGTTTTCCCGGTGGGCCGGCTGGACCGGAACACTACAGGGGTTTTGTTACTGACCAATGACGGGAAGCTGGCACAAAAACTTACCCACCCCTCTTACAACAAGAAAAAAATATATCACGTGTTCCTTGATAAGGCTGTGACCAACAATGACCTGAAGCAGATATCCGAAGGCCTGGAACTGGAAGACGGATTCATCCAACCCGATATGATAGAATTTGTGGACCCCGGTGATAAGTCCCAGGTAGGTATTGAGATCCACTCGGGCCGGAACCGTATTGTCCGGCGCATCTTTGAATCCCTGGGATACCGCATTAAAAAGCTGGACCGGGTTTATTTTGCCGGGCTCACAAAAAAAGGCCTGTCCCGGGGGCAGTGGCGATACCTCGGTGACAAGGAAATCGGGAAGTTGAAAATGAACGCCTATGAGTAGCATGCTGTCCAGCCGGTTTTGTACTATTCACGGCCTTGTACTGATCCTGCTAAGCCTCTTTCTTCTTCCTTCCCTGCTGTCTGCTCAAGAATCAATAAGGGGCAGGATATTCGACAAAAAAACAGGGGAAGCTTTGCCCTTTGTCAACATTGTATATAATTCCCGCGGACAGGGGATTGTTTCGGGGATTGACGGAAGTTTTGAGATAAAAAACCGGGGAATAATAGAATTCCTGGAATTCAGCTATGTCGGATACCATGGAAAACTGATCCCTTCTGAGGATATCAGGGGAAGAAATATACGGGTGGAACTGGAGCAAACAAGCTACAAGATTGAGGAAGTTATAATCACCCCGGGCATCAATCCGGCTCATAGGATTATACATGAAGTGCTGCATAACAGAAAACGGAACGATCCGGAAGAACTCAACTCCTTTTCCTATAATTCTTACAACAAGTTCTTATTAACAGCCAACAAGGACAGTCTGTCTGAGATAAAGGCAGCCTATGATCTCGGTAAAGATTCTCTTCCACAAACAAAAGCAGACAGTTCCATTGTTGATCTCCTGGACTTTTTTGATAAACAGCATTTATTTATCATGGAAAGCGTTTCCGAACGGAAATTTCTCCATCCCGGCAGGAATAAGGAGCTTATTCTGGCTTCGAGGGTATCCGGTTTCCAGGATCCTTCCTTTGCTTTACTTGCCACTCAACTGCAAAGCTTCAGCTTCTATAAGAATGTATTTAACATTTTTGACAAAAAATACCTGAATCCGATCAGTCCGGGAAGCACCAGTAAGTATTACTTTGAGATTCGTGATACGCTGTTCACAGAAGAATTTGACACGGTATTTATCATTACCTGCCGGCCCTTTAAAAACAGGAATTTTGACGGTCTGACCGGGGTGCTGCAAATCAACTCCAGGAACTATGCGATTCAGAATGTACTGGCTGAAGCCAGCGAGCCCCAGGATGCTTTTCGGGTGAGCATACAGCAGAATTACAGGTTGATAGACTCGCTGCGATGGTTCCCCGCCCAGCTCAATACCCGTTTGTATTTTAAAAACGCGACCATCAGCGCCGGAGGAAAAAACCTGATGATCATAGGGAAGGGTATAACCTATTTATATGATATTCAAATTAATCCTGACCTCAACAGAAAAGATTTCGACAATATTGCCCTGAGCACCAGTCCCGAGGCGTGGCACCGTTCACCGGAAGAGTGGAACCAGTACCGGTATATCCCGCTGGATTCAAAAGATACGGCTACCTATAAAATGATCGACAGTCTTGGAAAAGAATCGAACTTCGACAGGGTCCTGAATATCCTGGAAGCAATCTCAACGGGATATGTTCCTTTGGGCTACTTTCAGCTGAATTATCTTCAGCTAATAAATTACAACCAGTACGAAGGATGGAGGTTGGGTTTGGAACTGGAAACCAGCAAAAAAATGTCTGGGCTTTTTACCCTGGGCGGTTTTTTTGCTTATGGTTTCAGGGATGAAGACTGGAAGTACGGCGGAAAACTGGAAATACATCCTTTCAGGGATAATTACCAAAGGATCGGCGTTTCAGCAGGCATCGACACAAGGGGAAGCGGCGGGATCCGCTATATAGAAAAACCTTCTGTTTTATCATCTGAATTTTATAGGGATTACCTGGTTTCCCGGCTTGACCTGGTGGAATATTACTCTTTTTATGCTTATTTCAGAGCTTCGCGCCATTTCAGCTTCAAACCCTATTACACCCGCGAAAACAGGTTAAGTAAATACGAATATGTCTTCGGTCCTATCCATGACACCAATAATCTTCCGGCAAGAACCGAAAATAAAGAAACCGGGCTAAGCTTGAAATTTGCCTTCAAAGAACAATTTATCGATCCCCCCCGGGGAAATAAAATATCTCTGGGAACCGATTTTCCCAAGTTTCTGTTAAACATTAGCTACGGTTCTATTGAAGACTATGAGGATTACCGCAAATTTACAGCAAGGCTGTCTCAAAGAATCAGAACAAGGGCACTGGGGGAAACCAGCATAACAGCAGAAGCCGGACTGGTGGACCAATCGGCTCTTCCCGCACCCTATCTGTTCTATAATCCCGGGAGCTATGAGCGTTTTACCATTGAAACCGTCAATAGTTTTGCAAGCATGCGGTTGAATGAGTTCTTATCCGACCGTTACCTGCACCTGTTCTTCAGGCATAATTTCGGATATTTATTGTTTCGTGCAGGAAATTTCAAACCCGATATCATTCTGGCCCATCATATGGGATGGGGAAGTCTGGAAAACACCAGCCTGCACGAAGGAATTTCATTCAAAACAATGGATAAAGGTTTCCTTGAATCCGGTATTTTGCTAAACAACTTAATCCGTGCTCAGTTCCTGGGCTATGGCATTGGTGTGTACTACCGTTACGGGCCCTATTCGCTTCAGAAAACAATTGATAACTTTGCCTTCAAATTTAGCGTGAGCTTCAACCTTTGAGCAAAGAAAAAAAACATAAAGCAGGATTTGTCAGCATCATCGGAAATCCCAATGTTGGAAAATCCACCCTGATGAATTATCTGGTGGGAGAAAAGATCTCTATCATCACTTCCAAGGCACAAACCACCCGTCACCGTATCAAGGGGATTGTCAACGGCGAGGATTTCCAGGTTGTATATTCCGATACGCCAGGCATCATAAAACCGGGATATAAACTGCAGGAAGTAATGGTCAGTTATATTCGTGCGGCTCTGAAGGATGCAGATGTTTTACTTTATGTCACGGATGTGGTTGAAAAACCGGATAAACATAAGGATTATCTTGATATCATCCGGAAAATAAACATACCCGTCTTATTGGCACTGAACAAAATCGACCTGACCGGGGAAGAGATCATCCCGGGTCTTAGTAATTTATGGTCGGAACTCCTGCCGGATGCCAGGCTTTTCCCGGTTTCGGCTCTCCTGGGAAAAAATGTTGACCGCCTCTTACTGGAGATCATCGGTCTTTTGCCGGAACATCCGCCTTATTACTTTAAAGATGAAATTACGGATCTCTCCGAACGTTTTTTTGTTTCAGAGATCATCCGGGAAAAGATCCTGATCAACTACAGGCAGGAGATTCCATATTCCGTTGAGGTGCTTGTGGAATCCTTCAAAGAAGAAGAGAAATTGATCCGCATCCGGGCTGAGATCATCGTTTCCCGCTCAAGTCAGAAAGGAATTCTGATTGGAAAAGGAGGAACGGCGCTGAAAAAAACCGGCACCCAGGCCCGGATGGAACTGGAAGAATTCCTGGGTAAAAAAGTCTTCCTGGAACTTTTTGTCAAAGTAAGAAAAAACTGGCGGGATAATCCGGCCATGCTGGGTAGCCTTGGTTACAGACCCATTACAACATGAGCAATATAGTCGCTATAGTAGGCCGACCCAACGTGGGCAAATCAACGCTCTTCAACAGGCTGACGGAGAGCAGGAAAGCCATTGTTGATGAAGTCAGCGGTGTTACCAGGGACAGGCATTACGGCAAGTGCCTGTGGGGGAACAGGGAGTTTTCGCTTATCGATACCGGTGGCTACGTCAGTCATTCCGATGATATTTTTGAAGAAGAGATACGAAAACAGGTCCTGCTTGCAATAGAAGAAGCCGATCTTATTCTCTTCATGGTTGATGTAACTGCGGGTATAACCGACCTGGACGATCAGATAGCCAAACTATTGAGAAAGGTCAAAAAGCGGGTTTTCCTGGTGGTTAATAAGGTCGATAACAACCAAAGACTGTACGATGCACATGGATTTTACAAACTGGGCTTGGGAGATCATTTCCCGGTATCGTCCATCAATGGAAGCGGTACCGGGGATTTACTGGATGCCATACTGCCCTTTTTAAAGAAAGCCGATAAACCAGAAGGACCCGAAATTCCAAGAATTGCCGTGGTGGGCCGTCCAAATGTTGGCAAGTCAACCTTGATCAATACCCTGATAGGAGAAGAACGAAGTATAGTCACCCCGGTTGCCGGCACAACGAGGGATACCATATATACACGCTACAACAAGTACAACCACGATTTTTACCTGATCGATACGGCCGGCCTTCGGAAAAAAGGAAAGGTCCGCTCCGGCCTGGAATTTTACTCGGTGCTTCGATCGATCAGGGCCATAGAAAATTCTGATGTCAGCATCCTTATGCTGGATGCTACGCTGGGGGCAGAAGCCCAGGATGTGAATATTTTCAGGCTGATCGAACGCAACCGGAAGGGAGTGGTGGTGGCTGTGAATAAGTGGGACCTGATAACCAAGGAGAAAGAAACCCACAAGCTCTATGAGCGTGCCCTCAGGGAGCGCTTTGCCCCTTATTCCGATGTACCCATATATTTTATCTCGGCCATTGAAAAGCAACGCATTGGCCGTATCCTGGAGCAAGCCATCCGGGTTTATCAGAACAGGACCCGGAAAATACCGACTTCAAAACTCAATGAAGTCATGCTAAAAGCCATAGAAGCCTATCATCCCCCCTCGGTAAAGGGGAAATACATCAGGATAAAATATGTAACCCAGCTGCCGACCCATGCCCCCTCTTTCGCTTTTTTCTGTAATTTTCCCCGATATATCCGTGAACCCTATAAACGATATCTGGAAAATAAGTTGAGAGAATATCTTGATTTTACAGGCGTTCCTGTTGAATTGTATTTCAGAAAGAAATAAATACTGCTTTGAATATTATTAACCGAAAAAGGCGCAAAGAACATACGCTAAGATCGCGAAGTCAGTCAAGCTGTAAAATACATAGTCCCGTGTATACGTTAATAAAGGTGTAACCCAAAATATGAATAGGACAATCCTTGTCATATCGATCGGATTGATTTCGACGAACTGGTCCTGCCGGAAGATCGAAAGCCTGCCCGAGATCCCCAGGGTGGAATACAAAAGTTTTGCACTCTCAGAAAGCACGGATACATTGGGCAACCAGGTTGTTAAAGGAGAACTGACCTTTTACTTTGAAGACGGGGATGGAGACATCGGATGGAAAGAAAGGCAGGTGGATTCACTGATGCAATCCAGCGACAGTTTGAATTCCAATCTTTTCCTTAGCTTGTATGAAAAGGTGGACAGCCAATACATGGAAGTTGAACTGAATGAACCTTTATACTACATCATCCCGTATATTGAACGGGAAGGCCAGAACAAAACCCTGAAGGGAGAAGTAAAGGTCGACTTGTATTATTACCTTATCGAATACGATACCATTCGTTATGATTTCTTCATCGTCGACCGGGCCAGGCATAAAAGCAATGTTGACAGTACGGGGGATATAGGATTGACAGAATACAGAAATTAAAGCTTTAGTCCCATAAACAAGACATCATCGACCTGTTCCAGGTCTTCCTTCCACAGATTAAAATTAGAACGGACATAATGGTATTGTTCATCCATGGGTTTGGTATGAATATCGCGCAACAGGTTTTTCAGGCGCACCATCTTGAACTTTTTACCCAGGGGCCCGCCAAACTGATCGGGGTAACCATCTGAAAACATGTACAGAAGATCTCCTTCTGAAAGCCGAAACTCATTATTCTGAAAGCTTTTATGGGTCTGCTCGTACGGTCCGCCTATAGAGCTCCGGCTTCCCCTGACGTAGATCTGTTCACCGTCTTTATAGATGATCATGGGACGCATGGCCGAAGCTATGGTAACCTTGTTGGTTTTAAGTCCGATCTCGGCAACGATGATATCCATCCCGTCATTGGGTTTTTCCCCCTCCGTATCCTGGCTCAAGGCTGAACTAATCTCTTTGTCCAGCATCATCAGAATATCGGAAGGTGAGCGGATGTCACCCCTTTGGGCGATATCCTTGATCAGGGTCGAACCGATCATGGACATAAAGGCTCCCGGAACACCGTGACCCGTGGAGTCGGCACATACGATCAGGAAGGTATCATCATTCACCCGGTCATACCAGTAAAAATCGCCCGATACGATATCCCGGGGTTGGTAGAAAACGAAAGAACCCCGAAAAGAGTCCTGCAATTTGGAAATGGGGGGCAGGATACTGGCCTGTATACGCTGGGCATAATTAATGGAATCGGTTATGTCCTTGTTTTTTATCTCGATCTCTTCCTTTTGTGCAATCACCTCTCTGGTCCGTTCATCAAGTTTCTTCTGCAACAGCTCCTGGAATTGCTTCTGTTTGCGTTCCCGGTACTTGATGATTATGAAAACGATCAGCACCACCATGATGAAAGTCATGGTCAGGAACCACCAGGTTTTCCATACGGGTAATTTAACCTTCAGATTAAAGATGGCTGCAGATTCTGTACAAACTTCGTTGTTGTTACAGGCCCGGACCATAAAAGTATAATCACCGTCTTCAACCCGGGTGTACAGGGCATAATTCAGATCCGTGGGTTCGGACCATTCATCGTAACCATCAAGCTTATACTGATAAGTTACGGTTTCCGGGGAACGGTAGTTCAATCCGATAAAATCCACCCTGAGTTTGTAAATGCCATAGGGCAATACCACATCCTCATCCGGATCATATTCCCTGTCGGATACCCGCACGGAGGTTATATTGATGAAGGGAGGGGTATTGTTTTCCCTGTCTAATGCATGATTAAAGCTTACCAAACCGTCGGTGGTACCGATCAGGACTACGGATTCGTCCGTAACCGCAACGGCTCTCTCATTGCAATCCCCTGTAATGCCCGATTCCGGGCCAAAGACAGTTACCTGGTCGTTCTCCATGTCTATCCGGGACAAACCCAGGCGGTGTCCGACCCAGATGTTTCCTTTGTAATCCCTGAGGATGCTGTAACAATAATTCGATTTCAATCCATCGCGGGTAGAATAATTGATCAGAGAATCCTCACTGAATACAAATACCCCGTCCGAGACCGTCGCCGTCCAGAGGTTCCCCTCAGAATCCTCGGAAATACTGATGAATTCAAACTCAAAGTTCCCCTGTATGGCATAGCGTTGATCAGAATTCACAGAATACAGTCCGTTGGTCCGGGTAGCAAACCAAACGATACCTTGCCTGTCGACAAAAACATCCCGAATCCTGTTGTGGGGAAGTCCCTCGGTGGTGGTAAAGCGTTCCCTTTTCCCGCTTTGAATATTGTAATTATACACTCCGTTGTTGGTGGCCACCCAGATTACGCTATCCCTGCCGTCCAGTGCATTAATGGTATTTTCCAGTGAATTCTCAGAATAAAACCTGTGTTCAACCCGGTCTGAACCGGACCGCTTAAGATACAATCCATTCTTCCCGGTACCGATCCACAAATTGCCGCTATCGTCAAGATAAAGTGCAGAAACGGTTAAATTACCCAATCCATGTCGGGGACCGTAAAAATCGGTCTTACCCTGTGCATCATCGTAAATCTTCAACAAACCTCCCCGGCCCCCCAGCCAGAATCCGTCCTGATCCTCCAGTACGGCGGTAATGTTGTTATCCAGCTTTTCAGGATAATTATAGAAAACAAGAGCTTCTTCAAGCAAAGCGGACAGACCGTTGCCGTAAGTGCCTATCCAGATATTCCCTTCCGCGTCTTCGAATACATCCCGGATGAAGCGGCTGCCCAGACCGTTCCTTTCGTTGTAATTGATTATTTGCCTGTAATCTTTGATTTCGGGATCATAAACGCACTTGTACACACCGGATCCCTGGGTACTGATCCAGAGGTTCTTTTCACTGTCGAGAAAAATATTCTGGATCCGCAAATCCTGAGGCAAAAGCTCCGGTTTAAATGCTTCGATGCCGATAATACCTGAACCGCTTTCAGTATAGACATAAATCCCCTGATCCTCCGTGGCTATTAAGAAAGAGTCATTATCACCAAACTTGAGAATCTTCATGATCCTCTGCCAGGCAAAGTCTTCAAATTCTTTCTGCTGGCTGAAATTCCCTTCCCGGTCGTAATCATAAAGATACAGACCCTCATAACCCCCGATAAGCATTTCGCCCCCGGATTTCCATTGGATGGCTGAAAGCAGCTTTCCGTTGAAGGGTTCCTGGATTTCCGAATAATGCCTGTTGGCATCCACCCGGATCAAACCCTTGTTCTGGGTAGAAAAGTAGATATGACCCTCGCTATTTACCGTAACATCCGTAATGGTGTTTTTGACTTCAGAATCCTGATTTACGTATATGAATTCATTGCCGTCATAAAAAGAAATGCTGCCATCATCATGTCCGAACCAAAGGTTCCCCGCTTCATCCTTCAGACTTACCCGGACAAAGGAAGTTGGCATGGTATCCGTTTCCAGTTCAGAACTGAAATTAAATCCGTCAAAACGGCATAGCCCCTCGCCGGTACCCGTCCAAATAAAACCGTTCTTATCCTGGTTAATGGTGTAAACGAAAGGATGGCAAATACCATCGTCGATGCCGTAATGGACAAAAGTGTATCGTTGCGCATCTACATGCATGAAGTTCACAGCAAAACCTGTCAGGAAAATGCTGTACAAAAGTAATTTACGATAGCTCATTCCGGATGAAGCTGCTATTTATCGATTTTTTCAGTACCAATATCGTATTTATATTCGGGAACCCCACCAATTGGGATGACAAAAAACGGCAATAATTCATTGTATTGGTTCCGTACATTCACAACTACATTGTTGTTTCTGACCACTGGAGACTGACGTTTGATAAACTGCAAGTCCAAAGAAGAGTTTTTTTCTTCATCGAATATTTTGAATTCATGCTCGGTCCAAACGTCTTCCCCGGATACCGGAATGGGTTGTCCTTTCCGGGCCACTGATACAATGCGAATTACACCATCGTTGTCCCAGTCGAAGTTGGATAGCTTGACCGAAATGGTCCGGTCATCCACATAGGGATAGATATGGGAAACTTCTTCGGCATTATTATGCATTCTGAAGGAATATTCATAGGCAAAAGCATTGGCTCCCTCAATGTTTTTATTTTCATTGGGTTCGGTACTAAGGTAATAGCGATACAGATTACCGTCATCCCCAGATAACCCGTCTGCTATGATTTTCAGGATATAGCCCTGGAACCTTTCCGACCATTCCCCTTCGGTTGGATTGAAAGGACCAAAGGTATACCATTGCTCATCGTACCGTGGATCCTCACCGAAGGTTTTTGTGGCCAGTAGGGTACCGGAATCATAGTTACCAATGGGTTCAGTCTCCTGGGCATCTGATTCCGACCAGCAACCAGCTCCGCCAAAAATACGGAACCGGGTACGGGTATCCCAGAAACCGTTGATCTCATCCACGGCACCCCCGGTATCCGGATCGTAGACCCGGATGAATACCTGACCGGTATATTCAGCGGGTATCTTGAAAAAGAAGCTTTGAGAAAAGTCATCGTCCCCCCAGGAGGTTTCGGCTTCAGGACCAAAAGTCATCAAATATGGAATGTTCTCATCCGCTGCAGGTACGGGTTGTGCCAGCAAGTGCAGAGTGGAGCAGAGGGCCATTGATAATATTGCTGTGAGACGCTTCATATCTTTGATGATACAACCTTCAGCACAAGGGCTGAATCTAATTCCAGCTAAAATAATACAAATTTCGTGCTAAAGAAAAAGAATTTACTAAACCACCTGATCGTCAGGATATTATGAAGACAAATACAGTTCAGGGAAGATCGCTGGTCCTTTACTGTGAAGGTAAAACCACGATATTTCTGTAAGAACAAGCTTTCTGTTCTTCATCATCCTGACCTTGACCGGTTACTCCCAGGCGGATGATGTAGGTGCCCGGTTCTGCATACCGCTTGGTAAACTCGGGCGCAACTTCCAGGTCCAGATCTCCCAGGTCCCAGAAGTAATTTTCAACAGTGAACTCAACCTCCGTCCTGAGCCCACTTACCGTGAAATCCTGGAAAACCCTTACAGTATCGGGTATCTCGATATAAGGCTGTTCAATGTTTTCTACATTGAGCTGGTAGCTGGCCTGGTTGAACAGTACATCCCCGGTAAGTACATCGATGACATCCAGGCTGACGGTATACTTACCTGTATCTTCAAAGCAATGTTCTGCGGTAACGCCCCTGATGCGGGTTCCGTCTCCCAAATCCCAGACATACTGGAACATGGTGGTATCGAGGATCATGGTGCCCTTTTCAAAGAAGCGGTAACAATAGGAATTCTCTTCCCAGGTTTTGCAGGTATCGAATTCGGGATAGTCGAACTTAAAATAGTAAATATCTACCGAACCCCGGTTGCGGTCGGAAGCAATATATCCTTCTTTCAGTTCTTCGTCCCCAAAAAAGCAATAATCATTATAACGGGAATTGAAAGGCTCTTTTAGCCGAACCGGCTCAGCCCAGGTTCCGTTAAAATATTCCGTATAGTACAGTTCAAATCCGTCTCGTATTCCTGGTTTACTCGATGAATAATACACCCGTCCGCTTGGATGTGCAAAGGGAAATATCTCGTCCCTTCTATCGTTAATCAAGGCACCCATATTCTTGGGTTCCGACCAGCTGTTCCCCCTTTTGATACAATAGTACAGGTCGAACCTGCCTTGTCCGTCCGGCATATCCGACGAGAAGAACAGCATCTTGCCATCCGGGCTAACGGAAGGGTGCAACAGGTTGTATTCGGGCTTATTATGTTCGAAGGGAACCGGCTCCTGCCATTTGTTATCCTGCCTTTCAGTGATAAAAATGCCCTGGTTGTTCCGGTCCGCGCTGGTTGCTTCCTTCTTGTTTGTATAATAACTTCTTGAAAAATACATCATTTGCCCGTCTTCTGTCAAAGAGGGATAACCTTCATAGTATATGGATCTCAACTCTCTAGGATAAACCCGGGCGGCAGACCATTTACCGTCCACCTTTTCAACATAGAAAATGTCATAGGGGGGCATACCGTCAGACCCGCTATATTTGAAGAAATCGATGGGCCGGTTGGAGGTAAAGAGCATCCCATCTTCAAATGGCACAGGGGTGAAATCATCATAAATATTGGAATTAAAGGGCATCCGTTCCAAATTGTAGGGTAATTGGGCCACAACGAGGTAACTGCACCCAAAAAAGGCCAAGACTATATGTAGGGTTCGCTTCAAAGCCATTTAAAAGAAACCGGGTGTAAATGCTTTTACATTATAAACAAATTCATAGCGCAGTACGATTTCATGGGTGCCGTTTTGAAAATTATTCAAATCGGTAAGGGCATAATCATAAGCATAGCCCAACCTCAATTGCTTGCCAATCTGCAAATCGACCATAGCCACCAGCTCTTTGGAAGATTTATACATCCCACCCAGCCAGAGCAGGTTATCTTTCAAAAGAATGATATTCAGGGCCAGGTTATAATTGACGGGACGGTCGATCAAATAATCCACCAGGACATTGGGTTTGAATTTTAGTACTTCACTGACCCGAATCAAATAGCCTGTAGAAATTAGAAAATGATAATTATTAGGATCGAACACGAGGTCCCTGGACTTTTCAGAAGCATTGATAAAGTAAGGTACGGCAGCACCAAAATAAAACCGGTCGTCATAATAATAAAAACCCGCCCCAAATCCCGGATAGTTCCAGGAATCATTGAAGAAACTGGGATCACCCTCATCCCGTAAACGTGCTTCTGAATTTTTTTCGTTGTGAAAATTCATTCCCGCCCGCAAACCCAGGGATATATTCCCCCTCCAAAATTGGAAATAACGCGCATAATAGGCATAAGCATTCGTTTTGTTGGTGAATCCCCATGATTCATTATCCACCGATACGCCCATGGCAATCTTTTTCTTCTTCAGCGGAAAATGGGAGGTGAAGGCTTGTATTTCACTGCTCCCGGGAAAATTGACCCATTTGTTCTTATACAGAAGGGTGGCTGAGAGGGCATCCCGGCTTCCCGCGTAGGCAGGATTAATCGCCAGTCCGTTTAACAAATACTGGTTGATGGGAATGAAATCATCCCCACTCTGCCCACTTACAAAAACAGGCATGAACATGCAAAGGGATATGTACAGGATCTTTTTCAAAATTGTTCGTGCAACTGTATGACGAAAAATCCCTTATAAAAATAACTTAATCCCGACACTTTAACCGTAAGGGTATAATAGTAGGTTCCTTCCTCCGGGGCACCAATCCCATCGATCAGGCCATCCCAAAGGCAATAAACCCCTGGTGCGCAGTTATTTAAGCCGGAAGCGTAATCATCATGTTCAGATTCGTTCAAACGGAAGATCTCATTACCATAGTGGGAATAAATAACCAATTCCCATTGATCCGCAAATTCCAGACCGTCGATGACGAAGTATTCATTCAGCCCATCCCCGTTCGGTGAAAAACCCTGGTAAAGACCCAGGTCGGTTCTTGTAATGATCAAGGTATCTGTTTTTACAGGGCAAATGCCATGACTCAGTTCCCATATCAGGTAAAACTCCTGACGCCGTTTAAGATTGTCTTCATTGAAGTTAACCACCGCGATGTTGCTGTCGGCCTGTTCGATGTTTTTGATCTCCCCGCTCGACAGGCTTTCTTCCAGGTACCACCTTCCCTGGCCGAAGGGTACCGGATCAGCAGTAAGGGTATGCCTTGTTGCAAAGAAGAGACTAACATCGGGCACGGTCCGGGGTTCGGGCGGAGGCTTATAGAAAAGAACTTCCACCGTATCGCTGTCGGAACATTCCAGCCAGTTGGTCTCGGTCCAGATAAAGCGGCCCCCGAGCCTGAATTCATCCTGGTAATCAAAAACCACATCGGTAGTGCTGGAGGAGGGACTCAAAATGTTCATCGGATGATCGCTGTTCCCCGCACCGAATACAGAATCCCTTATCCAAAGGGGTGTACCCACATCCGGATATGCCTGGATGGTAACTTCGTCCCCACAGACTTCCAGGTTCTCCTCAACCACGCGGCTATCCGGCTTTTTGTAATAATCGAATACAGCCGATCCTTCCAGTGAGGTGGCCTCACATCCGTAGCGGTCCTCCAGGTAGGTTAACCAGTAGGTTACGGTGGACTGGTTTTCAGTGCTGCCCGTAAGCTCTATATTTAATGTATCGGAATCTGCATTGAGTGTGAATTCATCATTGCCGTCTGTATATCTTAAAACATAATCCCTGACAGGACTGGGTGAAGTCAGGTAAACCTGAAAAGCTGGTGTAGCGCTATTACCGGTACTGTCTGTAAATCCTCCTGCAGTAGGAACATAGCAAAATCCTTCCCTGATATCCTGTATTCTCCCGGCAGGTAAGGGATACAGGGTCAATAATACGCTGTCGCTTTGATCGGTGCAAGCCCCTGAGTTAACCAGTCTTCTGAAATAGGTATCTTCGGAAAGCGGTGGATGGATATAGCTGGCATTGTTTGCCGGCCCGGGTGTTGCGGTACTCCAGTTCACCCCGTCACTGCTCTGTTCCCAAAGATAGGTATAATCACCCCGCCCCCCCTGCAGATCATCCGGGCCATCCCCGGGAATCGAAGCTTCAACGGTATCGGCGGTTTCAAAGCAGGCTACCGAATCGAATAAAGTGTTGTTCTGTATTAACGGCAGGGATACGATAGTCGCCCGGGCACTGCTGTCAACACAGATCAATTTATAAGCGGGTGAATAGGCTATCCTCCTGAAGTCTACCGCGGCCCCCTCGTTCCAGTAAGCCGGGTCCAACAAAATCCCGGGAGCATGATCTATGCCCGTGGCTCCTGTAAGGGTATCCCATTGGTCCAGATCGGGATCATAGCGTTGCCAGACGTAGTTCATACTGCCGGGTTGACCGCCGCTGGCCGGATTACCCAAAATGGGATCCGGTGCCAGGTCGGAGCAGGTGGTATCCTGCACCGTCTGAAGGGTATTGTTTATGGGGTTCAGCACCTTGATGGGAATCCTGTTGCTGGTGTCCACACACACACTTGAAAAAACGATCCTCCTGAAATAGGTGGTATCGGTCAGTGCAAACGGCTGAAAGGATTCGCTGGTACCCTCTTCATCCCAACTGCTTTGATCCGGGCTTGATTCCCACTGCCAGCCATAGTTGGTATAATCACCCCCGCTTACACTGTTTTTGGTGTTGAGAACCGGTCCGTCGGCCCCGAAACAAACCGTATCGACATCACCGATCATGTTACCGGTTATGGAATCCAGTATATCTATTTTTGTGGCAAGGCTGACATCGGTAAGAGAAAAACTGCTTACAATCCTTCTAAATAGAAAATATTCCGAACTGTCCTTGGTCAATACCGGGGGCTGATAGTCTTCCTGATCGGCAACACCCGGTGCAGGGTACCAATTTGTAGAATCAATACTGACCTCCCATTGAAAACCGGCTGCACCGGGAAGATTCTTTGGTGAAGAAGCATCCAGAACAGCCGGTTGGGTTCCTTCACAGATCAGTTGTCCGTCCGGTACGAAATTAAAGAACAAACCCTGGTATCGTATTCCGTCCTCTTCATCGATCTTCAGAACACCTCCGGTGGCCAGGCGGTTATTATTTGTACCGTAGAAATCACTGCCCGGCTCCCAGACAGATGAATCGGGTCTTGCACCACTTTTTACAAATCCCTTGGGCAAACCTATGAGTGGAAATTTATTGTTATACACAACACCATTTCCACCATATCCACCGGGTCCAGACTTATTCACAGGATGATTGGTATTCCCTCCTTTTCCCCCAATGGCCTCGAGAACCATTCTATTTCCACCTTCATACAGGTCCTGACCTATCTCAAATAAAATCACCCCCCCTGCTCCACCTCCCCCGGCACCCCCTGTAACACTGAATCCGATTGATTCCCCGTTGGTTCGTATGGTATCATCAGCTTCAACATGAATATAGGTTGTATAAAAAAACAAGATCCCTCCGCCGGTTCCCCCGGAACTGGCCTGCCGGGTAGCATCCCCGGAACCGGCACCACCCCCTCCGCCGAGAAAAAGCCTCCTTAAATCACCCGGGTAGGAAGGATAATAATCCAGCAGGGAAATACCCCCTGCTCCGCCCATCTCATTATTTGTTCCGCATAGATCCGATTCATAGCCGCCGGGACCACCAACACTGAAATTTCCACCACCTCCGCCTCCGGAATATTTGCCATTGCCGCCCCCGCCACCGGAATTCAATGGACCTTTGCCGCGGACCAGGCTGAAATCATTACGAATGGGCCCTTTACCCTTTAACGCGGCCGAATCGGTAGCCGAGGCAGTAAAATAATTTTTATCGAAACCGGATGGATCGGTGGTAGAACAGGCAATGACATTATTCTCAGAAGGGGCACCCGGAAAACCCTTACCGGTGATATCTATTTTTCCGTTAAAGATCAGCGAATCATCCACGAAGAAAGCCAGCACACCGCCCGTACCGCTTACCGGGTCATAAGAATCGCAGGTGAGGGTGCCGGTGATCCGGGCGTCCTGATAATGGGGCATCCGTATCAGTTGTGCTTTTTCAAAAGAGTTGAGCGGATCGATGTAACCGGGCAAAGTGGTGGTAAAAACAACCAGGTTCCCCGCTTTTAGGGAATCGATGACCATTATGGCATAGTATCCTGCATTGTGGGCATCGGCGGCAGAACCATCGGGTTCCAACTCCAGCCCTTCCGTCACCAGGAACATTACAATGTCCCTTTCCTTGAAAATACTGTTGTCCGTAACCGTCACCCGGCTTCGTCCTGCAAGATCGGACCAACCGGTAATTCTAACATAATCATTGATGACCCCTGTGATCTCGGTTACCTGGGACACGGCAGGCAGGCAGTTCATCAGCCAGAAAAGACCAATTACCGAAAAGCTTATATATTGCCTTATATGAGAGAAAAAAAGAACCAATGAAATCGAAAAATTAATGGTTTTGTTCTAAGATACTGACAATGATTAATATAAATGAAATCAAAATTTTAAATTTATGTAAAATCCATAATTCTCTTTTTCGCGCTTTAAGATTATTGTTAACATTCATGCTTTTAATTTCGCTTATTCTTCATCTTGTTCTTCAGGGTTTTAATAAAACGCTTGATATTTTCTCCGGTGATGGCATGCCGCCTGGTTCCCCCGGTTCCCAAAAGAAAAGCAATGGGATGCAGATGGTCCACATGAGAAGCGATGATCCGCATAACGGCAAGGAAAGGAACGACAATAAACATACCCGGAATCCCCCAGATCAATGCACTGGCAATCAAGCCGAGAATAATGATAAATGGATTGAGTTTGACGCTTCCTCCTACAATGTTGGGGGTCAGGATATTATTTTCTGAAAATTGAACAAGCACAAACTGAATTACAACCTGTAAGGCAAGGTAAAGGTTATCGCCCGTGAGCAGTGCAAAGCCAAAGGGAACTGAATAACCGATAACGGTCCCAAAATAAGGTATAAAGTTGAAAAGGGCTGCGATAACACCCAGGACGATGGCAAAATCAAGGCCGATCAGCAGAAATCCCAGGGAATTCACAATGCACAGGATTATCACGACGGTGGTCATACCCCCCATGTACCGGGATGTAACACGGGATACTTCCCGCAGAACGGTTATCGTGAGAAAACGTTTTTCATGGGGAACCAGTTTCAGGATGAAGTAAGCGAATTTGGTCCGGTAATACAGGAACAAAAAAATGAAAACAGGCAACATCAAGATTCTGAAAAGCGTACCTGCAGTGGTTTGAAAAGCCTTGTTTAAAAAAGTACTGCCTGCTTCAAACAATCCGACAACCCGTTGTCTGAGAAAATCCAGCAACCGGAAATCTTCTACACCGAAAAGTTTCCCCAGCTGCGTCTCCAGAACATCGATATTTTCAAGGGCCTTGGCCTTAAATACCGGGAATTCCTCTAGGAAACCACTGATCTGTTTGTAGATAAAGAAAAAAGCTCCGGTCACCAGGGCCAGTCCCAAAATGATGGAGATCAAATTGGCCACTATCCTTGGAAAATTATTCTGTTCCAGGAAATTGGCAATGGGGTATAAAAGATAAGCAAACAGTATCCCCAGTGCAATAGGATAAAGAAAGATACGTGCCTCAACCAAGGCATAAAGGGTCAGGATAATGGATAAAATAAAGAAAGAATATCGTACAGAAGCAGGCCAGTTTTTCATTTCTTTTGCTTTGTAGGGAATTTTGTTGAAAGTGGCAATTTAACGATGAAACTTGAACCCTGATTCAACCGGGTGGTAAAATCAATACTTCCCCCGGCATTTTCTACGATGCTCTTTACAATAGCCAGTCCAAGGCCCATTCCACCTGATTTGGTAGTGAAATTCGGCTGGAAAAGCTTATCCCGCATTTCTTCGGGTATCCCTTTTCCATTATCACTTATCGTCACTTGTACAAAGTTGTTTTCTTTTGTCACCTCAATACTAACCTTACCCTCCCTTTCAGCAGGGATGGATTGCACACCGTTTTTAATCAAGTTCACAAATACCCTCGAAAGTTGTTCTTTGTCGGCATAAACCGGGTAGTATTCCCCGGCAGGTTTTTTCAATTCGATCTTTGCTGAAGAATCGCTCTGGAAGAGCTCTACAGTGGGATGCAGTATTTCCAGGATGTTAAATACCTGGTTCTTGGTGCGGGGCATCTTGGCAAAATTGGAAAACTCGGTGGCAATAGCAGAAAGATTATCGATCTGTTCGATCAGGGTATTGCTGAAGTTGTTCAGTATTTTTTCCCAATTATCGGGTTGAGCCGTAAGGGCCCGGTTCAGGTGTTGAACGCTCAGGCGCATAGGGGTCAAGGGATTCTTAATTTCATGGGCCACCTGTTTTGCCATTTCTCTCCAGGCTGATTCCCGCTCCGACCGGGCAAGCATCTCGGCACTAAGGGCCAGTTCATCGATCATCTTGTTGTATTCCTTAACCAGGGCCCCAATCTCGTCATCTGCCTGATACATGATCTTTTCATTCGGTCCGCCCAGCTTTATGGCACCGATCTTGTCCTGGATCAATATCAGGGGTTGGGTCACCTTCCTGGCAAGGAAGACCACCAGGGTCAGACTGATGATGATCAGAAAGACATAGAAATTTACAATCCCCACCACCAGGCTGGACAACTCGCTGGCCAGTACATCCTGACGGGTAAAATAAGGCAGATTCAGATAGGCCAACAGTTTGTTGTTCCTGTTGAAAAATGGAACATAGGCAGAAAGGTAGCGTAATGAACCGATCTTTTCCTGGTGTATGAATTTAGTAGCTTTGTCTATATCCATTTCCAGATAAGCCATAGGAGCAATCTGCCTTCCTATCAAACCCAAATCGAAAATTTCCTGCCTGGATGTAGCCAGCAAACTTCCCTGCCGGTCGTAGATATTGATATCCGTATAAAAGACATTGGAAAATTTTATCAGGAGTTCATCCAGGCTACTGTAGGTATCCGAAGACCAACCCTGGCTCAGGTCCTCTTCAAACTCAAGCTTGTGAACCAGTTCCACATATACCGACTGTATCTTTTCGCTTATGCTGGAATACTGTCTTTGCTTGTATTGCCGCAAACTGAAATAAACCGTTGAGCTTCCGATGAGCAGGAATGAGACCAGCAGCACGCCGAGCAAGGTATACTGAAATTTGTTTTTGAAACTTTTTTCAAGACTGGGTCGTAAGACAGGGCGGCGAAGCAACAACAAGGAAAGGACCAGGAGTAAAAAATAAAAAATAAATACATAAGACAGGTTCACGAGGATATCACTGAACTTGAGCCGGGGCTTTGAGATAAGAATTGTATTTTCATCATCCACATGATAGACCAGATGAAGATATTCACCTCTTTTTATCCATTCGAATTCCTCTTTCCCTTCTCCATAAACACTACTGCTGAAGCTGTAAGAATAATCTCCGCTGGTGGCCACCAACTGACCCTGGTGATATTTGGCATAGCTGAAATCCTCCAAAAAATCTTCCATCCCCATACCCTGCTCCAAGAGCAACCCGGGATACCCCAGCTCTTCCGTAACCCATCGAGAATCCAGCTCAATGAATAAGCGCATGAGTTGACTGCTGTCTGCATTGACATAATCAAAGAATGCAAAATAACTGAACCGGCCGTTGAGATTGTCAAAGAAGTAAAAATCCGAACCGGGTAATTCAACTCCTTTTTCTTTAACCAGCCCGTCGAAATATTCGAAGCAGGGAAACATATCGTCCGTCGGGGGCCCAACATAAAGCATATCCTCCGGACCACAGGCGGTAACCTGCAAACCGTATTTTTCCCAAAAACCACTAAAATAAACCCTGCCTGTATATTGCAGGATGCTTTCGATATCAGGGATCTCCTGGAAGAGGTATTCCCTGATAATGCTGTCCTTACGTATTTCAGGTTCTATCTCCATAAGCATCATCTCGGCAATGGGATCGTGTTCGGCAGACAGGTTAACAGCCAGGACCTTTTGCCGGTTATGCTTTTTCTGAATGGTGAAATGATGAATCTCATACACGGAGATTATGGCGAATATTAGGGTGGCTAAAATATATGGCGGAAACCTGGAGAGTGTCCTGAACCCTCTTAAGACCTGGGTAAACAATACCAGCATGAGCAGGTAGAAAATAATGGAGCCCGGCAGAAAGTCGGCTGTAAATATCATTGGCACGATGGCTCCGCCAACCGGTATGATGGAATTGACCAGGCTCTGCCAGAAGCTTTCATTACAACCACGGATTCGGAGTCCTTTTTCGAATATCAGGAGCAAGGAAGCAAAATGCAAGGCAATGATAAAGAGTGCGATAAAGGTATAATGACTGATATCCTTTATCTCATAAATGGTAAAGGAAAGGCTCGAATTCAAAATCAGGCTCCTGAACAATATCAGGATGGCGGCGTAATATACCCCGGTAATGATACCGAATATAATCCTTGCTATCCATTGCTGAAGCCCTGTGAATTTACCTGAAATTTTCCACCTCAGGTCCCGGTTAACCAGGTACGCGATATAAAAAACAAAAATGCTGGTCATGAGCAAATCTCCCAGGGAAGCAAACCAATTGGAAGCAGCAAAATGAGCAGGAGAGAACAGGTCCATGAACCTGAGTGACAGGGGGAACTTGAAACGTATGATTACCAGGTAATCGAAAAAGGCCAGCAGAACTAAAATCAGAAAGATCCCCAGGTTGATCCATGCGGATTTCCTGAAGTGCACAAGAACATTCCTCAAATAAACAAGAAAGAGGACCAGGGAAAATAAAAACGCGATAAAGGTAAAAGTGTATTGCCCGGGCTTTTTGTAGATATCCTCCCGGTCAAAAATCAGGGAGAAGAGAAAATTCCCTTCAGAATCATATATCTGTGTACCTTCCGGACTGGGAACCGGGTATATCTGGGTACCCCGGGGTAACCGAAAATCCTGGTGGAAATCGTTATTCAGATATTTATTCTCATAGGGATATTGATGCTTGAGCATGATCAATCCTATGATATTAAAAGAATCGACCCGGCGGCTTCTTTTCAGGAACCATGCATTGCTCAGGTAAAGACAAGGGCCGAGCCATTCCTTGGGCTCATACACCATGGAAGCATCCACCGTGTGATCCGACCATAATATCAAAGAGTCTTCGTTATAAACCAGTAAGGTCAATCCATCGTTCTGCAACAAAGAGGGAAAAGAAGGTGCGTAAGTCTTGAACAGTGCCTCTTTGTCCATCTCCGGTAAGCCTGATTCCAGCTCATCCATATAAGCATCCAACTGAATCTCCTTCAGCTGCAGGGTCTCTGAAAACTTCTGCACATCCGGGCTCAGTATGCTGCGCCTGATGCTGTCCCTTTCCGAAAGCAGGGTCAGTATCATCATAATTATGGCTGCAAGGAGAATCCAGGTATTTTTATAAGGATTGCCCTGTTTCATGGCTTAGCTCTTCTGCTGATATGAAGGTTTTAAATTACTCAATTCAATTATGATGATACGGTTCCCCACGTATGATGGTAAAGGCCCGGTAGAGTTGTTCATAAAAGATCAGCCGCACCAATTCATGAGGGAAGGTCATTTTGGACAGGGAAAGGGAAAAGTTCGCGCGCTTGTACACCTCCTCCGAAAACCCATACGCCCCACCCACAATGAATATCAGCCTCCCGGTACGTGACATGATATGTTCATGCAAAAATCCCGCCAGTTCTTGTGAGGAAATGCCTCTTCCCCGTTCATCCAGTAAAACAACCCGGTCCCGGTCCTCCAGACGGGCCAGGATCTTATCTCCTTCCTTCTGCTTGACTTCCTCCTCACTCATCTTTCCGGATATCCTTCGTTCAGGAACGATTATTTCTTCTAATCCGATATATTTCCGTATCCTTTTTGCAAAGTCCCGCGTACCGCTGAGAACATAATCCGTTCTGGTCTTGCCTGTCAGGATTACACTGATTTTCATGCCATCCGGGTTATTGGTTATTTTTTATAACTTGCAACTGGCAACTTGGACCAATTTTTGTGCAAAGTTAGCATATTGAACATCATTAAGATATGAAACTTATCCGGGTTCTGTTCATCAGTTTTTGCTTGTTTTTACCGCATGTCATGTCAGGCACAGCTGTGGGAAAAATCCCCGATGGAATCATCCTGGCCATGAAAGCAGGGAATGCAGCGGAATTATCAAAGTACTTCAACGAGCACATTGAATTGATCATCCTTCAGGAGGAGGATGTATACAGCAAATCCCAGGCAGAGCAAATCATGAAAAAATTCTTTGCCGAACATAAAGCGGTTGGATTTAAAATTATTTTCGAAGGGGGTAAATCCACTTCCAGGTATGCCATCGGAAACTTAACCACCCAAAAAGGAATTTTTCGGGTCTATTTCCTCTTTAAAGGCAGTGGAGATAATGTATTGATCCATCAGCTCAGAATCGAACCGGAAGATGAACATAAGGGTTGAAGAATACCTGCGGGAGCTGCTCGAACGTGCCTTTCTTGAAGATATTGGCGATGGGGATCATTCCTCACTGGCCTGTATCCCCCCCGAACAAAAAGGACGTGCAAAGCTACTTTTTAAACAATCCGGCATATTCGCGGGTGCTGAAATTACCCGCTTTATTGTCCGTGAAGTCCATCCCGGACTCGAAATCCATGAAGTTCCGGAAGATGGCACCGACGTTGAACCCGGGATGACCGGGTTTTATCTTTACGGACCGGTTTTGAAGATACTCAGTCTGGAACGTACGCTGTTGAATATTCTGCAACGCATGAGTGGTATAGCCACCCGGACCCGGCAATACGTTCAAGCCCTGGAAGGTTTAAAAACCAAAGTTCTGGATACCCGTAAAACAGCTCCGGGCCTGAGACTGCTGGAAAAGGAAGCGGTCAGGATCGGAGGGGGTATAAATCATCGTATGGGGTTGTATGATATGATCATGCTGAAAGATAATCATATCGACTTTGCAGGGGGCATTGAAGCGGCAATCGACCGGGTCCATGAATACCTTGAGAAAAAGGGTAAAGACCTCAAAATAGAAATTGAAGCCCGGTCCCTGGATGATGTTCATAAGATACTGGACCATGGCGGAGCAGACCGGATCATGCTGGATAATTTTGATATTCTCGAAACTGAAAAAGCCGTTAAGCTCATCAATGGAAAGATGGAAACGGAATCTTCAGGTGGTATTACACTGAAAAACATCCGGGCATATGCTTTACGCGGGGTCGATTACGTTTCAGTAGGTGATCTCACGCATCATGTAATGAGTTTGGATATGAGTCTTAAGGCTGTGCAGGGATAAGGAATATTTGATGGAGCACAGAAGATTCAAATATTTCAATAAAGAGATACAGAGCCTGGTCCGGAGAGCCAAGAAGATATCCCTGCCCGGTTTTGAAGGAATTCCATTATACGATGTGATAGCCTTTTTTTTCAAGGGGATGAGACAGGGTGCCATATCCATCCGGTCGTCCAGCATTGCCTTTCATTTTTTCCTGGCGATGATCCCGGCCACGATATTCTTTTTTACCCTGGTACCCCACATTCCCATTCAGCATTTCAGGGAAGGGCTGCTGAGCCTGATCGAAGATATGCTGCCCCAAAGTATATACCTGGCCATGGAATCGACACTGCAGGACCTGTTTATCAAACGCAGTGGTCTGCAGTGGATTGGTTTCGGAATAGCCCTTGTTTTTGCCACCAATGGGATCAACGGGATGATCGTGGCCTTCAACAATACCTATCATACCATAGAAACCCGTTCCTGGTTTGAGCGCAGACTGATCGCCGCCTCCCTGGTGTTTATCATTTTCACCCTCATCACCATCGCGATCAGCCTGGTGGTATTCAACAGGATTGTGCTAAGGACGCTCCTGGAAATGGATGTGATAAGGCTGGATATCATTTACTACCTGCTGCAGGCCGGTAAGTGGATTGTTGTATTGGCATTGATATTCAGCGCCATTTCTTTTTTGTATTACATGGCCCCCTCAAAAAAGACCAGGTTCAGGT
The DNA here is from genome assembly GCA_964420035.1 of uncultured Bacteroidaceae bacterium. Classification (GTDB taxonomy): domain Bacteria; phylum Bacteroidota; class Bacteroidia; order Bacteroidales; family SM23-62; genus CAYQQR01. The sequence continues at coordinate 17,614 of CAYQQR010000023.1, read as the reverse complement.
TCATCTCACCGGGATCGACCCTCTCCAGTATCCTGGCCATTCTTACTTCCCTGATCTTCGCCTGGTTCATGAACCAGTTCGGGCAGTTCAACAAGATATTCGGCTCCCTGGGAACCCTGATGATGATTATGCTTTTTTTGTATTTCAATGCCATGGCACTCCTTATTGGGTTTGAACTGAATGCCAGCATTAAAAATGCGGCCCTCCTGAAGGAGGAACCGGCAGAAGACGATCCCCTGGCGAACAATTAAGAACCGTCGTTGTCTGAATATCAGGATAACATTACCCGATGCAAAAAAAGATAGCGGCCATCCGCAAAGAATATACCTGCCACAGCCTGGATATCTCTGCTGTACATCCCGACCCCATCATTCAATTTAACAAATGGATGGATGAAGCTTTAAAAGCGGAAGTCCCGGATCCCAATGCCATGACCCTGGCTACTGCTGATTCCTCCGGTATAGTTTCCGCCCGCGTTGTTTTGCTTCGGGACAGTGACCAGGGGGGGTTTATTTTTTACACCAATTATAATAGCCGTAAAGCACAGGAACTGGAACTAAATCCTTCTGCTGCCCTGGTTTTCTTCTGGCCGGAGCTGGAAAGACAGGTCAGGATAGAAGGCCGGACTGGAAAGCTTGAAACAAAACAATCAGAGGCTTATTTCAGTCAACGTCCGCGCAAGAGCCAGCTAAGTGCCTGGGCCTCGCCCCAGAGTAAGGAAATAAAAGACCGTGAAACCCTGGAAGTATTGTTTGAAGCACAGGAGAAAAAATTCCACGATAAAGAAATATCCCTTCCTCCAAATTGGGGTGGCTACCGCCTGATCCCTGATAATATTGAATTCTGGCAGGGAAGGCGCTCCCGGCTGCACGACAGGATTATGTATGCCAGAAATAATGAAACTTGGGATATCAAGAGATTAGCCCCTTAAACTCATTTACCGCGCTCATTGTCACTCGCTCGCTATGCTCGCTGTAGCCTACTGGCCCATTTCCCCAATCCTTCCTTCCAACAACCTGATCTTCTCCTCGGCGTCGGTAAGTTTTTTTCGTTCCTTCTCAACGACCGCTTCCGGGGCATTTTGCACGAAGCGTTCGTTCCCCAGTTTTTTCTGTACCGACTTCAGGAATCCCCGGGTATAATCCAGTTCTTCTCTTAGTTTTTTCAATTCGGTCTCATGGTCGGCCAGGTCACCCAGGGGAACAAAATAATCATGGGTCCCAACCCGGAAACTGGCGGCTTGCTTTATTTCTTCTTTGGTACCTCGAATGGATTCCAGCCGGGACAGTTTTAGAATAATAGGGTGAAAGGAAGTATCCTTGGGTTGTTTTTCGCTGCGGATGAATACCCGGATTAGTTCCTTACTGGGTATATTCTTCTCAGCCCTCAGATTCCGTAATGAAGAAACCACCTGTTTGGTATGTTCAAATTTTTCAAGCAGCATTTTGTTATATTTACCTGCCCTGGGCATCCGGGTGTTCATGATACTTTCACCCTCTTTACGCTCCTTGAGCAACTGCCATATCTCTTCGGTGATAAAGGGCATAAAGGGATGCAGCATCAAAACCAGCTTTTCCATAATGTTTATGGTGGCTGCATGAGTATGCCGATCCATCGCTTTTCCCCGGGGTGGTTTGACGATCTCCAAGAACCAGGAGGAGAAATCATCCCAGAAGAGCCTGTAATTCACCATGAGTGCATCAGATATCCTGAATTTCTTAAAATGACTATCCAGGTCATGAAGCGTCTGACTGAGCTTGTGTTCAAACCATTCCACAGCTTTCTGGGCATATTCAGGTTGTTCAGCTCCTTCACCCACCGTCCATTGATTGATCAGTCGAAAGGCATTCCAGATCTTGTTGCCGAAATTTCTGCCTTGCTCCGGCAGGCTGTCGTCGTATAAGAGATCATTTCCGGCCGGGGAGCATAGCAGCATACCCACCCGGACCCCATCGGCACTGTATTTCTTAATAAGATCCATGGGTTCGGGTGAGTTGCCCAAAGATTTTGACATTTTTCTTCGCTGATTGTCGCGCACCATGCCGGTCAGGTAAACATGTCCGAAGGGTTTTTCTCCTGTTAATTCATAACCGGCCATGATCATTCTGGCCACCCAGAAAAACAGGATATCCGGTGCCGTAATCAGATCACTTGTGGGATAGAAATATTTGAAATCCTTGTTCTCCGGGTTTCTGATCCCGTCAAAAACGGATATGGGCCATAACCATGAAGAGAACCAGGTGTCCAATACATCCTCATCCTGCTTAAGGTCCCTGGCCGAAAGATCCTTATTCCCGGTTTGTTTTACGACCAGTTCCACAGCCTCCTCCTCCGTATGGGCCACAACGAAATCCCTGCTGCTGTTGATGTACCAGGCCGGGATGCGATGTCCCCACCAGAGTTGCCTGGAAATACACCAGTCCTTGATATTTTCCATCCAGTAGCGGTAGGTATTCTTAAATTTGGGAGGGACCAAACGGATGTCATCGTTCATCACATGTTCCAGGGCCGGACCGGCAAGTTTCTTCATGTCCAGGAACCATTGCCGCGACAGTTTGGGCTCGGTCACGGCATCCGTTCGCTCGGAAAACCCTACCTTATTCAAATAGTCTTCTTCCCTGACCAGGTAACCCTGTGCCTTAAGCATGGCTATGATCTTCTTCCTGGCTTCAAAACGGTCCTCCCCGACCAGGATTTGTGCAGCGCTATTCAGACTTCCGTCGTCATTCAAAATGTCAATCGACTCCAGGTTGTGACGCAGACCGATCTCGTAGTCGTTTTCATCATGGGCCGGGGTGATCTTCAATGCACCGGTCCCGAATTCCCTGTCGACATAATCATCCGGTATAATCTCCACGGGTCTGTCTATCAGCGGAATCAGCACTTTTTCCGCATGCATTGATCGATAGCGCTCATCTTCCGGATGGACACATACCGCTGTATCGCCCAAAATGGTCTCCGGCCGGGTTGTGGCAATAACTACCGATTCGTCCCCTTCCTGCATCTTGTAACGAATGTAATACAGTTTGGACTGAACTTCCCTGTAAACCACCTCTTCATCCGAAATGGCCGTCTTGGCCTGGGGATCCCAGTTGACCACGCGGGTTCCCCTGTATATATAGCCTTTCCTGTAAAGTTCAACAAAGACCTTTATCACACTCTCTGAAAGATCCTCATCCATAGTGAACTTTGTCCGGTCCCAGTCGCAGGATGCGCCCAGTTTTTTCAGTTGTTCCAGGATGATGCCCCCGTGCTTTTCGGTCCATTCCCAGGCATGTTTCAGAAAGTCCTCCCGGCTGATATTATTTTTATCGATCCCCTCCTGTTTCAGCTTGTTCACCACCCTTGCCTCGGTAGCAATACTGGCGTGATCGGTCCCCGGAACCCAAAGGGTGTTCTTTCCTTCCATCCTGTTTTTCCTGATAAATACATCCTGTATGGTGTTATTCAGCATATGACCCATATGCAATACCCCGGTAACATTGGGAGGCGGTATCACAATGGTATAGGGTTCCCGATCATCCGGTTCGGCATGAAAAAGCTTGTGCTCCATCCAATAAGCATACCACTTGTCTTCAGTTTTCGAAGAATCATATTTGGAAGGTATATCCATGAACGATTTTAAATTCCCGTTAGAAATGAGCGATAAAATTAAGAATTATATCGGTAAATGATCGCGGATTACCTTCACGACAATCAGGAATCCGAAATCAGCAATCAGGAATCCTGTTTTTATTACTTTTGTTTTATGAGGATTTTCATCTTTAGCATTGCATTTCTGGCAGAAGTCGCCCTGATAGCCTGCAACCAGGCAAATTCCGGCAGTGGGCAGAAAAAAGCCTATATTGACTTTGATAATACCGAGTATGACTTGGGGACGATTGCTTTCCGTTCTGATGGAGAATGCCGGTTTGTTTTTACCAATACCGGTGAGGAACCATTAATCCTATCGAATGTCCGTTCTACCTGCGGTTGCACGGTACCAGACTGGCCCGGCAAACCAGTTGAAACCGGACAATCGGATACCATTTTTGTCCAATACGACACCCGTCGGGTCGGAAGTTTTACCAGGACCATCTCTGTGTATGCTAATGCCGAAAATGCACCGCTGCGTTTGACGATCAGGGGCAAGGTTCTCCCAAAAACCGAATCGAATAAAATATTAGATCATGCCAAAGATATCGCACCGGGGAATACAAATTCCTGAGTCACCCATAAGAAAACTGGTCCCCTTTGCTGAAGCAGCCAAGGAAAAGGGCATAAAAGTCTTTCATCTGAATATCGGGCAGCCCGACATCAAAACTCCCGAAAATGCTCTACAGGCAATCCGGAATCTGAAAGAGGAAGTTATTGAATACAGTCATTCTGCCGGTAACATCAGCTACAGGAAAAAATTGGCCTCATTTTACAAAAAATCAGGAATCGAAGTGGATCATACCCAGCTGCTCATTACCACCGGAGGTTCTGAAGCGATCTCTTTTGCCATGCTCAGCTGCCTGAATCCCGGCGATGAAGTGATCATTCCCGAGCCCTTTTATGCCAATTACAACGGATTCGGTTATGCTGCCGGCATACAGCTCAGTCCGGTGACCTCATACATCGAAGAAAATTTCAGACTGCCCCCCATTGAAGCATTGCAGAGCCTGATAACCGCCAATACCCGCGGGATCATCATCTGTAATCCCAATAATCCCACAGGCTACCTGTACTCCAAAAAGGAGATGCTGGCCCTGAAAGAACTGATCCTCAATCACGATCTGTACCTGTTTTGTGACGAGGTATACCGTGAATTCTGCTATGACGGGTCCGAACATTTTTCCTGCCTGCAACTTGAAGGTGTTGAAGATCATGTTGTCATGGTCGATTCTGTATCCAAGCGGTATAGTGCATGCGGGGCCCGGATCGGGGCCCTGGTGACCCGCAACAACAGAATCATTCAAACCGCATTGAAATTTGCACAGGCCCGGCTCAGTCCACCATCCCTGGGTCAGATCCTTGGCGAAGCGGCCCTGGATACGCCTGATTCCTACTTCAAAAAGGTTTATGATGAATACGTGGAGCGCCGAAATTACATGGTAAATACACTTAATGAAATGGAAGGCGTTTTTTGTCCCATGCCCAAAGGTGCTTTTTACACGGTGACCCGGTTGCCCGTGGATGACAGCGATAAATTTTCCCAGTGGCTGCTCAGTGATTTCGAACACGAGAACCAGACCGTGATGCTGGCACCGGCTTCAGGGTTTTATGCCAACCGCGATCACGGTCGCAAGCAGGTCCGGATCGCCTATGTCCTCAACCTCGAAGAACTCAGAAAGGCGATGGAGTGTTTGGATATTGCACTAAAAAAATACCCGGGAAGGGAAGTAATTTAGTTCCCTGCCTTGCAACATACGATCAACCTGATGCTCGTAGAGTATCCAATAATGGTAGAAATATAACGTCCCGAATAAAAGCGCCCACTGGAAGACATTAGCCAGATGCAGCGACTTTTCCTTTGGGCGCAAGAGTACAGGCCTTAGAAATTGCTTTTTACAGATTTTTTATAGGTTACGTCCACAAAACACCATCTCCCCCTCGGCCCTTTCTTTACCGCTCAAAGCCAGCGCTACAGGGCCTCGGGTACTCCTCCTCAGAGAGGAGGAGAATTCTTAAAAATATGGCATTCAATATATTACGAATTCCCCTCCTTTCCAAGGAGGGGTACTTTTTGCGCCAGCAAAAAGGGGGGTGGTTGAATTCAATGAGCACAATTATAGCTACTCGGCTGCGCCTGTTGCTTGCTTCGCTGTTTCTCGAGAGTTGCGCTCGCTGTAACTATGCCGTATTTTTCGGTTCTTCACACCCACACCCACACCCACACCTCACACCCTCATCCTGAATCCTGAATCCAGAATCCATAAACAAGCCGTCATCCCGCACTTGATGCGGGACCTCCCTGAAGTACGAACATTGCTCTAACACACTTTGCAACACACGATCAACCTGATGCTCGTAGAGCATCCAATAATGGTAGAAACATAACGCCCCGAATAAAAGCGCCCACTGGAAGACATTAGCCTGATGCAGCGACTTTTCCTTTGGGCGCAATACATAGGCTTTAGAAAATGCTTTTACAGATTTTTCTACCTGTTGGGGTCCAGAGGAAGGTAAGCCTCATTTTCAAAAGTCTAGCAATTGACCGAAATCCGGTTTCTGGTTACTTGCTGCTTGTTGCCGGTCATTGATAGCCAGAAACCAGAGGCCAGAAACAAACGTATGACAACTGCCTGACAATCGCTGATTCGCTGAAACTATTATCAAGAATCAATCTAAATTAATCTTCATTCATCAAAAACCCCTGAATTCACTGTTTACCTTTTTCCATTCATGACACTAAAAAGTAAAACCCTTTTTCGTTATGAATGTCGAAGTTAAATCGCCGGGGAGAAACCTATCTAATCCATATGGGCTTACTAACAAAGAAATTGAAGTTATTAAGCTCTATAGCAGCAAATTAAGTTCTACGATAATTGCTGAGAAACTTAGTATATCCACAAATACTCTTAAGAAACATCGTCAACATATTTACAGGAAAATTAAGGTTAATACTATTCACCAAGTATGTTGCCTGGCATTTGAAATGGGGATGGTTTAAACCCTATATACTCCCTTTGGAGTATTGACAGGGATTATTATTCGTTGTAATTTAAATTAAAAATTGATCTATGAAACACCTTGAAATTCTTATAAGCAAAAAAGGGTTCCTGATCGTGGCTTTAATATGTGCAGATTTGATTTATCCCAAAAATGCCATTCCACAATGGAAAAGAGTTCAAGGGGTAGAGGGTTATTTCAGTTGTGGCATTAAAACAGATTCAAATAATATTTGGATGGGTGGTGGTTCTGGTAAACTTGCAAATTATGATTTGGACAAAAATACTTTTGAATATTTTGAAATTGGCGATTTATTCGGTATTAATTCAATTGAAATCATCAATGATACGATTGTCGCTTTGGCGGGGATAAATCACTTGCAGGAAAATGGATTTTTAGGATTTGTATCAAGATTTGATATTAAAAATAACTATCTGATTGATACAATTCTTTTAGAACCTGGCATTTATGACTTAGAATTTACTTCCGTTGATACGGGTTATGCAGTTGGATTTGGAGGTATCTATAAAACGATTGATATTGATAGTGGAGAAAGTTGGGATAGTCTTTTTCATTTCCCGCAGTTCAATTTCGAGTGGGGCACATTTTATTCAATAACGTCAACCAACTCAAATATACTATATGTTGCAGGTGAGCTGCTTAATATTGATGATTTCAGAGGGATAGTATTGAAATCTACAGACCAGGGAGCGTCTTGGGAAATACTGTTTGATGAAATCCCATATCTTAAACTTGATAACATTGGAGTTGTAGAATCTGATCATAATCCTAATCTACTTTATTGTCATGACAAATCAGATCCGGTTCTATATCGAAGTTACGATGGTGGAATAAACTGGAAAATTGACACACTACCTGTCCATAATTCATTACTTTCCATATATGATTTTGTCTTTCAAGATGAAGACTCAATATACGTATTATTAAGTCAAAGGGTAGTTTTAACCTTTAATGAATTACAATACACCCAACATCAGATTCTTAAATCAGTAGACTCGGGCAAAACCTGGATGATCCAATACGAAGCTTTTACTCCAACACCAATTGATTCTACTTTCTCTGATTTCATATTGGGTGAAAATGGAAAGCACTATGTTGTAGGCTGGAATCAATTCCTTATATCTGAAAACGAAGGCGGCAGGGGACCTATCCTGAGTAAAAAAAATATAGAGTCTTTTCAGTCCATGTTGAAGCTTTATCCGAATCCCGCCAAGGACTATTTAACCATCAGAAGCAATCATTACGAGGTTCATTATACCCTATTCAACCTCTTTGGTATAAAGATAAGATCCGGTATTATTCCAAAAGAAAAACAGATTTTTATAGGAGATCTTAAACCTGGAGTATACTTGATTTCCGTAACTACAGAGCAAAATACGAAAGCATCTCAGATTTTCATGAAATTATAACCTCTTAAATCTTATAATTGTAATGAAAAAAATGAGTCTGCTCATTTATATTGTTATGCTTACCATGGCAATAAATGCCCAAGACGGGCTAAAAGTAAAAATTTTGGATGATTCTGCCCTACCCCAAAAAATCAATAAGAAATCAGATGGTTCTATCGAACTACAATTCAAGAAACAAGAATTGACAAAGACATTTAGCAATTACAAAATAGATGATTTCTATGAAGCTTATTCAAATTTCGATCATCCTAAACTCCAGAATATTTACATAATTAAAACAAAAGAATTGGAATTAATAAACGAATTATCAAGTAAATTTCCGAACTATTTTGAGTTTATAAGAACATGGACCGAACCAAAATATACTTATGAGACAAACGATTATGCGTTAGAACTTGATGATCAGAAAGGGCTTGATTTAGTTCGAGCAATTCATGCATGGGATATTTCAAAGGGTGATGCAGATATTTTTGTTGGAATAAATGATACTTATATACAAACTGACCATGAAGATCTTGAAGATGATATATATCAAGTTATAACTAATGGTTCACCTAATGGCCACAATGCATATCATGGATGTGCTGTTTCATTTTGTGCTGCAGGAGTAACAAACAACAATAAAGGTCTTTCCAGCATTGGATTTAAATCACGTATCATATTTGAACATGGATACGACGTAAATGATTTAAAAGCCCTTGCTGATAGTGGTGCTAATGTTGTAAACGCTAGCTATTGCCACTGTTTCCCCGATACTACAGACTATGATTATGAAGATTCATTAGCTATAGAAATAATACATGATATGGGCGTTATTATAGTTGCCGGTGCAGGAAACGGACCTGGGGGAACATCATGTGGTGATGGACATGACTATTGTTATCCAGCTTCTTATCCTCACGTTATTTCTGTATCTTCTGTTAATCATTTATGGCCTTATGGATACGATAATCCTGAGTATGGAGAAAGATGGTGGGTGGATTGCCATGAACAAATAATTGGAGATCCATCATCTACACACACTCATAACGACAAAGTTGATTTATGCGCTCCCGGTTTTCATGTTCATACAGCAACTGATTCAAATAGATATACTGCTGCCTGGGGGACGTCACTTGCAAGTCCAATTGTGGCAGGTGTATGTGCTTTATTGCTTGCAGAAAATCCTGATTTGACACCTGATGAGATTGAGAGTATTCTTAAATCTACTGCCTTTGATGTGACGACTATTCCCGAGAACGAAGATTATGATGGTTTGCTTGGTGCAGGCAGGATAAATGCATATGCAGCACTCAATAAAGCGAGGGAATCCAATGTCACTTATGAAAGTGTACCATATGCAACAGGATTTGAAAACGGAGTAGACAAAAATTGGACGTTTTACGAATCCCACAGGTATGGGAGAAGTGTTATGGATACGGAACATTCACCGCATTCGGGTCTGTCTCATTTAACTATGGATGTTATTGAAAACAACAATTACAACACCAATGAAGCCTGGTTACATGTTAATCTATCCGGGAAATCAAATATTCTGCTTCAGTTTTGGCTACAGGAATATTCAGACGAGACCCATAATCAAGATGGCGTATTTTTATCCGATGACGGAGGTGAGAATTTCGTAAAGGTAGTCTATGCCTGAAGGCAGGCAGGCGTGGTCCATTTTCATCCTGAATCCCTGCCTTGCCGCAGGCAGGCTGAATCCTGAATTCATAAACAAGCCGTCATCCCGCACTTGATGCGCCTGTTTTCCGATAGGAAGGGGACCTCCCCGGATTTACAAGTTATTTGTAAATTAGATATCTCTCCCTTAGCCCGCGATATTCTTCTATCCCCTCTTCCCACGAAGATCGAATTTCCTGTTCTGTTGCGCCCTCAACGATCTGTTTCCGCAGTTTATCTGTTCCCGCCAGCAGGTCGAAATAATCTTCCCGGAAGAAATCCGTTTTGTCCGATAATTCCTTGTATGCTTCCAGTAACCACTGCAGCATTATTTTTTTCTGTCCGCGGGGATGTTGCTTGCTATAATCCCTGAGATCCACTCCATAGCAGGTATCGCCAGGATGCTTGGGATTCTCGCTCGAACCCGAAGTGGAACGGGGGATGAAATAGAAGTCCTTTTGGGTCCAGCCGGGATAACCGTATAGCTCGAAGGGGGCCTGGGTACCCCGTCCCTCGCTCACCACCGTACCTTCGAAAAAAGCCAGGGAAGGGTAGAGGTATAAGGCATTCATGCTTTTGAGGTTGGGTGAAGGGAAAGGTCTTATCTGAACACGGGAATCACGGGTGTAATGCTCCATGGGAATCACCTGCAGCATACATTGCCTACCCCCTTTCAGCCAGCCTTCCCCGTTGATCACGCGGGCAAGCTCCCCGACGGTAAGCCCGTAGATTACCGGAACCGGATGCATCCCTATAAAAGACCGGAATTCCGGTTGCAATACCGGTCCATCCACATATCCCGCGTGCGGATTGGGCCGGTCAAGTACCATCAATGGAATGTTGTGTTCGGCTGCGCTTTCCATCAGGTAGTGCAGGCTGCTGATGTAAGTATAGAACCGTACCCCCATATCCTGTATATCAAAGAGGATCAGGTCTGTCTCTTCCAAATCCCCGGGACCTGGCTTATACTTATTCCCATAGAGGGATATCACCGGAATACCGGTTTCATGATCAATTCCATCCTCTACCGGGGCTCCATCTGAGCGGTCACCCCGATAGCCATGTTCCGGGGCAAAAATGACAACAATGCTTATACCCCTTTCCAGCAGGGTATCCACCAGGTGCCTTTGTCCCACCATAGAGGTGTGATTGCACATCAGGGCGATGTTTTTATTTTTTAAACGATCCAGGTAGATCTCCATCCGCTCGGCACCCCTTCGGATGGAATCTTGTAAAGCGGGAGGTGCCGGCGACAGGCAAGCTGTACCGAAGTACACGATGAAAAGGTTCAAAAGGACAATGGGTATGGAAAACTGAATTTTATACATTTGCAGGTAAGTATAATCATTTTCCGGGAGTTGAACACAGCCTATTTCATATCGAGCCGTCTTTTTTTCAGCAAGGAATCCAAAAAGTCTGTATCCAGGAGAATTACCAATGTAACGGTGGCCGGCATCGCCCTCAGTCTGGCCGTCATGCTGATCGCCATTGCTGTGGTTACCGGCTTCAAAAGGGAGATATCCAATAAGGTAGCCGGTTTCGGTGCCCATATCCAGATCAGTAACTACGATGCGAACCTTTCCTTTGAAACCCAGCCCATTAAAAAGGATCAGCCCTTCGTTGACGAGATAAAGGCCATGGAAGAGGTAAGGGATGTGCAAGTCTATGCCACCAAGGCAGGTATCATTCGTACCCGGCAGGATATACAGGGCGTTGTACTGAAAGGGATCGGAAGCGATTACAACTGGTCCTTTTTCAGTTCCTGCATTAAGGAGGGAAATACTTTCCGGGTCAGCGATACCACAATAACCGACAAAGTTTTGTTATCCCGTCACATTGCGTCCTTATTGAAACTGGACGTAGGGGATGATTTTGCCATGTATTTCATCCAGGATCCTCCCCGTTTGCGCCGTTTTACGGTAAGCGGTATTTATGAAACAGGCTTGATGGAATTTGATCGCATCTATGTTTTTGCAGACATAGGGCACATACAGAAGTTGAACGGGTGGGAGGAGAATATGATCGGTGGATTTGAAGTCAACCTGGCAAAATTCAAGGATGCGGAGAAGATGGGATCCCGGGTTGCCGACCGGGTGGGGTACGGACTGATGGAAGATGGCAGCCGCCTTAAGGTAACCACCATACAGGAAAAGTATCCCCAGATCTTTGATTGGTTGAATCTTCAGGATATGAATGTTATTGTAATTCTGCTCCTGATGATCCTGGTCGCCGGTTTTAACATGATATCGGGCTTGCTGATCCTCATCCTGGACCGGACCAACATGATCGGGACCCTCAAGGCCCTGGGGGCCGGAAATTCATTTATAGGAAGGATATTTATCTACCAGTCGGGCTTTTTGATAATTAAAGCCATGCTCCTGGGTAATCTGTTCGGACTGGTTTTGTCTTTCCTGCAAAAAAGATTCGAATTGCTGAGGCTCGATCAGGCCTCTTATTATCTCGACCGGGTGCCCATCAACCTGGATCCCTTACAGATTGTTTTACTGAACCTGGGGGCCATCCTGTTGATCCTTTTGATGTTGCTCATCCCTTCCATGATCATCAGCAGGATTCGTCCCGTAAAAGCCATTCGCTTCAATTAATAAAGGTCCGCAATTTATCCGGACCCCGGGTCATTTTTTCCTTTTACGAATGACCTTTCTTACTTTTTTTTTAGTTTGTCCTCACCTTTTTCCAGGTCTGACAGACGTTTATCGACCGTTTGGAGGTCCTCCCCGTGTTTATCCCTTAGTTCCTTCATCTCCAGGTTAATCGATTCCCCGATATTCAGCATTTTAGCTTCCGCCTTGAGGTAGTTTTTCTTGTTTGACGAGCGATGAACGAAGATCAGGATCAGGCAGACCAGAAAAAGTACGGCAAACAGGATGGCCAGCCAAAGCAAGCCCGTACTCGCCCAATCTCTCAGGCTCTGAATCTCTGCTTCCGTAGAAGCCAGGTTTGCAGTAAGGGCTTCTGTGAGTTCCTGAAGGTCCACTTCAAGTTGGGTCAATTGATCAGAAAGTGTTTTCAATTCCTGCTGCAATTGCTCCAAATCCTGCTTGTGTTCCTTCTTTAAGATGCTAATACGGTAGCTTAGCGAATTGGTGCTTTTCTTCAGGGTCATAACCCTGTTGTCGAGTTTATCGATCCGTTCCGTAAGAATACTATCCGGCACCTGGCTGAACAGGTTCATTGAAAAAGCAAGGATAAACAAGGAAATTAGTGCTCTTTTCATGGTTATGGGTTTATTTTATTTATGGGAAATATCTAGTTTTGCAACCTGTCTAAAGGCTTAATCAATCGGTGTGGACCCCATGGGCAAGTCCTGGACCCTGAATTCCGGAGCAAGCTCCGGTGAACCGAGTTTACGAACTCGGCGAAGCCAATTATACCATACCTTCCCGTCCGCCGAAGCGGATCGCGAAGGGGTGTTAAATTACGAAAAGAAAGAGCAAATATCAATAATACCCCGATGTTTTTTAATGCAGGACTCCCAGGTATAAATTGAATGGTAAAGCACAGGGCTATACTCCAATCATTATGGGATCAGGATGATCTTGCCGGTGCTATCCGGGGGGAGATCGAAAAGGGTCTTCCGGGACGGGACCAGCAGTATCTGATGGCCCCGGCAACCAGGGCGGTGGTGGACGTCCCTGATGCTCCCATTCACAGCGCGGTTCTGCTCTTGATCTATCCCCGTTCGGAACCCCATTTGGTATTGATGAAGCGTACCCATGACGGCCGGATTCACAGCGGCCAGATCAGTCTGCCCGGGGGTCGCATGGAACCGTCTGACCGGAACCTTGAAGAAACGGCCATAAGGGAAACCATTGAAGAAACAGGGGCAAGACTTGATAAGCTGGCCATAGCGGGGTCTTTGACCCCCCTGCACATTCCTGTAAGTAACTTCCTTGTTCATCCCTTTGTCGGGATTAGCGGAGAACCCCCGGATTTCTGGCCGGATTCCCGGGAAGTGGAACAATTGATAGAATTTCCCCTCTATGAATTGTTTGAGGAAAGGGCATTAAAACACAAGCATGAAGAGCTTTTCGGGAAATGGGTGAAGATTCCCTATTATGACATCAAAGGTTTTGAGGTGTGGGGTGCCACAGCCATGGTCCTCTGTGAATTCATTGAACTATGGAGGCGCTTAGCGGCTCTTCATGGGGAATGATGTTTTTATAGTGCTCATAGCGTTCCAGGATCTCCGTAACGTAATTATAGGTTTCAATCCCCCTGCAATAGCCATATTTCACCACTTCATCCTTGTAATATTCCGGATCGGATTTTTTCAACAGGAATTCGGCCACATGTCCGTCCCAAATATCCGGATTGGAGCCGTATTTTCTGGCCAGTTTCCTGGCATCCTGCACGTGCCCGTAACCTACATTATAAGAACCGAGAATAAACTTGATCCGTTCTTCTTCATCGGGTATCTCGTCTTTAAACCGGTCGTTGAGCCAGGAAATAAAACCGATGCCGGCCCGGATATTTTCGGCAGGTGATGAACCGGTGGATACCCCAAACCGTCTTGCTGTCACCGGCATCAACTGCATCAGACCATAGGCCCCGGCCCAGGAACGGGCCCGGGGGTTAAACCTGGATTCCTGGTAGATCATTGAAGCCACCAACCGCCAGTCCCATCCGATCTCACCACTGTATTGTCTGATGCTCTCGTCATATTCAGATATCCTCCCGCTGCTGAGAGTATAATAATCACTGGCGATCATGTTGGCTGATTTCTGGTTTCTGAAGTATTTATTGTATATCAGGGCATAGCGGGTGGTTTTCTTGAAATCTCTCAACCAGGCATCAATGGCCTCTTTCAATTGGATAGCATTTTCACGTACCGCCCAGGCCAGGTTCTGTGGAAAACTTACCGGGGTAGCAATATCGATATTGGGATAATAGGTCTGATTGACCAGGGCCACATTCTCATCGCACACGGTATAGTTGATCTCCCCTTCGGAAACCATGGTTATCAATTGTTCGGCTTCTTCGGGTACCGGCACGATGGTAATGCTGTCCCCGATCTCGTCAGACAGGTTTTTCATTCTTTCATAGTAGGCTGAAGCCTGCTGTACATAAACCGTTTTACCTCCCAGATCGAGCTGGTTCCGTATCAATTCACTTTCCAGCTCCCGGGCAGTCATTTTACGCCATCCTTCGGGTTTGCGCTGCACCAGAACCTGCCTGGTCTGGCTATGGGGTTCTGTAAAGCTCAGAAACTCTTTTCTTTCCTTAGTGATTGTGAGGTTAACGGCTATCAAATCGATCGCTCCGTTTTTAAGCTGGTTGAAATTATTATCCAGATTATTATCAACGACCACGTTGAGCCCCAGGGTCAGATGGTCGGCCAGATGCTGCAACAATTCATACTGGTATCCCATGGGCTGGCCGCGATAGATAAAATAATTGGTGGAATTGAAATCCGTAACCGCATTCAGGGTCCCCCGGTTGCGTATCTCTTCCAGGTCGACTGGCTCACCGGTTTTGACGCTCTTATCACCGGGGGAGGCGCATGCACCCATCAGCACCAGTATCAGGGTAAAGATCCTTATGATGTTATTCCTGAACATATTCGATTATTTACCTGGCTATTACTTACAAGGAATGTACCAGAATTAATTAATTATAGAAAGTCCAGCGAAAACCGAACCGGACCGACCGTGGATAAAGGGGGTATTTGTATGTAAGGAAATAGTTTTTGTCGGGGAAACCGGAGTTAAGGTGATCATATTTCACAAAAATCCGTGCTCTTTTTAACCGGGCCGAAAGATACACGTTTATAAAGGGATAGCCTCCCAGTTCTTCCCTGTTATTCAGGTAAAATTGACCAATGGCGGGCATAAATCCATAACCTTTGTATTTGGTATGATAATAGACATCGAAGCCCAGCCGTGTGGTAAGTACCTCCCTGACAACGGGCACTTCAATGAAAGAGTGATGGTATGCAGCGATCAGCGGAAGTGACAGGATGTCAGGTGCCGTACTGAGTTGAAAAAGAACCCTGGTATTGTTATGGTATATACCCCAGTTAAAGCCTTTTTCAAGCCAGGCGGTGGTAACCTGCAGCAGTTCGTAATACTGTGCCGGCTGTGCCAGGGTATCGAAATAGATAAAGTTATCAACCAGGTCCAGGCCCAACCCGGCTTCAAGCTCAGATTGTCCGGTATAATATGTCAGGGCACCGGATATTTCCCGGGTAAATTCAAAATCATTATTCCACTGAAAATGGTTCGATATAAGGTTTTCCACGAAAAAATCAGGCCGCTCCAGGGCAAATTGCCCCTGTATTCCAATATAATTTCCCTTTTTTCTCTCTCCGAGGTATCTTTTCAAGTTGGCAAAGGCTGTGGTATTACCCTGTTTATAGCCGGTCAGATACAAACGTGCATTGATTTCCCAGTTCCAGCGTCTTCCGTAGCGACGGTACAATCCTCCGCCCACCCATAGGTTATGGTAATTTTTCCTGGAACTGAGCCGCGTAGCTGTGGTGCCATGATCCTCGGTGGTATCGACCCGGGTCATCTGATAATACCGGTTCCATTCGCTGCCGGCCGCCAGGCGTAATTCGAAATCATTTTTCTTGCTTGAATCTTCCAGGAAACGCAGGTGCAAGCTGTTGTGGATGCCGCGGAAATTAATGGAATCGAAGCTTGCTGTAGAGTCGGCAAAGAAATTCCTGTAATACCGGTCGGTTGCTGAAAGCGGAATATTATCCAGGTAGCTTTTCCGGTCGCCGATATAATGAAGGCTATGCACCAGGCTGGTTTCCTTGAATTTCAATGAACGGTATGATGGCTGTATAGTATCAGGTGGAAGACTGCCGGGCAGCAGTGTATCCGCCTGCAGGGTGTCGGGACGTGGACGTCTTTTTTTGAGCAGGTCATATTCCTGGGAAACAAGAAAATTCCAGTCGCGCAGATTGGTCTCCGCATCATCCAGGTGGACCAGGTATATTTTAGCGTCTTCTTCCGTGTCTCTGAAGTTTTGTAGATTGAGGATGCCTCCGTTTTCATCATGACCGATGGAATTATACATAAAGCTCCCGTGCATTGAATAGCGCCCTTTGGTGTAGTTCCCCGAGGCCCTCATATTATAGGCTTTGACTGCCTGCGACTGGTAGAAGCCACCCGAGGAGAAAGAACGAAAATGCAGGCATAGGTTGAACGGCTCACTCAGGTTCTGGGTATGGAAAAGTTCCAGGTTTTCCTGCCGTATTTCCTTTCCTTCGAAGGAAGTGCTGTATCCCACTTCCGTAAATGGTTTGGTGATATTATAAAAATCCTGTTCCGATTGCAGGAACAAGAAGGGCCGGTAGTACCTGAGGAAGAAAAATTCCGGTTTTTTCCTATAGCGGTGATAACGCAGGTTAGTGACCGGCAGGCCAAGGTTGCCCAGGGTCATTAGGGAGAAGGATTCTGCTCTGGCTGGATTATGCCTGTAAACATGGGAAAAGCTGGTATCCAGTTGGGTTTCCTCCATGGTACTGAATCCTTGGCTCAGCTCCCAGCTCCTTATTTGAAAGGGGATGGTATCCTGCATCTGTTCCTGAGCGTTCACGACCAGGGGACACAGCCACAGCAGGAATATAAGGCGAAAATTATTCACGCTGTAAAAATGCAAAAAAAACCCCGGTAAAAACCGGGGTTTTAATAAAAAGTCGGCGATGACCTACTCTACCGCTTTCGCAGTACCATCGGCGCTGGCAGGCTTAACTTCTCTGTTCGGAATGGGAAGAGGTGGTTCCCTGCCGCTATAATCACCTTAAGGTTTTCAATAAGATTTGACGTATTGGTTTGGTCAGATTTCGGTTTGTGCGAGGAAAGTTTACGGGTAATTAGTATCGCTCGGCTTTGACATTACTGCCTTTACACCTGCGACCT
>CAYQQR010000022.1:0-61885 GCA_964420035.1 uncultured Bacteroidaceae bacterium | reverse complement strand
CTACCAGGGTATCTAATCCTGTTTGCTCCCCACGCTTTCGTGCCTCAGCGTCAGTGGTAGTTTAGTGAGCTGCCTTCGCAATCGGTGTTCTGGGTAATATCTAAGCATTTCACCGCTACATTACACATTCCGCCCACCTCAACTATACTCAAGAATAATAGTATCAATGGCAGTTCTACGGTTGAGCCGCAGGATTTCACCACTGACTTATCATTCCGCCTACGCACCCTTTAAACCCAATGAATCCGGATAACGCTAGGATCCTCCGTATTACCGCGGCTGCTGGCACGGAGTTAGCCGATCCTTATTCGTACGATACCGTCAACCCCCGAGAACTCGGGGGGTTTCTTCTCATACAAAAGCAGTTTACAACCCGTAGGGCCGTCATCCTGCACGCGGCATGGCTGGGTCAGACTTGCGTCCATTGCCCAATATTCCTCACTGCTGCCTCCCGTAGGAGTCTGGTCCGTGTCTCAGTACCAGTGTGGGGGATCATCCTCTCAGACCCCCTAGACATCATCGCCTTGGTGAGCCGTTACCTCACCAACTAGCTAATGTCACGCTTGCCCATCCTTAACCGCCGGAGCTTTAAACCAGAAAACATGTGTTAACTGGTCATTATGGAGCATTAATTCCCGTTTCCGGGAGCTATTCTCCAGTTAAGGGAAGGTTGCAAACGCGTTACTCACCCGTTCGCCGGTCGTGTACTCAGCAAGCTGAGCCTTACCCCTCGACTTGCATGTGTTAGGCCTGCCGCTAGCGTTCATCCTGAGCCAGGATCAAACTCTTCATTGTATTAAAAGAATTTGAATCAGTTCAAGATTGTTACGCGCTGGAATTTCACAAGGTCCTTACCTACCTTATGTTTCCTTTTCAATATTTTCAAAGAACTTTTACTTTATTACGGACTGCAAAGATACACAAAATGCGGTTTCTTTGCAAGCTTTTTTAAGCCGGTTAAAAGAACGTTCGGTCCAAAGCGGCTGCAAATATAAAAACAATTTGTAATTCCAGCCAAGTCTTTTTAAAAATTTTATCCGCCTGTTGAAAAATCCTGCATTCACAAACGGCCTGCAAATATAAACAGCATTCCTGAATATGCAACCCCCTGTCCGCAAAAAAAAAATTACAGTTTTATTACTCTGTTGAATTTGAGCTTTTTAAACCCGCCCGGGGCAGGTATCACTTGATCGTAGCAATTAAAATAATGCGGAATGTTTATCTTCGTTCATGATAATCAAATCCACCCTGTGAAAGAACGACTGGTCATCATACCCACCTATAACGAGAAGGAAAACATCGGGAAGATGGTCCATACCGTCTTCTCCCTGGAACCTGTCTTCCACCTGCTTGTAATTGATGACCATTCCCCGGACGGAACAGCTGATATCGTAAAAGAGCTTCAGGGACAATATAAAAACAGGCTCCATCTTCTGGAAAGACCCGGTAAACTGGGCCTGGGTACAGCTTATGTAGCCGGCTTCAGATGGGCCCTTGAACATGACTACCGGTTCATCTTCGAGATGGACGCCGACTTTTCCCATAATCCCAAAGACCTGGTTGCACTGTACCGGGCATGTCAGGACGGTGCCGATGTGTCGATCGGTTCCCGTTATAAATCGGGAGTGACCGTGGTCAACTGGCCCCTCGGCCGGGTATTGATCTCTTACTTTGCCTCTATCTATGTGCGCGTCATCACCGGCATGCGGGTCAAGGACCCTACCGCGGGCTTTGTCTGCTACCGGAGGGAAGTGCTGGAAACCATGGAGCTGGATAAGCTCAAGTTCAAAGGCTATGCCTTCCAGATAGAAATGAAATTCACGGCCTGGAAATATGGTTTTAATATTGTTGAAGTACCGGTCATCTTTATCGACCGGGTCAGGGGCAAATCCAAAATGTCCGGGGGGATCGTTTATGAAGCCATGTGGGGAGTGATTAAAATGAAGGTGAAAAGCTGGTTCAGAAAATATAGATCCTGATGAAAACTACTTTAATAAAAGATGCGGTGATCCTTAATGAAGATTCCACCTTCAGGGGAAGTGTGCTGATCGAAGGGGATACCATCAGCCGGGTCATAAAAGGAGAAGGGGAAATTCCGGAAAAAGCCGACCGGGTCATACAGGCCCGTGAATTATACCTGATCCCGGGTGTTATCGACGACCAGGTGCATTTCCGTGAGCCGGGCCTGACCCATAAAGCCGATATGGCCTCGGAATCCAAAGCCGCCATAGCCGGGGGGATTACCTCCTGGATGGAAATGCCCAACACCATCCCCCAATCCACTACCCTGGAACTGCTGGAAGAAAAATACAAGCTGGCCGCCACCAAGGCCCGGGGTAACTATTCCTTTTATTTCGGTGCTACCAACGATAACCTGGAGGAGATTAGAAAAGTGGACCCCCGTAAAGTATGCGGGGTGAAGATATTCATGGGCTCTTCCACCGGGAACATGCTGGTGGACAATATCAAGACCCTGCATGGGATTTTTGCAGAAAGCCCCGCCCTGATCGCCACCCATTGCGAAGATGAACAGATCATCCGGCAGAATGCCGCTTCCTTCCGGAAAAAATACGGGGACAATCCTCCCATGAAAGTCCACCCATGGATCCGGAACGCCGAAGCCTGTTACCGCTCCTCGGCCCTGGCCGTTGAACTGGCCCAGAAATACGGTTCCAGGTTGCACGTGCTCCACCTTTCCACCGCCCGTGAAATGGGCCTCTTTAACGAACACCTGCCACCGGGTCAGAAAAAAATCACCGCGGAAGTTTGTGTCCACCACCTGTGGTTTACCGACACGGACTATCAGCAAAAAGGCAGCCTGATCAAATGGAACCCGGCGGTTAAAAGTGCCGACGACCGGAGGGTATTGCGCAACGGGATCCTGAACGGTAAGCTGGATGTAATCGCAACCGACCATGCTCCCCATACCCTGGAGGAAAAACAGAACAGCTATTTCAAATGCCCCTCAGGAGCCCCCATGGTACAACATTCCCTGTCTGCCATGTTCGAGCTCTCGGCACAGGGCCTCTATCGCAGGGAAAGGATCGTGGAACTGATGTGCCACAACCCGGCCATCATCTTCAAGATCAAAAAACGTGGATTCATCCGGGAAGGATATTATGCCGACCTGGCCCTGGTGCACCCCAACCGGCCCTGGACGGTCAATAAAGACAATATATTACACAAATGCGGCTGGTCACCCCTGGAAGACACCACCCTGTCCCACCGCGTTACCCACACCTTCGTGAACGGAAAACTGGTCTATGAACTCACCGGTGAAGGGGTAATGAAGTTTCAGGAACAACAGGCGGGGAAGAGGCTGGAGTTTGATTATTGATTGCGGGTTTTTAAAATACGAAATACGAAACGTTTCGGGTTACGGTAATTCATAGTCACCAGTCCCCGTCTACTGCCGCTGCCAACTGCCGACTGAAACAACCACCCCCCTTTTTGCTGGCGCAAAAAGTACCCCTCCCTGGAAAGGAGGGGAATTCGTAATTAATTGATAGTCAATGTATATCTTCTGAACACAGGAACCCGGGAACTAACCTCTATCCCGTACCACCAGCTGTATATTCTGCTTGGTGATCTGCTCCAGGATCAGTTCCTTGTTGATCATCACCCGGTCGATGGTCTCCTGATCGTAGTATCTTATAGTGATCAGTTCCAGCCCGGTCTCGTAGGTCACCCGGAACTGCTGCTCCAGCTCGTCGGTGAGCGCCCGGAAACGCCGTTTGTGGTTGTTGATGCAGATCACGAAATTCACCGCCGAGTTCTGCATCAGGTTGATCTTTACCCCGTGCTTGTGCAGGGTTCCGAATATGATCTCAAGGTTGTCCTCGGTAATAAAAGAAAAATCCAAAGGCGAGATGCGGATCAAAACCTGGTCCATTTTGAAGATAAAGGAGGGGATCAGCTTTTCATATTTCATGTTCCCCACCCGGGTGCCTTCATGGTCGGGATCCAGGAAGGATTTGACATACAAATCGATGTTCTTGTTCTGCAAAGGTTTGATGGTCTTGGGATGGATCACGCTGGCCCCGTAAAAGGCCAGCTCTATGGCATCCAGGTAAGATAGCTCTTTTAAACGAATGGTGTTGTCAAACCACTTGGGATCGGCATTCATCACCCCCGGCACGTCCTTCCAGATGATCACATTTTTGGCTTTCAGTATATACGCGAGGATGGCTGCCGTATAGTCCGAACCCTCCCGCCCCAAAGTGGTGGCCTGGTTGTTGATTGTGGAAGCTAAAAAACCCTGCGTCAGATAAATGCGGTCCTTTTTAAAGTTCATTTTCTCCGGGATCAGCTTAGCGGATAATTCCCAGTCTACCTTGCCCTCCCGGTAAGTATCATCGGTCTTCAGACAACCGCGTATGTCAACCCATTTATTCTCAATTCCGGCCCCATTCAAGTAGGCCGAGATAATGCTGGTACTGATCAGCTCCCCGTAGCAAACGATCTGATCGTAATCGTAATCGTAGTTCAGACTGGGTTCCTTCTGCAAACGGCTGTCCAGCTCCCCGAACAATTCCTCCATTCTTCCATATACCATATCTCCCTTATCGGGAAACAACTGCTCCACGATCTGCATGTGATAATCCCTGACCTGCCGGAATTTATCCGCCAGGGACTTGTCTTTGTTCACATACAGCTCCGTAACCTCCTCCATGGCGTTGGTGGTCTTGCCCATGGCCGACACCACCACTGCCAGAGGTTCCTTGTAGCGCTTCAGAATCGTACCTGCATTCCTTACCGAATCAGCATCCCTAACCGATGCACCACCAAATTTAAATACGAGCATGACTTTTACTTACAGAAATCATAAATTAATTCGCGAAAATAGCAACAAATATGAAGTTTGAAAATTTAATTATTTTCACACAGGCAACGAAGATATAAATCTATGAAGAAAAAATATCAGGCCACTACCCTGAATGAATTTATCTTGCAGCAGCAAACCGCCTTTCCTTATGCCAAGGGGGACCTGAGCCGGTTGCTCAATCATATCGGGGTGGCTGCCAAGATCGTCAACCGCAAGGTCAACAAGGCCGGACTGGTAGACATACTGGGAGAAACGGGATCCATCAACGTGCAGGGTGAATCGGTGAAAAAACTCGATCTTTTCGCCAACGAGCAATTCAAGCAGATCCTGGGATCCAGCATCGAACTTTGCGGTATTGCCTCGGAGGAAGACCCCGACTTTATTCCATTCGACAGCGACTATTCCCGGGAAGGCAAATACATTGTTTGCATCGATCCCCTGGATGGTTCAAGCAATATTGATGTGAATGTTTCCATCGGCACCATTTTTTCCGTTTACCGCCGTCTCTCGCCCGTGGGCACCGAACCCGTTGAAAAGGACTTTTTACAGAAAGGGAGCGAACAGGTGGCAGCCGGATATATTCTCTACGGTTCTTCCACCATGATGGTGTATACCACCGGACTGGGAGTTACAGGTTTTACCCTGGACCCCTCCATCGGGGAGTTCTGCCTGTCCCACCAGAAGATCGACACGCCGAAAACGGGCAACATCTACTCCATCAATGAAGCCAATTACCTGAAATTCCCCGACGGGGTGAAAAAGTTCATCAAATACGCCCAGGAAATGAAGCCTGAGGATAACCGTCCCTGGACCAGCAGGTATATCGGTTCGCTGGCAGCCGACTTCCACAGGAACCTGTTCAAGGGCGGAATCTTTATCTACCCCACCTCGGCAGCCTACCCCGAGGGTAAGCTCCGCCTGGTCTACGAATGCAATGCCCTGGCCTTTCTCGTCGAGCAGGCTGGTGGCCAGGCTTCAGACGGACAGGGTAACCGGATAATGTATCTCCGGCCCCAGAGTATTCATCAACGCGTTCCCTTTTTCGCAGGTTCGGAGGAAATGGTTAAACTTGCAGAGAATTTTTGCCGCGAGGATGATTGATGCAAACAGGAACAAAAACTACGATTAACCTGAGGGAAGAACTTAGGAATGCCCCTGTGGTTCATAAACTGAATGAGTTCTATGCCTTACCGGGTACGGAAGTGCTGGAGCTTCAGGGCCTGGCAGGTTCATCACCGGCTGTATATTTTGCTGCCTCAGAATACAGCCGGAACCCGTTACACCTCTTCATCATGAACGACAGGGAAGAGGCAGCCTATTTTCTCGATGACCTGCACGCGTTACTGGAAGAAGGGGAAGCCGAGTTCCTGCCTTCTTCGTTTAAAAGAGCCATTCAATTCAGGATTAAAGACCCCTCGGGCAGTATTTTAAGGAATAATGTGCTGACACGGCTGACCGACACCGGTGACCGGCTGGTGCTGGTGACTTACCCGGAAGCCCTGGCTGAAAAGGTCATACAAAAGTCCATCCTGCAAAAGAACCTGCTGGAGATCGCCCAATCGGAAAAGATCTCCCAGTCTTTCCTGGTCGATTTTTTGGAGAGCTATGAGTTCCGGCGCACCGACTTTGTTCGGGAACCCGGTGAATATGCCGTACGCGGCAGCATCGTGGACCTTTTTTCCTTTGCGGCCAAACAGCCTTATCGCATCGACTTCTTCGGGGAGACAATCGATTCTCTCCGTTCCTTCGATTTGGACAGCCAGTTATCAACTGGCAAGCTCGATAAAATAAAAGTCTTTCCCGACAACAAGAAAATGATCCGGGAAGAACAGTCCGGTGCCCTGGTCCATTTCCTGGAACAATTACCCGAAAACAGCATGATCTGGCTCAACAACACCCGCTACCTCATCGACAGGATACAGGAGATCTTTTCCACTCCGGTGGTGGGCCGGAAAGAAGAACTTTCGGAAGATGAGATCGACCTGGTGGAAGATACAGCCGAACTGCTCGGTTCAGGCACCAGGACACTAGATTTGCTGCAGCGTTTCAAAAGAATTGAGCTCAACCACCGGGCATATTTCGATCCCACACTTCAAATAAAAGCCAACACCGTTCCCCAACCCATCTTCCATAAAAATTTCAAGCTGCTCGTCGAAAACCTCAGGGAGAACCAAATAAACGGGTATCGCGATATCCTCCTTTGCAACAACATTAAGCAGGTGAACCGGCTAAGCGATATCTTCGAGGACCTTCATGCAGATGTTGATTTCGAACATGTTCCCCTGGTACTTCACAAGGGTTTTATCGATCACCGGCAAAAACTGGCCCTCTATACCGACCATCAGATCTTCGACCGCTATCACCGTTATAAGATACAGGACCGGTTCATTCGCAAGGAGGCCCTGACCATAAAAGAGCTCACCGGCCTGAACCCGGGAGATTATGTGGTTCATGTAGATCATGGTATCGGGCAGTTTGGCGGACTGGAAAAAATCCAGGTCAGCGGCAAGACCCAGGAAGCCACGCGCCTGATATACCGTGACAACGACATCCTGTATGTGAGCATCCATGCCCTGCACCGCATTTCGAAATACAAGGGAAAGGACGGGGAGCGGCCCCGCATCCATAAACTGGGCACCAGCACCTGGCAGAATGTAAAGAACCGGACCAAGAAGAAGGTCAAGGACATCGCCCGCGACCTGATCGCCCTCTATGCAAAAAGAATGACCCAGGAGGGCTATGCCTTCTCCCAGGATACTTACCTGCAACACGAGCTGGAAGCTTCCTTTATATACGAGGACACCCCCGACCAGCTGAAAGCAACCAGGGAAACCAAGAAGGACCTGGAAGCCAAACAGCCCATGGACCGCCTGGTGTGCGGGGATGTGGGCTTCGGTAAAACCGAAATCGCCATCCGTGCAGCCTTCAAGGCGGTAAGCGACAATAAGCAGGTGGCCTTGCTGGTTCCAACGACTGTTTTAGCCCTGCAACATTATCATACCTTCCGGGAACGGCTAAAAGACTTTCCCTGCAATATCGACTATATCAGCCGGTTGAAATCTACCAGGCGACAAAAGACCAGTATGGCCAACCTTGCCAGCGGCAAGAACGACATCATCATCGGCACGCATCGCCTGCTGGGCAAGGACATCCAGTTCAAGGACCTGGGCCTGCTGATCATTGATGAAGAACAGAAATTCGGTGTGGCTGCTAAAGAAAAACTCAAGACCATGAAGCTGAACATCGATACCCTCACCCTGACGGCGACACCCATACCCCGGACCCTGCAGTTTTCCCTCATGGGTGCCAGGGACCTGTCCGTCATGCATACACCGCCCCCGAACCGGCATCCCATAACGACGGAACTGCACGCTTTTAACGAGGAGATCATTAAAGAAGCCATAGAATATGAGGTGAGCAGGAACGGGCAGGTATTTTTCATCCACAACCGGGTACAAAACATACAGGAGGTGGAACAGTTGGTCAACCGCCTCTGCCCGGAGGTAAAAACCGTGGTGGCCCATGGGCAGATGGACGGTCCGAAGCTGGAGCAGATCATGCTGGACTATGTTGACGGCCTCCATGATGTCCTGATCGCCACCACCATCATCGAGTCGGGCCTGGACATCCCCAATGCCAACACGATTATCATCAACAATGCCCAGCATTTCGGTTTAAGCGACCTGCACCAGCTCCGCGGCAGGGTGGGCCGTTCGAATAAAAAAGCCTTTTGCTACCTGCTCGCCCCGCCCCTTACCCTGGTATCCCCCGAAGCCAGGCGCAGACTGAAAGCCATTGAAGAATTCTCTGAGTTGGGCAGTGGCTTCAATATAGCTATGCAAGACCTGGATACCCGTGGCGCCGGAAATCTCCTGGGCGCGGAACAAAGCGGTTTTATCGCCGATATCGGTTTTGAAACTTATCAACGCATCCTGAATGAAGCCATACACGAGCTCAGGGAGGAAGAATTCTCTTCCCTCCTTAATAAAGGAGAAGAACCGGCCGAAAAACTCGAAGCAGTTAATTATGTCCGGGATTGTTATATGGATACCGACCTGGAACTCCTGATTCCGGATGCCTATATCGAAAATACTACAGAGAGACTGAGCATGTACCGAAAGCTCGACGAAGTGCATGATGAAGAGGGCCTCAAAAAGATCGGGGAGGAACTGACCGATCGCTTCGGTCCGGTCCCCAAGCCTACACTCGACCTGCTCATGGTCGTTAAACTCAGATGGCTGGCCATGCGATTGGGCATTGAAAAGATCATCATGAAATCAGGGAGCATGATCCTCTATTTCATCAAGGATCAGAAATCTTCGTATTACCGTTCCGGCACCTTCAGTCATATCCTGGAAGTCATTCAAAAAAATCCCGGGAAATACAGGATGAAAGATAGCCGTTCGCGGCTCAGTTTGCACCTGGAGAATATAAAGACGGTTCAGGCAGCCTATGATGCTCTTTCTCAATTAATTGACTCTCCTCGCGGCAAGCCGCGAGGAATTTTTAGCTCGGCGGAGCCAATCATCGATTAATTGTTTATTTTAATGGTGCTCGCTTACCCCGCGGCAGAGCTACGGGGAACGCGCTCGCGTGATTCAATAAATATATATTTTTGCAGGATGAACCTGGTGGTGGATATAGGCAATACCCGGACGAAAACGGGTGTTTTCAGTGAAGATGAACTGATTCATGCAGCAAGGCATCCCTCCACCCAAACCTTCTTGCTGCAAGGTCTGCTGAAAAAATACCCGGACATAAATAAAATGATCTATTCCTGTGTAGGTGCCCTCCCTGAGTGGCTGAATGATGCAGGTCAGAAGATTCAAACCGTCATGAGCCTGAACCCGCACACCCTCCTGCCTATTGAAAACCTTTATCTAAGTAAGGAAACCCTTGGCTACGACCGGATTGCCACTGCAGTAGGCGCCAACAATATTTATCCCGGGAAGGACGTTTTGATCATCGATGCAGGTACCGCCATCACGTATGACCTGGTGGACAGCAGGGCTAATTTTTTGGGTGGTAATATAGCGCCTGGTTTGCAAATGCGTCTCCGGTCACTGAAGGAGTTTACTTCCGGACTTCCCCTTGCTGAAGCAGTGCAGAAACCCCCCCTGATTGGCAAAACAACCAGCGGGGCCATTCAATCAGGTGTTTTTTGGGGAATTGTTTATGAAATGGAAGGCCATATCAATCGTTTGAAGGAAATATATCCTGAGCTGATCACAGTGCTCACAGGCGGTGATTCCGCTTACTTTGAGAAAAATATAAAAAATACCATCTTTGTGGTTCAAAATTTAAACCTCATCGGTCTGAACCGAATACTGAATTATAATGCGAACCAGACATCTTCTTAGCATTCTTTTCATATGTCTTGTAACCATTGGGACAAATGCCCAAAAAAATACCAATTCGCCCTACTCAAGGTTCGGTATCGGAGAACTCAGCCACAAGGGTTTCGCGCACAATAAAGCCATGGGGGGACTGGGCCTGGCTTACCGTTCCAACCGCCAGATAAATTACCTGAATCCTGCATCCTATACTGCTCAGGATACCTTATCATTTCTTTTCGACTTTGGCATGATTGGAAACCGTTCTGCCCACGAAACCCGGGATCAGTCTTTTTCCTCAGGGAACATCAATATAGATCACATTGCCATTAGTTTTCCCATAAGCCGCTGGCTGGTTACCAGTATAGGGGTCAGGCCCTACAGTTACGTGGGCTATGATATTAAAGAAGAAGTCCTTATCAGAGGTATTTTTCAGAGCAGTGTCAATGCCGACCTGATCTATCAGGGAAACGGGGGGCTGAACCAGTTTTACATCGGTGCTGGTATCCAGCCCGTAAAGAGTCTGTCCCTTGGCTTCAATATGAACTATTTTTTTGGTTCCATAGAACGTTCCAAACTTTTAACCTTCCCTTTCAACAGTAAATACAGCCGGGTAAGCGACGAAACCATCCTGGAATTCTCCGACCTGGTGTTTGACTTTGGTATGCAATACCGGATGAACCTGAATGAAAACCTTGCCCTTACCCTGGGTGGTATATATCAGCACCGGACAGGTGTTGGTCTGACAAAAATAGTGAATAAGACAGTTGTATATCCGGATGCTCAAAGCGGAGTTTTTAAGGACAGCCTGCTTTTTACCCCCAGTGTATTAATTGAAGGAACCGACATGGAGGATATTTTTTATCTGCCAGCTCGTTATGGCGGTGGTTTTATAATGGATTACAGGGACCGCTTTCGCATCGGAGCCGATTTTTACAAACAGAACTGGGAGCCCGTAAACTCATTCAGTGAGACCGAGCCATTGCGGCAAACATCGGAATTCATTGCAGGTTTTGAACTCACACCCGACCCTGAGGCCCTGAGAGCATATTACAATAAAATCAATTATCGGCTTGGTGCGTATTACAGTACATATTATCTTGAACTGCGAAATAACCAGTTGAAAGACTATGGCATAACTTTTGGAATAGGTTTACCGTTCAAGAACAGTAAAACCTCTTTTAATTTTGCTGTTGAGCTTGGACAGCGCGGAACCACTGAGGATAACCTGATCCGTGAGCGTTATGCCAACATGCTGTTCAGTGTTACCCTTCATGATGTATGGTTCTTGAAACGTAAATTTGATTAAATAAAAAGTTATGAATTGGATAACTAAAATTGCCAGCATTGCGCTAATACTCAGCCTGATGTTTTCCTCCGCGGCATTAGCACAAAAAGGAGTGGATGACGGTTCGAAATACGGGCATGGAGAAGATAGTGTCCAATGCATAAAAAATCTGTCCCTGTACAGGGAAAATACAAAATTCGGTCAATACGTGCAGGCATATCCTTCCTGGCGGATTGTTTTTGATGAGTGTCCGCGTGCCACTAAAAACATCTATATTGATGGTGCCAAAATGTTCAGTGATTTCATTAAAAAAGAGAAAGATCCGGTCAGGAGGGAAGCCCTTATCGATTCTTTAATGCTTATCTATGACCAAAGAATCAAGTATTATGACGAGAAAGGCAATGTACTGGGCAGGAAAGCTGTAGACCTTTTAAAATACAGGCGCACAGACGTACAATATGTGCAGGAAGCCTACGGTTACCTGACGGAATCCATCGCCCTGAGAAAGACCAGATCACCCCTTGCCGTACTGGCAACCTATTTTACTTCCTCTTTAACCCTTTATCAGGCCGGTATACTGGAACCCGCACAGGTTGTTGAAGACTATGCCACGATATCCGGTGTCCTCGACCAGCTTATAGCCTCAAAGAGCAGGGCCAGCCAGTATGAAGATGTGAAGCAGAAGATCGATCAGAACTTCGTTGCCAGCGGTGTTGCCACCTGTGAGGTGTTGATCGACTATTTTGGACCACAGTATGAAAGCAGGAAAGACGACATCAAGTTTCTGAAAAATGTCACCGATTTTCTAGATGCCATTAATTGCAGGGATTCTGAACTATTTGTCAAGGCCGCTGAAAAACTCTATACCAAGCAACCTTCCAGTGCCGCTGCGGTAAAACTGGCCAGGTTGTTTATGAATAAAGAAGAATACAGCAAGGCAGAAGACTATTACAAGAAAGCCATAGAAATGGAGATGGAGGAAGACAAGAAGGCCGATTATTATTATGAAAGAGCACTGGCCAACCAATCCCTTGATCAGACTCAGGCAGCCCGCACCTATGCCCGGGAGGCCATTAAACTTCGTCCCGACTGGGGAGATCCTTACATCCTGATTGGCAACCTTTATGCATCCACCAATAACTGTGGTGCAGATGATTTCGAAAAGGCTACTGTTTACTGGGCTGCCGTGGACAAATTTCAGCAAGCCAAATCAGTCGATCCATCGGTAAACGATAAAGCCAATGATTACATTAACCGTTACTCCCGATATTATCCGGATGTAGAAACCATCTTTTTCTACGGATTGAAAGAAGGGGATCCGTATATGGTTGGATGCTGGATTAATGAAAATACAACGGTACGGGCGAAATAACAGGAAGAATTTTGAACTCAGCGTTCCGGAATCTTGAATCCAAACAATATTGCAGGAAGATTATCCCCTTGCTTATCCTGTTGGGGGCCGTGCTGCTTTTTTCCTGTGAGAATGATATTCAGACCATCAATACCCTTACCGGTCCGGAAAAATTACCGGAAGCACAGGGTCATAACCTGGAGATACTCTATTCAGATTCGGGAAGGCTCAAAGTAAGGATATTTGCACCTGAAATACGCAAATATTCAAATACGGAGGACCCCTTTATTGAATTTCCGCACGGTATGGTGGCCCGTTTCTACGACAACCAACTTGAAGTCGAATCGATAATCAAGGCCAATTATGCCATATATTACGAGGAAAAACAGTTCTGGATAGCCCAGAACAACGTTGAAGCTGTCAACAGAAAAAAAGGAGAGCAACTGAACAGCGAAAAATTGTACTGGGATGAAAAAAAAGAAATCATCTATTCTGAATCTCCCACCCGTATAGTCAATAAAGATGGTACCTTTTACGGTGAAAATGGTTTTGAGGCCAACCAAAGATTCACCAGGTGGAAGCTGAAAGGCTCCCGTGGGCAGGTAAAGATTAAAGATGAATAAAGGTCCCGCAAAGATACTCGAAATAGCCTGGTTGCTTGTTACCATACTGGGAGCATCTGCTTCTGTTCATTCTACGATAAACACGGGAGTTTGCAAGAGCATCATCTTATATGTGATCACCTTTGTGGGATTACTCATGTATTTGGTCAGAAGACAATACCGGCAAAACCAGGAAGATAATAGCTAATGGACCTTATTTTTTATATCCTGATCAGTGTTGCTCTGTCGGCCTTCTTTTCCGGTATGGAGATTGCTTATGTTTCATCCAACAAGTTGCGCCTCGAACTGGATAAGAAGCAAGGCCTGCTTTACTCCAGGATCATCAATGTGTTTACATCCAATCCTTCACGCTATATAGCTACTATGCTGGTAGGCAATAATATTGCACTCGTGATCTTCGGTTTGCTGATGGCCCTGGTGCTTGAACCCATTATATCCCGGTATACCCAAAGCGCCATCGCGCTCCTCGCCTTCCAAACCCTGATCTCAGCACTGGTTATCCTGCTGTTGGCCGAATTCCTGCCCAAAACACTTTTCAGGATCAATCCCAATGGCACTTTGAAGATATTTGCCTTACCGGTGCTGATCTTTTACCTGGTCCTGTATCCGATAACCCGCTTTACGATTATTATCTCCGATTTCATACTTAAATACATTGCCGGGTTCCCGACCCAATCCAAAGATGTGAACACCTTTGGAAAGGTAGACCTGGATCACCTGGTTACGGAAGGACAAACAGAAAACGGCGAAGAACAGGACGAAAACACGGAATTCAAACTTTTTCAGAATGTACTGGACTTTTCCACAGTGAAGGTGAGAGACTGCATGGTTCCCCGGCCGGAGGTGGTTGCTTTTGAAGAAACAGCCAGTATGGAGGAGATTCGGCAAAAATTTGTTGCGACCGGCTTGTCCAAGATCCTCATCTATAGAGAAAATATTGACAATGTCCTGGGATATGTTAACTCCAAGGTTTTGTTCAACCAACCCAAAAGCATAAAAGAGGTCATCATGACCTTACCGATTGTTCCCGAGACTATGCCGGCACACAGCCTGTTCAAGCAACTGGGTGATGAACACAAAAGCATCGCCGTGGTAGTGGATGAATTCGGGGGCACCGCCGGGATCGTCACCCTGGAAGATATTCTTGAAGAAATATTCGGAGAGATCGAAGATGAGCATGATACTTCAGAATTCGTAGAGAAAAAGATCAACGACCGTGAGTTTATTTTTTCGGGCAGACTCGAGATAGATTATGTGAATGATAAATATCAATTAAGTCTTCCGAAATCAGATGATTATGAAACGCTTGCAGGCTTTATCCTTTATCATTACGAAAGCTTCCCCAATATCAATGAAAGCATCATCATCGATAACTATTCCTTCAAGATCCTGGACGCTTCTGAAACAAAAATAGAACTGGTACACCTGGCATGCCTGGAAGAATGAAATTGGGAAACAGCCTTTCCTCAATTCGAGATTATTTTTGTTATATTCGCAGTCTGAAAATTGAAACCGTTTAAATCCTTATAATACATGGCCACATTGCAAAAAATCAGGGACAGGGCAGGACTTCTGATTGCCATCGTAATCGGACTTGCACTCCTGGCATTTGTACTGGGCGACCTCTTGAATACGGGTAGCAGTGTGTTTGTCCGGCAGAAAATGGAAATAGCTGAAGTGGACGGACGATCCATATCCATTACAGAATATGAAGAAAGGGTGGCAGACCTTGAAGAGATCTATAAGATCAACAGTGGCCAGGAAAATCTTGACCAGGCTACCGTCGAAAACATCAGGGAACAAGCCTGGCAAAGCATGATACAGGAATATGTTACCGAAGATGAGTTTGAAAAGCTTGGCATTGGTATATCGGATGATGAAGTATTCGATATGGTTCAGGGAAGGGATCCCCATCCCATCATCAGGCAGATCTTTACCGATCCCCAGACCAACATGTTCAACAGGAGCGGATTGTTGCAATTTCTGCGTTCCATGGACCAGGACCAATCGGGGGCCCAAAGGACTTTCTGGCTTTACCTGGAAAGACAGATCATCAATGACCGGGCTCTCAATAAGTACAATAATCTCATCGGCAAGGGAATGTATGCAACCCGTTTTGAAGCCCGGCTGGATCATCGCCAGTCGAACCGCAGGGTAGACGCTTCCTATATTGTAAGAAGATTTAATACAGTGCCGGATACGGCCATCACGTTTGGAGAGAAAGACCTTAAAAACTATTACGAGAAACACAAATATGAATACAGGCAGGAAGCAAGCAGGGATATTGAATATGTGGTTTTTGATATCGTTCCCAGCAAATCGGACTATGCAGCTGCAGAAAAATGGATCAACGATATGTACAGCGATTTTGCCTCTGCTGAAAACATGAAGCAGTTTGTAAGCCTGAATTCCGACAGTCCTTACGACGAAACCAACTATAAAAAGGAAGGGCTGCCCGACACGCTGCAGGAATTCATGTTCAATGCTGAAATTGGAGATATCTTTGGCCCTTATTTCGAAAATGACAGCTGGAAGATCGCCCGCCTGGCAGAAATTAATTATTTGCCCGATTCGGTCCGGGCCCGGCATATCCTTATACAGCCCACCCAGCAAATGCCTTTTGCAGAAGCTGAGGCCCTGGCCGACAGTTTAGCCGAAGCTATCCGGGGGGGCAGTAACTTTGCCGAAATCGCCAATGAAGTATCCGCTGACAATGCCTCTGCCTTGCAGGGCGGTGACCTGGGGTGGTTCGAAGAAGGCACTATGGTAAAACCTTTCAACGACGCGGCATTCGATGCTGAGGTCGGTGAAATACAGGTGGTTGAAAGCCGCTTCGGCTTTCATATACTGGAAGTTCTGAACCGCGGCCCTGAAGTCAAAAAAGTACAGGTGGCCCTCCTTGAACGCAAGGTCGAACCCTCTTCCAAAACCTATGACAATATCTATGCACGGGCAGCCAATTTCGCGGGTCAGAACCGCGATTATGAATCCTTTCAGGAAGCGGCTGCTCAGCGCGGATACAATGTTCGTGTGGCTACTGACCTGACCGCTTTTCAAAAGAATATTCCCGGTCTGGAGTATCCGAGGGAAATGATTCGTTGGGCCTTTGAGGCGAAAGAAAACGATGTTTCCGATGTATTTGAGTTTGGCGATAAATATGTGGTTGCCGCCCTCACGGAGGTTAGGGAGGAAGGATACGCTCCCTTTGAAAGCAAAAAAGCAGAAATTGAGCTGGAAGTAAAAAAGCAAAAAAAGGGAGAAAAGATCAGCCGGGAGATTGAAGCGCTCATGCAGGACCACCAGAACCTGGATGAACTGGCAAGAGAAATGGACCTCCTCGTCCAGGAGGCTCCCGATTTAAGGTTTGCAACGGTCTCCATACCCGGAGCCGGTATCGAGCCCAAAGTTATTGCAGCCGCGGTGGTATTGGATGAAAATGAGATTTCAAAGCCTGTGACAGGGAATAATGGAGTTTACGTGATTGGCGTAAACAGTATTACAGAGGCAGGACCCGAAGAGCTTGAACTCATCCGCGGAAGAATGCTCCAGGTGAATAATACCCAGGCCAACTTCCAGGCTATTGAATCCCTCAGAGATGCATCCGATATTGAGGATAACCGGGCCAATTTCTACTAATCTACGTTGTCGTGTAAGTAGGAATTATCGGGTCTTAACCTGATCTTATCCTCATCATCTTCGGCGAGCTTGTATTTAGAGACCTTTTGTTCCGAAGAGTGGCCTTCTTTCTTAATGCTGATATTTTTCCTTACGTAGGCAGGGATATTCTCCAGTTCTTCTATGCTGCCTTTATCTTCTGATTCCTGCCTCCGCTCACTTCTGACCTTTTCACTGGCCTTCTTCAGGTTACGGACCCGCTCCGCCATTTTCCGTTCAGTCAATTTTTGCTCCATGGCATCCCGTTCCTTATCATCATAAACGATGAACCGATCATCACGCGATTCGGCAGAGATATCAAATTCAATGGTTCGCTGCGTTATATCCATATCCTCCTCCTTTTCCTGCTTATCCTTCACCCTGAAGCCTTCCTGGTTCTCTCCGGCTATTTCGCGGTCGTGTAAAGGCACCGCCTCTGTAGCCTTTTTCTTGACGTAAAGCTCCGGTATACTACTGGTTTCAAAACCCGTAGCGATAACGGTCACGCTCAGTTCATCCTCCATACGGTCATCAATACCCGTACCCCAAATGATCAAAGCATTCTTTGCGGCCCGGTGATTAACATAATCGGTGATCTCACCGACCTCATCCATGGTGATCTCCCGGGTCCCCGAGGTGATATTCAGCAGAATATTATCCGCACCGGTTACTTCATTGTTGTTGAGCAAGGGAGAAGTAAGGGCATCTTCAATGGCTTTGATGGCACGGTTCTCGCCGGATGCAATGCCATTTCCAAGAATAGCCACCCCGCTTTCTTTCATGACTGTTTCCACATCGGCAAAATCAACATTGATATAACCATGGACGGTTATGATCTCAGCAATACCTTTGGCGGCTACCGACAGGATGTCATCGGCCCTGCTGAAGGCAGCCGATAATTTGAGGTCCCCATAAATCTCCCGCAGTTTTTCGTTATTGATCACCAGCAGGGAGTCGACATGCTCCTTGAGCTGGGATATTCCCTCAATGGCCTGATTTATTCTTTGCTGACCTTCAAAACGGAAAGGAATGGTTACGATGCCCACCGTCAGGATTCCCTTCTCCTTGGTGGCTTTGGCAATGACAGGTGCACCGCCCGTACCGGTGCCTCCGCCCATGCCTGCGGTAATGAAGACCATCTTAGTGTTGTGGGAGAGCACCTCTATAACCTCATCCAGATTTTCTATCGCAGCCTGTCTCCCGATATCCGGTTTATTACCTGCGCCCCTGCCTTCGGTAAGGGATTCTCCCAATTGAATCTTA
Source organism: uncultured Bacteroidaceae bacterium (assembly GCA_964420035.1). Lineage (GTDB taxonomy): Bacteria > Bacteroidota > Bacteroidia > Bacteroidales > SM23-62 > CAYQQR01. Next base: position 43,548 of record CAYQQR010000022.1, on the reverse strand, counting down.
ACGCCCACGGGACTGTTCGAGAGAGCCTGGGCATCGGTATTACAAACCACAAAGTCCACATCCTTAATGCCCTGGCGGAACATATGGTTCACCGCGTTGCTGCCCCCACCGCCTACGCCGATCACTTTGATGATGGAAGACCGGTTCTTCGGAAGGTCAAAATTCATTATCTCTTCAGCCATGACTGCTAATTTTTATTTTATTGATCGTCCATCCTGGCATCATTTTCTTCAAAAATGTCATTGATGGTTTGCTTCAGTGAATGGATCAGGTTGGATTTTCCTTTGCCGGATTTTTTTTTCTTCTCTTCCCCGTTCTCTTCATCCTCCGGTTCCTTTTCTGATTTCTCAGCCTGCTTTTCCATGAGCATCATATGATCCATGCCTTTTAATAATAAACCTACACTGGTTGAGTACATGGGTTGTAAAATATCTTCATCCTGGTCGGCCGCCAATCGCTCCGTGGGATAACCCACCCGCACATCCAGCCCGGTGCGGAATTTGACCAGTTGCGGTAAATGCTTCAGCAGGGCACCGCCACCGGTAAGCACCAGACCGGCACTCAGTTTATCCAGTACCCCTGAATTCTCTATCTCGAACATGATGGCATCCAATATCTCTTCCATCCGTGACTGTATGATGTAAGCCAGACTCTTAAAGGATATCTCCTTCGGCTCCCGGCCGCTGATACCGGGAATGGTTACCACCTTATCCTCGCTGGCCAGATCACCCAGGGCCGAACCGAACTGTATCTTGAGTAATTCGGCCTGTCTGCCCAGAATGGCACATCCCTCCTTGATGTCGCTGGTTACCACATTCCCGCCAAAAGGTATCACCGCTGTATGGCGGATCACCTCGTCAAAATACACGGCAATGTCGGTGGTGCCTCCACCAATATCCACCAGTGCAACACCGGCCTCCTTTTCATCTTCCGTCAGTACCGCTTCAGAAGAAGCGAGGGGTTCCAGTATCAGTTCACACACATGCAAACCGACCCGGTTGATGCATTTTTCGATGTTCCCGGCAGAGGCAATCTGCCCGATGACAATCTGAAAGTTGCCCTCCAGGCGCTTGCCCGACATGCCAGCGGGATTTTTAACCCCGGTCTCGTTATCCACGATATAATGCTGGGGCAGGACATGAATGATCTCCTCACCGGCATCGATGGGGATCTTGTACATATCGTCAATGAGCCGCTGGATATCGTCCTTGGTGATCTCATCATCGTAGGAATCCCGGTTGATGTAGCCGCGGTTCCTGACTGACTTGATGTGCTGACCGGCAATTCCGACATAGACGGTGCTGAGCTCCACACCCGACTTCACCCGTACCTCATCAATGGTCGTCCGGATGGAGTTTACAGTTTCCTCTATATTCAGGACCACACCCCGTTTGACGCCCCTTGAGGGTGTCTTGCTCATGCCCAGGATTTCGAGCTTGTTGTTTTCATTACGTTTACCGACAATAGAAACGATCTTGGTCGTTCCAATATCTACAGCGGCAACGATGCGTTCTTTTGGTGCCATTTTATTTTCGTTTTGTGCAGACTATCTGATTGTTGAATTTTAAATTGATCCGGGTGTAATCATTCCACCCGATATTGTTAAATCCTTTTTCGTACAATGCCTTAAGCTTCTTCAGCTTTTTCTCAAATTGGTCCATGCTTCCCAGGATGATCAAATGCGATCCTACGCGGGGGACCAGTTCATATGCTCCTGAACCGGCATAGTATATCTGAACGAACTGGGCATCCCAGAATTCATGATCCCGGATATACCGGCTCAGGGTATACATTTCGCGGAGAACCTCAATGTTTTCGTCCCCGCTGTCCATATTCAGAATATTGGTTTTCTTCTCGGGCAGCCCCCCAACCTCCCCGTTGGCCACCAGGCAATGGGCGGTGAACTTTTCTGAAACCGGTATGACGTAGCCTTCTTCATCAACATATGCCCATTGTCCCGAACGGTCCAGGATGCGAAAAAGAGGCTTCCTCTGCCATATTTCAGCATGCAGTACTCCGTCTGAAGTGGTAAAAACTTCCGCATTGCGAACAGCCGGAATATCTTCAAGATCAATTTCTATACCCGCCAGGTTGATGCGGCTCATGGGATAGCCCAGTAACTTATCGTTCCCCTCCAGGATATGGGTCCGGATATCCATCGGGTCCAGAAATGAGCGTTCGAGGCTATCCATAATACGCACTTCCAGCAAACTGCAATTTTCCTGCCGTATCCTCGAACCAACAAAGCCCAGTACCACGATCATGTACAGCATGATGACCAGCCAGATGGATATGTTTTTAACAGCTTTCATGAATAGCGATTCTCAAAAATTTCCTTTAAGGGATCAACCAGCCTGTCAATATCACCTGCTCCAAGGGTCATAAAAAGGTCGAATCTTCCCTTTTGTGCATACTCGAGGATCTCCTGCCGTGACATGAGCCGGGCCTTTCCCGGCTTGATGCGCTTCAGAATATTTTCAGAACTGATCCCGGGGATGGCCTCTTCACGAGCAGGATAAATATCCATAAGGATCACCTCATCCATGGCTTCCAGGCTTTTGGCAAAGTCTTCCGTGAAATCCCCGGTCCTGGAATACAGGTGTGGCTGGAAAACCCCGGTAAGGAGCCATTTCGGGTAAAGTTCCTTAACCGAAGCGAGCAGGGCACGAATCTCTTCGGGATGATGGGCATAATCGTCGATGTAAACAAAACCTTCCTTTTCAACCTGTTTGTCAAAGCGTCGTTGTACCCCGGTAAAACTTTCCAGACCAAGAGCTATGTCATCGGTTCCGATACCCTGGACCCAGCAAACGGCTGCAGCTGCCAGGGCATTCTCTGCATTCATTCGCCCGGGATAGGCGAGTTTAACCTGTTGCACCAGGTCGCCCGGAAAACGCATATTCACTACATAAGACCCTTCTCCTGCAGAGATCCTGGAAATATTGAAATCAGCATGTCCCTTTATCGAATAAGTATAGCCTGTCAAATTATCCGGTATATCTAGGGTCAAACCTTTTTTGTAGATCAAAAGGCCCCCGGGTTTGATGCAACGGATGAACTGATTGAAAGCTTCCCTCAGTTCCCGGTGGCCGCTGTAAATATCCAGGTGATCCGGATCCATAGCCGTAACCACCGCCACGGAAGGGGACAATTTGAGGAAGGACCGGTCGAATTCATCGGCCTCGCAAAGAACCCATGAGGGGTCCTTGTGATACACCAGGTTGCTCCCAAAATTCTTGGCAATTCCACCCAGGAAAGCCAGGCAGGAAGTCCCGCTTTGTTCCATCAGATGCGCTATCATGGAACATATCGTAGTTTTCCCGTGTGATCCCGCTACAGCGATACTGGATTCCCTGTCGGTCAGACTTCCCAGCACTTCAGATCGTTTATATATTTGAAACCCTTTGTACCTGAACCATCTCAATTCAGTATGATCCGCCGGAACCGCGGGGGTATAGATTACCGTAACATTTCCCGGACTCCGGAATTCTTCAGGGATGGCTGAAGGTTTATCATCGTAATGAATGGGAATTCCTTCTCCTTCCAGCTCCAGGGTCAGACGGCTCCGGGTCAGATCATAGCCTGCCACGTCATGTTCCTCGCGCATGAAGTACCTGGCCAGGGCGCTCATACCTATGCCTCCGATACCTATAAAATAAACCCTTTGTTTCATCTTGATCTTCATGCTCAGATGTATGACAGTATCTCGTTAGCAATTTGACCGGCCGAATCTTTTCTGGCCATCGTCCGGATGTTCCTGCCCAGACTTGCCTGTTTTTCCTCATCTCCGGCCAGTTCAAGCATGGAATCCACCAGTTGCTTCCGGGCCATCCTGTCTGGAATATGAAGGGCCGCCCCTTGGGCCACCAGCGCCCGTGCATTTTTGGTTTGATGATCCTCGGCAACGTTGGGGGAGGGTACCAATATGACGGCCTTCCCGACATGACTTAGCTCACTAAGTGTAATGGCACCTGCACGGGATACAATAAGGTTGGCCACCCGGTAAGCCTGGTCCATACGGTCGATGAAAGCCATCAGATGGATGTGCCCGCCCGGTTTTTCTTCAACACGTTCTTTCAGTTCTTTGTAATAATACTTACCGCATTGCCAGATAACCTGCACCGGGGCTTCCCTGATCTCATCCATGCCGGATTCAATGCTTTTATTGATATTGGCTGCACCCAGACTGCCGCCCAGAATCAACAGGGTGGTCCTATCCGGCTCCAGGCCCAGGGACCGGTAATCTTCACTGGAAGGGGGCTTATCACCTGCTTTTTCAATCTCCGGCCGCACCGGGTTGCCGGTCATGACCAGTTTATGAGCCGGAAAAAAGCGGTCCATCCCCTGGTGCGCAACAAAGATTTTTCTTGCGCGCCCGGCCAGCCACCTGTTGGCCACCCCTGCAAAGGAATTTTGTTCCAGGATAAAGGTCGGTACCCCTCTCCTTCCGGCCACCCGTAAAACCGGGTAGCTGGCATAACCGCCCACCCCCACCACGGCATGGGGACCGAAGCGCCTGACAATCTGGCGGGCAATGGAAAGACTGTTCAGCAATTTAATGAAGACCTTGAAGTTCTTCCAGATAGGTTTACGGATGAAACCTTCAACGGGCAAGCCGATAATATTGAACCCGGCTTCCGGTACCTTATCCATTTCCAGGCGGTTCTTGGCTCCCACAAAAAGAATCTCCAGTTGCTCATCCTTAGCCTTCAGGGCATGAGCAATAGCCAGGGCCGGGAAAACATGTCCCCCTGTTCCTCCTCCGGATATGATTATCCGCCCGCTATATTGAAGATCCGTCATCCTGTTCGTCTTCTTCTGGTTTGTTTTGATCCTGATCCTGGAGGGCCCGGCTCACACTCAATACAATTCCCAGGGAAATACTGGTAAACAGCAGCGAGGTCCCGCCCATGCTCACCAGGGGCAATGTCTGACCCGTCGTGGGCAAAAGGTCTACCGCCACGCCCATGTTGACGAAAGCCTGAAAAACCAATCCGATCATCAGGCCGATACTTAAAAACGCCGGGAAGGTCCGGTGACTCTTTCGCACGATCACCCCCGCCCGGTACAACAATATCAGGTAAAGCAAAATGAGGGGCAATCCGCCGAGAAACAACCCGTATTCTTCAACGATGATGGCAAAAATAAAATCAGAATAGGGATGCGGCAGGTAGTTTCGCTGGGTACTGTTCCCGGGCCCTTTACCCAGCAGTCCGCCACTGGCAATGGCAATCTTGGATTGCTTCACCTGGTAGTTTCCTTCATCATCGGGATCGAGATAACTCTCAATCCTGGCTTTCCAGGTCCCGATACGGCCCTCTTTCTCCCAGTTCAGGGTAATCAGGATGAAAACCGTGAGCAGGAGGGCTCCCGCAAATCCGGTTAAAGCCAGGTGCCGGATATTGATCCGGCCGATATACATCAGCAGGAGGCAGGTCACGAAAAGAATGCCGGCAGTCGAAAGGTTGGCCGGAAGTATCAGTCCGCATACCAGTAAAACCGGCACGATGATGGGTAAAAATGCAGCATGATAAGATTTAATCTGATCCTGCTTCAGGGATAAAAGACGGGCCACATACATGATCAGTGCCAGCTTGGCGAAATCGGAAGTCTGGAAACTGATTCCCGTACCCGGAAGCTGCAACCAGCGGGAAGCCTCGTTGATGTTTTCCCCGAACAACAAGGTAACCACCAGCATGGGGAGGGCAATAATCAAAAATAGCTGGGAGAGCCTCGAATAATATTTATAATGAATCAAATGGGTAACGAAGATCATGAACAGACCCAGCAACAGGAAGGTAGAGTGCTTAAGGATATAGTATGCTGTGTTCCCTCCCTGAAAACGGTAAGCCAGTGAACCGGTAGATGAATATACCGCCAGCAGCGAATATATCGTGAGCACAAGGATCACGATCCAGATCACCGGATCACCCCCCAAATATTTTCTCAAAGCTCGGACCATAATGTCCTATAATTTCTTGACTGCATTCTTGAACTGCCTTCCGCGGTCTTCAAAGTTTTCAAAAAGGTCGAAACTGGCACAGGCCGGCGAGAGCAATACCACCTGCCCGTTCCTGGCCAGGAAATAAGCCGACTGTACCGCTTCACTCATGCTTTCACAATCGACCATCACCGGAACCTTGTTCTCAAAGGCCTCATGTAATTTTTTGTTGTCTTTGCCCAGGCATACAATGGCCTTTACCTTGGCCTCAACCAGTTCCATCAATTCGCTGTAATCATTGCCTTTATCCACTCCGCCTGCAATCCAGATTACTTCCTGAGTCATGCTCTCCAGGGCATACCAGCTTGCATTCACATTGGTGGCCTTGGAATCATTGATAAAATCGATACCATGTACCCGGAGCACTTTTTCCAAACGGTGTTCCACTCCTTTAAAATCCATCAGGCTTTCCCTGATGGTTTCATTTTTAATCTTGAGGACACTTCCAGCAATGCCTGCCGCCATGCTGTTGTAGGTATTATGCTTTCCCTTCAGGGCCAATTCGGCCACCGACATGCTAAAGTCAACATTATCATAGGAAATCCTGAGCCGGTCCTGCCGGTCCACCCAGGCCACCTGGTCCTTTCTCCTCCGTACCAGGCCAAAGGGTAATTGCCTGGCTTTAATGACAATCCTCTCCAGGGCCTTAATGGTTATCTCGTCTTCCGAACAAAAGACGAAATATTCATCTTCGTTAAGGTTTTGAGTGATCCGGAACTTGGAGTCCACGTAATGGTCCAGATTGTCATCGTAGCGGTCCAGGTGATCGGGTGTGATGTTCAACAGCACGGCAATATCCGCCTTGAAATCGTACATCCCATCCAACTGGAAACTACTGATCTCCAGCACATAATAATCATATTCCTCGGTGGCAACCTGCAGGGCAAAGCTTCTTCCCACATTGCCAGCAATGCCCACATTCAAACCGGCCTTTTTCATCATGTGATGCAGCAGGGAGGTGGTGGTGGTTTTACCGTTGCTGCCTGTTATGCATATCTTCTTGGCCGTGGTGAACCGTGCTGCGAACTCAATCTCGGAAATGATGCGAATATTTTTCTTGCGGATGTCTTCCACTATGGGAACATGATCGGGAATGCCCGGACTTTTAATGATCTCATCCGCATTCAGGATGAACTTTTCCGTATGCTTGCCTTCTTCCCACAGAATGTCGTGGGCATAGAGCAGTTCCTTGTACTTGGGAAGGATCTTCCCGTTATCGGAAACAAAAACATCAAAACCATGCTTCCTGGCCAGTATGGCTGCTCCAGTTCCGCTTTCTCCCGCTCCCAGAATGACGATGCGTTGTATCATTTTTTCGTGTGTATGGGTTTTTCATCGAATTTTTAATGTGACAATGCTGATTACCGCCAGTAAGAGTCCCACGATCCAGAACCGCGTTACAATTTTGGGTTCCGGATAGCCTTTGACCTGGTAATGATGATGCAGGGGGGCCATTTTGAATATCCTCCTGCCTGTACCGGTCTTGCGGCGCGTATACTTGAACCAGCTTACCTGCAACATCACAGATATGCTTTCCACGAGAAATATCCCGCACAGGATGGGAATGAGCAATTCCTTCCGGATAACTATCGCATACACGGCAATGATCCCGCCCAGGGACAAGCTGCCGGTGTCGCCCATAAAAACCTGGGCAGGATAGGAATTGTACCACAGGAAACCGATGGTACCCCCCACAAATGCAGCCATGTATATCACCAGCTCTCCCGATCCGGGGATATACATGATATTCAGATAATCAGCGATTATGACGTTACCCGAGACATACGCCAGTATGCCCAGGGTGGTGCCAATAATGGCCGAAGACCCCGTGGCCAGGCCATCCAAACCATCCGTCATATTGGCCCCGTTCGAGACTGCCGTGATGATGAAGATCACGGCCAGGACCAGTACGATCCATGCATATCTTTGGGCCTTATCTCCCATAAAGCCAATCAGGTATGCATAATCGAATTCATTATTTTTCAAAAAGGGAATCGTGGTCTTGGTGGATTTGACATCCCGGTTGACCGTGATGTACTCTTCACCCAGGATCTGGCCCTGCTCCACCGGTATGGTCACCTTCTCCCTGACCACCACGTCATTGCTCAGCCAAAGGATCAATCCGACCATAAATCCCAAACTTACCTGGCCTATGATCTTGAATTTGGCTGCCAGGCCTTTTTTGTTCTTTTTGAAAACTTTGATGTAATCGTCCAAAAAACCAACCAACCCGAGCCACAGGGTTGCGATGAGCATAAGGATGATGTATACATTCTCCAGGCGGGCGAAGAGGAGGACCGGGATCACTATGGAGGCCAGGATGATGAGGCCGCCCATGGTGGGAGTTCCTTTTTTCTGGATTTGGCCATCCAGGCCGAGGTCCCTGATATCTTCCCCGATCTGTTTTTTCCTGAGCCTGCGGATGATACCCTTGCCAAAGAGCATGGATATTACCAGCGCCGTGATGATGGTCATGGCCGAGCGAAAGGAGATATATTCGAACACTCCCGCGCCCGGGAAATCAAGGCTATCCAGATATGTGAATAAATAATACAGCATATTCCTACATCATGTATTTTTGAATGACCTCCCGGTCGTCAAAATGCTTTCTTTCTCCTTTTATCTCCTGGTATGTCTCATGCCCCTTGCCGGCAACCAAAATGATATCGGTGTCCGTAGCCAACATTATCGCTGCCTTTATGGCCTCTTCCCTGTCGGTTATGCTTAGTATTTTTGACTGCTCTTCCTCCACTCCTTTCATCATATCTTTCAGAATGTCCTCCGGGTCTTCATCCCTCGGGTTGTCGGAAGTAAGAATCACCTGGTCGCTGGCTTTTATAGCCACTTTTGCCATGACCGGACGTTTTGTTTTGTCCCGGTTACCCCCGGCCCCCACCACCGTAATGATCCTTTGTCCCGGCTGTCTGATCTTTTGAATGGCCCTTAATACGTTCACCAGGGCATCCGGGGTATGTGCATAATCCACAATGGCGGTCTTCCCCTTGCCGTCCCGTATGGTTTCAAACCGCCCTTCTACAGGGTGCTGTTCGCTTAACAGGGTTAAGAAATCACCTTCATCTATCCCCTCGGTCCTGGCAGTGGCATACACTGCAAGAATATTATAGGCATTGAATTCCCCGGTCAGGCGGGTCCACATTTCATAATTCTCTATTTCCATCAACATGGCATCCGGGTGCATTTCCTGTATCCTGGCCTTAAAATCCGCCATGCCGGTGATCCCGTAACTGATCTTTTTTGCCCTGGTATTCTGGACCATAACCGGTCCATTCTTGTCGTCGATATTATAAAGGGCAAAGGAGGAAGCCGGCAGACTGTCAAAAAAGGATTTCTTCACCTTCAGATATTCTTCAAAACTCGAATGATAATCCAGGTGATCATGGCTGAGATTGGTGAAAATCCCTCCTTTAAAATGCAAACCGCTTATCCTGTGTTGATCAATGGCATGAGAGCTGACCTCCATAAAGCAATACTGACAATCTTCCAGGGTCATCCTGTTCAAGAGATCATTGATCGCTACAGGATCGGGCGTCGTGCGGGTGGCACCATGGGGTTCAATTCCCACATAATTGCGGATGGTGGATAAAAGGCCGGATCTAAAGCCCACCTGGTTGAACAAATGATACAGCAGCGTGGCCGTTGTGGTTTTCCCATTGGTGCCGGTCACCCCGATAAGCCTGATTCGTTCCGAGGGCCGGTCGAACCAGTTGGATGCCATTTGGGCAAGGGCTTTCCTGGAATTATTAACCTTTATGACACACAAGTCTTTATCCAGGTCCATGGAAGGATCTTCCAAAAGGATACAGGATGCACCTTTTTTCACGGCTTCCGGAATAAATTCGTGCCCGTCCTGTTCAAAACCATGGATGGCAACGAAGAGGTCACCCGCTCCGACTTTCCTGGAATCGAAGCGGATGGTGTTAACCTGTACTTCTTTACTGCCCTGGAGCAAGCTATGGTCGATCTGTCCTAATATGTCCTGTAATGCTTTTGGCATCAGATAAAACTCATTTCAAGCGTGATGGTCTGTCCGGGCTCAACCCTGGTTCCAGGGGGTATGGACTGCGACCTGACTTTGCCACGACCCAGAACCTCCACTTTCAGTCCGGCATTCTCCAACAGGTAAACTGCATCGCGCAATCCCATCTCCCTGACATTGGGCACCAGGTTGGGTATGTTGTGCATTTCTTTATAGGAAACCTCGTTGGGCTGCTTGTACGTCACCACCCAGTCTGTTGTGATTCCCGAATCCTGAACCGGTATGCCCAGGTATTCCAGAGTCCGGTCCAGATGCTCCTTTGAACCAATTTTGGAATACGGGGCATCAGCCACTGCATATCTTGTGTATTCCCCGATCTCCAGGTGCATATCAAAACTGGTGGCATATACCTTATCGGCAATCTCCTTGAATACCGGTCCGGCCACCAGATTCCCATAATACACGTCGCTGGAGGGTGAATTAACAACCACGATACAGGAATAGCACGGGTTTTCAGCTGGGAAATAGCCGACAAAAGAAGCCTGGTAGCTGATTTTGGAGTCGACCTGGTAACCGTATTTATCGTTGGCAATCTGAGCCGTACCCGTTTTTCCCGCAATACTGTAGTTGGTGGTGCGCAGATTCATGGCAGTACCGTTCTGCACCGCGCCCTCAAGCATGCGCCTTGCTTTTTCCAGGGTCTTTTTGGAACAGATGCTGGGATCGATCACTTCGGTCCTGAATCTCTGTTCCGTTTCACCCAGGTAACGAATCTCCTTGACTAAACGTGGCTTGACCATCTTACCGTCATTGGCGATGGCATTATAGAAAGTCAGTATCTGCAGGGGCGTCATCCTGATCTCGTATCCATAAGACATCATAGCCAGGGAAATTCCCGACCACAGGGGATCGCCGGGATATTTGATCCGGGGTATTCCTTCTCCCTTAACGGGAACACCAAGCGCCTCGTTCAGGTGCATGCTGTAGAGCCTGTCAATGAATCGTGCAGGATCCTCCGAATAGCCTTCATGGATGATCTTTGATATCCCGACATTGGAAGAATATTCAAAGGCTTCCTGTACGGTAATTTTTCCGTGGCCGCCTTTCCGGGTATCACGGATTACTTTGTCATAGACCCGGTAGGTCCCGTTACCGGTGTCGATAGTGTCGTCCAGGTCGACGATACCGTCCTCCAGGGCCGCGATCAGGGAGGCCAGCTTGAAGGTAGAGCCCGGCTCCGTGCTTTCCCCGATAGCGTAATTATAGACTTCTCCATAAGTTACCGAGTCAATCTTCTGTAGATTGACTATGGCTTTTATCTCTCCGGTTTGCACCTCCATCAAAACTGCCGTGCCATGATGGGCATCATGGTTGATGAGCTGCCGGAGCAGGGCATTCTCGGCAACATCCTGTAGGTCGACATCTATCGTGGTGATCACATCACTGCCGTCCCTGGGGTCCACTTCGTTCCTGTCGGAAACCGGCATCCACATGTTGCCCGAAATTTTCTGCATCAGCCGGACTCCCTTTTGCCCTTTCAGGTAATGATCAAAGGCTCCTTCAATGCCAACCACATTGCCCCGTTCATCTTTGGTGGTATACCCTACGGTCCGGGCAGCAAGGATGGAATGAGGACGGATCCTTCTGTTTTCCTGAATCGCCCTGAAGCCCCCGCGGTATTGTCCTTCCCGGAAAATTGGGAATTTTTTAACCTCTTTAAGTTCTTTATAGGAAACACCCCGTTTTACCAGGTAATACCGTACCCCCTGTTGCCGGGCCCGAACCAGCCGCCGCTTGTATACCTCCATAGATTTATCTCCGAAAAAGCGGGCCAGGTACCAGGCCAGGGAATCCACATGCTTATAGAAAATATCATCGGTGAATGAAGGACTCTTCATATCCATTCGCAATTCAAAATAGGGAACAGAGGTAGCCAGCAGCCGCCTGCCGTCCCCTGCATAAATGTCACCCCGGTTGGGTTCGATGGTTACGTATTTCAACGACTGTTGCTGGGCACGATCCTTCCATTCCTCATCCTCCAAAAATTGCAGCTGGACCAGCCTGGCCATCAGGATGAGTGCGAACAGGAAAACCGCCAAATAAATGGCGATCACTCTGCGGACGATATTTTGCTTCATGCCCAACGACATCAGTCTTCCAAAATGATTTTCCTCGGCGGTTCCTTTGATTCTTCAAGTTCCAGCCCTTTTTCGCGCACCAGTTGCAGCACCACCGACTGCTTGCTCACATACATCAGTTCGGCCGAGGTGGTAATGGCTTCCGAGCGTAATTCTTTGACCTCGTATTGCAATTGTATATATTGACGTGCCTTTTTTTCAGCGTGATAACGGTTCCCGATATACAGAAGGGCCATTACAACCACAAAGAAGATGAAGGGCAGCTGACGCAGAACAGCATCCCGGGTCAACAACCGCCCATCGATGATCCCCTTGAAGAAAGGCTCGCCTGAATATTTTCTTTCTTTATCCTCAACCTGTGAACCCATAACTACAGTTTTTCAGCTACTCTCATTTTTGCACTTCTGGCCCGCGGGTTTCGCCTGACCTCCTCCTCACCGGGTGTAATGACCGAACGGCTTAACGGTTGGAGGGGCTGGCCCGACCGGCCGTACAGATCTTTTTCAATGGTACCCTCGAAATTCCCGGAACGCGTGAAGTTTTTTACAAGACGATCTTCCAGGCTGTGATAGGCAATGATCACCAGGCGACCACCTTTTTTGAGTGTATCAACCGATTGGATCAAAAGCTCTTTCAAGGCATTCAGCTCGTCATTGACTTCGATGCGAAGTGCCTGGAAGACGCGGGACAAAATTTTGTTCCTGTTTTTTGCGGTGATTAAGGGCTCTATAACACTCAGCAGGTCACCGCTGGTTTCCAGTTTCTCCTCTTGCCTGGCACGAATGATGACTGCCGCTATACGGGAGGCATTTTTAAGCTCACCATAGTCGGCAAATACACGGGTCAGTGCATCCTGGTCATAACGAGCCAGAAGGTCTGTCGCCGTAAACGGAGCCTCCTGGTTCATCCGCATATCCAGCCGGTCATCAAAACGATAGGAAAAACCCCTGCCGGGGACATCAAACTGATGAGAAGAAACACCCAGGTCGGCAAATAGGCCGTCAACAGCATCTATTTCATGGTATCTGAGGAAGTTCTTCATGTATCTGAAATTTCCCCGTATAAACAAGAGCCGGTCATCGTCTATGCCATTGCTGCTGGCATCAGCATCCTGGTCAAATGCGATTAACCGGCCTTTCCCAAGTTTGTTAAGTATGGCGCGGGCATGTCCTCCGCCGCCAAATGTCAGATCAACATAAATCCCACGCGGATTTATGTTGAGGGCCTCCAGACTCTCTTTTAATAATACCGGTTGATGATAGTTCATACCGCATCACCTTCTCCCGGGGTCCCGCCCAGTATTTTTTCTGCCATTAAGGCAAAATCATCGCTGGCCCGACTGCCTTTGCCATACAGTGGTTCGGACCAGATCTCTATTTTTCCGTACTGACCGGCCATCACCACCTCCCTGTCAATTTCTGCATACTCTGCCAGTCTTTTTGGGATCAGGAGCCTGTTCGACGCATCCAGGTTCACCTCCGCGGTCCCCTGGTAAAACTGTCTCAAGAATTGTGCATGCTCTCTGTTGTAATGATTGGTCCTGCTCCTGATCAGTTTATTCTGCCGTTCCCATTCATCAATGGGATACAGGATCAGACATTTTTCAAAAATATCCCGCTTGATTACAAAGCGAACTTCTGTACCGGGCGGCATCTGGCGCTTAAAGGCCGCCGGAAGCATCACCCGGCCCTTGCTGTCCACTTTGCATGTATAGTCACCAATGTATGATATCATGCGGGATGCATTCAGATTCATCCAAAAATAGGTAAAAAATCACCACTTTCCTCCACTTTCTCCCATTTTTTACCACTTTGTTGAAAACTTTCGCCCCGGAAAGAAAGCTATTCGGATAAAATAGCATGGGCAAGGGAAAAATATAGAGTGTCTTTGCCGTCGCGTAAGGTTCAGATTATTTTGGTTAATTTTGCACGGTAATCAGCACATGTGAACAGAACAGCGGTTATTTATGGCGGAAGGAGCGAACAAGGATCAAATAAAAAAAATTGACATCCGGGAGGTTTTCAGGGACAAAAGTCCGAAAATGGCCCGTATGCTGCCCGGCTTTGTTTATGCCTACATCAAAAGAATTATCCACCAGGATTATATCAACGACTTTCTAAAAAGGCACGGGGATAAGCAGGGTATTGATTTCGTGAATGCCGTCATTAAAGATTTTAACGTTAAGATTATAACCCGCGGGGAAGGGAACATCCCGGACAAGGGCCGGTACATCTTCGTATCCAACCACCCCCTGGGCGGTTTTGACGGATTGGTTCTGTTGAGCCTGGTTTCCAGGCATTTTGACGAATATAAATTCCTTGTGAATGATATTCTGCTGAACCTGAGCAATATACAGGAACTTTTCGTCCCCATAAATACCCTGGGCGGGCAATCCCGTGAAAATGCCAAAAAGATTGATGCCCTGTTCCGGTCGGATGCCCAGGTCCTGACCTTCCCTGCCGGCCTGGTTTCCAGGAAGATCAAGGGAAAGATACAGGACCCTCCCTGGAAGAAGAATTTTATTCAAAAAGCCATTCATTATCAGCGGGATGTGATACCGGTTCACTTTACAGGGCGGAACACGAACTTTTTCTATAACCTGGCCAATCTGAGGAAATTCCTGGGAATAAAGTACAATCTGGAAATGTTTTACCTGCCCGACCAGACCTACAAACACAGGAACAAGACCATCCGGGTGACCTTCGGGGAACCTGTTTCCTGGAAACAATTTGATAAATCCAGAACACACCAGCAATGGGCCGATTGGGTCCGGGAACTGGTGCATACCTTGCCAGATAAAGCTCAGGAGACTCCTGCAAATGAAAAATAATTCTTAAATTTGATATAATATCCCGAGGCGTCATGAAGGAGATCATTCCCCCTGTATCAACCGAAAAAATTAAGGAGGAGCTTACCGCGGATAAATTCGTCCGGACCACGAACAATGCGGGGAATGAATTGTATATCATCACCCATAAGGATTCACCGCATATCATGCGCGAGATAGGCCGGTTGCGGGAATTGACTTTCCGGACCGCGGGGGGCGGGACCGGTAAGGAAATGGATATCGACAGTTTCGACATCTCCGATGAACCGTACAAACAATTAATCGTTTGGGATCCGGAAAAAGACAAGATCCTGGGTGGCTACCGCTTTCACATTTGTACTAAATCCTGCAACGGGTGTACCGGTGCCAAACTGGCCACGGCCAACCTCTTTAAGTTTTCGGATGAGTTCAAAAAAGAATACCTGCCCCACCTCATTGAACTGGGCCGTTCTTTCGTACAACCCGACTATCAGTCTACAAACCGCTACAGCAAAGGGATATATGCCCTGGATAACCTGTGGGACGGGCTGGGTGCCATGGTGATAAACAATCCGGACAAAAAATATTTTTTTGGCAAGGTAACCATGTACCGTAATTACAATCAACGGGCCCGGAACCTCCTCCTCTACTTTCTTGAAAAACACTTCCCTGATCACGAAAACCTGGTGACCCCGATAAAACCTATAGAGGTTAACTGGAACAAGGAAGAAATGGAAAAGATCTTTAACGGGGAAACCTATATGGATGACTACAAGACACTGACTCAGAAGGTACGGGCCTTTGGTGAAAACATTCCGCCCCTGATCAATGCTTACATGAATCTTTCCCCGTCGATGAAAACTTTTGGAACGGTGATCAATCCGCATTTCGGTAATGTTGAAGAAACCGCCATGATGATCACCATAAATGAGATCTATAAAGCTAAAGTAGAGCGGCACATCGTCAACTACGATCCCAACGAACCCCACCCTTCCTCCTGGGATCAGTAAGCACGCACGTTTTTGCCTTCGATGAAATTGATGAAGGAACGGTTGACCACCCGGTTACCGCCCGGGGTGGGATAATTACCCGTGAAGTACCAGTCGCCCGTGTGGCCCGGACTTGCTTTATGAAGGTTGTCTACCGATTGATATACGATTTTGACCCGGGCGTTTACCTCGTCAGTCTTTAATAACCGAGCGATCCTGTCCGAGATCTCTTGATCCGTGAAAGAATCATAAATGCGTTTCACCTGGTTCACATTTTCTTCCCCGGGCTTCTCCATCTCTTGGAGAGCAAGTTTATAAACTTTGTTGATCACTCCTTCCCGCCCCGTCTCTTTCAGCAGGGCTATGACTGCACGAAAAGCAATAAAGTCGGACAGTTTGGCCATATCAATGCCGTAACAATCGGGATATCGAATCTGTGGCGAGGAGCTCACCACGATGATCTCGGTGGGACCCAGCCGGTCCATGATCCGGAGGATACTTTTTTTCAGGGTGGTCCCGCGCACAATTGAATCATCTATGATAACCAGCTTGTCTTTACCCGGGACCAGACTGCCGTAGGTAATATCGTAGACATGCCCCACCAGGTCTTCCCGCCCTGCCTCCTGGGCAATAAAGGTCCTGAGCTTGATATCCTTGATGGCCACTTTCTCGACCCGGGGTTTGCGATTCAGGATCCCGACCAGCTCATCATCCGAAATATCTTTCCTCCTGTCCGATATTTCTTTTATCTTATCCTGCTTCATATGATCCTCAATACCCTTGATCATACCGTAAAAGGCTGATTCGGCCGTATTGGGAATAAAGGAAAATACGGTATTATCCAGGTCGTTGTTAATCGCTGTGAGTATGTCCGGTACCAAAAGTTCTCCCAGCTTTTTCCTTTCCCGGTATATCTCGGCATCACCACCCCTGGAAAAATAGATGCGTTCAAAGGAACAGGACCTTCTTTCCCGGGGTTCCCGAACCTGGTCGATTCTAACCTCCCCGCTTTTCTTGACAATGAAAGCATGACCGGGAGGAACTTCCTGTACTTCATCGAACTTTACATTAAAGGTGGTCTGGATGGCCGGACGCTCCGAAGTGACCATAGCAAGCTCTTCGTTATAATAATAATAAGCCGGCCGTATGCCCCAGGGGTCCCTGCACACAAAAGCATCACCATGGCCCACCAGTCCCGCGATGGCATAACCCCCATCCCAGCGTTTACTGGCCTCATGCATAACCTTCCCGATATCCAGGTCTTCAGCTATACGTTCAGATATTTCCCTGTTGCTCAATCCTTGTTCTTTAAACAGATCGAAGAGGCGCTGATTCTCAACATCCAGGAAATGACCTACATTTTCAAGCATATTCACCGTATCAGAATAAGCACGGGGATGCTGACCCAGATCGATCAGTTTTTGGAACAACTCATCTACATTAGTCAGGTTAAAATTACCGGCCAGCACAAGGTTCCGGGTTTTCCAGTTGTTTTGCCTCCAAACCGGGTGTACATTGTCCAGGCTGTATTTGCCGTAAGTTCCGTAACGCAAATGGCCCAGGTAGACTTCCGCGGCGAAGGGCAGGTTGGCTTTGCACCACTGCGCGTCATTCAGCAAGTGCGGTTTTTTTCTGCGGGTTTTCTTGAAGTTGTTGTTGATCTTCCTGAATACTTCATTGATGGCTGAATCTTCAAGGGAACGCTGGCGGTGCAGATATTTCTCACCCGGTGGCATGTTCAGGCTGACCGAGGCCACCCCCGCGCCATCCTGCCCCCGGTTATGCTGTTTTTCCATAAGCAGGTACAGCTTTTGCAAACCGTACATCCAGGATCCGTATTTCAGCTGATAATATTCAAGGGGTTTCCTCAACCGAATCAATGCAATACCGCACTCATGCTTTATCTCATCTGTCATCTTCCGCTATTGTTAAATCCAACTCTTCAATGGGATATTTATCCGTAACGATAAAAACTGTAGAGAAGGCACTTTCGATTTTTTTCTTGAATTTCAGCGCTTCACTTCTGCAATAGAAATCTCCTACATATACTTTGTAGTAAGGACTTTGATATATGAGATGGCTTTCTACATCCTCCTCCTCAAAAAGATGCATGTAGTGTGCTTTGACCCGGTTGGCTTCTTCACGGGCATCGTGTCCGAGGTCTGAATAAATCCTTATCCGGTAAATAGGAATCCAGCCGGCACGCTGGTTCTGGAGTAAATGGAGGTTTAGTAATCTATTGATGCGGACATCCTGCTTTATTACCACTCTGCCCTGTTCCGGTTCTGATTTCTGTACCTTCTCAACCAAAGGATTTCGATCGGACATGGTTGAAAAACTCTGTCCATATACAGGTCCGAAGAAAACGGAAAAACCCAGGAGTAGAATTATGATGCGCATAGGGATAGTATTCCATTGCAAAATTAATACTTTAGTTCAATTAATTCTTTTATATCCTTTTTGGGTTTCGTTGTTGAAAACAAAAAAAATATTTTCAATTGCATTGAAAAAGATATATTTGTTCTGTATAGGATTGTATTTGCTAAACCCCTGTTTATCAAACCAGGATAATTATACCATCCATGAAAAAGTTACTGGTTCTTCTGCTATCCCTTATTTTGTGCTTATCATCTCTTCAGGCTTTTGATACCCCCCCTGACAGTCTGCATAAACATTCGGGCCAGGAAACGGAACAAACATCGTCCCGGCATGACACCGCGGTTGATCGGGAGGCACACTTGGATGAAACGGTAACTGCCCGCGAGGAAGAACATGGCTCGGGCCATGGAAGCAATATGCTGCCCCTCCTGTTCATCATTATTGCCCTGATCATCGGAGCTGCTACCCGTCAGTGGCTAAGGAAAAGTCCCCTGCCCTACACGGTTTCTTTGCTGCTCCTCGGACTCATTCTGGGGATCATCAACAGGGTTGGATGGCTGGAAACATGGAACCTCGGATTCGCCCAACTGAATGTCAGCTTCCTGAGCGATTCTCTTGATTGGGCGGGTGCCATCGACCCGCATCTGATCCTTTACGTATTCCTGCCCACTTTGATCTTTGAAGCAGCTTTTGCCATGGACGTGCATACCTTCAGAAAGAGTTTTACCAACGCCTTCCTTTTGGCCGTTCCGGGGATCATTATTGCCCTTTTGCTGATGGGCGCCACAGTGATGGGACTGAGGACCCTGGGCATAGGATTTTCCGCCTGGGGTTGGTCCCTGGCCCTTCTTTTTGGTGCGGTGATCAGTGCCACCGACCCGGTAGCCGTGGTTTCTCTGCTGAAAGAATTGGGAGCCAGCAAGAAACTGGGGACCCTTATCGAGGGTGAATCCCTGCTGAATGACGGGACCGCCATTGTGATCTTTATGGTCTTTTTTCTTGGTATAACGGGAGCGGTTTCAGAATCATCCCCCGTCATCGATTTTCTCAGGGTGGCCCTGGGCGGTACCCTGATCGGTTTGGTATTTGGATGGATAACCATCAACTGGGTCCGAAAGGTCTTTAACGATGCCCTTATCGAAATCACGGTCGTCATTGCTGCCGCCTATCTTACATTTTTTGTGGCGGAATATTTCTTCCATGTTTCCGGAGTACTGGGTCTGGTAGCCATTGGACTGGTTATGGCCGGTATAGGAAGAACACGGATCAGCCCGGAAGTGGAACACTTCCTGCACGAATTCTGGGAGCTGGCCGCATTTATTGCCAATACCCTTATCTTCATTATTGTAGGCGTTGTTATAGCCAACCAGGCCAGATTCAGTGGCAGGGACCTGATCATTTTATTGTTGATCTACATCAGTATACATATCGTAAGGGCCATTGTAATCACCTTGTTGTATCCGTTTATGAAACGAATCGGCTATGGCCTGCCGAAAAAGAACGCCTATGTATTATGGTATGGTGCATTAAGGGGAGCCATTGGACTGGCCCTGGCCCTGATCGTTGCAGGCGAACCCTCCATTCCCCAGGAGATCAGGGACCAGTTCCTGTTCCTTACCGCCGGTATCGTTACCCTCACCCTGCTGATCAATG
Organism: uncultured Bacteroidaceae bacterium; assembly: GCA_964420035.1. Taxonomy (GTDB): domain Bacteria; phylum Bacteroidota; class Bacteroidia; order Bacteroidales; family SM23-62; genus CAYQQR01. The sequence continues at coordinate 23,585 of CAYQQR010000022.1, read as the reverse complement.
CAACCACCATCAAATACCTGGTCAAGGGCCTTGGACTAACCAAAATACCTCCTGCCAAGCAACTCATGATGGAATATGCCAGGAAAAACCTGAGACAGAGCACGGAAAATTCCATCAGCAAGTTTAAGAAAGACCGGTTCCTGAACCGTGCCAACTGGGATGAGGTCATGAAATACCTTCCCGAAAAGCCGGATGAGTTGGAGGAAGAGGCAGTCAAACTGGAATCGACGATTGCCGAAACACGCAGAAGAATACTGGAAAAAGAAAAAAGTAGTTACTGGAGTCAGTTTCGGGAAGGGATGTTGGGAGCAATAGCCGTTCGCCGACTTTCTGACGCTATAAACGAAGTCATGGACGAAGGCGGCATAATATCCCTGTCCGAGCGAACCGACCTGGAGGAAGAATGGCACACCCCCAAATACCTGAGCCGGCTTCAGAATATCCCGATCCTGGGGCGCCTGATACGGCATGCATTTTTTGAGCGCCTTACCGTTAGCTATGATTCCGCCAGGGGATTCGTCAATGCCCAGGAAGAAGCGCTGAAACTGGTTGAAAATATGTTGATCAGTCAGGATGAAGAGAACGCCGGGCAGGAGGAAAAGAACCTCCAGATTATAGAAGAGGAGATCAATGAAAACAGAATACACGGACTGACCTTCGTGCGAAACCTGAGGAATACCTACCCCGAGATCTACACCGCTATAGCTACCCGCCAGGCCATCCGGTCCGTCCTCAACTATGAGAAACGCGCCGTGGAAAGGCTGCTGAACAAGGGACGGCTGGATCCCGGTGAGGCCGGAAAAATAATCGACGGAATAGAGGAAAGGATGAAGAGATTGATGGAGTCACCGCCCAGTTTCCAACTGGCCAAACCCGTCGACCTGCTGCAGGAAATTGAATGGCTCAAAGATCTGGATAAGGAAGCCTTTGACCTGGTGGTGGATAATTTTCAGAACAAGGTATTTTCCGTTGCCGCAAAAGTGGTTAAAGAAGGGGCGAAGGCCGACGGGTTCTTTGTTATTGTCCGAGGTCAGGTAAAAGTAACCATGCAAGATAAGGTCATTGCCATTCTAGGTCCTGGTAACGTGGTGGGAGAAATGGCGGCACTGACCAATTCAAAGCGTAATGCCACTGTTACTGCAGAATCTCCTTTAACGGTATTATGGATGTCCTCCCAGAGACTCAATAAGATCATTAACAAAACTCCCGAGCTGGAAGACCGGCTGTGGAAATTTGCTTGTCTGCGTTTCGCTGAAAATCTTTTAAAGAACATCGAACCTTACGCCCTATGGGAACAAAAAAAAATTTCAAAATGGCTGAGCGAGGGGACGATTATGAAACCCGGAAGGGAAGAAGACCTGAAACCGGGAAATCTATACATCCTGGTGACCGGCACAGCCACGTCTGATAAGAGCGACAACATCAACCCCCGTGCAATTCTTCAGCCGGGCAAATATGAATTTGATAAATATTGCCGTTTATTTGTAAGAAAAATGTCGGACAAGGCGAATGCTTAAACTCAGGCGATCCATTTTAAGAAGAAGGAGAAGAACCCAGGTCAGGGCCGGTTTGCTTAGCTTTCTTCTGTCAGCAGGGATCATCACCGCGCTGCTCACCACAGTGGATATTGAACCTGTATATGAGGATTTCAGTGAAGAACTTAATTACCTGATCAATAACCTGGACCGGTTCCAGCTACATAGCTTCATCTGGCTGGCCAATTCCATTGTTATTATCGCCCTGGCCCCCTACCTGCTTATTGCCTTTTTGCCGGTAAGCAGGAATACCCCGTACCTGGTGGGTTTTCTTATCCTGGCCACCGGCTTCCTTTACCTGATGAGCACCATTCATAACTTCACCATCATACAGCTTTTACAGGACTACCAGGCCGGCGGAGAGGAGACTGCCCGGCAGATCATCTCACTGCAGGTACTCTCTACCCTGCATCTGAAGCAAAATATCCAGATGATCTGTTACACCCTGGCGGGGCTGAGTGCATTTTTCCTGGGAATCTTTATGATCCTGAACCGGTCCGTCCCCACTTACCTGGGTATCCTGGCCGTACCCGCCGGAGTGATCTACGGCCTCTACGGATGGATCGACCTCTCCAGTATCATCTTCACCTCCGGACGGTTACTTTTTATCCTGTCGGTGCTGATACTGTCAGGGCATTTGTTGTTTTTTGGGATCAAAAAATAGAACCGAATACAATCCCTTGGATAAGCTAGATGGTATTAGCAAATTGCCGCTGGTCGCTGGCCGAAATGCCAGAAACCAGAAGCCGGAAATCAGCGGCCAGAGGCCAGAAACTAGAAGGGAATCCTGTAATGCACCGAATAGGTCACTCCAAAAGTACTGGTTTTGATACCTTTGCCGTATCCCGGCACCAGCACCGGAGTGAGGGTTTCTTCTGTGAGTTTGCTCAGCATGACCCGCCCCCGGATCGACCAACCGATCATGAAATTAGGAAAGAGTTCGGCCCGGATACCGCCTGCGAAACCAATCCATAAAGCCTGTTGTGTTTCACGGGGCAGGGAGAAGGATCTGTTCCCCCAGAAACTGTCATGGATAACGGCACCGGGCACCTCATGCTCCAAGCGGCTGTAGCCGATGCGGACGCCCAGGTGAATCATTTCGGAATACCAGGCTTTCTCGTTATTCAGGATATTGTAATCTGCACCAATCCTCAGGAAATAACCTTCGCTGCTGTAGGTATATTCCTCCCGGTCTAAATTCATTTGAGCATAACCGAAGCCGGTCATCAGAAATATATCTTCCATGATCTCTACATCGGCCAGGAAGTCAATTTCCAGCCGCTCCGGTTCCATGATCTTATACACCGCCCGGCTGAGGTCAACACCAAAACTGACCCCCCTGGTGCGGATGGTGTCCTGGGCAGCTCCCGGATGGAACGAGACAAAAAGAAACACCAGGCTAAAAGAATATTTGAAGGTTCTCAACAACATCGGTGGTGACCAGGGGATCTGTTAAAGAAATACTGTCAGCCAAACTACCGCCCCAATAGGCAGTGTCCAGTTGAAAGTGCGTTATGAACCCGCATTCCTGCGAAACGAAATACGGGATTCTTTCAGCAAGAATAAAAAGACTGTCCGTGGATTGCTGATTATCAAAAATAAAAATGGTTGTGTCAGTCAAAGGACTGAGTTTGAAACGGCACGTTGAAATGGTGTTTACCGTATCATAGAGCAGACTGTCACTCCGGCCGGCAGCATAAATAAAATAACCGCTAACCGTGGTGTCCTTCATTCTTTCGTTACCGAGGGTATAGATGCCTGCCTCCAGACGGACCTCCGTGGGTAAATTGCATATTCTTTCCGTATTACATCCCAGAAGGATCAGCGAAAGAAGCAAAAAAGCACTATTCTTCCATGGCCGCCATGACTTTGTCATCTAAATCCAGGTTGTGATAGATATTTTGTACATCATCATCGTCTTCAAACTCTTCCACCATCTTCAGGGCCTTAACCGCATCTCCCGTGTTCAGACCGGTGTAATCATTGGGTATTCTTCGTAATTCCGCATTTTGCGGTGTTATATTCATGGATTGCAGCTTCTTCTGAACATTTCCAAAATCTTCCATGGCCATGGTCAGTATGAACATATCCTCCTCGTCCTCTATTTCCTCAACACCGGCATCAATGACCTCCAGCTCGAATTCCTCCTGGTCCAGACCCTCCCTGGGAACGGTGATCACGCCTTTTCTATCGAAAAGAAAGCTCAAAGATCCGTTTGTGCCAAGACTTCCTCCCTTTTTGTTGAACAAGGCCCTGATGTTGCTCACCGTTCTGTTGCGATTGTCGGTAAGACATTCAATGATAATGGCCACCCCGTGGGGCAGATATCCCTCAAAAGAAACCTCCTGCAGGCTGGTCTCATCCCCGGATGCCCTGGAAATAGCCCTTTCAATGTTTTCTTTCGGCATGTTCTCACCCTTGGCGTTGTCAATGGCCAGTCGCAACCTCGGATTCATATCCGGATCAGATCCGCCTTCCCTGACAGCAACAGAAATTTCCTTACTCAGGCGCGAAAAGATCCTGGATCTTTTGGCATCCATTGCGCCCTTTTTCCTTTTAATGGTTGACCATTTGCTGTGACCTGACATATAGTTCTTAAATTTGTCCAGTTTTATTTCAAGCCGCACAAAATTACAAAATTAGTCTCAATCATGAAATGCGACACCTGGATGGTCTGGTAAACATGATTCCCGCGGCTCTTATTTAGATTTCAATCAAAAAAATAAACAATGAGCGATCTTTTAAATGACTTCCGTTCTTACAGGAAAACGATGAACGAGAAGCTTCTGGCAACCGATAATAAAGTGCTCAAAAGGATATTCAACCTGGATACCAACACCTATCTGGACGGAGCCCTGCCTGCCAGGATCAAGGAAATGCTGGGACTGGTCAGTTCCATGGTCCTGCGCTGCGATGACTGCGTGCGTTATCACCTTGAAAAATGCCATGAGCAGGGGGTCAGGGACGAAGAATTGTATGAAATCTTCGCGGTAGCCAACATTGTTGGGGGTACGATCGTTATACCACATGCAAGGAGAGCACTGGAATATTGGGAAGAACTTAAAAAGGAGAAGTGAAAAATGAGAATTAACGGTAAATTATTGGGTATCCTGACCGGAAGCCTGATCTTATTGCTGGGTTCGGGTTTTGTCCTTTTATCGAGGATCACCGACCCGGAAAAGATCTCCGACCGGCTTCAGGTATACCATCAGCGTTACGGGCAGAAGAAGATTTATTTGCACACCGATAAACCCTCTTATTATGCCACCGATGACATCTGGTACAAAGCTTATGTTTTGGATGCGGTAAGTCATGAACCCGACAGGGAAGAAGTTAATCTTTATGTTCAACTGATCAATTCATTCGGTCAAACTGTTATGACCAATCTGAACCGTCTGGAAAACGGAACCACCCACGGTGATTTCAGGTTGTACGATACCCTGAGCGAAGGATTGTACGAACTGAGGGCCTGGACCAATTATTCGAGGAATTTTGGAGAGGAATTCTTCTTCAGAAAACAACTGGTCATCCGCAACCCTGAGAAAGCCGATCTGGCTCCCAGGGAAACCAAAAAAGCCAGTAAAAGAATAAAGAAAAAAAGCATTCGAAGAGCTTCCAGTTATGATCTTCGCTTTTTCCCGGAAGGCGGTCAGCTGGTAGAGGGCCTGACTTCCAGGGTGGCCTTTAAATATGACGATGAGCTGGGCATTGGGCAATCCCTGAACGGAAGTATTTTTGCCGGTAAAACAAAGATCATGGACCTTAGCTCAGAATACCAGGGAATGGGAAGTTTTGAGATCGATGTTCAGCCTGGTGTGGATTATTATGCTGAGATTATTGATCCGGAAGGAAAAAGTAAAAAATATAAGTTCCCGGATATCCTGGAATCTGGAGTGATCATGAAGGTGAGCCAGGAGCCTGAAGACGCCCTTAAAGTTGATATCCAGGCTTCACCGGGACAAAGGGAACTCTTCCTTCTGGCCCACGGCCGGGGTAAGACCGTTTTTGAACAGCGTATCCAGCTCAGCGGTGGTAAAGTTTCCACACGGATTCCCTGGAAAGCTCTTCCGGCCGGCATCCTGCACCTTACCGTTTTTAACCGGAACGCCCAACCCCTGGCCGAACGGCTGAGTTATATCTATAAGGTTCAACAGCTTAACATCCAGGTAGCCAGCGACCAGGGATCCTATGGGCAAAGAAAGGAAGTTAACCTGGACCTCCTTATTGAAGATGAAAGGGGCAATCCGGTTGAGGGTGATTTCTCCCTATCAGTATTCAGTACCGCCGGACTGGAAACCCCGGATGGATCCCCGGGCAACATTTATGAAGAAATTATGCTGGCATCCGATCTGCCGGGACAGATCATTAATCCGGGTCATTACCTGGACCCACTCAACAAGAACCGGCAGCGGCACATGGACCTGCTTATGATGACCCAGGGGTGGAGAAGATTTACCTGGGACCGTTTGCTGGACCCGGAATACGATCCTGTCCGGCATCCTGTAGAAAAGGGCATTGTTGTGAATGGTCTCCTGACCCGTCCCTTCTTCAAGATCCCCCTGAAGCAGCATAAGGTCAACCTGGTGGTTTTGAACCGTTATAACGATCAGTTCACAACCTATACGGATGATGATGGAGAATTTCGCTTTGAATTGCCTGCTTACCAGGATACCCTCCAGCTTGAGCTGAACGCCAGGAGAAAAAGCGGTAGAAAAAACCTGGTCCTATACCTGGATCATGACGAACCCCCTGCACCGGAACCCATTTATTCTCAATTTTCGGCCGATATGCAGATCAAGGGCAGTAACCGCTACGGGACCGTTTACAAAACAGAGGCCGAAATCGCGGCAGAGGAAAATCCAAACCGCCTGACCGGCATATACGGAAATCCTGACAATGTGATCTATTACGATGAATCTTTTGTATCATACGATAATGTTTTTGACGTCATCCGCGGACGGGTTCCGGGTGTTACCGTGACCAGCGACGACAACATCATCATCCGCGGTCCGGGAACCCTCTACGGCAGCACCGATCCCCTGTACCTTATTGACAATACACCCGTGGACGTAGGTTCGGTGCGTGTACTCAATCCCATCGATGTGGAACGAATTGAAATAATCAAGGGACCCAGCGCGGCCATCTACGGGGCACGCGGTGCCAACGGAATTGTATCGATCTACACCAAGCGGGGCAAGTTCATGAAGAAGGGCGTACTGGAATTTGAGATTCAGGCCTATCAGAATCCCCGTGAGTTCTATTCTCCAAGGTACGGAACGGAATTCGACGACCTGCTGCCCGATAACCGGAAAACCCTGTACTGGAAACCCGACCTGGTGACCGGCCAGGACGGCCGGGCCAAACTGCGGTTCTTTACTTCGGACATCACCGGTGATTTTGATGTCCGGATCGAAGGGGTCTCCGTCAAAGGAAAAATAGGTAGCGGCACAGACCAATTCAGCGTACGTGAAGAATAAAAAAAGCCGGTCGATGCCGGCTTTTTTTTATTCAGTTTTTCTTTAGAAGGTAATACCGATAGTAACCCCACTGTTTATAGTGAACCCGTCGAATAAGTTGGTATTAAAAGTATCTTCTGAAACATTACTTTTCACATCGATTTTACTCGACATGTACATTGGACCCAGATAAAATTCCAGGGTGATGAGATCCTTTAAGTGTGCCTGTGCACCAACCAACAAACCACCTCCAAAAGCAGAAAATCCTGCCTCGGCTGTAATTTCCTCTTGCGTAGTTTCATCTACAGCCGATGTTTTAAGGGTATAATCGGTATATCTTAATCTGGGAGCAATATAGATTCCCTTGGGTGCATCCGCGTTGGAAAGATAATAGCGGAATTCTGGATTAATGCCGAATCCGTTTAATTCCGTGTCTCCCGCTTTTGCTCCGGTGTAAAACAATCCAAGTTGTAACCCCATGTCTGCATTAAGCAAACGTTCATAGCTGAGCCAGTAAGTTTTAACAATGGGACTGAACAAATTGGTCTTGACCACATTGGACTTGGTCTGGGCAAACATCCCCATGGGCAGGGCCATCAGGAAGAATAATGCAAAGAGTCTAATTGTTCATCCGAAAATATTTAAGTTAAATAATTAATTATCAATTACATATATAATCAGTTAAGAGAATAAAATTTTCATCCGCATGCTCAAGGCAATAATCTTTTGTTCTTAACTGATTGTGTCAGTTTCATGAGCGTTGTCACATAAAGTGCGAACAGTAAAAATCGACCTTTAACTTTATTTAGGCTGCCACCTCTCCACCTGTTTCTATATCCGGATCAAGCCTTTCTATTTGTTTTTTCATGTTAAAAGGTGTTGGTGTTTAATTTCTTTATAATTCAAGGAGTAAATGTAAATACAAAAACAATTGCCAATCAACCCCCAATCTCTATTTTTTACTAACTTTTAATCCCAACTCCTTTAACTGTTCCTGTGAAACGCTTGACGGAGTGTCGATCATCACATCCCTGCCCGCGTTGTTTTTAGGAAAGGCGATCACCTCGCGGATGCTGTCCTCCCCTGCAAACAAAGCCACCCAGCGGTCGAATCCAAAAGCTATGCCCCCGTGCGGGGGAGCACCGTAGCGAAAGGCCTGCATGAGAAAACCGAACTGGTGCTCTGCTTCTTCTTTGGTAAAGCCCAAATTCTTGAACATCAGCTGCTGCAGTTCTTCATCGTGGATCCTGACGGAACCGCCCCCGATCTCCACCCCATTGATAACCAGGTCGTAAGCGTTTGCCCTTACTTTACCCGGGTCGGTCTCGAACAGGGGCAGATCTTCTAAGCGGGGTGAGGTAAAGGGATGGTGCATGGCATAGTACCTTTGGGTCTCATCGTCCCATTCCAGCAGGGGGAAATTCACCACCCACAGGGGTACATATTTTCCCTCTTCCCTTAATCCCAGCCGCTTGCCCATCTCCAGTCGCAGTTCTCCCAGGGCCCCGAGGGTCTCTTCCCGGGGACCGGCAAGGATAAGCAGCAGATCGCCTTGTTTTCCACCGGCCTCCTCGAGCCAGGAGCGCAGACCGTTCTCATCGAAAAACTTATCAACACTGGATTTGATCGACCCGTCCTCGTTCCACTTGACATAAATGAGTCCTTTGGCACCGATCTGTGGCTTTTGGACAAAAGCGGTGAGTTCATCCAGCTGTTTCCTGGAGTAATCCCCGTGGCCTTTGGCACAGATTGCACCCACATATTCGGAATGATCAAAAATCTTGAAGCCGGAACCCTGTACCCGGGAAGTCAGCTCATGAATGAGCATTTCAAACCTCAGGTCGGGCTTGTCGGTCCCGTACCTGCCCATGGCCTCCTCGTAAGGCAAGCGAATGAAGGAACCTTCAATGTCTACATCCAGGATGCCCTTGAACAGGTGCCGGGCCAAACCTTCAAACTGGTTCAATACATCGTCCTGCTCCACAAAAGACATTTCGCAATCGATCTGGGTGAACTCGGGCTGCCGGTCGGCCCGCAGATCCTCGTCCCGGAAACACCGGACGATCTGAAAATATTTATCGAAACCGGCCACCATCAGCAATTGCTTGAAGGTCTGGGGCGACTGGGGCAGGGCATAGAACTGACCCTTATTCATCCGGGAAGGAACAATAAAGTCCCGGGCACCTTCCGGGGTGGATTTTATCAGCACCGGGGTTTCCACCTCGATAAAACCTTCCCGGTCCATATACCCGCGAACCTCCTGGGCCATTTTATGCCGAAGCTCCAAATTTTTTCTGACCACCGTGCGCCTCAGGTCCAGGTAGCGGTATTTCATCCTGAGGTCCTCGCCCCCGTCGGTCTGTTCCTCAATGGTAAAGGGAGGGGTCCTGGAAGGATTCAGTACCTCCAGCTTGGAAACCAGGATCTCGATATCCCCGGTGGGCATTTTCGGGTTCTTATTGCTACGCTCAGCAACCTCTCCTTCCACATAAATGACGTACTCACGGCCCAGCTTGCGCGCTGTTTCGCGGAACTTCCTATCGGTGACCATATTAAAGACCAGCTGGGTGATCCCATAACGGTCCCTCAGGTCGATAAAGGTCATTCCCCCCAGGTCGCGCGAACGCTGAATCCATCCGCTCAGTTTGACTTTCGTACCCTGATCCTTCAGACGCAGTTCTCCGCAATGATGGCTTCGATACATTTCAGATCGATTTAATGATTATTATGATGGTTTTTTAATTATGAAGCATAAATTGCGAAAATAAGAAGAAATTGCTGAACCACAGAAAAACAAGGAAGTTTGAACCCATGAATTACCCCATTTTTTCAGATGAATACTTTATGAATGAAGCCCTCAAGGAAGCTCGTAAATCAATGGATGCCGATGAGGTTCCCGTGGGAGCCATCATCGTCTGCGATAACCGCATCATCGCCCGTGCCCACAACCAGACGGAAACCCTGAATGATGTTACCGCCCATGCCGAAATGCTGGCCATCACGGCAGCAGCCAACTTTTTGGGCGGCAAATACCTCACCGGCTGCACCCTGTACGTGACCCTGGAACCCTGCATCATGTGTGCGTCGGCCACCTACTGGGCCCATCTCTCAAAGATCATCTACGGCACCAAAGATCCCAAAAAAGGTTTCTCCCAAATCATCCAGAACATAACCCATCCCAAAACCGTCATCAAATCAGGGGTATTGGAGGAAGAATGTGGTAAGTTGCTGACTGATTTCTTTAAGTCGAAAAGATAGTTTTGGGAAATTCGAAATTCGAATTTCCTACAGGTACATTTTTATCTCAAATTCGCAAGCCTCCAGATGTTCCCAGAAACGGGGATAGGATTTGCTGACCACCTCCGGGTCTTCGATCATGATACCGTCCGAGTCAATGGCCATTAAAGAAAAAGCCATGGCCATTCGGTGGTCCTGGTAGGTTTTTATACTGGCATTCTTTTGAGGCTCTTTTCTTTCACCATCCCAGCTGAGACTTCTACTGTCCTTACCTGCGCGTAAGGTATAGCCGAGCCGGCCCAGTTCCTTGACCAGCGCCAGGATCCTGTCGGTTTCCTTGATCACCAGGCTCTGGGTTCCCGTAAAATGAAAAGGGATACCCATCTTGCACATCAATACGGCAAAGGTCTGCACAAGATCCGGGTTTTCCGTGAAATCCCAGTCGAAACGGCGAGGTAATTTGCCTGTTTTCCTCAGGCGAACCCCATGACTGATATACTCGGTGGCGAGGCCGAATTGTTCAAAAAGAGATGCAAGTAAATGATCTCCCTGGCTGCTGGTCCGGTACAATCCTTTCAGAACCAGGTTGCAGGGATCAGATAAGGAAGCCATCCCGTACCAGTAGGATGCTGCCGACCAATCCGACTCTACAAAATAATCCAGGGGTAAGTACCGCTGAGCGGGAACCCTGATGGTATGGTTCTTCCATTCATACATAATACCAAAATCCATCATGAGCTGCAGAGTCAGATCGATGTAAGAACGCGAAATAATCTCCCCCTTGAGTTGCAGCTCCAAACCGTTTTTCATCATGGGCGCGATCATCAGCAAAGAGGAAATGAACTGGCTGCTTACATCGCTTCGTATGCTGATGTGACCCCCGGGCAGTCTGTGTCCGTGTATCTTCAGGGGCGGAAAGCCTTCCTTCTCCATGTAGGTGATGTGGGCTCCCAGTTTTCTTAACGCGGTAACCAGCGGACCAATGGGGCGGTGTTTCATTCTTTCCGAACCCGTCAAAACACGGGTACCTTCCGTAACCGCGTAATAGCCCGTTAAAAATCGCATGGCCGTCCCTGCATGCCCTGCATCCAGGGTACCGTTACCGCTGGTTAAGGCCGTTTCCAGAATTTGAGTATCATCGCTATCCGAAAGGTTATCAATGGCAAATAATCCCCCCGACAGGGCCCTGATGATCAGGAGCCTGTTGCTGATACTTTTGGAGGCGGGCAGAAAAACACTTCCTTTCAGCTCTTTATCTTTTTTACGCAGCAAGTATTTCATTCAACTTCTCCATTCACCGCAAAAATAAGGAAATCTACAGTTCAAATCTAAATCCCGGGTTAAACATTGAAGTTCCGAACTGATTTTAATCACAAAAAATCCCATCTTTTTTCTTCACTTTCGAAGTGCCAAAATTACAGGGATATGATCTCATTGGAAAATACGGAAATAGCTTTCAGGTATAAGAGCGACGAGGAGTTAAGGAAAGCTTACTGGCTGTTCAGGCTGGTGGCCAATCCCAAATTGGTGAAAATAGGAAGCAGGTTTTTAAGTTTTTTCAACCGCCTGGGCATATCCTTCAACTTTGCCATTAAGCCCACGGTATTTGAACATTTCTGCGGGGGATACAGCCTGGAAGATTGCATTACGAAAGTCGAGCGGCTTGCAAAATACAATGTTAGATCCATCCTTGATTACTCGGTGGAAGGAAAAGAGTCGGATGAAGAAATCCAGGCAGGCCTGGAGGAGACCCTTCGAAGTATCCGCTTTGCAGGAAAAAATAAAAACATCCCCTTTGCCGTATTTAAGCCCACGGGTTTTGGTTTGAATTCAGTACTGAAAAAGAAGGGCATGGGAGAAGAACTCACTCCCGAAGAAGAAGTGGAAGCACAAAAGTTCCGGGACCGTATCGATATCTTGTGTAAAACTGCATACGAAGAAGATACCCCCATTCTGATCGACGCGGAAGATTACTGGTACCAGGATTTTATCGACGAGATGGTCATCGACATGGTAAAACGCTACAACAAGAAAAGAACCATTGTCTTCCAAACCTACCAGATGTACCGCTGGGACCGTCTTGATGCATTGAAGAAAGACCTGGAAACCACCAGGGTGGCAGGGGTTTATTTGGGAGCCAAATTTGTACGGGGCGCCTACATGGAAAAAGAAAGAGAAAGGGCCAGGCAGGGCGGCTATCCCGATCCCATCCAGCCCGACAAGGAACATACCGACCGGGATTATGATGCTGCCCTGAAATTCTCGGTGGAAAACATCGACAGGATATCCGTTTTTAACGGTACACACAACGAAAAAAGTTCCTTATATTTAGCTGAATTAATGAAGAAACACGGATTGGCCAATAACGATCCCCGGTTATGGTTCTCGCAACTCTACGGTATGAGCGATCACATCAGTTTTAACCTGGGGCATGCCGGTTATAATGTGGCCAAATATGTACCCTACGGTCCGGTAAAATGGGTGATTCCATACCTGATACGCAGGGCCGAAGAGAATACATCCGTTGAAGGACAAACAGGCAGGGAATTGTCCCTCCTGATCAAGGAACGGAAGCGCAGAAAAGCAGAAAAATAACTATGATTATTGACAAACAAAAAAAAGCCATCAACCTCACCCTGAGGAAAATGCTAATGGCGATCATCTTTGCCTCCCTGGTAATCCTTATCCTCTTTTCCGGTTGGTTCAACAAGCCCGTGCTGGGTATGGAAAAACTCTACTGGGTAATTGTCGTGGCCGCTCTGTATTTGTTCTATACCCTGATCATGATGGTCCGGGAGTTGCATTATGTTTTTTATAGCGACCAGGGGGATAAGATCATTCTTCGCTATTATAGCCTGAGTCCTTTCACCCGCAAAAAAAGCTCCATAGAGATCCCCAAACCCCTCTTGGGTAAATATGAATACAGGAAAAGCTGGCTCGGACTGAAAAAACATCTGGTTCTATATCAAAAAAACAAAGGTTCCCTCGCCCGTTTCAATCCGGTGAGCATAAGCTCCCTTAGCTCTGAGGAAAGAAAAAAAGTTTTGGCCTCCCTGGATCATTGGGTCCGGGCTTCATAAAAACACTACCCCTTGAGCCGGCAGGATCTTAAATACAAAGTTGGTCTGAATCTTTTGGCCGGCATCGGCTCGGCAACGGTGCGTAAACTGATTCATCATGCCGGCAGTCCTGAAGCCGTTTTTGCAGAACACCTTTCCAAACTGGAAAAAATCCCCGGTATCGGCAGAGAGACCCTCACCAAACTCCGGTCCAGGCAGTCGGTGCTGACCGATGTCGAAAAGGAGATCGAGCATGCTGAAAAGAAAAATACCCGCATGCTCTGGTATGAAGACGAAGAATACCCGGAACGCTTGCGGCAATGCTCCGATGGGCCCCTGTTGCTTTATGCACGGGGCAAAATGAATCCCAATCCCGCGCGTATCCTCTCCATTGTCGGAACCCGGAAAGCCACGGAGCGCGGACTGGAACACTGTGACCGCATCATTTCCGAACTGGCTTCGGGTTACCCCGACCTGATCATCGTAAGCGGACTGGCCTACGGTATCGATGTAGCGGCACACCGTGCAGCCCTGCATCAGGGTTTGGATACTTTTGCCGTTTTGGGTCATGGCCTTGATCACGTTTATCCCGCTGCACACCGTGCCACCGCCGAACAGATCAGCGGACAAGGTGCCCTGCTCAGCGACTTCCCCATGGGAGAATTACCCATACCGAAAAATTTCATTAAAAGAAACCGCATCATTGCGGGATTATCCGACGGTACCCTGGTGGTGGAATCTGCCAAGAAAGGCGGGGCCATGGTCACTGCCGATATTGCCAATTCATATAACCGTGATGTCTTCACCATACCGGGCCGCCCGGGAGACGAGTTTTCCGAAGGCTGCAATTACCTGGTCAAGACCAACCGGGCCGCCCTGGTGGAATCGGCAGCCGATATAGAGTACCTGCTGTCCTGGGATATACGCTCCGGCAGGCAGCAGGCAGTCCAGCAAGCCCTGTTCAGTACACTCGGCGACGAGGAAAAGAAGATCATGGAAGCCCTTCGTGAAGAACAGGAGCTTCAGATCGATGTCCTGTGCCACAAGACCGGCCTGCCCATTCATCAATTATCCTCCCTTCTTCTGCAACTTGAATTTACGGGCCTTGTGCGCGCCCTGCCCGGTAACCGCTATCGTTCCCTTCAATCCTGAACAATTAGCTGTTTTAGAACATATTCCCGAAGCACTTACCAATTGTAATATGATTTAATATACTTAAAATAAATATTTTAATGAAATATTTATTGAATGAATTATGTTCAAGATTACATTTTAAAAGCTGCTGAAGTTCATTAAGTTTACAGGGAAAAGAAATCAATAAGCGAACCAAAAAGACCCCAGAAAATGGATCCCAGAGTTGAACAATTCATGGCCATGATCAAGGCCAAAAATCCGGCTGAACCTGAATTTCATCAGGCCGTGGAGGAAGTCGCGGAATCCCTGATTCCATTTATTGAAGAGTACCCCAAATACAGACGGGCCAAGATTCTGGAAAGGATCGCCGAACCGGAACGGGTGGTCATATTCAGGGTGCCCTGGATCAACGACAAGGGTGATGTTGAAGTGAACCGCGGTTTCCGGATTGAAATGAACTCGGCTATCGGTCCCTATAAAGGTGGTTTACGTTTTCACCCTACGGTAAACCTCAGTATTTTGAAGTTTCTGGCTTTTGAACAGGTATTTAAAAACAGCCTGACCACCATGCCCATGGGCGGTGGTAAGGGAGGCTCCGACTTTGATCCCAAGGGTAAGTCGGACAACGAGGTGATGCGTTTTTGCCAGAGTTTCATGACCGAGCTGTGCAGGCACATTGGTCCCAATACCGACATACCTGCCGGAGATATCGGAGCCGGCGGACGTGAAATCGGGTTTCTGTTTGGACAGTACAAACGCATTCGCAATGAATTCACCGGTGTTTTAACCGGTAAGGCCCTGGAATGGGGTGGCAGCCTTATCCGGCCGGAAGCTACAGGATACGGTTCCGTGTATTTTGCCCAGGAGATGCTCAAGACGCAGGATGATTCACTGGAAGGCAAAGTATGCCTGGTTTCGGGTTCCGGTAATGTAGCCCAGTTTACTACGGAAAAGATCATCGAACTGGGGGGCAAGGTGGTTACCTTAAGCGATTCCAACGGATTTATCTATGATCCCAAAGGTATCGACAAAGAAAAGCTGCTCCACGTGATGGAACTGAAAAACATCAAACGTGGCCGCATTAAAGAATATGCAGACAAGTACGGTTGTGAATACTACGAAGGCCAACGTCCCTGGAGCATAAAGGGAGATGCAGCCTTTCCCAGTGCTACCGAGAATGAGATAAACGGCGGGGACGCCAAAACCCTGATTTCCAACGGGTGCAAACTGGTAAGCGAAGGTGCCAATATGCCTTCCACCCCGGACGCCATCGAAGTTTACCTGGAGCTTAAGATTCTCTTTGGACCGGGTAAGGCAGCCAATGCAGGAGGGGTTGCAGTATCCGGTCTGGAAATGACGCAAAACTCCATGCGTCTGCCCTGGACCCGCTCAGAAGTAGATAACCGGTTGCACCAGATCATGGAGAGCATCCATGCTACCTGTGTGCGTTACGGCAAAGACAAAGAGGGATTTACCAATTACGTGAAAGGTGCCAACATCGGCGGATTCGTCAAGGTGGCCGATGCCATGCTCGCCCAGGGAATCGTTTAGAATTCAGGATTCAGGGTTCAGAATTCAGAATTGGAGTGTGGTGATTGGCTGTGGGAGTGAATGAGCTACAGCGAAGCGTGTTACAGCAAAGCGAGAAAAACAGCGAAGCTGCTAAGATTTTCGGAACGAGAAGCAGCCGAAGGCGAGTAACAGCCCCAGGCAGAAATGCATTACAAAAGCCGAAATCATGTACATAGACACCCACTGTCACTTATATCTTAAGGATTTCGATGAAGATCGCACGGAGGTGGTTCAGGGGGCGGTTGACCGCGGGGTTAAACGCATGTATCTGCCCAACATCGACCTGGGATCCGTTCAACCCATGCTGGACCTTTCCGAAGGTTTCCCGGATCATTGTTTTCCCATGATGGGATTGCACCCGGGATCGGTCGATCTGAACTATAAAGAAGTGCTGACAGAAATCAGGGTATGGTTCGGTAAAAGGAAATTTCATGCCGTGGGGGAAACGGGCATCGACCTGTACTGGGACAAAACCAAATACAGGGAGCAGGTACGATCCTTTGAAAATCATATTGCATGGGCCAAAGAGCTGTCCCTGCCCCTGGTGATCCATGCCCGGGAATCTTTCCGGGAGATATTTGATTGCCTGGACCCGAAGATGGACGATGAGCTGTCGGGAGTTTTCCATGCTTTCAGTGGTACCAGGGAAGAAATCGATACGATCCTCTCCTACCCGGGATTCTATTTTGGGATCGGGGGGATCCTGACTTTCAGAAATGCCGGTTTGGCCGAAATTGCCATGCATATCCCCCTGGAAAGAATCGTCCTGGAAACCGACTCCCCATACCTGGCTCCCGCCCCCAAACGCGGCAAAAGAAATGAAAGCAGCAACATTATCCATGTTGTGGAAAAGCTTGCTGAAGTGCATAAGACAGATATCCTGGAAGTGGCCAGGCATACAACCGAAAATGCACTGAAGCTTTTTAAACAGGATTAATGCCATGCAGAAAAATAAGATCCTGATCATCTATACCGGAGGCACCATCGGGATGCTGTCCGCGAACGAATCAGCCCCTTTGGTTCCCTTCACATTCGAAGAGGTGAGCAAGCATGTCCCCGAAATCAAAATGTTTGAATTCGGTGTGGATACCATTTCCTTCGATCCCCCCATCGATTCTTCCAATGTAAATCCCTCAACCTGGAAGCAGATAGCCGCGATCATCGGTGACAATTATGAGGATTACCGGGGGTTCGTTGTCTTACACGGTACGGACACCATGGCCTATTCGGCTTCCGCACTCAGCTTCATGCTGGAAAACCTTTCCAGGCCTGTAATATTCACCGGCAGTCAATTACCCATCACCATACTGCGAACCGATGGAAAGGAAAACCTGATCTCCTCCATAGATATTGCAGCGGCTTTGGAAAACGGCAAGCCACTGGTCCCCGAGGTATGCATTTACTTTGAATCAAAACTCTATCGGGGGAACCGAACTATTAAAAATAACGCCGAGGATTTCCAGGCATTTCACTCGGGTAACTACCCATCCCTGGCCGATGCGGGTGTACATATCAAGTACAATCATGAGGCCATACATAAACCCGACGGGGATAAGAAACTCAAGGTGCACCTTGACCTGGATCCCAATATTGCCATATTCAAGATCTTCCCCGGCCTCACGGAAAACCTGGTAGAGTCGGTATTGAGGACCAGGGGGCTCAGAGCGGTGATCCTGGAAACCTTCGGTGCGGGGAACTCACCCATGGAACGCTGGCTGGGCGATCGGCTGAAGAATGCGATCGACCGGGGGATCATCGTGGTCAATGTCACGCAGTGCAACCAGGGATCGGTGAACATGGAGAAATATGAGACCGGTCAACACTTACTGGCGGCAGGAGTGGTCAGCGGATTTGACATCACCGTGGAGGCAGCCGTGACCAAGCTCATGTTCCTTCTCGGCCAAAACATAGATAATGAGGAGATTAAATTACTTTTAAATAAATCTCTGCGCGGGGAAATTACAATGGTTTAACCTTGCTATTATTTATTTTTTTTGTATTTTGCGCCGTTCTTTTGGCTACTTCCGGAGAGATGGCCGAGTGGCTGAAGGCACACGCCTGGAAAGCGTGTATACCGCGTGAAACGGTATCGAGGGTTCGAATCCCTCTCTCTCCGCTACCCGGCGTGAAAACCATCGGTTTAAATGCTTGGAAATAAAGTTCTATCATTTTATACGATTGATTATCTTTAAAAATTGAACTATCAACCAAATCAGATTCAAATCATGAAAAAGCTATTTGCGCTTATCGCAATTTTTGGGATACTTATAATGGGAGTATCCACCATGACTTACGCTCAGGAGGATCTTGAAGAGCCTGAAACAACAGAAATGGAGGACACCCTGCAAACAGAACAGCCTGACACCGCTGCTGTTGGTGAAGCCGAAATGCCTGCTTACGAGGAGGAAGCCGAGGAAGCTACAGAAGAAGGGATAACCCTCCATAAAAGAGTAAAAGAAAAATTTGTTGAAGGTGGCGCCACCTTCATGGGTTTTGTATTGCTGGCCCTGATCTTCGGTCTGGCCCTGGCCATCGAAAGGATCATTTACCTCAATCTTGCCACCACCAATGTCAATAAGCTTCTGACCAAGGTGGAGGAAGCCCTCGATTCCGGAGGCATTGACGCAGCCAAAGAAGTTTGCCGTAATACCCGCGGACCCGTTGCCAGCATTTTCTACCAGGGACTGGATCGTGCAGAACAGGGAATTGATGTTGTTGAGAAATCTGTTATTTCGTATGGTTCGGTGCAGATGGGCCTTATGGAAAAAGGTTTATCCTGGATTTCCCTGTTTATCTCCATCGCGCCTATGCTTGGTTTTATGGGTACGGTTATCGGTATGATCGATGCTTTCGACCAGATACAGAAAGCCGGTGATGTATCCCCGCAGATTGTTGCATCCGGTATCCAGGTTGCTCTTATTACTACCGTTTCCGGTCTGATCGTTGCCATCATCCTGCAGATATTCTATAACTATATTGTTGCCAAGATCGATTCACTGGTCAACACCATGGAAGATGCTTCGATCTCACTGATCGACCTGATGGTTAAACACAATGAGAAAAAATAAGGAGTTAGCATTATGCGTATCCATACAATCACGAGAATAGTTCAATGGGTGCTGATCCTGTTATCACTCGGGCTGATCATAGCTTTCTATGTAGGTCCGGTAGTGCCGGGTACCGAGAATACACCCAGTGAAGAACCCCGGGTCACGGAAACCATTCTGGGCTGGGCGTTCATATTGACTTTTATTGCTGCCGGTGCAGTGCTCATCTTCTCTGTCATTACGTCCATAATGAATCCAAAGGGGGCCAAAAAGTCATTGGTTGGCCTGTTGATTGCAGCCGTGCTCATCTTTATTGCTTACCAGCTTGCCGGAGATGAGTTGTTGGTTCTGTCACCAAACTACAGGGGAGGAGATAATGTGCCCGGCACCCTCAAGTCCGTGGGGACAGGTTTGATATTCATGTATTTTCTTGGGGGCATAGCCATTCTGTCAATCCTGGTTACAGAGATTATTAACATTTTTAGATAACAAAACCCCGGGATCATGGCAAAATACACGGGCCATGATCTCCGTTATTCTATAAAAGATTAGCTATGGCAAAGAGAGAACTACAAGAGATCAATGCCGGCTCCATGGCCGATATTGCATTTCTCCTGCTGATCTTCTTCCTGGTAGCTACCACCATGGATGTGGATACCGGCATTTCCAGGCTGTTACCGCCCATGCCGGAGGAGGAAGAACAGGATGACCAGGAGATCAAGGAACGTAATGTCTTCGTTGTCCTCATCAACAGGAATGACGAATTGTTCGTGGAAAAAGAGATCGTGCCCATCAGCAGACTGAAGGAGTTGACAAAGGAATTCCTGGTGAACCCCAACGACGACCCCGACATGTCTGAAAAGAGGGAAGTGGAACTTCCTTTCTTCGGAAAGCAGATGGTCACCAAAGGGGTAATCTCGCTGAGGAATGACATTGGTACCTCCTATGGCAAATACATCGAAGTTCAAAACGAACTGGCCGCTGCTGTTAACGAGCTGAGAAATGAATATTCAATCCAGTATTTTGGAAAGAAATACAGTGACCTCGATCCAACCAATCCGGCCGAACAGGAAAAAATTGATGCATTGAAGAGTCTGATCCCCATGGCGATCTCTGAAGCGGAACCTAAAAAGATTGGAGGAAACTAACGATGAGTAAATTCAAAAAAAAGGAAAGCAAATCGGTTAAGGCCATCAATACGGCTTCCCTTCCGGACATTGTTTTCATGCTCCTTTTCTTCTTTATGGTGACCACCGTGATGCGGGAAACCAACCTGAAGGTAGAGATCAGTGTACCTGAAGCCACCGAGATCAAAAAGCTCGAAAAGAAATCACTGGTCAGTTATATTTATATCGGCGTTCCTTACAGGGCGTTGCAGGATCTGTATGGTTCAGAACCCAGGATTCAGCTGAACGACCAGTTTGCCACCAAGGACGATATACGGGAATTCATCTCCAGTGAACGGGATGCCATGAACGAATATGAACAGAAATTGATGACGGTTTCCCTCAAAATCGACGAAGATGTACGAATGGGTATTGTCACCGATGTAAAGCAGGAACTCAGAAAAGCCAGTGCCCTGAAGATCAACTATTCGTCAAGAAAAAAAGTTGCAACCCTTTATTAAAGTATCAAAGCAAATAGTTTTTTCATTCATCAGAGCGGTCCGCATTTCCCGGACCGCTTTTTTTATACCATTTATCGGACACGGAATAATAAAATCCTCCCAGGGAGGTCAGGGCCGTGATCAGGTAAAACAGCAAACTCAGGGCAATGGAAAGGTTGACATCCAGCCTCATCCAGCCGGCCCCGATCAGAAAAGTCAGTTCCCTTGCCCCCATCCCTCCTATGGTAAAGGGAAGCGTGGCCACAATGCCGGATATCAGGAAGAGGAAGATGTAGGACAGATACTGATTTTCAACCCCCAATGAGTGCAGGATAAAATAAGCCGACACAGCCTGGCAGGTTTGGACCAGTAAAGACAAAAGGCTGGTGGAAAGTATATAGCGGGTGAAATAGTGCAGGAAAAACCTGAAGAAGAGCCATAAGGCAAAGTATCCAAGAGGGATCAGTATCCAGACATAGTGCTTATAGGAAAAAGCAACCTGCAGGTTGATGAGCAGGGAAAGGGCCACGGCCAGTATGCCCAGGGCCAGCATACCGCTGAACCGGTCGGTGAGCACGGCCCAGAAAATCGGACCGCTCCTGACCCGGCACTGTTTGTTCAGTAAGTATATTTTATAACCGTCTCCCCCGATGCCCCCCGGCAAAAATAGATTATAAAACATACCCAGCAGGTAAAGTTTTAGATTGTAGATAGGGTCCAGCAGGATATCTATGGCACGCAAAAAAATGCCCAACCGGAAAGCCGCAATGGTCTTGGAGGCCACAAACATCAACCAGGCCAGTGAAATATACAGGGGATGCACCGAGGTCATGATCCGGCCGGTTTCTTTCAGGTCGATACGGCTGAGTACAAAAGCCAGGGCCCCGAACGATACCACCAGCTTCAGGATGAGTTTCCAGTGTTTATTCAGCCCTATCTTCACGCTTGGTGATCCTTTTGATGCGATAGGGCTTTTTATCCTGAGACTCGTAATAGGTCCTCATCTGCAGTTCGGCTACAATGCCTATGGTGACCAGCTGGATGCCCGCGATCAACAGCAGGATGCCCAGCAACAGGAGGGGTTTCCCCCAGATGTCCTGACCCATGATCTTCAGGATAAGCATGTATATATTGATGAGCACCCCGATGAGAAAAATGATTAACCCGGTGTTCCCGAAAAGATGCATGGGGCGTTGCATGTATTTCTTCATGAAAAGCATCAGCATCAGGTCGCTGACCACCCTGAGGGTACGGCCCATACCGTATTTGGACTTGCCGTGAACCCGGGGATGGTGCCGTACATCCACCTGGGTAATGCTGGCCCCGTCCAGGCTGGCCAGAACAGGGATGAAACGGTGCAGTTCACCGTAGAGTCCCAGGTTCTTGGCAATGTCCTTTTTAAAGACTTTCAGGGTACAACCATAATCTTTGATCTTCACCCGGGTGGTGCTTCTGATGATGGCGTTGGCAATCTTGCTGGGTGTTTTCCTGAGAAAAAATCCGTCTTTCCTGTTTTTCCGCACCCCGGCCACCAGGTCCCATCCTTCCTCTTCTGCAAGATTAAGCATCATGGGAATATCGGAAGGATCATTCTGCAGGTCCCCGTCCAGGGTGACAATATACTCCCCGTGGGCCTGATCGATACCAGCCGCCAACGCGGAACTCTGACCGAAGTTCTTTGTCAGTTCCACCAATACAACGCGTGGATCATCGAGCGATTTGATTTCCCCGACCGTGTTATCCGTAGATCCGTCATCAACATACACGATCTCATAATCGTATCCTTCAAGAGCTGTATTGATCTGTTCCACCAGCGGCTGGATGTTGTCCGCTTCATTATAGACGCATATGACCAGGGAGAGTTTTGTCATGCTTACAGGATAATCTGTAAAAATAGGAAAAATCAATTGGTTCTCAGTTGTCGGCTCTCATTGATTCCATCGTGTTGTTTCCCGCTTCGCTGTGGTTCGGCTTCGCCCGTGACTCGTCCCGATAAATCGGGTACTGTCACTCACTCGCCGCGCTCGCTGTTGCTCTTCGAGGGTTTGCCATAATTTTACAACAAGCCGTCATCCCGGACTTGATCCGCCTGCCTTCTGTTAGGGAGGGGATATCCTTGAATTACGAACATTGTTGTCATGCACTTCTCGGGCAACAATCAAACTGAGGGTCGTAAGCCTAAGCTGATCGCGTGCGCTAAAGCCATAGCCGTGGCGCAAGCTCCAGCGCAAGCGTAAGACCATCGAATAATGGTAGATTATTGTACCTCCCACAATCCCGCAACCCTGTAGGGGTTCAATAATGAAATCCCGTAATCCGAAACATTTAGAATTTCAATCTGGCCGTAGGCCATATATTATTGTAGCACAGGGATCAAACCAATCCGGATTCCCCGTGGGGGATACATAATTGGTTCTCTGTTCTGGATTCTTATATCTCAGTTTTTTCCTCTTCCCCCCTGTCCCCCCTTCTCCACCGTGTGGAGACGGGGGGAATCAATCTCCAGATAATATTGAATCGCGGCCCGTCTCACCAATTTCGTTTTCGTCGGGTTAAAAACCGGGCCACTTTTTATTAGAATTGCTATTTCTACCATTATTTGATGCTCTACGAGCATCTTCCGGAGATTCTTCGAAATCTACAGGCGGTCGTAGACCATCGAATAATGGTAGATTATTGTACCTCCCACAATCCCGCAACCCTGTAGGGGTTCAATAATGAAATCCCGTAATCCGAAACATTTAGAATTTCTGATTTCGAATTTCACAAATCAGGGTCCTTTGCCCCTGGCTGTTCCGTCCCAGCCTTTTAGGCTGACCTAATCTTAAACTACAAGCTTGGATTTGTTTATAAACCAGAAAATGCCTTAACTTTAATATTGCGAAACACTACTGTCCGACTAAAATAACATAGAAAAGAGAAGGGTACTCCCCGGAGGT
>CAYQQR010000021.1:0-65593 GCA_964420035.1 uncultured Bacteroidaceae bacterium | reverse complement strand
TTCAGTGAGGTCCCGCATCAAGTGCGGGATGACGGCTTGCTTATGAATTCAGAATGAAGTTCCTTGGTTCCTATGTTCAGTAGGAAGTAAGTAGTAAGTAGCAGCAGTGACCCCGAGTACTCGGGGGAGCGAGAAACAGGCGCAGCCAGAGCAACGGCGAGCGCAGCGAAGCGGATGAGCAACGGCGAAGCGAAAAGCGGCGACCCCGGGCAATTCCGGTGGAGCCCCTAATAACTCGTCTCATCCAGCTTAACCTTCCCCCAGAAGGTCCGGTAGACAAATATGGTATAAAGGATCACCAGGGGTAATCCGATCGCGGTGATCGTCAGCATGATCCCCAGTGCCTTGTCGGAAGATGCGGCCTGGTAAATGGTCATGTTGTTGACCATTTCCCCGTGGTCGAGGATGATCACCGGGTAAAGCTCAAGGGCCACCAAAATGAGCAGGAAACTGATCGACAGGGCAGAAAATATAAAGGACCGGAGATACTTCCCTTTACTGGCCAGGCGGGGGACGTTGGCAATGCTCAGGAAGGCCAGCAGTGGGACCCCGAACAAAATGGGATTTGACATGAACTTATCGGTAAGATGCGGAAAAGATACGATGGATATGACGGTCACCAGGGCAAAGGTGAGCACAAAAAACAGGATCGCCCGGCGTAAAAGACGTGCTACCTGGTTGAACAGTTTTCCCTCGGTCTTCATGGTCAGGTAAATGGCCCCGTGCACCATGAACAGCGCCAGGCTGGTCAGGCCCACGGCCAGGGAATAGGGATTCAGGAACTCCAGCCAATGACCCGTGAAAACATAGTTCTCGTTCATGCTTATACCGATGAGGATATTCCCCAGGACCACGCCCAGCAGCAGGGCCAGCATGACACTGGATATACAATAAGCCGTATCCCAGAGGTTGCGCCACCACTTATAGGGTTCTTTACCCCGGAATTCTATGGATACCGCCCGGAATATTAAAAAGCCCAGGAACAGGATAAAAGGGATATACATGGCCGAAAACAGGGTGGCATAGGCCTCCGGGAAACCGGCAAACAGGGCACCGCCCCCTATAACAAGCCATACCTCGTTGCCGTCCCAGACGGGTCCGATGGCATTCAGTGCGATCTTTCTACTTTTATCGCCCCTGAAGAACAGGTGCCAGGCCCCGGTTCCCAGATCAAATCCATCCAGGATGGCATAGCCTGAAAACAGGGCTCCTATGACCAGGAACCACCAGGTGGGGTAATCTATTCCTAAGAAGGTCTGCATAGTCTAAAAATTTATTTTTTTGCTGTTTTCGAATTGCCTGGCAATATCTTTGAGCTGAAGCCGGTCCTCAATTTCGCTTTCATCATAGGGCCCTCCTATGATCTTCTTGTTTAACAAATAAATAAACAACAGCAGGAGCAGGGCATAGATCAAGGTGAAAAAGATCAGGGAGAACCATACATGGCTGGCGGTAACAGATTCTGACAGGGCATCGGCCGTTCTCAGGTGCCCGTAAACCACCCAGGGCTGCCGGCCCATCTCTGCAGCGAACCAGCCGAACTGGTTGGATATTTGAGGCAGGATCACCGCGAAGACCAGCACCCACAGGAACCAGCGCTTACTGAAGATCTTTCCTCTCCACCATTGAAAGGTCCCGTACAGGGTGATCAGGATCAGGAGCAGCCCGATGGCCACCATGATGTGGTAAAACTGGAAAATGGCATTCAGGGCCGTGGGCCGCTGATCCTCCGGGAAGGCATTCAGTCCCGCGACCGGTTCATTGAAATCCCAGTGGACCAGGAAACTCAGCCCGCCCTTCACTTTGAGTCCTTTGACCTCCTGCTGTTCTTTATCCACCCAGCCCAGCAGATAAAGATCACCCGGGGCTTCTTTATCAAAATGACCTTCAAAAGAAGCAAGCTTGGCGGGCTGGTTCTCAGTCACCCCGTCTGCCGACTGGTGCCCGGTCACCAGCTGGGCCAGGGCGGCCACGGTGGCAACCATCAAAGCGATCTTAAGGGCCTTTTGGGAAAGTTCCACATAACGGTCTTTCAACAGGAAGTACGCATGAACGCTGATGATCAGGAAGGCACCCGCGAGGAAGGCCCCGATCCAGACGTGCAGGATCCTGTCGACCGATGAGGGATTGAAAACCATGGCCCAGAAATCGGTGATCTCGGCCCGGGCATTCATCCCTTCACCTACAATATGATAGCCTGCCGGGGTCTGTTGCCAGGAGTTGGCCACCACGATCCATATCGCCGAGAACATGGACCCGATAAAAACACCCAGGGTGGCGATGAAATGGACCTTCGGACCGACCCGGTTCCAGCCGAAAAGCAGGACCCCCAGGAATCCGCTTTCCAGGGCAAAGGCGAAGATCCCTTCCGCTGCCAGTGCACTTCCGAAAACATCCCCCACGTAACGGGAGTATCTGGCCCAGTTTGTTCCGAATTCAAATTCCATTACAATCCCCGTGGCAACCCCGAGGGCAAAGGTCAGGGCAAAGATCCGGGTCCAGAACCGGGCCATGGTTTCATAGATCTTGTTCCCGGTCCTTAAATACCGCCCTTCCATAATCACCATTATCAGACCCAGTCCGATGGTTATGGGAGGATAGATGTAGTGGAACGCGACCGTGAAGGCAAACTGTATACGCGAGAGAATTTCAACATCCATAATCCTTAAATTTTAATGGAAAAGAGTGTTAATAGCCACATTTATTGAATCATTGCAGATTTTGTCGGATTTAATTTAGCAATAAATTTCATATTACCCGGCATTATGGGGATTCTGATTGAGATAATGGAAATCTTTTTATTTGTATTTTTATTTTTTCGCAACAAAAAAATTAACTATGACCGAATCAAACAGATTCAGGGATATTTTCCCCGCAGTTGACAAGATACCTTCGGAATTCAGGCTGGGTGAAAAAATTATTCAAAAGGAATAAACAAATCCAATTTCCTTTCTACAGATTATATCTTATGATCCCTTTATTGCCAGATGCGAATCAACAGATCTCGCTTGGTTTTCAAACCTGAATGTTTTCATTTCGTTTTAATTTAATACCTTGCAAGCCTAAAAAATCCTGAAAAAGCCATTCTTACCTGCAAGAGTAAAAATTCCTTTTTTTTATGAATCTTATCAAACTATTTGTCAGACTTGTTGAATCGGGTACATCTACCGGTCGTTTTTACAGTGCAATGAACAGTACCCTGAAAAGACTGAACGGGGAGTACACCATGCTCCATTATCCTATGGAAGGAGCACAAAATGATACTTTCTACAAATCCCAGGCAAACTTAACCGATTACTGCATTTCACTTCTGGGAGAACTGGAACAAAAGACCTTGCTTGAAATTGGCTGCGGAAACGGAGTGCAGCTGAAATACATCCATGAAAAGGCAAAACCGGCTTTCGCTTACGGTATCGACCTGAACCGGGAAAACATCCAGATCGCCAACGATCAACTTAAGATTCGCAAAATCGAGAACATGCGGTTTATGGTGGATGACGCCCAAAAACTCGAGCATATACCATCGGATTCAATAGATGTGGTCCTGAGTATAGAATCCGCATTCCACTATCCGGACAAGGAAGCATTTATGGAACAGGTCTATCGCGTTTTAAAGCCCGGGGGTAAATTCCTCGTTGCCGACCTGGTTACCACCAAGCGCACTAAAGGGACCGGTATCAGGAAACTCTGGAAAAGAAAGATGGTCCTTCACCACTGGTCCTTCGACCGGTATATGGAATATTTTAACAACTCCAGACTTAAACTTCAGGGCAGTATCAATATCACCGACCGTGTGGTGCGGGGATTCAAAAATTACAAGCAGTGGATCAGGGAATCCAAATCCTCTGGCTGGCTGCGTGAATCATTGTATACGGTCTTCTACACCATCAACGTGGCCTGGATCCGCTATTTGTTCCGGAAGCGCCGCCAATATCTGGTCTTTGTCGGAACCTCTCCGGTTGGCTAAAAATTCTTGCGCCATGACCAGAATTGGGTTGTACATTTTATTGCTGCTCAATGCTCCGGTTCTGCAGGCTCAATCTTTGAAGCTCCCAAATCCCTTCAGGTACCTGGCCCTGGGGAGATTCCTGCACCACAGGAGAAAGTGCCGGCGTTGATGAACCCTGGCCGGTTCAGCTTGCATCCAGGCTTGAAGAATGGGGATACAAGGTGGATATCCTTCAGATCATCGCTACGACGGGCTGGAGAACCTTTGACCTGCAGCTGCACCTCAACGCAGTCTATCCAACAGGCTTTAACCTGGTCTCCCTGCTGATCGGCGTTAACAAATCAATACCAGGGTGGCAGTATTGAGGTATATGAATCCGGAAGCGGCCGGTTACTGATTGAGGAAAAGATCCGGCAGGGAGAGAGATGAAAATTGGATCCCTATTACTTACTAAAAGGATTATGTCTTTTTACTTTGTATTCCGGAGACGGATATATCAGAAAAGGGAAGATCGTGGTACCCTGAATCCAAATTTAACAGTTCTCTAAGCTGCCCTCAGGCAATTTTTTATTTGGAATAATTATAAATTCAGGCTGAATAAACTTGATTTACATATGTTAATAAGTGAACTGCAGCCGGCAGGTGTACATTAATCAGTTGTACCGGTCTTCCCGGTTTTACCTCACGAGTCACATATTCCTAACATACTAACTGCTAACCTATGCGAATCTATCAAATGAATTTTATCGTCAGGTTCCTGGTGCTTGCAACACTGCTCATCTGTTTTACCCACACAGCAGCGGCCCAGGAAAGAACCGTCACCGGGACGGTTACCGACGGTTCCAACGGCCAGCCCCTGGTAGGGGGTACGGTACAGATCAAAGGGACCACACGGGGGACCATCACCGACGTTGATGGACAATACTCCATCCAGGTCGGCAGCCCGGATGATGTTCTGGTATTTTCCTTTATAGGATTGGAAACCCAGGAAATTGAGGTGGGCAACCGGTCCGTGGTCGATGTAACACTGGATCCCGAGGTCACGGAACTCGATGAGATCGTCGTCATCGGCTACGGCACCCAGAAGAAAGAAGATCTTACCGGGGCCGTCACTGTCGTCAGTGCAGGCGACCTTGAACGGTCCAATGCCATCAGTCTGAGTAAGGCCCTTCAGGGTAAAGCCTCTGGTGTTTATGTCAAACAAACCGGCGGAGAGCCGGGGTCCAATGCAACCATCCGCATCCGGGGAATCGGTTCCATAAATGCCAATCCCGATCCCCTGATCGTCGTGGATGGGGTGCCGGGGGGTGATCTGAATTCCATCGACCCGGATGACATCGAGTCTTTCCAGGTATTGAAAGATGCTTCCGCATCGGCTATTTACGGTGCACGCGGTGCCAACGGGGTGATCCTTGTCGAGACCAAGAAAGGACAGGCCGGGAAAACTACGGTCACCTTTGAAATGCAGACGCGGCGGGTTAATCTGCCCGGAAGGCTGGACCTGATGGATGCAGAAAATTACAAGCTCTGGATTGACAGCGCTTATGCCCATACCGCCGGGGTCGAGAAGCCCATTGCCTATTCTGATTCGGTGATCGCCACCCACAATACGAACACCGACTGGCAGGATGAGATGGTACATCCTGCCTGGGAACAGAATTACCATCTGCGCCTCTCCGGAGGAAACGACAATGCCACCTACAGCATTTCCGGAAACTATTTTACGGGGGAAGGTAATATTAACTACAGCCGTTACGACCGCTATGTACTAAGAATAAACTCCGACTTTAAAGTCACCGACCGCCTGAATATCGGGGAGAGTTTTGTAACCCGTTACCGCCGTTCGGAAGGTTCGGGGGGGAATTTCAATTCTGCCATCGATCCCTCCCCCTTTATGAAGATTTACGAACCCCTGGCCAAAAAAGGTCTGGGTTATGCAGGTCCGACCGACTCGATTACTGGGAACAACGACCGTTCAAACCCCATTGCAGAATCGGAGTTGCGTGACTACTACCAGAACAACCTTTCTGTTTTCGGTAATGTGAACGCCAACTACAGGATTACGCGGGGCCTGATTTTCAGAGCCAACCTGGGTTTTGAAAAGGCCCATACCACCACATCCACATTCATACCGCAATACGTATTGGGAAACATCGGTAACCGGAGCAACCCGATAAGCACCCGGTCCCAGAGCTCCAACGAATTGCTGATGTGGCTGGGTGAGACCTATCTGACTTACAGCCGTGATTTCAATGGCCACAACGTACTGGGAATGGCGGGCTATTCGGCCCAGTCGTGGCACAGCGAAAGCTTCAGTGCCACAGGGAACGACTTTTCCGACCCCGAGGTGGTGGTGCTCTCCCAGGCCCAGATACTGAATTCCATGAGCGGGGGTGAAGGAGATCACCGTATCCTTTCCCAGTTCTTCAGGGTGAGTTATGATTATAAAGGCAAATACTTGCTTACAGCCAACCTGCGGCATGACGGGTCCACCCGCTTCGGTCCCGAGAACCGCTTCGGATGGTTCCCCTCCGGTTCTATCGGCTGGAAACTCAATGAGGATTTTCTTCAAAATGTTGAAGAGATCAATATGCTCAAAGTGCGTTTAGGTTGGGGTATCACAGGGAATGAGAATTTTAACAACTATGTGTGGATCAACTCCATGGACCCCCCGAAAAACAGTCAGTATGTCTTTGGAGCGAACCAGCAGACTTACCTGGGAAACCGGATTTACGCCAGTTTTGCCAATCCTTTCATACAATGGGAGGAAACCATTATGACCAATTTCGGGGTAGACTTGTTTGCTTTTAACAACAGGATTCAGCTTAGTGCCGAGTATTACGTTAAGGATCAGCAAAAGATGCTGGTTCGCCGGCCCATCTCCCGTGTTCTCGGCCGCCATGCCACCGCGGCCCAACCCTGGGTGAACCTGGGTAACGTGGTTAACAAAGGATTGGACCTGAGTTTGTTGCATAAGAATAAGGTCGGGCCCTTTGATTATTCCGTAGGGCTCACCCTGACAACCATCAACAATGAGGTCCAGAAGCTGGCCGAGGACCGGCCCATCACCCAGGATGTTACCAGTACAGAGGTGGGACATCCCATCGGGGCCTTCTACGGATGGGTTGCCGAGGGTATCTTCCAGGAAGATGATTTCCTCCGGGATGAGAACGATAATTTGATCACCGATGGAGACGGTAATTATACCCTGGTGGGTCATGCCTTCCAGACCAACAAAACTACCCCGGGTGATATCCGTTTTAAGGACCTTAACAAGGACGGCCGCATTGATGATGCCGACCGGACCCTTATCGGTAAGCCCATCCCGGACTTTGTATACGGCCTGAACTTTAATATCCGCCGGAAGAACCTGTCGCTGTATATCTTCCTGAACGGTATGCAGAATATGGATGTGTACAACCAGGTAAACGAACGGATTGCCATTGGAACCGATGCCAGCAACCGGGATATCAACAAGCTGAATTCGGTGATCGAAAATGCCTGGTTCCCAAGCAATCCAACGAATGAATACACACGGGTGGCCACCCTGGACCCGAACCTGAATTCCAGGAATGCCACATGGTTCCTGGAAGATGCCTCATTTTTGAGGATTCAGGATATACAACTTTCCTATTCCGTGCCCCGGAGAATCGCTCAGAAATTCAGGATGACGGGTGTTAACCTCTATTTATCTGCCAACAACCTTGGATTTGTTTTCAACAACTATTCCGGGTTGGATCCGGAGGCAGGAGGAGCCAGTCCGCTTGCTTCCAACATCGATACAGGCGGTTATCCCGTACCCGGAACTTTTGTATTCGGTCTGCGCGTGACCTACTAATGACATAAAAACAGGAACAATGAAAAATATCAGTTATATAATCAGTTTTGTTTTGCTGCTTGCTTTTTCTGCCTGCTCTGAGGATTTTCTGGACATAGAGCAAAAAAGTGCCATTGCGGAAAGTAATGCCTTTAACAGCGAGGAAGAAGCCATAGCAGCGATAACTTCTTGTTATGATGGCATTAAAGGTGCCGGTTTGTATGGTGTCGATCTGCAATTTCTTTATTACGCCATGAGCGATCATAGCATACATGAAAATGCCGTTTATGAACGAATGACCTTCGATGCCAGCGACGGCCGTGTACAGGCCATGTGGACATACATCTACAGGGGCATTGCGGCCTGCAATAAAATACTGCTCGAACTGCCCGGTATTAAAATGGACGAAAATCTTAAGGACCGTTTACGCGGCGAGGCTTTGTTTTTAAGGGGCCTTTATAATTTTTACGCTACCATCATCTTTAAGGAACCTCCGCTGGTCCTGGAAGACGTGCTCAATGATCCCCCGGAAACCCAGTATGCCAATTCCCCGAGGGAAGAATTTTATAATGTCATTCCCGCTGATTTGCTGGAAGCAGCCAGTCTCTTACCGGTGACTTACGGCCCGGATGATCTGGGCCGGGCAACCCGCGGAGCCGCCCTGGCACAACTGGGAAAATTCTACCTCTACCAGCAAAAATGGGACTCTGCCTATTACTATTTGGGAGAAGTAATCGACCTGGGGGTGTATTCACTGAGCATGCCTCGGGGTAATGATTCCAGCGATTACATAAAAGCCTACCTGTGTAATTTCACAGCCCTGAACCTGGCCACCTTTGCCGGCAACACCTATATTGCAGAAAACAACCAGGAATCGGTTCTCGAGGTTCAGAACAACAACGACCAGACCTATTGGAACCGATATATTCCCGGTTACGGATGCAATGGATCGGTTTACAGCACCTACTTCGGGATCACGGGATGGAGAAATGTGGTGCCCACGGCCGATTTCGCCGAACAATTTGAAACGACGACCACGCATCCTACGGGAATGAACAGGGATCCCCGGTTCTATGCCAGTATTTACCTGGACGGGGACAGCCTGGAATATTTTAAAGCTCCCACGGATGCGGATCCTGTCTATTATGACTGGAAGGTCCACTCCAATGCCAATTACTGGGAAGGCTACGGACTGAAGAAGTATTGCTTTCCGGTCTATAACTATGAATCCGCTCCCTATGTGGACCCCAACAACTGGCGGATAATCCGTTATGCCGATGTTTTAATGATGTATGCAGAAGCAGCATTGCAGTTGGATAACCAGAACGAAGCCGACCAGTATTTCAATATGATCAGGGAAAGAGCCGGAATGCCCGCTAAAACCAACATCACCAAGGATGATATCATCGTTGAGCGCTCCATTGAATTTTGTTTCGAATGCCTGAGGGTCTTTGACCTGATCCGCTGGTCGGGAGCCTACGACATCGACCCTTCTGATGATGTTCCCGGTGAGGATGACTGGGCGAACCCGTCTGATTATATCCAGGATTTTATTTCCGGGCGGCATGAATTTATGCCCATCCCCCGTGCTGAAATAGATATCAACGGGGGTAAGCTGGAACAAAATCCGGGGTGGTAAATTGATTTATTGATTTTTTATTTTAACGATCGGGTGATCGAGTGATTCTGAGATTGGGTGATAATTCTTATCTTTAGGCTTCTTTTCAGAATCACTTAACAGAAAATATTATGGGAAAAGGCGATATCAAGACCAGACGGGGAAAATTGTTTGCCGGGACCTATGGTAAAACCCGCCCGCGCAAAAAGAAAAAAGACCACCAGGTTCCTGCTCCTGAAAAACCTAAGGCCAAACAGGAACATAAGAAACCGGAACCCAAGAAAGAAGAAAAAGCCCAGGAAAAAGCCAAAGCTCAGGAAGCAGCTGTACAGAAAGAAGAAGCAACAACTATTTCCAAGGCTGCAAAGGAAAAGCCCTCCTCCGCCAAGGCTTCGGAGGACAAGGAGGCAGTGGCAAAAGGCAGCGGCAGTAAGAAAGAGAAAGTAGCAGATAAAAAAGAGAAAGCGGAGGATAAGCAAACAGAGGTGAAGGAAGAGGAAGCGAAAAAAGAGGAAACCAAAAAAGAAGAACCTGAGAAAGAAAAGGCAAAGAAATCCTCCTCCGCCAAGTCTACGGAGGACAAGGAGGTAGCGGCAGGAGGCAGCGGCAGTAAAAAAGAGAAACCAGAAGTAAAGAAAGAGGAAGCAAAGAAAGAAGATACTTCCGGCAAGAAGGAGAAACCAGCAACCGAAGCTTTAAAGGAAGAACCCAAGGCGGACACCAAGAAATCTTCAGAAAAGAAAAAAGAAGAATAGTCTGGTCAGGAAACCAGAAACCAGTAGCCAGAAACCAGTGGCTAGTACCCCGCGGCCATACCATCCTTTCTCGACTCCGAAGCCCCGTAGTACACGCCCTCTTTGGCATCAAACATAATGGCCTGGTATCCCCCGTATCCACCCAGGTCAAATTTGATCCGGTGACCCCGTTTCATGAGTTCCCGGATAACCTCATAGTCGATACCGCTTTCCAGCTGCACCCAGCCTCCATCGTTCATCTTCCCGCCCGTGGGTTGCGAAGAACCTACGTGATGTATCCTGGGCGCATCCCCCGCTTCCTGCAAATGCATCCCAAAATCGATCATATTCACCAGGACCTGTACATGTCCCTGGGGCTGCATGCCGCCCCCCATGACCCCAAAACTCATCCACGGCTTGCCATCACGCGTGACGAAACAGGGAATGATCGTATGAAAAGGCCTTTTCCCGGGTTCATAGACATTGTAATGTCCATCTTCCAGACTGAACAACTCTCCGCGGTCCTGCAAAATGAATCCCAGTTGATCCGGGATTATCCCTGAGCCCATACCCCTGTAATTGCTTTGTATCAAAGAAACCATGTTCCCCTCTTTATCGGCAGTGGTCAGGTAAATGGTTTCTCCATGATCCAATTTTCCTGCCGGATATGAATAGGCAGCACGGTCCCCGATTAAAGTTCTTCTTTTATCCGCATATCCCTTTGAGATCAGCTCCTTTACAGGTAGCTCATTGAATGCCGGGTCGGCATAATATTTTGCCCGGTCCTCGTAAGCCAGCTTCTTGGCCTCCACAAAATGATGGATGTACTCCGCACTGCCAAAACCCATGGATGCAATGTCGTATCCCTCCAGGATATTCAAAATCTGAAGGGCAGCAATACCCTGACCGTTGGGTGGCAACTCCCAGACTTCACAGCCCCGGTAGGTGGTGGAAACCGGCTCGACCCACTCCGAGTGGTGAGCGGCCATGTCCTCATAGCTCAGAAAACCTCCCTGTTCCTGCACGTGCCCGGCAATAACGCGGGCAAGCACTCCTTTATAAAAAATGTCCCGCCCCTCCTGTGCCAGCCGCTCATAAGTATCTGCCAGAAAAGGATTTTTAAAGATCTCACCCTTTTCTGCTGTTTTGCCCCCGGGCATGTAAGTTTCCCTGAAACCCGGATATTCTCGCAGCCGGTATGAACTCAGGCGCATGTAATAGGCGATCAGCTCCGAAACCGGAAATCCCTCACGCGCATATTGTATGGCCGGTGCAAGTACCTGTTCCATATCCAGTTTTCCGAATTTATTGTGCAATTCGAACCAACCATCCACGCAGCCGGGAACCGAAACAGGAAGGGGCCCGTAAGCCGGGATCTTTTCATAGCCCTGCTGAATGAAATATTCCAGGGTCAGATTCCGGGGAGAACGACCAGATGCATTCAAGCCATAAAGCTTTTCGGTTTTCGCGTCCCATACGATGGCAAAGAGGTCTCCCCCGATCCCGCAACCGGTGGGTTCCACCAAACCCAGCATGGCATTGGCAGCAATGGCCGCATCCACGGCACTCCCTCCAGCCTTTAATATATCCAGTGCAACCTGGGTGGCCAGGGGCTGACTGGTGGCTGCCATTCCACGCGCCGCGATAACCTCGCCGCGGGAGGCGAAGTTTCTGCCCGTGATACGGTCCTGGGCCTTCAAAGAAACCAACAGAAAGCCCAATCCTAAACTTGCAATCCAGTACTTCAGCATGATGTAATAATTTTATGGGTTCTGAAAATCAAGATTCCTGATGAATTTATTGTGAATTCCGGAAAACAGGAAAATTCAATATCTCCAAGAGCATAATTTACGATAAACATCTAAAAATGTGGTTATTATTAACATTATTTAAAGAAATTACTTACATTTGAATGCGGTTTTTGTTAAAAACAAATAAATGGCCAGGATTTTATTAACATATTTTGCACTATTTATTGTTAATAATATGCTTATCGCGCAGTTCATTACGCGTTCGGTCATTTCAACCAATGCCCTGGTCTCCGATCATCCTTCAGGCTCTTTCAGTTATGCCCTTGGGGAACCGGTGGTGATGACCCTGGAAAGAGAAAGCTTTGTTTTGACCCAGGGATTTCAGCAACCTTCCATAAAGGTAGCGGCACCCGCTGAAGATTTCATCAATGTATATCCCAACCCGGTTCGGGATCAACTGATCCTTGAATTTGGCATAAAGGAGACCACTTCCTACCGGATAGTGCTATATGACATCATGGGGCGGAAAATATTGGAACAAAGACTGGAAAGCATCGCTTCCGGAACCCGGTCCATTGATTTCGGCAGGTTCAACCAGGGCGTTTACCTGCTTCATATACACTCGGAATACGGCAGGATGAGCCGAACCCTGAAGATTGAAAAAATGTAGTCATGAAGTTTTTTTATGACATAAAAGGCATAGCGCTGTTTATGCTGCTGGCATTTCCGGCTTTCTTCCTTCAGGCACAGGATGTACCGCAGGGTATTTCCTACCAGGCCGTGGCCCGTGATGGCATGGGCAATGAGATGGCCAATGCTTCCATAACCCTGAAGATCAGCATTCTCAGCGGCAGTTCATCCGGTACCCTTGAATACTCTGAATTGCATGCGGTCACCACCAACCGGTTCGGTCTGTTTACCCTGGTCATCGGTGAGGGCTCCTTCAGGGAAGGCCGGGTAAAGGA
This sequence comes from uncultured Bacteroidaceae bacterium, assembly GCA_964420035.1. GTDB lineage: Bacteria > Bacteroidota > Bacteroidia > Bacteroidales > SM23-62 > CAYQQR01. The sequence goes on along the minus strand of CAYQQR010000021.1, from coordinate 52,759 downwards.
TTTTTCACAGATTGCCTGGAACCAGCCCACTTTCCTGAAAGTGGAAATGCAGGACGGATCGGATTGGATTGCTATGGGAACTTCCCAGTTCTTCTCGGTGCCTTACGCTTTGTATTCCGGTGTCGCTGCCAGCAGCGGGAGCGGTGGCAACAGCCAGATTCTTTCCATTGAAGGGCATGAACTTACCATCAGCGGGGGCAATACCGTGATACTGCCTGATCGTTACGAAGATGCCGATGCCAATCCGTTTAATGAATTGCAAAACCTTTCCCTGGAAGACAAGGTCCTGTCGATCTCGGGCGGCAATGCCGTGACCCTGAATGTGGCCGATGCCGATGCCGACTCTACCAACGAACTGCAGGACCTGCGCCTGGTGGGAAATAAGCTGCGTATCACAGACCTCCGAGATCCAACCTACATCGACCTGGGTCCCTACCTCGACAACACCGATGCCCAAACCCTGCACACCGATGGAAACCGCATCTCCATAAGCGGGGGTAACCAGGTTGTTGCCGATACCGATACCACCAATGAATTACAATCCCTGTCCCTGGACGGCACCATGCTGAGCATCTCACAGGGCAACACCATCGATATCGCCTCCCCCAAAGTCGCCTTCAGGGCAAAAAAAGAGAGCGGAACCATTCCCATATCTGCAGGTGATTCGGTCACATTAATTTGGAATAATGAATTAATCGATATTAATGATAATTACGATGTTCTTTCCGGCGTTTTCAAAGTCCCATCAAATGGAGGGGGAACATATGTCTTTAATATCATTTATTCTTTTGCTGATAATCATACTTTGAAGATACTTGTCAACAACAATGTCAATGAAACAATATTTGAAGGAATGAATGGTTCCTTAAGCGGTGTACAAACATTTCAGACTATGCTGGAATTAAATCCGGGAGATGAAGTTGCAGTGCAATTAAATGCATCGACAAATACATTCTGCAAAGCTGGTATCTTCTCCGGATATAAATTGTTTTAGTATTGAGACAATGAGACGCTGAGACACACGGTGACAGCGCAGCCCTCCCACGCTGAAGCTTCAGAGGGCAAAGCGAGCAACAGGCGAAGCCGAACTTCTGTGGTACCGGTGCCTTCGCCGCCTACCGGATCTATTAATACACCGCAATCCGCAATTCGCAATCCGCAATTTTTAATCATTTTTCTTAACTTTACTTGGTTTGAATGGATTTCTTGTATCCATCTGTAACAAAGCATTATATTTACCGTACTTTTATATCAAAACCAAGCAACCTTAAATATGGCAAGCCTGAAGTTTATGCTGGGCATGTTCCCGGCCACTTCCAAGATCGAGCAGGAAGAAGCTGCATTAAGGCAGGACTACGAAGATTTTAAAGCCTACAGTAATTCTCCGGAACTGAAACGTCTGCGTGAACTGGAACAGGAAGTCACCACATCCGGTTTCAAAGCCAGGGTCAAAGAAATCAAACAGCAGAAGTTCAAGGACACCAAGGAATACAGGAAGGAACAGCGCTACAGGACCCTCAGCAAATCCAAAGAGATCAAAACCTGGAAGAAAGTAAAGGACTCCCCGGCCCTTCGGACATTCCAGGATTTCAGCACATCCGGTACCTTGAAGAAATTCCGCGAACTGGGAAAGTATGTCAATTCAGATGAGTTTAAGGAGGCTAAGAAAAATACAGACCCCAAGGAATTCAAGAACACCGAAGCGGGTCAGAAAGAGGCAGAATTTCAGAAGCTGCAAAAATCACCCGATATCAAAAAGTATTTCAAATTCGAGAATTCGAAAGATTATCAAATATACAAGAGCATCGAAGGTTCGGACACCCTGAAAGAATATCTCGAACTGGAAGCTTATCTGGATTCCGATGAGTTCAAGAAGGTTAAAGAATACATGGCCCTTTCACCGCAGAAGAAATACGAACAATCTGAAGAATATAAGCTGGAGCAGGAGTACCTCGATCTGAAAAACTCCGATAAGCACAAGTGGTTTGAAAAGATCAAGGACAAGAATGAATTTGACAAGCTGGAGCAGTGGACACTGAGCTTTGAAGAGAATTTCAACCAGCACAGACTGGATGCTAAAAAGTGGATTACCCGCTTTTTCTGGGGCGATGTATTGCTCAAGGATAACTATGTCCTGCCTGCCGACAAGCACATCTTCACCGATGGTAAAAACCTTGAGTTCAAGGATACGGTGCTCCGTATCGTAACCAAGAAGGAAAAGGCCCGCGGAAAAGTCTGGAACCCGGCCATGGGCTTCCTGGAACAGGATTTTGACTACACCTCCGATCTGATCAGTACCGGAAAAAGTTTCCGCCAGCAATACGGTTTGTTCAAGGCCAAAGTCAGAATCTCCGGGGCCCCCATCAAACAAGCTTTCTGGATGGTTGCTGAAAAGATACTTCCCCATGTGGATGTCTTCAAGGTGGAAAAGAATAAACTCTACCTGGGCAATTTCTGGGGCAACATCAACGAAAAGAAAGGGGTACATAAAAAGACCTTCAAATCTTCGGCAAACCGGTTCGCCAAGGATTTTTTCATCTATTCCCTGGAATGGTCCCCGGAAAAGCTGGAATGGAAGATCAACGATGTACCCGTATTCAGTCAGACCCAGGGTATCCCCTCGGAACCCATGTATGTGATCTTCAGTGCAGGCGTGAGCAACGGGGTTGCCGATCACCAGTTGCCGGCCGGCATGGAGATCGACTGGTTGCGGGTATATGCCCCGAAAGCCAAGGCGGAATAAATTTCTTCGGGCCCCTTACCACCGGCTTCCCCTGCGGTTGCCCGAGATATAATAATTGGCCCCGATGCTGATCACCAGGTATTGAAGCTTGCCTATGGTATAGTGCAACTGGGCCGTTCCGGTGATGTCGCGGTTGACGATCATTTCCACACCGGTTCCTATGTTGGCGCCTAAGTTAAAAACAGAAGTGCTTTCGAGATGGGGATTGGAGCCTTCGTATTTATTGTGCATGTATGCGGTGCTCAATCCGGCGAGGGCATAAAACATGAGCTCCCCTTCCTTGGCAATGGCATAGGTTAAGTCAAGATCCAGACCTGCTAAAACAGTGGTTCGATCTCCTTCGGCTCCAACATTGACTTTTTTAGGTAAGAAAAATGAAATCCGGGGAACAGCATAAAAATCATCTGTCAGTTCCAGAACACCTCTTCCCCAGATACCGGTATTCCCGGGTTTGGCCCCTAAAATGAATTCACGGGTATTGATGTCAACTCTGTAGGTTTCATCGATGCCGGCATTAAATAAGATCCCCCCTCCGATCCTGGTGAATTCCTGAGCCTGTGCAACAAACCCATAGGATAAAAGAAGAAAAATCAGGGATCTGATCATAAACTTGTTCATAGGTTTAAAGGGTATATTAGGATGGCTTGGTTATTCTTCAACTATGGGTTCCCGGTCGGGGGCAATACGGAATAGGATGCCCCCGGACAAAACCAGTTGCCCGTGTTCTCCCAGGGTATATTTCCCTTGTATAAAGGGGGCTATCTTTTCAGAGAGTTTCAACTGCGCTCCGGCCCCGATATTCAAACCCAGATTGCCATTGGTACGGACTTCATCGAATTCCCGGGAATTAATCTCATACTTTTTTTCCCAGCGGACATTGGAATAATTCAAGCCCATCAATCCATACAACATGTACCATTCTTCTTCGATAGGGTTCCAGTGACCGTCAAAATTGATGTTCCACCATTCGGTTGCAAATTCCTGCTCATTTTCGCCGGGTTGAAGGCTCTCCCGTTCAATTTCCCTGGGTAAAAAATAAGTGATATTGGGAACCAGGTCGATCTGATCGTTGACAGAATAAACCCCGTAGGCATGGAAGCCGGGCTGTTCTATTTTGGACCCGTAGCCGGCTCCCGCACCCAAAAAGGTGAATTGGGCCCAGATCGAAATGCTGCCGGCCAGAAACAGGATCCCCAGCAAGGTGATTCTCTTCTTCATTGTCGCTCTGTTTCAAGTTGTTCCCCAAAAATAAAAATAATATCGGTACAGGAAGGCTTTTCGGGGGAGGAGCCGGACATTTAGTAGAAAAATACTACATTTGCTCTCGATATCTTCATGACGCAACGAAATTTGTTCTATGGCTAATAACATTGGTGAAATCATCCAGGTCATCGGACCGGTCATTGATGTCAGCTTCGAAAAGTCAGGAGTTGATCTTCCCAATATTCATGATGCACTTGAAGTTAAAAGGCAGGACGACACGACCCTTATCATGGAATGCCAGCAGCACATCGGAGAACACCAGGTAAGGGCCATTGCCATGGATTCAACCGACGGTCTGCAACGCGGAATGGAAGTGCTTGCAACCGGAGCATCTATTCGCATGCCGGTGGGTGAACAGATCCGGGGCAGGTTGCTGAACGTGATCGGCAAACCCATCGACGGACTGGGAGAACTGTCCATGGACGGGGGCTATGAGATCCACAACAAGCCGCCAATCTTTAAAGACCTGACCACGGAATCTGAAGTGCTTTTTACGGGCATCAAGGTTATCGACCTGCTCGAGCCCTATGCCAAAGGCGGTAAGATCGGACTGTTTGGGGGTGCCGGGGTAGGCAAGACGGTGATCATCATGGAACTGATCAACAATATTGCCAAAAGATATTCAGGATTGTCGGTTTTTGCAGGCGTGGGAGAACGCACCCGCGAGGGAAACGACCTGCTTCGCGAAATGCTGGAATCGGGCGTTATCAAGTATGGAGAACCTTTTAAAAAAAGCATGGAAGCCGGCGGTTGGGACCTGAGTCTGGTGGATCAGAAAAAGCTTTCGGAATCCCAGGCCACCCTGGTATTCGGCCAGATGAACGAACCTCCCGGAGCCCGTTCTACCGTAGCCCTGTCCGGACTCACGGTGGCAGAGTCCTTTCGCGACGGGTATAAAAAGGGCCATGAAAAGGACATTCTATTCTTTGTCGACAACATCTTCCGTTTCACCCAGGCCGGATCAGAGGTATCGGCCCTGCTGGGGCGAATGCCTTCTGCAGTGGGATACCAGCCGACACTGGCCACGGAAATGGGTTTGATGCAGGAGCGGATCACCTCAACCAAACGGGGATCCATCACATCGGTACAGGCTATTTATGTGCCGGCTGACGACCTGACCGACCCGGCCCCGGCAACCACCTTTACCCACCTGGATGCCACCACCGTGCTAAGCCGTAAGATTGCATCCCTGGGCATTTATCCGGCTGTGGATCCCCTGGATTCCACTTCAAGGATTCTCAGAACCGACGTGGTTGGGGAAGAACACTACAACACCGCCCAGCGGGTCAAGGAAATTTTGCAACGTTATAACGAATTGCAGGATATCATTGCCATCTTGGGTATGGAAGAACTCTCTGAAGAAGATCAACTGGTGGTTCACCGGGCAAGAAGGGTGCAACGTTTTCTCTCCCAGCCTTTCCACGTGGCCGAACAGTTTACCAATATACCGGGAACCTTGGTTCCCATTGAAGATACCATCAAGGGTTTCAACTCGATCCTTGAAGGAAAGGTTGACGAGTATCCCGAAACAGCATTCAACCTGGTGGGAACCATAGAAGAAGCTATTGAGAAGGGCAGAAAGATGCTCGAAGAGTCCTGATCGAAACAGCTTAAGCCTGAACGTTATGTTTTTGGAAATCATCACCCCGGATCATAAAATCTATGAAGGAGAAATCGACATGGTCCAGGTTCCCGGCACCAAGGGTCCCTTTCAAATACTGACCAAGCACGCCCCTATCATTTCCACCCTGCATCAGGGTAAAGTGAAGGTCATCGAAACGCAAAACCGGAAAGAAAAGTTTTTTGAGATCAGCGGAGGGGTTATTGAAGTGCTGAAAAATCATGTCATCATTCTGGCTGAAAAGACTTTGAGTTGATCGTTTCAGAAGATTTATGAAATTCCTTGCCACCTTAATTATTTTGGTCCTGCCGAGCCTTTCCCGCGGGCAACAAGCCCGCGGGACCATACAATTCCCCGCTTCAGACAGTCTGATGGTTACTGCAGATGAATACCTTGGCAGCCTGGCTCCTTCTTACATAATCCTCCTGCATGGAGAACAGTCAAGCCGCGGAGAATTCAGCCGGATCGCCCCCCGTCTGGTAAAGTTTCATTATCACTGCCTGGCAGTCGACCTGCGTACGGGCAAAAAATATGGTTATGTCAAAAACAAAACGGCAGAGACGGCCCGCGAGGAACCCGGCCTGATCAATCCTGCTGATGCTGAAAAAGATATACTGGGCGCCATCCGGTATGCTTGGGAGAAATCAGAAAAACCGGTCATCCTTATGGGCAATGCTTCTTCTGCTTCTCTTGCCTTGCTGATAGCCTGCAAAGATCCGCGTGTGCAGGCTGTCATTGCCCTCAGCCCGGGGGAATATTTCAAACCCTTTATAGTGGTGCGCGACAGCATACAAGACCTTCACAAACCAGTTTTTGCCGCCGGCTCCACCCTGGAAACCGGATATCTGAAAACACTTTTTGAGAAGATGGAAGCCGCGTCCCGCACCATCTTCACCCCTGAAACGCTGGTTGATTACAGGGGAACGGAAATGTTAACCAAATCCCACCCGGTACAGGATGAATACTGGCTGTCCCTGATATTCTTCTTTAACACCCTGAGAAAAAATAAAAACGAACTGCCGTGATCACCTTCCTGATCATACGGTTCAGCTCCATTGGAGACATTGTACTTACCACCCCCGTGATTCGTTGTCTAAAAGAACAGGTTGGATCGGCAAGGATACACTATCTCACCAAAAAAGCCTATGCACCCCTGATAGAGTCCAATCCTTACGTCGACCGGGTTCATGTACTCCAGGAAACCCTCCTGCCAGTGATCCGGGAGATCCAAGAGACCCCTGTTGACTATATTATCGATCTGCATCATAACCTCAGGAGCGGCCTGGTAAAGTCGCGCCTCAAAAGGATGAGTTTTTCCTTCGATAAACTTAACTGGCAGAAGTGGTTGCTTGTTAATTTCAAGCGGGATCGTCTTCCCGGCCTGCATATTGTCGACCGGTATATGGAAACGGTCCGTTTGTTTGACGTTAAAAACGACGGTAAGGGACTGGATTATTTCATCCCTGCTGAAGAGTCCGTCCAGCCGGATCAATTGCCCCGTGAATTTCAAAAGGGGTTTATAGCCCTGGCCATCGGAGCGAAACACGATACAAAAAAACTCATCCGGGATCAACAGGTGGAACTGGTGGATCTCCTTCAGAAACCGGTTGTTTTGCTTGGGGGGCCCGGGGACCTGCAATCCGGAGAAGAGATTGCAAAGAGGTCAGGAACTGCGGTGTTCAATGCCTGCGGACGTTTTAGCCTCAATGGTTCTGCATCACTGCTGCAGCAATCCAGGCTGGTCATTACCCACGATACAGGCATGATGCATATAGCCGCGGCATTCAAAAAAAACATCCTGTCCGTCTGGGGCAATACGGTTCCCAAATTCGGGATGTATCCTTATATGCCCGGTCCGGATTCGGAGATCTTCGAAGTAAAGGCTTTAAGCTGCCGGCCCTGTTCCAAGATTGGTTTTCAAAAATGTCCCAAAAAACATTTCCGGTGTATGCTGGAGCAGGATTTGCATGTCTTGGCTGAAAAAGCGCGCGGACTATTTGACGCCGCTTCCTGAGCGGGTCACTGGGCAACAAAATGATAGGTAATGCTCCCTTCCTGACTGGGCGGTGCAGAGGGGTCGGGATTGAAGCGTGATTGGGCCGCTGCTTCCCTGGCAGCTTCCGCCAGGCAGAGGGCATTCATGTCATCCCCGAGATCCGGGACCGATACCCGGGTTACATAACCCTTCTGGTTTACGTTAAGAACCACCTCAACTACCCCACTGCCTTCACACAAATAGACCGGCAGATGCAGGTACAGGTGATGCCGGTCCTTCAGATCATAATAGATACGGGTGGGACCCTCATAGGCGGGAGGCTCTTCCTCAACAGGTTCCGGTTCCTCGAGCACTTCCCGGTACTCTGCCTCCAGGTTGCTCAATCTTTCCTGCAGCTTTTTATATTCTTCGGGCCGGTTCTCTTCCAGCTCCCTCAGCATTCGCTCTTCATATTCCTTTGTACTGAGTTCCTCCTCGAGCTTTCGCGAAATGTTCACGGGAATGTTACGCGTTCTTTCCATCAGGGCTTGCCGGACCGGCAAGTTGACCTCTTCCCCATCCGCTTCTTCTTCCCGGCTTAACTCCGGCATTTCTGACTCCATGAATTCCACCACCATTTCCCTCATCCGTTCCCTTCGTTCCGAACGGATCTGTAATATAAGAAACATCACCACCAGCAACATATGAAATATGATGGTTCCCAGAATACCGTTCATATGGTTTTTCAAGAATGATCTCATTTCAGCGGGAAACATATTTGTTTAATTTGCAATATCCCGTCAAATATTAACGTTTCGGATGCAAAAATACCCATATTCTCGATGAAAAACCTACCGCTTTTTTTGCTTTTCTTTTTTCTTCTTGTTTCCTGCAGTACCATCCGGGAAACCAGGACCCTGACACGCTGTGAATTTCGGTACGACCGGATCAGCGATCTTCAGATGGCCGGGATTGTCCTTGATGATATCCATAGTTACAAAGACCTGAATATGCTGCAGATGGCAAGCCTGTCCAATGCCCTTCTTTCCGGGGATCTCCCCTTGCAAATGACCCTGATCCTGCAAGCCAGGAATCCAAACAGCCTTCCGGCCGCCATGAATGAATTGGAATACATTTTATACCTCGATGATGTTGAAATGACCCGGGACAAAATCGATAGAAAGATTGTTATCCCCCCGGGAGAAACCGTTTCCATACCGGTAAGCACAAAACTAAACTTTCTGGAGGTGTTTAAGCTGTCCAGCCTTCAATCCATCACGAACCTGGTGCTTTCACTGTCGGAAAGACCCGGCTACAGTTCACGGCTCACCGTAAAAGTCAGGCCCTCTATTCTGATCGGGAAAAGGCCCGTGTATTATCCGGGCTATATTAAGATTTCACAGGAGTTGGGTGCTCAGGCAGGAGATTAGAAGCTATTCAGGTCGATTCCCAGAATGAACCCGGGAACCCATTCTCCGCTGTGGGGAAGATAAGTGAGTTGTATGCCGCTGTTCACCGGAAAGAAGGAATGAAAAGGATGAAAGTCTGCAGTAAGCGTGAAACCAAAGGAGGACCGGTCCAGGTCAATGACTTCGGTACCGTCGGCCCCCGGGAAATAGACGTTCTTCCCCATGACATAGTCGGCATACAAGCTTGCCCGGAATCGCTTGATATAAGCTACCGACCCAATGTTCCAATCGGGATAAAAGAGGGGTAAAACATAATCGGCACTGAGCAGTCTCAATTGCTCACTGGTATAACCGGTCATGCCCCGGGGATATCGTATATGATTGCCAAAGAGAAAGCGTTTTGTATCCTGGTTCTGAAATGCGGCACCTAATTTCAGACTGTGATGCTTCAGGATACCCGGCAGGTACCAGGTGGCCCGGCCCGAACTTATCGATCCGAGTTGTTCGTTTTCAAAGGGTGCATTGAAAAGCCTAAGACTATAAACCTGTCCCCATCGGGGTAAAATATCCCTGGCTGAAGTTTTCAGGAAATTGTAGAAATAAAACCGGAAATCCATGTAATTTATGCCGGAACGATAAGTCTGATCCGAGCGGTAGAAAAAATATGCATTGGTGTAGGACCATTCTGCAGAGGGCACCATCCTGGTAACAAAACGGTTGGCCGTCAGATCAAGCGGAAAAGAAGCTTTCAGGCTGAAACTGTTCCTTCTGTTCACTTTTCCGGGTGGGTCCACCCCGTCCGGAGCCTGGGTGATCAGGGGAAGGCCGCCGTAATCCCAGCCCAGACTTATATGGGGCCAGATTCCCTCGTATAAGAGACGGGTATGCAGCAGATGGTCCCCGTCACGGTATTCATAGCCCAGGACGGTTGTGGCAGTGCTGAGCAGGTTTTGTGAAAGCAGGGTGACCCCCGGGGCAACCTTCGGATCTTCCACATCGGGATCGTTGTAATCAAAATAAAAGGGCGACCAGCTGTGCAACCTGAAAAACTGTGCAAGCCGGTTGTAGGGTTCGACTTTTATTTCTTCCGGGTCAGGGGGTTCCTCAGCATAGGGATGAGGTTGCCTGAGTACTTTGCTATCTGTAGGAACATCTTTCCACAGAAGGTCCCGGGCAGGGACTGTGACAAGATCGTAGCCCCGCGAAGAGTAATCAGAATAGACCAATGAACTGTCCGGCGCAGACCAGGTCGGGTTAAAGGCACCATAAGATGCATCGGTGAGCCGGTACTCCTTTCGTTCTTCCAAATCATAATAATGAATGTTGTCCGTCCCGGAACGGGTACTCCGGAAGAGAATGCCCTCGCCCCAGGCCTGCAGTTCGGCCATGTCTTCATAACCGAATGCGGTGATCTGCTCGAAACGCCCCGACCCGAGATCGAGTAAATATAAAGATTTCCCTTTATTGCCGAGCAGGGTCATGCCCAGGCGATGTTCATCCAGCCAGGTCAGATATTGGGGATATTCATTTTGAGGGACATCAAAGGAAGCGATCACATCACCGGAATTCAGGGCAATGATCTGTATGGCATATTTATTTCCCGGACTGACATGAACTGCAGCGATCCTCAAACCGTCTGAATGAAGAACGGGCGTGAACAACCGGCTTTGCCGGGTGACCATCCGTTCTTTACCGCTGGTCATATCCAGGGTCTTGATCACCGAGTATGAACGATAGCTCCACAGGGGATCGCCCACCGTTTCGGCCCATACCAAACGGTTGCCGACCAGGGAAATATTAACCGGATAATAAAACCCGGGGGTATGGATGATCTTTTCCCTGCCGGTACTGTCGATGAGCACGAAACGGGGTATGTCGTCCAGGCTCCTTTTTTCAGCAAGAACCTCTCCTGTTGGCAGTACGCTGGCCATGCGGTAGGCGGTATATTCCCTGCTCGGGGGATTGATCACCAGGGAGCCGGGTTTCCACTGAACCTGTTCCGATGCGGTTTGTTTCTTCAGATGATCCATGGTCTCCCGGTACAACTGTCTTTTGGATAAACCCGTTTGCTTTTTCAGTCCGAAATAAAAAGGCAGCATGGTAAATGTATAACGGCCGGTATAATCGAGCACTTCGTCCCACAAACGGTCGCCGTATTGCTCCCTGCCATAGCGTACCATCTGATAACCCAATTGGTAATGGTTGGGAACATGGTCCTTATAAGAGCCGTAATAGGCTTTCTCATAGCTGTAGGCACCTGATTCACTATCCCGGATGGCCTTGAGCTCCATGGAAAAAGAAGGAAGCCTGCCCCGTCCTGCATGGGAAAGCCTGGTTTCGGCATCTACGGCATCCCCTTCCAGGAACCAGAAAGGCACTGCCGCGGCCGCGATGCCAACGGCCTGTTCTCCCGTGAACCAACTGAGGTAGCGTGTGAAGCCCTGCTTCAGCTTATCCACCTGCACCACATGTCTGAATTCATGCTTGACCAGCTGATCCATCCAGGGTTCTGCATAGCTATCCACCCTGGGGGTGCTGATCAGTTCCATTCTTTTGGGGGCCCAGGCTACGAAACCGTTTGATTCGACCGAGGTGGGATGGATCACCACGGGTACCTTGGCAGGCTTGTGTTGCAGCAGTTCGGAATTGGCATCGTAATACATTTCCAGGCGGGAAGCGTATTGCTTGCCCTGGTCTATGAAATAATCAGGTGCGATGACATTGAAATTGCGTGTCTTAATCCGAATCCATTTCCGGCCGATGGGAGGATTGCCCCGGTCATAGAACTGGGCATGGATGTGAACCGGTGCAAGGGTGCACAGAAGCATCCATATCATGAACCCGGTAATAATGGAATTCAAATGACTTTTCACGAAGCTTTTACCCTCCCGATACGCGTACCTTATATCCTTCATCACTGAGCAGGTCCCTGATCTTTTTCCTGAAATCACCCTGGATCAAAATATCCGCCCCGTCCTCGCTTCCCCCGGTACCACACTTTTTTTTGAGCTTTTTTGCCAGGTCTTTCAAATCCTCGCGGCTGCCGGTAAATCCCGAGAGTATGGTAAGGGTCTTTCCTTTTCTGCCTTTTCTTTCAACGCGAACCAGGAGATCTTGTTGATCCGGGGACAGGGTTTCCTGCTGATCCGCTGATCCTTCAGAATATTCAAAATCCGGATCAGTAGAATAAACGATCCCCTTCCTCCTTCTGTGACTCTTTTCACCCATAACCTCCAATTTCTTGCAAAGATAACAGAGAACAGAGAACAGAGAACCAATAACATTGAACTACAGCCTAAAATTATTATCTTCGCCCTTGCCCGTGTAAGGTAGTTGGATACCATATACAATCTTCAGTATTCATGAAAAATTTCGGTTTGATCAATAAATCCCTGGGGTGGCTCTTATTTTTAGGTTCTTTCATTGTCTATCAGCTTACTCTGGAACCCACCGTTAGTTTCTGGGATTGCGGTGAATTCATTGCTTCTGCATACAAACTTCAGGTGGGCCATTCTCCGGGTGCTCCCTTCTTTATGATCCTGGGCCGGGTATTTTCCCTCTTTGCTTCCGATCCTGCAAATGTAGCCCGAATGGTCAACAGCATGTCGGCCATGGCTTCAGCCGGCACCATCATGTTTTTGTTCTGGACCATTACCCACCTGGCCAGAAAGATGTTTAACGAACCCGACCAGCTCCAGGCAGGTGAAATGCTGGCTGTATTGGGTGCCGGACTGGTTGGAGCCCTGGCCTATACCTTTTCCGATACCTTCTGGTTTTCCGCGGTGGAAGGTGAAGTATATGCCCTATCCTCCTTTTTCACGGCCATTGTTTTCTGGGCCATCCTGAAATGGGAAAACACAGCCGACGAACCCTATGCCAACCGCTGGCTCATCCTTATCGCCTACCTGATGGGCCTCTCTATCGGAATTCACCTGCTGAACCTGCTGGCCATACCGGCTATTGTATTCGTTTATTATTACAGGAAATATCCTGTGACCAACAGGGGGATATTTTATGCTTTCCTGGTCAGTGTCCTGATCCTGGGCTTCATGCTGGTGGTGGTTCTCAAAGGTTTTGCCAAGAGGGCTTCCTGGTTTGAACTCTTGTTTGTCAACGGTTTCGGTCTGCCCTACCATACAGGCGTATTTTTCTACCTGGCCCTGGTGATTGCCCTGTTTGTGATCGGAATCCGTTACACGGTAAGAAAGAGAATGGTGGTCCTGAACACCCTGATCGTTGGATTTATGGCTGTGATGCTGGGATATTCTTCCTACGCGACCATTGTGATCCGATCCCTGGCCAATCCACCCATGGATATGAATAATCCGGACGATATCTTTTCCTTGATGTCTTACCTGAACCGGGAGCAGTACGGGGAAACACCTTTATTCCGCGGACCATACTATAATGCCCCCATCGAAGGAACCAAAGATGGCCGTCCGACTTATGCTCAGCGGGATGGTAAATATGTGATCATCAACCGGAAGGTGGAATATGAATACGATGAGCGATTTCTGACTTTCTTCCCGAGGATGCACAGTGCCGATCCCAGGCATGTCGATTACTACAAACAATTTGTCGAGGGAGAATCTATTCGTATCACCGATAACCAGGGAGAATCGAAGGTGGTCAAGAAGCCCACATTTGGCGAGAACCTGAAATTCTTCTTCAGCTATCAGATCAATCATATGTACATCCGCTATTTCATGTGGAACTTTGTGGGAAAACAAAATGACATACAGGCGGATGGTTCTGTCCTCAAAGGCAACTGGCTCAGTGGCATCAAATTCATTGATGAAGCCCGCCTGGGCTCACAGGAAGACCTGCCCGGTAAATGGAAAAACCATGAAGCCAGGAATGAGTATTACTTTCTTCCCCTATTGCTGGGTCTCCTGGGACTTCTTACACAAATCAACAAGAATAAGCGGGATGCCTGGGTGGTCGGCCTTCTGTTCATCTTTACCGGTCTGGCTATCGTGGTGTACCTTAACCAGAAACCCTATGAGCCCAGGGAACGGGATTATGCCTATGCCGGTTCCTTCTATGCCTTTGCCATCTGGATCGGACTGGGCGTACTGGCTGTTTATGATGCCCTTTCGGGTAAGATACCGCGCGCGATAAGCGCTATCGCGGCAACCCTCACAGCCCTGGTGCTGGTACCCGGTATCATGGCCCGCGAAAACCGGGATGATCACGACCGTTCAGGAAGATATGCAGCCAGGGATATTGCTTTTAATTACCTGAATTCCTGTGATGAAAATGCGGTTTTATTTACCAATGGAGACAACGACACCTACCCCTTGTGGTATGCCCAGGACGTGGAAGGGATCCGTACCGATGTACGGGTTGCCAACCTGATGCTCCTGAATATGAGTTGGAACATCGATCAGATGAAATATAAGGCCTATGAATCCGAACCCCTGCCCATCACCCTCACCCATGATAAGTATGAGGAAGGAACCAACGGGAGGGTCTACATGCTGGAAAAGATCGAGGATCATGTCGACCTGGGCCAGGTGATCGATTTCATCCAGGATGACAGTAGGAACTCACAACTCCAGCTACGGCAGGGCCTTTCGGTGGATTATATCCCCACGAAGAATTTCAGGCTTCCTGTTGACAGCATTAAGGTCATTCTGAATGGAACCGTACCTCCTGAAGATGCTGATAAGATCGTACCCGAAATTCGCTGGCAGATCAACCGGAATTCTATCATGAAATCCAGCATGATCCAGTTGGATATCATTGCCAATAACAACTGGAACCGTCCCGTTAATTTCGTAGCTGCCGGGAATGAAGGAGCGCTCAGCCTGGAAAAATATTTCCGCATGGATGGCCTGTCCTACAGGCTGGTTCCTATCGAAAGCACCGGGAGCAGTTTTCTGAATTACGGGAGTATCAACACGGACATACTCTATGATCGCGTGATGAATACCTTCCGCTGGGGCCGGATAAACGAACCCGATGTCTACCTGGATCACACCACCATGCACACCCTGTCGGTTATAAAGATTCGAAACATCCACAGCCGGCTTGCCGAGGAACTTATTGCTGAAGGTAAAAAGGATTCTGCAGTGGTTGTTCTTGACCGTATCATGGAGCTCACCCCCCATGAAAGAATTCCCTATGACATCTTCGTACCGCCCGTCATTGAAGCTTATTATGCCGCGGGAGAAGCGGGGCGGGCCGATAGCATTGCTTATGAATTTGCAGGCATTCTTGAGAATGAACTGGCCTGTTACCTGAGTCTTAAGCCGAAATTCAAAAATACCATAGATTATGAGATCAGGCTGAATCTCCAGATTTTACAGAATCTCAGGCAAATTACCGCGGAATCATCCGATCCGAACCTGAATAATTATATCTCGGAAATCTTCATGCAGTTTCTGCAAAGCTATTCCGGGCAGGGAATACCCATGCCACCTCCCGGAGAGGGTTCAGAATAGGCAGGATTATTTATCACGCGACATCATCCGGGCCGCAAAATTTTCCAGTATCTTTTTGCGTTCCTGATCAACTTTAATATCGGATAGGAATTTCAGCGCTGCTTCATAGTATTTCTTTATCCTGGTTTCTGTGTTTTCCCGGACGCCCCAGCTTTTCAGCAAGGATCTGACCCGGGCGATCTTTTTCTGTTCCTTCATGCCCTTTGCATTGAAAAGTTCCAGGATTTCATTTTTTACCGCTGCTCCGCCTTCACGGAATGCAGACAGGATGAGATAGGTTTTTTTCCCGGCCAGGATATCCCCGCCGATTTTTTTACCAAAGCGTTCGGGGTCACCAAAGCTATCCAGCAGATCGTCCTGCAGCTGAAAAGCAAGCCCCAGGTTCTTGCCAAAATCATAAAGCTTATCAGCCTCTCCGGGGGGTGCATCCACACTCAAAGCACCCATTTTTAATCCGGCTGCCAATAAAACGGCTGTTTTTAACTCGATCATTTTCATGTATTCGCGGATGGACACTTCTTCTATCTGCTCAAAATTCATGTCCATCTGTTGTCCTTCGCATATCTGTAGAGCTGTTTCATTGAATACTTTCAGGACAGCCGGCAGGTGATCTGCATTGAGCCGGGATATAAAGATATAGGCATAAATGCACATGGCATCACCCGACAATATGGCAGTATTCTCGTTCCATTTCATGTGAACGGTCGGTTTTCCCCTTCTGCGTTCAGCATGGTCCATAATGTCGTCATGCAGGAGGGTGAAATTGTGAAATACCTCAACTGCCAGGGCAGCGGGAAGGGCAGGTTCGATCTCTTCTGAAAAAAGATTGGCCCCGAGAAGGACCAGGGCGGGCCTGAGTCTTTTACCTCCAATGGAAAGAATGTATTCTATGGGTTCATAGAGTTCGGCGGGCTCGCCGGGAAGCTCAACGGCTTTGATTCTTTGCTGAATAATGTCTATACTCTCCTGAAGACTAAACATAAAGCAGTATTTTTGTACGGAAATATTTAATGTAAAATTAATCTTTCCGGGGATACTTAATCATAAGCATGTATTTTCTTTGTCTGCCGCTTTCTGAGCATGCTGGTTGTGCAAGGTACTTGCCTGAAACTGCACTGTTTATAGTTTATTCATGGGCCATCCCGGCAAGATGATCCAATAAAACCTTTATGGATACTTTAATCAACATATTGACCCTGGTCGGATCCCTGGGTATTTTCCTGTACGGCATGAAGACCATGAGCGAGGCCCTTCAGAAGGTCTCCGGGACCGGGCTCAGAAACACCATGGCCCGGATGACCAGCAACCGCTATAAAAGTGTTCTCACGGGTTTTCTGATCACCGGACTGATACAGTCTTCCTCGGCCACAACGGTCATGACCGTTAGCTTTGTCAATGCCGGTCTGCTCTCTCTGTTCGAATCCATCGGCCTGATCATGGGTGCCAACATCGGTACCACGGTCACCGCCTGGCTCATCACTTTCGTGGGATTCAACCTGGCCATCAGCATCATCGTACTGCCCTTGGTTGGTCTGAGTTTCCCGCTGATATTCGCGAAAAATAACACCCGCGGGAGCATCGGTGAATTCATCATTGGTTTTGCACTGATCATACTCGGACTGGAATTCATGAAGTCTACAATCCCGGATATCAACACCAATCCGGATATACTCGAATTTGTATTCAACTATACCGGCCGGGGATTTTTGTCCATCCTCCTGTTTCTGCTGGTCGGAGCCATCATCACGATTCTGATCCAATCTTCCACCGCCGCCATAGCCCTCACCCTGGTGATGTGTTATAAAGGCTGGATCCATTTTGATCTGGCCGCAGCTATGATCCTGGGTGAGAATATTGGAACCACCATCACCGCCAATTTTGCAGCTCTCATTACCAATAATGCCGGAAAGAGAGCCGCCTTATCCCACTTCTTTTTCAACCTGGCAGGCGTGGTCTGGATGCTGATCATCTATAAAGTATTCCTGAATCTTGTCGATCTCGCCGTAACCGGGGCAGGATTTTCTTCGCCCTACGAAGAGGTCCGGTCCATCCCCCTGGCCCTGTCCATATTCCACACTTCATTTAACCTGATCAACACCGTCCTTTTGATAGGCTTCATTCCCCGGGTAGAATGGCTCATGAACCGCATCATACCCTATAAACAACCGGAACCGGAGATCTTCAGGCTCAAACATCTGAAAACAGGCATCCTTTCGACTTCGGAACTTTCCCTGCTGCAAGCCAGGAAGGAACTGACCATTTATGCCCGCAGGGCAAAAAAAATGTTTGGCCTGGTAAGGACTCTTTTTAACGAGGTCAATACGGAACGTTTTGAA
This sequence comes from uncultured Bacteroidaceae bacterium, assembly GCA_964420035.1. Taxonomy (GTDB): domain Bacteria; phylum Bacteroidota; class Bacteroidia; order Bacteroidales; family SM23-62; genus CAYQQR01. The sequence goes on along the minus strand of CAYQQR010000021.1, from coordinate 34,966 downwards.
CTTACCTACAACCGCATTGCCAACTATGAGGAGATCTCCGACCGCATGGAACTGGAAATAGCCACGTACCTCACCAAACTCTCGGAGGGGGAGATCAGCCAGGCCGGTGTCCGTAAAGTTCGTATCATGCTCAAGATCGTGGACGAGATCGAAAGTGTGGCCGATGCATCCTACAATATTGCCAAAGGCATCCGGAGAAAAAAGCAGCAAAAGATCTGGTTCTCCCAGGATCTCAGGAATAATCTCAATGAAATGTTCAACCTGCTCAACCAGGCCTTTGAGGCCATGATTGTAAATGTTGATACGGACTATAAGAATATCGCTCCTGAAAAAGCGTTTAATATTGAAAGAAAGATTAACCAGTTGAGGAACCGGCTGAAGCAGGAACATTTGAAAAATATTGAAAACAAAAATTATAAGTACCAGGCCGGAGTGGTGTACAATGATATTCTTACAGAATGTGAACAACTGGGCGATTATCTGCAAAATGTAACCAAGGCCGTTGTGGAATCGAATAACTGACCCTCTGCTACCGGACCAGTATTAAAATTTCTTTATTTTTACCCTTTCATTTACGTGTTTCGCGTTTCGGGTTACGAATTACGCGTTAGGTTTCCGGAAATAGAAGAGATGCATCATGAGGAAGTTGTTGATCATATTTATCCTGGTTTTTAACTCCAGTGCCGGTTTGTTTTCCCAGGCCTATTCGATTGAAGTGACCATCCCTGAGCTTGCAGGGGACAGTATCCTGCTCGGGAACCATATGAACCAGAATATGTACCCCCGCGATACCGTCATCCTGGATCACCGGGGCAAAGGTGTTTTTGAGGGGAAAGAGCCCCTCCCGGGCGGTATGTACCTGGTCTTTCTCCCGAACAGGAAATATTTTGACATCCTGATCGATAAGGACCAGGAGTTTGGTTTGGAAGTGGATACCGCAGATTTCGCGGGAAGCATGAAGGTCAGCGGTTCCAAGATCAATGAGGCCTTCTATGAATACCAGAAATACCTGAAATTCCGTCGCCAGTCCATAGAAGATCTGAGAAATAAACTGGAAGAAAGTACAGACAAAAGGGACAGCATGAAGATCACCGATGAGATCAAAACGATCAATGAGGAGGTCAAGTCCCATACCCTTTCCATGATCGATGCCCACCGGGGTGATTTTTTCGGTACTTTCTTACGGGCCTTGCAGGACATAGAGGTTCCGGAACCCCCCAGGGACGAGGAGGGAAACATTACGGATTCTGCTTTTCAGTACCGGTATTACCGCAAACATTATTTCGATAATTTCGATCCGGGCGATCCGCGACTCCTGAGAACGCCTTTCTACGAAAGCAAACTGATGGAATATCTCGACATGGTTATTCCCCAGGTTCCCGACTCCATTATTCAGGAGGTAGACTGGCTCATCGGGAAATCCAGGAACGATCCGCAGCTTTTCCGATACATGCTGATCACCCTGTTCAATCATTATGCCCGGAGCCAGATCATGGGCATGGATAAGGTTTATGTACATATAGCCGAAAACTATTATATCCCCGAGGCCACCTGGAGCAGTCCCGATTTCATAGAAAAACTGAAGGAAAGGGTGGAAAAAACAAAGCCCATCCTGATCGGGAAAAAGGCACAGGACATCGAACTGGTACAGGTCCCCGACGAGCATTTTATTGCTGCCGCGGATGATCCGGAATTGAAAAAGAATCCCTATGTCGGAAATTTCTTTAACCTGCATGAAGTAAACGCCGATTATATTATCCTGTATTTCTGGGAAACCGACTGCGGCCATTGCAAAACCTATACGCCCAAGCTTCATGAAATCTATGAACGCCTAAGGGATAAAGGATTAAAAATCGTGGCGGTCCATATGCTTGGCGGAGAAGAAGGCAAGGTGAAATGGGTGGACTTTGTGAATGAGCACAAGCTCTACGGCTGGATCAATTGCTGGAACCCTTACGATTTTACATACAAGATCCGGTACGACATCATCAGCACCCCCACCTTGTTCATCCTGGATGAAAACAAAGAGATCGTTGCCAAACGCATCGATCCCGAACAGGCTGAAAAGATCATTGATGCATTTATCAAAAAAAAATCCTGATTGACCCATGCAAAATGCTCCCCGTATTCGTTTGATCCTGGAAGACGGATCCGTATTTGAAGGACAATCTTTCGGATACCCGGGATCGGTTGCCGGTGAGGTGGTTTTCAACACGGCCATGACCGGTTATCCCGAAAGTCTCACCGACCCTTCATACAAAGGACAGATCCTGGTTCTCACCTATCCCCTGATCGGTAATTACGGGGTACCGGAAAGATCACGGGAAAACGATATCCTGAAATATTTTGAATCGGACCACCTGCATATTTCGGGTCTGATCGTCTCGGACTATTCCGTGGAATTCAGTCATTGGAACGCCGAAAAAAGTCTGGCCGACTGGCTCAAGGAAGAAAAAGTAAGCGGTATCACCGGTGTCGATACCCGGGCACTTACTAAACTGCTGCGGGAAAAGGGATCGATGCCGGGCAAGATCGTGGTGGAGGATGAGGACCTGGATTTTTACGATCCGAACCTGGAGAATCTGGTAGAACAAGTCAGCATACCCGCGAAAGAAACCTATGGTGAGGGTAAATTCCGTATTTGCCTTATCGACTGTGGCGTGAAATACAACATCATACGCAACCTGCTGCAACGCGATACCACCATCATCCGGGTACCCTGGAACCACGACATTTCCCGGGAGGTATATGATGGTTTGTTCATCAGTAACGGACCCGGGGACCCCAAGAGCTGTACCGCCACGGTGGAACAATTGAAAAATGCTTTTCAAAAGGACACACCCATCATGGGGATCTGCCTGGGCAACCAATTGATGGCCCTGGCCAGCGGTGCGGATACCTATAAGCTGAAATACGGTCACAGGAGCCATAATCAGCCCGTCTTACGACTGAACAGCAAACAGGCATACATCACCTCCCAGAACCATGGTTATGCCATTGACAACGATTCCCTTCAAGCGGGATGGGAACCCTATTTCATCAATCTGAACGACCAGACCAATGAGGGGATGATCCATAAGTCAAAACCCTTCTTCTCCACCCAGTTCCACCCGGAAGCCTCCTCCGGCCCCACAGATACGGAGTTTCTGTTCGATGAGTTTGTTGAACTTATCAAAAATACTAAAGGAAACTAGATTGACTCTCCTCGCGGCAAGCCGCGAGGAACCTTTAACCCGGCGGAGCCAATCATCGATTCATTGTTTATTTTAATGGTGCTCGCTTACCCCGCGGCAGAGCTACGGGGAACGCGCTCGGGTAATTCATATAAAACCAATAATCACTCCCGGACCTGTCCATCCCCGTAAACCACGTATTTCGTAGTGGTTAATTCCCGCAATCCCATGGGGCCGCGTGCATGCAGCTTCTGGGTACTGATCCCGATCTCGGCCCCGTAGCCATATTCAAAACCGTCGGTAAAACGGGTGGAAGCATTGACATTCACGGCAGCTGCATCGATCTCATCGACAAAACGGCGGGCCGTGGTGTAATTTTCAGTTACGATGGCTTCGGTGTGCCGGGTACCGTAGCGGCTTATATGCCGGATGGCTTCTTCGGGGGAATCAACCACCCTGACGGCCAGCACCAGGTCGAGGTATTCCGTAGCCCAATCCTCTTCCGTGGCTGCCCTGGCCCCGGGAAAGTGCTTCACCACCAGGTCATCGCCCCGGATTTCAACTTTATGCTCCTGAAAAGCTTCGGCAAGCCTTTCCGCCATTTTTTCAAAAATATCTTTATGGATCAGCAAACTCTCGGCGGCATTGCATACCCCAGGTCTTTGCACCTTTGAGTTCACGGCGATCTGTAATGCCTTTTCCGCGTCAGCATCCTTGTCGATATAAACATGACAGTTCCCTACCCCGGTTTCAATGACCGGCACCCGGCTGTTTTCGACCACCGCCCGGATCAATCCGGCACCACCCCGTGGAATAAGGATGTCCAGGTATTGGTCCAGCTTCATCATGGCCACCGAAGAGTCCCGGCTGGTATCTTCCACCAGTTGCACCCCTTCGGCCGGAAGATCATTCTGTATAAGGGCTTGTTGAAGAATGGCTGTTATGCCCAGGTTTGAATGTATAGCTTCTTTCCCCCCCCTTAATAAGGTCGTGTTACCGGTTTTCAGACACAAACCGAAAGCATCCGCGGTTACGTTGGGCCTGGATTCATAGATGATACCGATAACCCCCATGGGCACACGTTTTTTACCAATCTCCAGTCCATTGGGCCTGCGGGACATTTCCACCACCTCGCCGACAGGATCATCCAGGGCTGCAATTTCTCTCAAACCCCCGCTCATGCTGTCGATCCTTTTTTCATCGAGCATCAGGCGGTCGTAAAAAGCCCCGGAAATTCCTTTATCTTTTGCAAAATCCAGATCCTTCCTGTTGGTCCTTATCAGCTCGTCCTTTGCCGCTTCAAGTCCCGCGGCAGCATCTTCGAGCACTTTATTTTTTACATCGGTTCCTGCCAGCATAATGACTTTGGAGACCTCCCTGGCAAGCCGGCCTTTATTATTCAGTTCTTTATGTTCCATTTGATAGCTTAACTTGAAAATTCTACTTCCGAGGAAACAAAAAGGGTCCCTACCTGTTTTCCATCCAATAATTTCAATACCGCTTCGGGTTCATTCCCGTTGACAATGGCCGTATCTATTCCATGGGAGCAGCACCAGCGGGCCGCTTGGATCTTGGTGATCATTCCACCGGTTCCGAAAGAGGAATTCGAAGTCCCTGCACAATTCGAAATCTTGTCGATGTCGGTTACCTCACTGATTATCTTACTGCCTTCATTTTCAGACGGATCCCCGTCATAGAGCCCGTCAATATTCGAAAGCATAATTAGCAGGTCGGCATCCATCATGGTAGCCACCTTGGCCGACAGGGTATCGTTGTCTCCAAATTCAATCTCTTCTGTTGAAACCGTATCGTTTTCGTTGATGATGGGTATTACCCGGTCCTCCAGCAATGCATTCAGGGTATTGATGGCATTTTTCCGCCGCTGGGGATGATCGATCCCGTCACGCGTCAGCAGGATCTGGGCCACGATATAATCATACTCATCAAAAAACTTCTGATACAGCCGCATCAGTTCAGCCTGCCCTATGGCAGCAAGAGCCTGCTCCTTGGCCAGTGCATCGGGCCTCTTTTCGTAGCCCATTCTTCCGGCACCCACTGCCAGAGCTCCTGATGATACCAGCAATACCTCCTTACCGGAATTGGTGATGTGCGCCAATACCCGCGTTATCTTTTCCATCCGGAAAAAATTCATTCTTCCGTTCGGAAATGACAGACTCGAGCTCCCTACTTTGATCACGATCCGCTTTGCTGCTTTGAGTTTTTCCCTGTGTGTCATTTTTTCTGTTCTTCGTAATAATGAAATAACGCCAAACGCATCCGTTCGATAAGGTTTAATTCTATACATTCAATGATCTTTTCCATTCTGTTTATTATAAGCTTATTAGACAAATTATCTTTACTGCCGGTCAAGGACTGTTTACCTGTACTTTTACCGGGTATTTTGCCTTCTTTGATCTCCCCGACCACCCGGTGGTAGGCGTCCCGGAAGCTCCATCCTTCCCTGACCAGCTCGTGGACCCTGTCGACAGAATAAATATGTTTATTGGATTCGTCTTCAAGAATGTTTTCCCGTATGTTCACCAGTGGCGTGACCTGGTTCACTATCTGCAGACATTCTTCCATTTGCTCGAAAGAGGTCATAAAGTATGCTTTGAGCTCCTGGTAATCCCGGTGATAGCCGGAAGGCAGATTTACGGTGAGCATGGTGAAATTGTTGGGCAGGGCCTGCAGCATGTTGCATCTTGCCCGGATCAGTTCAAAGACATCCGGGTTTTTCTTATGAGGCATAATGCTTGACCCGGTGGTGATCTCCCCGGGAAAGGAGAGAAATCTGAAATTCTCACCCATAAACAGGCATATCTCCCCGGCAAATCTTGCCAGGGTTGCGGCCCCGTCAGACAGGGCCCGGACCACCTTTTTCTCCATTTTACCCCGGGCCACCTGTACATAAGCCACATTAACGAACAGCTCTTTAAAAAACAGTAAATCAGCACTTAATTCACGATTAATTGGAAAAGAACTTCCATAACCTGCCGCGGAACCCAGGGGTGAGCGGTTGCAAAATTCATAGGCCTCTTTCAGGGAAGCCATATCGTCCACCAGGGATTCGGCGCAGGCGGCGAACCACAGGCCGAAAGAAGACGGCATGGCCACCTGCATATGGGTATAGCCGGGCATGCCAATATCTTTATATTTTTCACTCAGGCCGGTCAGCATCCGGACCGTTTCTTCCATCAGTATTATGATCCTGCTAATCCGGTCCCGGCCGAAGAGGTTCAAAGCGGTCATGACCTGGTCGTTGCGGGACCGGCCGGTATGTACTTTTTTACCGGTCTCTCCCAATTCCTGAATAAGGATCTTTTCAAGCTGGCTATGCACATCCTCCACCCGCGGATCAATCTCAAAACGATTCTCCCTGATCTCCGCGTATACCTTTTTCAGCACCTCATGGATCTTTTGGGCTTCCTCGCTGGTAATGAGCCCGCTTTCTCCAAGCATAATGACATGGGCCATGCTTCCGAAAACATCATAAGGGGCCAGCTTCACATCCAGCTCCCGGTCGGAGCCTGCAGTAAAAGCTTGTATCCATTGATGACTTTCTTGTTCTTTGCTCCAGAGTTTCATGCCGGTAATTTGATATCTTTCAGTAGTTCATAATAGCTTGTTATAGCCTTGGCGACCTCCTCTTCATAAATGAATTCATCGGCCCGGTGGGAACGTTCCGGATTCCCGGGACCTATCTTTAAACTGTCAAAAGGCATCAGGACCTGGTCCGAGAGCGTCCCGGAACCATAAAGATCCAGTCCCATGGATTTTCCCTTTTTGACCACCGGGTGCTCCAGGGAAATAAAGGATGGTTCCAGGTGCATCGAGCGGGCCTTCATTTCTATGCCGGTTGTTTCCAGGAGTATATCCAGTACTTCCTTGTTGGAATATTGTTCGTTCACGCGCACATCCACCACCAGGTGGCAGCTGTCCGGTACCACGTTGTGCTGTGTCCCGCCCCGGATCATGGTCACCTGGCAAAAGGTTTCTCCCAGCCATTCGGAATGACGGTCCCATGTCATACCTCGGATTGTTCCGGTGATCTCCATAGCCCGGTAGATAGCATTGATCCCTGCACCTGATGCTGCATGTGCTGCTTTGCCCCTGCAGTATGCATCCACAACCATCAATCCTTTTTCTGCCACCGCCATCTTCATGCCCGTGGGTTCACCCACAATGCCCAGTGCAACAGGACCAAGGGACGGCAGTACAGCGCAAATACCCTTTTTTCCCGAGATCTCCTCCTCTGCCGAAGCAAGAAATACCGGTTCATAGGTCAATTGTTCCTCCTCCAGCAGCATCAGGAAACATCCCAGCAGGGCCACCAGCGGACCGGTGGCATCATTGCTGCCCAAACCGTATATTTTTCCCTCTTTCCGGGATGCTGCAAAAGGCTCCAGGCTCCATCCATCCGCGACTTTAACGGTATCCAGGTGAGAGTTCAACAGGAGGACCGGCTTGCCCCCATGTTCCTTTCGCGCGCGGGCCATAAGATTGTTGTGTATCCGGTCTACCGCTAAACCCTTAACCTTAAGATAGTCTTCCAGGTAATCCGCAGCCAGTGCTTCTTCCCCGCTAAAGGACGGAATTTTCACCAGGTTCAAAAGCACCTGTATTATTTCCTCATATATATTGCTGTTTATATTCACTTTAATTTATCTCAGCTCTTCTATTTCTTTAAATGATGTTACAATCCCCTTAATGATCGCCGAGCTCAGACCATGGTGTTCCATTTCATTCAGTCCCGTGATGGTGCAGCCGCGGGGGGTGGTAACCTTGTCTATCTCCTGTTCGGGGTGATGGCCCGATTGCAGCAACAGGGATGCCGCCGCCCGCGCGGTTTGGGCAGCAATGATCTGAGCCTCATCGGCATGAAACCCCACCTGTATACCTCCCTGGGAAGCCGCCCGGATGTACCTCAGGAAATAAGCAATGCCACAGGCCCCCAGAATGGTTGCTGCCGACATCAGTCTTTCGTTGATCACCAGGGTGGTTCCCAGCAGATCGAACAGGTCACCGGCCAGTGGGAGAAAGGAAACGTTCCGGTCGCGTGCCGCCAGGCAGGTCATGGATTCATTGATGGCAGCTCCTGTGTTTGGCATAGCCCTGACTATATTATAATTATCGCCCAATACATCAATCATTTCTTGAATAGAGAATCCGGTTACCACCGAGATCAGTAAATGTCCTTTTATATCCAGGTGGGGGTGGATTTCTTCCAGGAGGCCTTTCATTTGGCGGGGCTGGACGGCCAGAATGACCATCCGGGCTTCCCTGACAGCTTCTGCGTTGGACATGCCGGTCCTGGTCCCTTTCTTTTTTAGATCATCCAGCATATTTTTGTTACGCCGGGTGATGATCAATTGACCCGGGGAGTATTTACCGGATCTCAGGAACCCGTTCAGCATGGCCTTGCCTATATTGCCGCCTCCCAGAATGGCAATGGAATCGTTTTGTTTCATGTTCATGATTTTTGGATATTCTTTAGCATTGCTCTGAAGAATGAAGTTGATGGTATATTTGATAGGGTAGGGCCGTTATCTTCGTAAAAGCCCTGACTTCCTCTCCGGACCAGGAGCGGTTCATTTCCCCGTAACTGCCATACCTGGCCTGCATCAGGTCATTGGGGGAGTCGATTCCCAGAATCTCGAAATGCCGGGGCATCAGCCGGACAAAAACTTTTCCGTTTACCTTATCCTGGCTGTCTTCCAGGAAGGCCTCAATGTTGCGCATCACCGGGTCCATAATTTTACCCTCATGCAGCATCATTCCGTACCATTGCCCCAGCTGTTCCTTCCAGTATATCTGCCAGTGGGTCAGGGTATGTTTCTCCAGTGCGTAATGGGCATCGATGATGATTCGCGCGGCCGGGGCCTCAAAGCCCACCCGGCCCTTGATGCCCAGTACCGTGTCGCCGGTATGTATATCCCGACCGATCCCATATTTCCCGGCTCTTTCTGTTATCTTTTGTATGGTCCGGACTCCGCCTGCCAATTCGCCTTGTTGAAATTCTATTTCCAGCTCAGAAGGTTTTTCCTCCACGATTTTTGAGGGATAAGCCTTTCCCGGGAGGGCCTGACCGGAGGTCAGGGTTTCCTTACCGCCCACCGAGGTTCCCCACAGTCCCTGGTTAAGGCTGTAGTCAACCTCTTCCTTCCCGGTCTCGACCCCATATTTTTCCAGGTATTCCCTTTCTTCCTGCCGCGATATACTCAGGTCCCGGATGGGGGTGATGATCTCCAGCTCCGGGGCAAAAACCCGGATGGCCAAATCAAAACGCACCTGGTCGTTGCCGGCAGCCGTGCTGCCGTGTGCAATGGCATCCACCCCCAGTTTTTTGGCATGGCGAATCAAGGCTTCGGCCTGGAAGCTCCTTTCGGAACTCACCGAAAGCGGGTAATTCCGGTTTCGCAAAACATTGCCAAAGATCAGGTAACGGATACAGTCCCGGTAATATTCCTGGCGGGCATCCAGGGTTTCATGACCGGAGGAGCCGAGGTCGAGTGCCTTCTGCGCGATCCTTTCCTGTTCCCCGGAGCTGAAACCGCCGGTATCGACCAGGCCCGTATAAACCTGGTATCCTTGGTCTTCTTTCAGATATTTAACGCAAAAACTGGTGTCCAGTCCTCCGCTAAAGGCCAACAGCACTTTCTTCATGACGAGCTGGTCTTTTTGGGTTTGAGCAGTTGAAAAGCTTTTTTACCGTTGCGCTTTTTCTTTGTTTTTTTTGCCTTCCCGTTGTACTGCCTTTCCGGATCATAGATCATGCCGGTGCACAGGCATTGCATTTTCTGGGTGCGTTGAAGAATGTCATAATAGGCGCAGGTTTTACAACCGTCCCAGAAGGTCTCATCGTCTGTCAGTTCAGAAAATGTCACCGGCACATATCCCAGCGCAGAGTTGATACGCATTACGGCAAGACTGGTAGTCAGGCCGAAGAGCTTGGCACCGGGAAATTTCTTTCCGGAAAGCTCCAGGGCCATTTTTTTGATCTTTCCGGCCAGACCCATCCCGCGGTGCTTCTCGGTGACGATCAAGCCGGAGTTGGCAACGTACTTGTTGTGCCCCCAGCTTTCTATGTAGCAAAATCCTGCAAATGAGCCCTCCCCGGTAAGCGCGATCACCGCTTTGCCTTCCAGTATCTTTGAATTGATGTATTCTTCCGACCTGCGGGCAATACCGGTGCCTTTAACTTTTGAAGTGGCTTCCAGTGCATGGCATATCTCGCCGGTATGTTTGACATCCTGTTCTTTCGCGATACGGATGATGAAAATATCTTTTGTCATGATCAAATATTTTGCATTTGCGGAATCAATAAAGTGAGGGCATTGATAATGTCGCTTTTATTCACGCCATCCCTGGGAATCAGCAGGATGGTGTCATCTCCTGCAACCGTGCCGACGATCTCGTAGGTATTCAGCCGGTCAATGGCCGCTGCAATGCTGCTTGCATAGCCGGGCAGTGTTTTGATCAGGCACATGTTCCGGGCAAATATCATCGAGCGGTAGCCACTTACCGGGATGTCGGCATCCATATAGTCGCCCGGACCTTCCCGTATATCCTGTTCGGGTAAAATATAAACATACCCGGCCTCATGGTCCGGGATCCGCGCTACCCGTAAAAATTTCAAATCCCGCGATAAGGTGGCCTGGGTGGCTGTAAAGCCTTCTGCATTCAATTTTCCCAGAAGCTCTTCCTGGTTCCTGACCTTATTCTCACGGATAAGCTTCTTGATGGCCAGTAAGCGTTTTGTCTTGGATTTCATTTGTATAAATATTCATATAATGTGCAAAAATATACATTTTTTGTATTTTACAACATATTTATAAGAATTATTCTTATTTTTGAATCCCGGTCAGCAGGCCCAAAAAAATTGAGCGTTTATGAAGTCAGAAATAAAGAAGGCTGTTGTACTGGGATCGGGTGCCTTAAAGATCGGAGAGGCCGGGGAATTTGATTATTCAGGTTCCCAGGCACTGAAAGCCTTGCGTGAAGAAGGGATCCAGACCATCCTGATCAATCCCAACATTGCTACGGTCCAAACTTCCGAGCACATCGCCGACAAGGTCTATTTCCTTCCCATAACCCCTGAATTCGTTACACGGGTCATAGAAAAAGAAAAGCCCCAGGGTATTCTGCTGGCTTTTGGGGGTCAAACGGCCCTCAATTGCGGGATCAGGCTGCACCAGGAGGGTATTCTTGAAAAATACAATGTGAAAGTCCTGGGTACCCCGGTGCGGGCCATCCAGGATACAGAGGATCGCGACCTTTTTGTAAGAAAGCTCAGGGAAATTCAGGTCGACACCCCCAAAAGCATTGCCGTAACCTCGGCAGACCAGGCCGTTCAGGCAGCTGAAGAGCTGGGTTATCCCATCATCATCCGGGCCGCCTTTACCCTGGGCGGTCAGGGCAGTGGTTTTTGCACCAGCAAGGGAGAATTGATTCGTCTGGCTTCCACGGCCTTTTCCTATTCCACGCAAATCCTGGTGGAAGAATCGCTGAAAGGATGGAAAGAGATTGAATATGAGGTAGTTCGGGATCAATATGACAATTGTATCACCGTTTGTAACATGGAGAATTTTGACCCTCTGGGCATCCATACCGGAGAAAGCATTGTTGTAGCTCCGTCCCAAACTTTGAGTAATTCGGAATATCATATGCTTCGCCGGCTGGCCATCAAGATCATCCGGCACATTGGCGTGGTGGGGGAATGCAACATCCAGTTTGCACTGGATCCGGAATCGGAGGATTACCGGGTGATCGAGGTGAATGCCCGGCTTTCGCGTTCCTCGGCCCTGGCCTCCAAAGCCACGGGCTATCCCCTGGCTTTTGTAGCCGCCAAGCTCGCACTGGGCTATGGCCTTCATGAACTGAAGAATTCGGTTACCCGGACCACCCCGGCCTTTTTCGAGCCCGCCCTGGATTACATCGTTTGTAAAATCCCGCGTTGGGACCTGAATAAGTTCATCGGAGTATCCAAGCAGATCGGCAGTTCCATGAAATCCGTGGGTGAAGTGATGGCCATCGGCCGCACCTTCGAAGAAGTCATACAAAAAGGTCTGCGCATGATCGGCCAGGGTATGCACGGCTTCCTGGGAAACCGCGACCTGAAATTCGAGGACATTGACAAAGAACTGAAGGAGCCCACCGACATGCGTATCTTCGTAATTGCCGAAGCCTTTAAAAAGGGTTACAGCATCGACGACATCCACAAGCACACCAAAATCGACCGCTGGTTCCTGGAAAAACTGATGAACCTGTACCGGATGGGGAAGGAATTGGGATTACATCATACCCTGGAAAAGCTCCCGGGCGCGGTACTGAAAAGAGCAAAAGTTTTAGGATTCAGCGATTTCCAAATTGCCCGCCTCTGCCTCAAATCGCCCACCGACCGGATACCGGCCGATATGCTGAAAGTACGGGAGGAAAGGAAAAAGCGGGGCATTCTTCCAAGCGTCAAGCAGATCGATACCCTGGCAGCAGAATACCCGGCCCAGACCAACTATCTTTACCTGACCTACAGCGGACAGGAACACGACCTGGAATTCTATGATGACAAAAAATCGGTGATCGTGCTGGGCTCGGGTGCCTACCGGATTGGAAGCAGTGTTGAATTCGACTGGTGCAGCGTCAATGCACTGGACACCATCAACAAAGAAAATTACCGCTCGGTGATCATTAATTACAACCCGGAGACGGTAAGCACGGATTATGATGTCTGCGACCGCCTGTATTTCGACGAACTCTCCCTGGAAAGGGTCCTGGATGTAATAGATCTGGAAAAGCCCCTGGGCGTGATCGTCTCGATGGGCGGACAGATTCCCAATAACCTGGCCATGCGTTTACACGATCAGGAGGTCAGGATCCTGGGGACCTCCCCCGAGTCGATCGACCGTGCGGAGAACCGGCACAAATTTTCCATGCTGCTGGACCGTTTGCAGATCGACCAGCCCCGCTGGAGAGAGCTCACCAACATCGGCGACATACATAAATTCGTCGATGACGTCGGTTACCCGGTCCTGATCAGACCTTCCTACGTGCTTTCCGGAGCAGCCATGAACGTGGTCTCCAACGCCGATGAGCTGGAACACTTTTTGAACCTGGCCGTAAAGATTTCCAAACAGTACCCGGTGGTGGTCTCTGAATTCATCCAGCAGGCCAAGGAAATCGAGATCGATGCCGTTGCCCGTGAGGGAGAACTGATTGCTTATGCCATTTCCGAACATGTCGAATTCGCCGGGGTACATTCCGGGGATGCCACCATGGTCTTTCCGCCCCAGAAGATCTATTTTGAAACCGTACGCAGGATCAAGAAGATCACGCGCGACATTGCACGTGAGCTGAACATCAGCGGCCCCTTCAATATGCAGTTCCTGGCCAAGGACAACCAGATTAAAGTCATCGAATGCAACCTGCGTGCCTCACGAAGCATGCCCTTTGTCTCCAAGGTGCTTAAAACCAATTTTATCGATCTGGCCACCCGGATCATGCTGGAACTCCCCGTGGAAAAACCCCATAAATCCATATTCGACCTGGACCATATCGGTTGCAAGGCACCCCAGTTCTCTTTCTCCCGCCTGCACAAGGCCGATCCCATCCTGGGGGTCGAAATGGCCTCCACCGGGGAAGTTGGGTGTATCGGCGACGATTACTACGAGGCCGTTCTGAAAGCCATGCTTTCCGTAGGTTACCGGATACCGGAGAAAAATATCCTGCTCTCCACCGGACCCATGCGTTCGAAAGTCGAACTCGTTAATAGTTGCCGCTTGCTTGCCGAAAAGGGTTATAACCTTTTTGCCACCCGTGGAACAGCAGATTTTCTGAGGTTAAACGGTATTGAAGCCACCGTGCTGGCCTGGCCCGACGAGGATAAGAAACCCAACACCCTGGATTATCTCAGGAGCAAGATGATCGACCTGGTGATCAATATTCCCAAGGACCTGTCCAAGACAGAGCTCAGCAACGATTATCTGATCCGCCGGTCTGCCGTTGACTTCAACATACCCCTGATCACAAACGCCCGCCTGGCCAGCGCCTTCATCATTGCCTTCTGCCAGATCAATCCGGAAGATATGGCCGTCAAGAGCTGGGATGAATATGTTTCTTGAATCTTTTCATGAAAATCAGCATATTGATCTCCTGAAACAACTATCTTCATGATATACGGCAAAGCATGCTGGTTTGTATTATTCTTTCTGCTCATGGTCCGTTTGCCGGCCCGGCCGCGGGATCATGATTTTTTCACGGGCAGGATCCTGGATGGACGCACCCTGCAGGCCATTCCCTTTGCACATATCAATAAACTACCTCGCGGCAGAGCCACGAGGTATTAACAAAATTAATACTTCTTCTCGAAGCAGAGCTTCGGGGAACTAACCCCATAGAGATTAGAAAAAGCGACGGACGGGGAACACTCAGCAACCGGCAGGGCTGTTTTGAACTCCGCTGGTCCCCAGACCGTCATACCGACAGCCTGATCATCCGTCACATAGCCTATACAACTCGGAGATTGATGATTTCCAGGCAATCACAGGACAGCCTGGAAATTTTCCTGCTTCCCTTGCAACATGAAATCGAAGCAGTGACTTTCAGGTCGGGTAAAGCAGAAGATGTAATCCGGAGGGCCCTGGAAAAAATTCCTCAAAATTACCCGGATTACACCACCGGGGCCTTTGCTTTCTACAGGGAAACCATCCTGGAAAACGGGAAGAAAATCCAGGAGCTGGAAGCAGTGCTGTCTTTAAACAAAGGAGCCTATGCCCGGGATGGGGAAGAAGACCGCATCAGCATCATCAAGGGCAGGGAACAGAAGGAAACCCGGAGAACCCGTGTATGGCTCTACATTGATTTTGTGGACGGTCCTTATGAAGCCATCCGGTCGGATTTTTGTAAATATGCCGATTTCATAACCATCCCCAGGACAAGATACAACTTTCTTGAACCCAGGTATTTCAAGTACTATCAATACTCCCTGGAGAGAAAAAACGATCCCCAGGGCGGCGCATACTACCATATCCATTTCCAGCCCCTCCCGGGCCAGAAACGGGGTGTTTTCAGGGGAAGCCTGAAGATCGATGCCCGGAGCCTGGCTTTCACCGCACTGGAATACGAGATCAGTCCCTACCATATCAAAAACACCCTGGTCCTGGAGTATTTTACCCGGGAGATCCTGAGCAGACTCGATATCTACACGGAAACCACCGCTTATACCTGCAGCGTACATTTTACCCGGCAAGAGGGGCTCTGGTACCTGGCCAAGGTCCGGATCAACTATGGGTTCCGTCTTCTGTGGCTGAACGATCTGTACCTTGCTGAAATTAATGATGATATCCTGATGGTGATAACCGATTATCTGGGGAAAAACACTTTCGACATCAAAGCACGGGATTATGTCAAACGCCGCAAATCCCTATCCGACCAGCTCGGCATCCCCGACAGGGAGTTTTGGGAGAATTATAATTATATCCTTCGATAAATCCCGGTTCCCCGTTCTAAGTTCTAAGTTCTTAGTTTATGGTTTACACACCCACACCCTAATCCTGAATCCTGAATCCCTGCCTGCCGGCAGGCAGGCTGAATCCTGAATCATTTATCGAGGGCATTTGCCCCGCTCATGATCTCGAGGATCTCGTTGGTGATGTCGGCCTGGCGGGCCTTGTTGTACTGCAGCCGCAACTCCCCGAGCAGTTCCGTGGCATTATCCGAGGCCTTATGCATGGCGGTCATGCGTGCACCGTGCTCGGCGGCCCGAGAGTCCATCAGGGCTTTATAGACTTGTATTTCCAGGGAGCGGGGGACCAGTTCTGTCATGATCTTCTCGCGGGAAGGTTCATAGATATAGTCAACATATATCCTGTGAATATCTTTTACTTCTTCTTCCTCTTCTTCAACTATTTCAATTGGAAGGAATTGTTCGCGGGTAAGGATCTGTACAGCGGCATTCTGGAACTTATTGTATATTAAATCAATACGGTCATATTTCTTCTGAACAAATTGATCCATAAGCTCCCGGGAAAATTCAATCACCTTATCGAAGCGGAGATCTTCTAAAAGTTCGTTCTTATGACCGGCAACCGGGTAATCTCTTTTTTTCAGATATTCATAGCCCGATTTACCGATGCAAATAACATCCAGGTCGCCGCGCTTCAGTTGCCATATATAATCTTCATGCATCACCATCAAGGTTTTGCGGATAACCGATGAATTGAAAGACCCGCATAGTCCGCGGTTCGAAGTGATCATGATCAGGAGTACCCGCTGAAGCCGCGATTGCCGGCCGTAAATATTAGCCTCATCCTGCTGTAAACTGCTGCTGATATTCTTAAGTATCTCCTGTAATTTATCCGCGTAGGGCCTTAGCTTAAGTATGGCATCCTGGGCTTTCCTCAACCGGGCAGCCGACACCATTTTCATGGCCGAGGTTATATGCCGGGTGGAATTAACCGACTTGATCCTGGTCCTTATTTCTTTCAGGCTGATCATGCTAATAAGCGATTAGGGATATTCCTCTTCGTATTTCTCTGCCACTTCCCTGGCAAGGTTTTCCAGTTTTGATTCAATTTCATCGCTGATTTCGCCTTTTTGCAAGCTTTTAAGGAGACCCTTATGTCCTGTTTCAATAATGCCCAGGAAATCTTTCTCAAAGGCTTTTACTTTTTCCACAGGCACTTTTGCCAACAGGCCCCGTGTTCCGCTGAAGATGATGGCAATCTGCTTTCCTACGGTCATGGGTGCATATTGTCCCTGCTTCAGGATCTCCACATTCTTGGCGCCTTTATCCAGCACCGCCTTGGT
Source organism: uncultured Bacteroidaceae bacterium (assembly GCA_964420035.1). Taxonomy (GTDB): domain Bacteria; phylum Bacteroidota; class Bacteroidia; order Bacteroidales; family SM23-62; genus CAYQQR01. The sequence continues at coordinate 17,993 of CAYQQR010000021.1, read as the reverse complement.
TGCCTTGTCAAGGTCGGAACCAAACTTTGCAAAAGCTTCCAGTTCCCTGTATTGTGCCTGGTCGAGCTTGAGGGTTCCTGCCACCTTTTTCATGGCCTTGACCTGGGCCTTGCCGCCGACCCTGGAGACTGAGATCCCCACATTGATTGCCGGGCGGATTCCTGCATTGAACAGGTTGGACTCCAAGAAGATCTGTCCATCGGTGATGGAGATCACATTGGTGGGAATATAAGCGGAAACATCGCCTGCCTGGGTTTCAATGATGGGAAGGGCAGTCAGTGATCCTCCTCCCTTGACTTTAGCTTTGATGCTCTCGGGCAAATCGTTCATTTCTTTGGCCATTTTGTCCGATTTGATGATCTTGGCAGCTCTTTCCAGCAACCTGGAATGCAGGTAGAACACATCACCGGGATAAGCCTCCCGGCCCGGGGGCCTGCGCAGCAGCAGCGAGACTTCCCTGTAGGATACGGCCTGCTTGGAAAGGTCGTCAAAAATGATAAGAGCCGGCCTTCCGGTATCCCTGAAATACTCCCCGATGGATGCTCCGGCGAAGGGCGCGTAGAACTGCATTGCGGCAGGGTCAGAAGCCGTTGCAGACACGATTATGGAATAGTCCATGGCGCCTTTATCTGCAAGGGTCTTGGCAATATTGGCCACTGTAGAACCCTTCTGGCCAATTGCCACATAAATACAATATACCGGTTCTCCCCGGTCATAAAATTCCTTTTGGTTGATGATGGTATCCAGGGCGATAGCCGTCTTCCCGGTCTGGCGGTCCCCGATGATCAACTCCCTTTGTCCGCGTCCGATGGGGATCATGGCATCGATGGCCTTGATGCCGGTCTGCAGGGGTTCACTCACCGGCTGCCGGTAGATCACGCCGGGTGCTTTTCGTTCCAGCGGCATTTCGAACAGTTCGCCCCGGATGGGGCCCTTTCCGTCCAGGGGTTCCCCCAGGGTATCGATGACCCGGCCCAGTAATCCTTCTCCTACATGGATGGAAGCGATCTGCCTGGTGCGTTTCACGGTGTCTCCTTCCTTGATCAGTTCGGAGGAACCCAGTAAAACGGCACCTACGTTATCTTCTTCCAGGTTCAGGACAATGCCTTTCATGCCATTTTCAAATTCGATGAGTTCATTGGCCCGGACACGGGTCAATCCGTAGATCCTGACGATACCATCGCCCACCTGAAGTACCGTTCCGACTTCTTCAATCTCCAGCCTGGTCTGAAGTCCTTTTAACTGATTTCTCAGTATATCCGATACTTCTGCAGGATTAATTTCTGCCATACACTGAAATTTTAATGGTTCAAACTATGGTTAACGCTAAGTTTTTTCCGTACACTGTTCAACTGCCTGGAAACACTGGCGTCGATCTGCTGGTCCTCGATCTGCATGACAAAACCCCCGATCAGGTCTTCCTGTATCTCGTTTTTAACTTCCAGTTCCGAGGGATACAGTTCCCTGACCAGTGCGAGTATTCCATCCTGTTCTTCTTTGGATATGGAGTGTGCCGAGCGGATTTTCACCAGTCTAATGTTTTTGTGTTCCTTATATTGTTTATCGTACTGCCGAAAAATAGCGTCCAAGTGATCTTCCCGGCGATTGGCCACTACAAGACGAAGAAAATTCATGGTCAATTCCTGGACCTTAGCCTTGAAAACGATCTCCAGCCCTTTGATCTTGGTTGAGGGATCCAGAACCAGGCTTTCCAGGAACTCGCTAATCTCCGGTGTTTGCTTCATGGTTTCGTTAATCAGTTCGCTATCCTTCCTGACAAGTTCAAGCTTGTTCTCTTCCAAAGCGGCGGTGAAAAGCGCTTTGGCGTAGCGGACCGATATTTTGCTGTAATTCATAGGAGTCTGTCAATTTACCCGTATCTCGTTGAGCAGTTTTTCAATCAGTTTTTTTTGTTCCTTATCATCCTTTAGTTTTTCACGCAGTACTTTTTCCGCAATATCCACAGAAAGACCTGCAACCAGGTCTTTGATCTCCTGCAGAGCGGCTTCTTTCTCATTATCAATGGCCTTGTGGGCCTGCTCGATCATTTTCTTGGTATCTTCTTCAGAGCGTTTTTTGGCTTCCTCAAGCATTTGGTCCCTGCTCTGGCGGGCTTCCTGGATGATGTTGTCCCGTTCCCTTCTTGCTTCTTTCACAATCACCTCATTATCGGCTTTCATTTGTTCCATTTCCCGCCGGACCGTGTCGGCAGACTTAAGGGCGTTTTGAATGGATTCTTCCCGGTCCTTAAGAGATTTGATGATGGCCGGCCAGGCATATTTGCCAAGGATGAACAGTACGATGCTGAACATGATCAGCATCCAGAACATCAATCCAATATCCGGCTTAACAAGTTCCATTTTTTAGGTTCTGATTAGGAGTTAATTAATAAAACCCGGGGGCAGGCCAACCGCCTGTCTCCGGGCTCTCGCAAAGCTTTAGCCAAGGAATAGGACCAGCAGACAAACTACGACGGCGAAAAATGCCACCCCTTCGATGAGGGCTGCCGAGACAATCATGTTCGACCGTATATCCCCGGCAGCTTCAGGCTGTCTTGCAATGGCTTCTATGGCGGTAGCACCGATACGGCCAATGCCAAATGCCGCGGCTATAGTTGCAATTCCGGCTCCCAATGCTGCAGCAACGTTACCCCATACTGCTTGCAAAATGATGAATGCTTCCATAAATGAAGGATTTAAGTATTAAGTTTTAAGTTTTAAGCGGTGTGAGTGTGGGGCGTGGAGTGTGGTCAAATATTATCATTTTTAATGATGGGCTTCTTCAATGGCCATGCCGAAATACAGGGCCGACAGCAGGGTAAATACATAGGCCTGAATAAGGGCCACCAAAAGCTCCAGCATGAACATAAATATAGCAAACAAGACCGACAGGGGAGAAACCGCCAGTCCGATCCAGGCCTCCATGTTGCCAAAAATGAAAATAAGGCTGTAAAAACCAAGTACAATGATATGCCCGGCCGTAATGTTCGCAAACAAACGAACCATCAATACGAAAGGCTTGGTGAGCATACCTATGATCTCGATGACAGGTAACAATGGAATGGGGATCTTCATCCACCAGGGTATTCCGGGGGTATTAAATACATGTTTCAAATATTTTCTCCCGCCGCTTATATTGGTTATGAAGAAAGTAAATAATGCCAGCACCATGGTCACGGTAATGTTTCCGGTCACATTGGCCCCTCCTATCACCGGTATCAATCCCAAAAGATTATTGATGAAAATAAAGAAAAAGAGGCTCAGCAGGAAAGGCAGGAAACGATGGTATTTATCCGCCCCGATGGAAGGAATGGCTATTTCATCCCGTATGAAAATTACAAAAGGCTCCACCAGGTTCTGCAATCCGGTGGGTGCTGCCCCCTTTCTTTTTTTATAGGCTTTGGCTGCGGAAATAAAGATCAGCAGGAGAATCACTACTGAAATCAGTATGCCAAATGCATTTCGGGTGAATGACAGGTCCAGGAAAGGCCTTTGCACCGATCCGTCTTCCATGATCTCGATCACCTTGCCGGAAAACTCCCCTTCATGGGCCAGCGTAAATCCCTTATAGATGTTATCTGCTTTATGAAACTTACTGGACAGGAATATATGCCAGCCTTTCTCTATGGAATACACGATCACCGGCAGGGGAATGGCAACGTGCAGGTCTTTGTAGGTGAAGATATGCCATTCGTAGGCATCCATGATATGGTGAATGATGAAATGCCCGGGATCAAATCCCTCATCATGATGTTCCCCATCATGCATTGCTTCCTCCCGCTGCTCTGCAGAATGCTCTGTATCGTAGACCTGTGAATGTGCTTCTTCAGTTGTAACCGTCTCATCCTGATGGCTTGGATGTGCGGCAAATACGGGATAGAAAAAAAGTATGCACAAAGCAATGGTCACACCGGATAACGCGATGATCGATTTTGTCTTCTTGTTCATGAACCACTGCATTTAAGCCTCGTAAAAATAACAATTTATACCCAGCCTTTAATGTCTTCAACTTTTGTTTTTAACAATCCCGAGTACGCTGCTCACTTCCCAGGCAGAATAAAAAACATATAAAATGAAAAAGACGACGGCAAAGCTGAGTATTTGTATCCTGGCAAGCAACAGGTAGGTTATCAGGAAAACCAGTAAAATAAACAGTTTGAGAACGGTGGCCAGCATGAACCTTTTAAAGAACCCGTGGGACTTCCGGGGATGACCCCTGAAAATAAAATAGTGAAAGAGCAGGGTCAGGGCATAATAGAAAATGACAAGGAAAGGAAAGACCGGTTGATAATACCCGGGAAGGAAAAAATAAAAAACTATGGCGCCCAGAAGACTGATGATCAGTGTATATATCAGTAGGCGGAGGGCAAAGCCTGCCAGTGAATAATTCATGTCAGGGTCAATGTATTTTCAAAAGGTTTTTAATAGCGATATAAATGGCCAGGGCAACCGAAACGATGGATAACAAAACAGTGAAAACGGGAAACTCCATTTTGATGAGGCTATCCAGCTGGGTTCCTCCAAAGACCCCAATGAAGATAATGATGAACATCTGGGCGGCTATGGTGATATAGGCACCCGGACTATTTGACTTTGACTGATTCTTCTTTTTCTTCTGGTTTGTCTGATTTTGTTTTTTCTCCATATTCGAAGGATGTTCCATTCATTTCACATTTGCCTGTAAATCTTGAACCGGGTTCGATGGCCAGACGAGCCGCACTGATGTCCCCGTGAACCTGTGAAGTGGATTTCAGTTCCAACAGGCTGGAGACCTGTATCTTTCCTTCTATATAGCCTTCAATGACCGAATTTTTACATTTGATCTCCCCGTTGATCCTTCCGGTTTGTCCAATGATAACCTTACCCTTGGTGGATAATTTACCGGTCAGACTGCCATCGATTCGTATATCTCCATTGGAATTGATATCCCCGTTGATCATTGTTCCCGCACCAATCATGTTGTGACCATTGGTTTCGTTTTCATTATTTAGCTTCGCCATTATGAATTACTTTTTCATTGTTTGATGAATCACCTGCATCCGTTTCTACAGGCACAAATATAAATTAAAATTTTAAAAAATAAATTGATTTTCAGCTTAATAAGCAAGCAGCTTATTGAGGATCATAGCTCCATTTCAGGTATATCGAGCCCCAGGTAAATCCGCCCCCGAAAGCAGCCAAAATAAGATGGTCGCCCTTGTTCAATTTGGTTTCCCATTCCCATAGACACAGCGGAATGGTCGCTGCAGTGGTATTGCCATAGTTCTGGATATTGATCATAACCTTTTCCTTCGCCAATCCCATACGCCTGGCAGTGGCTTCAATGATCCGCATGTTGGCCTGATGGGGCACAAGCCAGTGAAGGGTTTCGGGGGTCAGATCATGACGTCTCATCATCTCAACAGCTACATCGGCCATATTGGAGACTGCAAATTTAAATACCGTTTGTCCCTCCTGGAAGACAAAGTGCTCCCGTCTGTCAACCGTTTCATGGGTCGTGGGATTAAGAGAACCGCCTGCTTTCTGGTAAAGATGCTTGCTTCCTTTTCCATCCACCCTCAGGATATGATCCATGACCCCAAGCTCTTCGTTTGTGGGCTCAAGAAGAATGGCTGTGGCTGCATCTCCGAAAAGCGGACAGGTCGTTCTGTCACTGTAATCTGTAATCCTGGACATGGTGTCCGCACCCACCACGATGACCTTCCGGTATTGACCCGATTCAATAAACTGTGAAGCGGTTTGGAGAGTGAATAAAAACCCTGAACAGGCAGACAGTATATCATAGCCCCAGGCATTAACCAGACCCGCTTTTTCGCATATAAGATTGGATGTGTTGGGAAACATCATGTCCGGTGTAACGGTTGCCACAATTAAAAGCTGGATGTCTTTGGCATCCGTACCTGTCTTTTTCAAGAGGCTTTTAATCGCCTTGGTGCCCATATCTGAGGTGGCTTGTTCGGGATCCTTCAGAATCCTTCTTTCCTTGATACCGATTCGCTGCATGATCCACTCATCTGAGGTATCCACCATGGTACTCAGCTTTTCATTGGTCAGCCTGTAATCAGGAAGAAAAGCACTGACACCGGTAATTGCTGCTCTGATTTTTTCCATTAATTGAATGCAAATTTAATTTTATCATACAATCCAGATTCTACTACTTCCTTTGCATGAAGGACCATCTGACGTATGGCCGATTCATTGGATATACCATGACCGATGAGCACGGGCTTTTGTATGCCCAAAACCGGCATACCCCCGTAGTGTTCGTAATTGAATTGATCAAAAAACGGATCTGCAATATTTCTATTCCGGGAAACCTGGTAGATGGACTCCATCAGCTTCAGTACCACGTTTCCTGTGAAACCGTCACATATCAACACATCTGCAACATCCCCACTGAAGAAATCATTGCCCTCGACATTGCCCACGAAATTGAAATCCCGGCTGTCTTTCATAAATTGATAGGTGGCACGGGTCAGTAAATTTCCCTTTTCTTCCTCCTTCCCGACATTTACAAGTCCGACCCTGGGTTCCTTGATCGCGTAAACATAATGGGAATACAGGCTGGCCAAAATACCGTACTGATACAATACATCGGGTTTGCAGTCGGGATTGATGCCGACATCCATGATGATGGCCATGGAATTGTTTAATGTGGGAATAGGTGCGGCAATGCCGGGCCGGATTACGCCGGGAATGAAGTTAATGATCTGTAATGCACCAACCAGCATCGCCCCGGTGTTTCCGGCAGATGAAAAGGAATCGAGTTCACCGCTTTTGAGCAATTTCAGTCCTGCGGCAATACTGGAATTTTTCTTTTGGGCGAAGGCCTTACCGGGATGTTCTCCCATCCCGATCACTTCCGGGGTATGTACAACAGTAAACCCGCGACCTTTACCCTGGTCAAGGGTTAAAAGAGGTTTTATGCGATCTTCGTCACCAACAAGTACCAGTTCGACATCGTCAGGCAACATTTCCCGGGCCAAAATGGCTCCGCGAATATTGGCCGCAGGTGCAAAGTCGCCCCCCATACTGTCAACCCCAATACGCATCAGAGAGATGATTCACTTTCCATAATCATTTTGCCCTTGTAGTAGAGATTCCCGTCCACGTAATAGGCCCTGTGATACTCATGTACGGTACCGGTAGTCTGGCAGGTAGCCAGGGTGGGTTTTTTTGCTTTGTAATGGGTACGCCGTTTATCTCTTCTTTGTTTTGATGTTTTTCTCTTCGGATGTGCCATGATTTTATTGCTGTTTTCCTAATTCCTGAACCTAAAGTTTTTTCCTGAGTTCTTTCAACTGGTCAAATGGATTTCCACGTTTCTCAATGCTGGCATGTTCTTCCCGGAGATGATCAATCCGTTCCAGCATATCCTGATTGCAATCTTCTCCGTGGGTATGAACCCTTTTCAGCGGTAAATGGGTGACGATGAATTCATAGATCAGTTGCGCAAGCTGCACCTCAGCCTGATGATCCGGGATATACATGATATGCTCATCTTCATCCTCCCCTTCACCGAACTTCATCAGGATATCTTCATCCAGGGAGACCTCCTGCCGGTAAAGTTCGAGACATCGGTCGCATACCAACTCGACCTGTCCCCGGATGCTAAAGAACAATTCCAGGAAACGGGGGGTCTTATTCATCCGGACCAGGCAATCCAACTGACCTTTCTTCACTTCAGACCCTTCAAAAGACTCAAAGAACTTGTTGGTGACCTCAAAATCAAACTCGTGCCAATCGTCTTTCAATCCCCTGAAGGGAATGGAATACGCTCTCAAATACTTCACCACACACAAATTTAGTGGTGCAAAAGTATAAATAAAATTAAATATCAAAAAGAAAACAACCGGGAACCCCCGCCTGGAAGAAACATTGAAAGCAAAAACCTGTACCTGTCCGTTCAGGGGTGTACTTCTTTCTCAATGGCTTCGATCAGGGAATCAATGAAATAATCGTCTTTGGCAATATATCTACTGGCACCTTTTTCTATGAATTTGGGGATCAGCGACTGGTCCTGCTGACTGGAAAGGACGATGACAGAAATGTTGTTATTGTGCTTACGGATCTTTTCCAACAGGTTCAGTCCGTCCTCAGCGCCTTTTTGTGGAAACATATGATCCAGAACGATCACATCGGGCTTCTCGTGCAAACTCTTCAGGCACTCTTCTCCACTTAAAAAGGTTCGTACATCAATACCGGATCTGCTTTTAAAGGTATATTCCAGTAAGTTCAGGATCATCGGGTCGTCATCGACAAAAAAAACCATTTTACCCATGGCGGAAGCTTTTTCAGGGTCATGTTAAACCCATGGTTCATGACCCATTGATGACACCAATATAAATAAAATCACGGATTTACGCAATCAAATTAGGTATACAGACCAATCCCCGGGTGCCTTTGTTGCTTCAAGGTATGAAATTATCCTTTACCTTTGCTGTTTAAGTCACACTTAATGCCTTTGACCATGATTGAAACCAAAGAGCTTGTTAAGATATTCCGTACCGATGAGGTCGAAACCACGGCCCTGAACAAGGTGAACATGAAGGTCCGGGAAGGAGAATTCGTCACCGTCATGGGACCTTCGGGTTGCGGTAAATCAACCTTGCTGAACATACTGGGTTTGTTGGATAATCCCACCTCAGGGGAGTTGTATTTCGACGACCAGGAAGTCGGGCACCTGAAAGAAAGGCAGCGGACCAACATGAGAAAAGGGAACATCGGCTTCGTTTTCCAAAGTTTCAACCTCATCGATGAACTCACCGTATTTGAGAATGTGGAACTGCCTCTTCTTTATCTCAACATGTCAGGTTCCGATAGAAAGCGAAAGGTCAACGAGGTACTGGGAAGAATGAAGATCGCCCACCGCAGGAAACATTTTCCCCAGCAGCTATCGGGCGGTCAGCAACAAAGGGTGGCCATCGCCCGGGCCGTGGTCATCAAGCCCAGTCTGATCCTGGCAGACGAGCCCACGGGTAACCTCGACTCTGCCAACGGGGAAGAAGTGATGAACCTGCTCACCGAGCTGAACAAGGACGGCACCACCATCGTGATGGTGACCCACTCTCCTACCGACGCCGAAAAAGCCCACCGTATCATTCAACTCTTCGACGGGCATATCGTCACGGAAAATATTAAGAAGATTCTCTGAATCTTCTTGGTTCCTGGGTTCACTTCAACTCATATCCGAACTTAGAAATTCAGGAACACAGGAACTCAGGAACTATTTAGCGATAAGAATAAAATCCGACCCCGGCTCATTATCCCCGAACTCTCCGAAACGCGGCTGGGGCTCGACCTTTTCGACTGCAGTGATGATCTCGTTGACGGTGAGGATCCCGTCCTTTCCCCCGTAGCCCCGAAGGGCCTCCAGGATCTTCCGCGTAAAGGGGGAATGCATGCCCGGCCGGCCGTCGGGTACATATTCCTTCCCGCCGGAGGTCAAATACAGCCGGGTTTTGAATTTCATCTTCCGGGCAATGAACTCCGATTGGGTAATGTCTCCGTAAATATTACTGCCCCGGTCGGTGGAAGCGATCAGGGGATCAAAGGTGCCCCCGAAGCACACGTCCATGATCAGCATGATGTGTTCGCAGGGAATGTTATTGACCATGGTGCGCAGGTTGGAATGGGAAAGGTAGGTGGTCTTGGTCTCATCAAAGACCTTGGAGTCGCGAAGGATGACATAGCCTTCCTTGAAAATATCGTCGAACATGCCATGACCGGCAAAAAAGATCAGCAGCCTGTCGTTGGGCTGATATTCCCTGGCCGCGTATTCCCGGATCTTCGCGATGCTTTCTTCCAAGGTGGCATTCTTGACCACCTCGGTTCTTGCCCCGTAATGCTCCGACAGTTCTGCAGCCAAAGTCTGTGCATCCTGTATGGGATTGACCAGCCGGTTGAATCCCCCGTCATAGAGGTTCGTTGCAAAAAGCAAAGCGATGGTTCGTCCTTCCTCCATACCAGCCCCGGCTTCGCCACGGAACTCGATCACCTCGCTGTCGCCCTGACTGCCCTTGACCAGCAATCCGGGAGGGGACTTTTCTACTTCGGGCCGGAGGGGATTTTCCTCAAATTCAACTTCATATTTCAGCTTGCCGTCCGGGGATACCAGGGTGAAATCCCTGTAATCAAAGCTGACCCCGTCATCACTGATCTTTCTTTTGGCAACAATATTGTATTTATGGTAGTTGTCCCTGAATTCCCTGGCTTCCGCCAGGGGGATCTTCACCCGGGCCCCGGCCATCATGGCCCGGATGGTATAGACCTCTCGGTCCGCGTTATAGGTTACAGGTTCATCCACCCCTGCAGAGATCATCCCGGTCCTGGGGGAATACCCGATATCCAGGGCTTCTTCGGTGAGGAGCTGCAACTGCTTCAAGGTCTCGGCGGACAGCCGCTGTTTCCTTTTCCCGTGGTCTTCCGCGGTCTCAAATTCATCCCTGGGTGCGGTGAGGGAAGCATCGATGGACTTCAATAATTTCTGCTGCAATTCAGGCTTGAGTATGTTTTTCTGAACGCTGTTCAGGGGCCTGCCCAGGTATCTGGCTATTAAAGAAGAAGGAGTCGGTGTCAATCCTTCCGCCTTCCAAATCACCGCCGACTGGTCCTTGCTGGAAGAGACCACATATTGCCCGTCCTGGCTGAAAGTTACATCGAAGACCACGGCAAAATGCCTGTAAAGGGATGTTTCCAGGGGATAATCCTTCCCGTCGTATTTCCAGAAATGGATCTCTGACGAATAGCCGGCAGCCAGGTATTCCCCCATGGGACTGAAGGACAGGAAATACCCGCGGTAAGCGGCTTCGCGGTCCTCGATGCTGTCGGTTACCGAGAATTCACCCTTTTGAAAGCTGAAGATCTTGAATTTATCGTCCGAGGTGACCACGAATTCATCCCTGAGCGGGTGGTAGGCAATTTCATCGATGTAGGTCCGGCCCGGAATGATCACCTGGAAATCTTTGTAGATTCCACCCTTAAGTTGTTTGATCACCACCTTCCTGGAATCGCCAACGGATATCAGGAAGACATGATCATTGCTGAAGACCACGTCCCTGACCGGCTGCCCGTGGTCGCCGATCTCCTGGAGGAAGCGGAACTGCTCCCCGTCCCATTCCCAGACCCTCACCAGGCGGTCCTGGCAGGCCGTTGCCAGATATCTACCATCCTTCGAAAGCGCCAGGGCCTGGATATGATCGCTGTGGCCCGTGAGTACCTGGATCACTTCCAGCCGGGCCAGGTCGAGAACGGCCACATCATTGTTGGTTCGGTATTTGGAAAAGAAAAGAAATCGTTCGTCGGGTGAAAAGACCAGTTTTCCGCCCACGGACTTCGGGTTGCCCTGGTGTTCCCATATCTTTTCCCATAAATCGTTATAGACCTCAACGCGGTTGTTGCCCACGGTCAGGGCGAAATACTTGCCGAAGGGGGAAAACCCGGCGTCCATGACGTATTCTTCATAACCGCTGAGTTCTTTGAATTCGGTGAGCTTTAGCTCGGCAACCTGGGCCCCGGTCCCTGCTATATAGAGGAAAAAGAGGCCTGGAAGTAATAGGCGTTTCATCCTGCCGGTGTTTTCAAACAGCTAAGTTAATCAATTACAGCCATTATCTTTGTCAAATTCTTATGCATGCCTTGCATAAATATCATATCCGGGATTGCCGCCTGAGACCGAACCGGGATTTTGTTCCCCCGGAGGAACTGGAAGGAGCGATCATCTATGAGGTCATACGGGTCATGGAAGGCAAGCTGCTCTTCTTCGGGGATCACATGGACCGTCTCCATCATGCCCTCCGGGCTAAAGACTGGAACATCCCCTGGAAGGACCAGGAGATCCTGATCTGCCTGCACGACCTGATCCTTTCGAACAGGGAAAAAACGGGCAACATCAAATACCTGGTCCATCAGGGTGCCGGCGGCATGACCTTCTGGGCCTATTTTATCCCGCATCGCTATCCCACAAAGGAAGAATACCGGGAGGGGGTCCGGACGGATATTTTTCACTGGGAAAGGATCCACCCGAACATCAAGCAATGGTCGGGGGAATTCCGCAGGTCGGTACAAGAATTCATTAAACAAAAAGGCATCTACGAAGCCATTTTGGCAGATGATCAGGATATCATCCTGGAAGGTTCCCGGTCCAACGTTTATTTCACCAGGGGCAGGACCGTTTACACCCCTCCCCCGGACCGGATCCTCGAGGGGATCACCCGGAAACACGTGCAGCAGATCTGCAGGGAACGGCAAATTGGCTGTAAGGAAGAACACATCTGCCTTCAGGAAATTGACGGTTTCGAAGGCTGTTTTATTTCCGGAACCTCCCCGGCCATCCTTCCGGTAAGGCAGCTGGTAAAGCAAAGTTTTGACCCCGGTCAGCCGGTGATCCGCGAGATCGGTGGAAGCTACCGGGAAATCATGATGAAAAACCTGAGATGAACGAAGCATGGAACACTTTGATGTACTCATCATCGGAGGCGGCATCGTCGGACTTTCCACCCAGCTGAAGCTGCTGGAGGACAGGCCGGATCTGAAGGTGGGCCTGCTTGAAAAAGAGAACCGGCTGGCAGCGCACCAGTCCGGTAACAACAGCGGTGTGATCCACTCGGGGATCTATTATTCACCCGGGAGCCTGAAGGCCCAAAACTGCCTGCGAGGTTACCGGATGCTTATAGAATTTGCCCGGCAGGAGAACATCCCCCATGACATTTGCGGCAAACTGATCCTGGCCACCCGCCCGGAAGAGATCCCGGAGCTGCACAGGCTTTATGAGAGAGGAAAGGAAAACGGACTGGACCGGATCCGGCTTTTAAAACCGGAGGCCTTCCGGGAGATCGAACCGCATGCCGCCGGGCTGGAAGCCATACACGTGCCGTATACCGGGATCATCGACTTCGAGAAAGTTTCCGGTGCGATCGCATCCATAGCCCAAAAAAAATACGGGGGACATATCTTCCCGGGAGAAAGGGTGCGGCAGATCAAGGAAATCCCGGGTGGCCGGGTGGTTATAAGTACAAACAGGGAGTTGAACACCCGGATGGTGGTGAACACCGCCGGCCTGCTGTCGGATGAAGTGGCCCTGCTGGACCGGGGCCGGCTGGATGTGCGCATCATTCCCTTCCGGGGTGAATATTACGGGTTGAAAGCAAAATACCGGGGTCTGGTCCGGAACCTGATCTACCCGGTGCCCGACCCGGATTTCCCCTTTTTGGGAGTACACCTTACCCGCATGATCAACGGGGGGATCGAAGCCGGTCCCAACGCGGTCTTTGCATTCAAAAAGGAAGGTTACCGAAAGTCAGACTTTTCTTTCAGGGATATCAGCCGTTCCCTTGCCTGGCCCGGGTTTCGCAAGATCATGAAACAATACTGGAAAACCGGTTTGGGAGAATACCGGCGATCTTATAATAAGACTGCATTTACAAGGGCCCTGCAACGACTGGTACCTGCCATCAAAAAGGATCAGCTCGAAAAAGGCGGGGCCGGTGTGCGGGCGCAGGCTTGTGACCGCTTCGGCAGACAGATCGATGATTTTTTGATCCTGGAAGATAAAGGAGCCGTTCATGTGTTGAATGCCCCGTCCCCTGCTGCAACCTCGGCCCTGTCGATCGGTGAAACCCTGAGCCGGCGCATCCTGGGTCAATTGAAATAAACCTTATTTTCCTGCATGTCTGGATGCTGTAGAAAATATTGATTAGTTTTGGACACCGTAATCAGGATTATGATCATGCAGAAAAATATTGCATTGCTGTTGCTTTTATTGCTGGGCATCCAGGTGTCCGGACAAAAAGAAGAAAGAGACAAACGGTATACCCGGAACAGCGGGGAACTCCTGTTCCAGTTCTCGGATGTGACTTATAACAACAGGAACATCAGTACCAATCTGCGTTTCACCATGTTCTTCCATTACGGGAACTATGTAAACTACGATTTCAACAACTATATCGGTCTGTACAGCGGCGGGGCCATCCGGAATGTTGGATTCATCACCGAGGACGAGGGGCACCTGACCGTTGCATCGAACGAAAAGATCAAGCGCCGTGCTTACACCCTGGGGGTACCCCTGGCCGTAAAAGTGGGTAATTTCGACAAGCATTACTGGTTCTATGCCGGCGGGGAATACGAACTCCTGTTCCATTACAAGCAGAAATTGTTTGTGGGTAACGACAAAACCAAGTATACCGAGTGGTTCAGCGACCGGACCAACCTGTTCGTCCCCTCGGTCTTTGCCGGCATCCAGTTCCCTGGAGGGATCGACCTGCGGTTCAAGTATTACCTGGATGATTTTCTGAACAAGGATTTTTCGGGTGAAGATTTCGGTAACCCGGTCGATTATGCCGATTACGAACAAACCCAGGTCTTCTATATCTCGCTGTCCTTTAACATCAAAGCATCCAAGCTCAAGGATGTGGTAAAGACCAACGGGGTACAGGCCAGCCTGGATTGATCCCCGGTTGAACCAAAATATCCCGGCCGTGTTTACATGCCTGTACCGATCACCTGATCTATGACCGGAATACCCGAAGAGGTAATTGAAGTCAGGGAAGTAAAGAAATACTTCAAGGACGTCAAGGCGGTGGATGGCATCAGCCTGTCCATTCACCGGGGGGAATTCGTTGCCCTGCTCGGCCCGAACGGAGCAGGCAAGACCACCCTGGTGGAGATGATCGAGGGCTTGCAGCAGCCCGATAGCGGGGAGATCCGCTTGCTGAAAAAAACCTGGTCCCACAACCGCGACGAGCTGCACGCGTCTATAGGCATCTCGCTTCAGGAAACCCGTTTTATCGATAAGCTTACCGTAAACGAGACCATGCGCCTGTTTGCTTCCTTTTACGGGCAGCAGCAGGAGCGGATCGATTATGTGCTTTCCGTGATCCGCCTGGAAGAAAAAAGAAGGTCCTTCGTGGTGAACCTCTCGGGCGGCCAGCGCCAGAGACTGGCCCTGGGGATCAGTCTGCTGAACCACCCCCGTGTGCTGCTGCTGGATGAGCCCACAACGGGCCTGGATCCCAATTCCCGGCGGGAGATTTGGGATATTTTGATGGATCTGAAGAAAAAGAAGGGGACCACCATGATCCTGACCACCCATTATATGGAGGAAGCATCCTACCTGTGCGACAGGATCGTCATCCTGGACCGGGGCAAGGTGCTGGCCCGTGGGACCCTGGAAGAGCTGTTGAAAGAACAAAACAGCGGTGAGATCATTGAATTCTATGCCGGGGAAAAACTACCCGTTCTGAAAATAGATCTGCTGCCCGGTCTGAAGGAAAAACCCCGCACCGACGACCGGGGCAGGACCCATCTGGTGGTCGAGCAGATCGCTGAAAGTTTACCCCTCTTGATCAAAAAGGCCGAACAGGAAAATATCCGCCTGGAATCGCTTGAATGCCGGCGCATGACCCTCGACGACCTCTTCATCAAACTGACGGGAAGGAGGTTGAGCGACTGATGTTGCGGCATCCCCTCATACAGCTGGTCCTGATCCGTTACAAGGAATTTTTCCGGGAACCCGGTATCGTTTTCTGGGCCATCATCTTCCCCATACTGATGGCCTGGGTGCTGGGGGTGGCTTTCGGCAGGCAGCAGGAGCTGGTCCAGAACATCGCCCTGGTGCAAAATCTCGAAGAGCCCAACCCGGAGTTCCGGGATTTCATGGCCGATGCCCGGCCCATCCTCAATGAAGACCAAACCGATGTGGTGGGCTGGAACAAAAGCATTGTCAACGAGAAGCTGGGCCGGACGAGTTTTCGTTTCCTCCTTTCCGGCTGGGAGGAAGGTATTTTGAAACTCAAACGCGGGCAGGCCTACATGATCCTGGAAGAGTATCCCGACAGCATGGCCTATCATTTCGATCCCCAGAACCCGGAATCCAAGCTGAGCTACATCCTGCTGGTCTCGGCAATTGAAAACGAGGAGCTGGTATACCAGACCGAGGGTATACAGGTCTTGAGGCAAACCGGCACCCGGTATATCGATTTTCTGATCCCCGGACTGATTGCCCTGGGGATCATGAATTCCATCCTCTGGGGGATCAGCTATGCCCTGATCGACATGCGTTCCAGGAAACTGCTGAGAAGGATGGTCGCCACCCCCATGCGAAAATCCCACTTTTTGATCTCCCATTTCTTCGGCAGACTCACCCTGACCATCCTGGAGGCCCTGATACTGTTCTATTTTGCCAGGTCCCTGTTCGATATTGAAATGCAGGGAAGCCTGCCGGCCCTGGGCCTGATGTTTCTGGCGGGAAACATCGCCTTCGCGGGTTTTGCCATACTGATCTCCTCGAGGACGGCCAATTCCCGGGTGGGCACCGGGCTGATCAACCTGTTCATCCTGCCCATGACCGTGCTGTCGGGGATCTTTTTCTCCTACAGCAACTTCCCCGAGGCGGTGATCCCCATCATCAAGGTCCTGCCCCTGACCATGCTGGCCGACAGCATCCGGGGCATCTTCATCGAAGGCACCGGTCTCTTCGGGGTCCTCCCCGAAGCAGGGATCTTGTCGGGAATGGGGTTGGTGTGTTTTCTTATAGGGCTAAGGGTTTATAAGTGGTATTAGGCTGGTGGCTGGTGGTCCCGATAATTTTAGCAGCTTCGCGCTTAAATAATATCCATAAGCTTAAGCGTGTTTCTTTATTCTTCTTTGTGCATCTTTGTGTGTAAATACTATCCCTTATGACTTTAAAAAGAGTTTTTAAAAGAAATACTCATAATTTGTTTTTCAAGCATATAGCAGGATTAGGAAGAAGCATAAATCGCCTATATGAAAACCGGAACCATGACATTTACAGTAACGGGGAAAGAACTATTCTCCGGAAACTTGCAATTCTCAATCCATCGGTAATCATTGATGGTGGTGCTAATGTTGGCAGGTACACGCTCCTTTGTAAAGAATTAGTCAGTAATTGCACTATTTATAGCTTAGAACCGGTGAAAAAGGCTTTCGAAGCCTTAACACAAAATACAGGGGGAGATGATATAAAGGTGTTTAATAAAGGCTTGTTTAGGGAAAATACAGTTAAATCGATCAATATCCTTGGTTCAGGCTCACTACAGCATACTTCCCTTTCAAGTCTTTATGAAACCAGGAGATTATCTCATGGGGGATATGCTAAAGAAAAGGTTGAGTTGATACGAGGTGATGATTTCCTGAGAGAACAAGGAATTGATCATGTCGATTTTTTAAAATTGGATATAGAGGGAGCAGAATATGATGCACTTTTAGGATTCGAAAATAGCCTGAAATCAGGAAATATAAGAGCTGTGCAATTTGAGTACGGTTATTTGAATATATCATCCCATAGATTATTATATGATTTTTACAATTTCTTCGAACCCCTTGGTTACATTATAGGAAAAGTGTTTCCCAAGACTGTAGAGTTCAGGGAATATAAAGTGAAATATGAAGATTTCCTGGGTCCTAACTATATTGCGGTTCAGGATAAGGATGAAGAACTTATCCGTGTGTTAAGAAGGAAATAGTTTGCTTTGCTATTTTTCGGTATAGGAGCTTCATTCAGAATCATTTATTAAATTTGCACCCAGCCGGGCAATTAACTCAGCGGTTTAGAGTGCTACCTTGACAGGGTAGAAGTCACTGGTTCGAATCCAGTATTGCCCACAGGAACCATAAGGCCAGCTGCGCGAGCAGCTGGTTTTTTTATGCACATGGAGCGTTGAAAGCTTGCTTTCATAAGCGATCATGTGCATAGAAAAGCCGGCGCATGCCGGCCTTATGGTTCCTGTCAGGGCCCCCGAAGAAGGATCACGAGTCCCGAGAATTCAAAGATTTTATTTAGTCTTTCCAAATTACATAAAATTACTTCAAAGTCCCTATTCTGTAAGAAAATAGAACCCTAAAGGTAATTTAATATATGGCGACATGTAGCATAAAGCCATATTCTTATTGTTTCTAATAAGCACTTATTATATGGCATTTTATTTGTTCTCCAAGATTTTTTCTATATTTATATCGCCATATATTAAATTACAAACC